>JABSOI010000075.1 GCA_013216015.1 Alteromonadaceae bacterium | reverse complement strand
CCTCGAAAATCGGCTTTGGATTGTATTTGTGTTTCCATTGTTGTGTCATGGCTTCCCCATTGTTTTCCATGGCTTTTTTATGTTTTGATTGTTTTTTTCATTGTAGGTCATTCTATTTTCCTCATGTGTATGGGACGAGGAAATTATGTGGGAAGTGATCCGATAAAATAAGTACGTAGGTTGGTTAAGCGCTTACGTCCGTATTGTGGCTTACCTCTAAAACCACTAACTTTAGATCACTTTATCCCAAAAAGCACATGGCCAGATTATGCTATTTATCCTAACAATTTGGTTCCACAATGTAGGCGTTGTGCACCTATTAAGGGTAATAAATATTTCTGTGATAAAGAAAAAACTTGCTATTTTATAAGTCCGATATATTCAGATTTATTATCTAAAATAACATTAAATATAGGTGTCGAATTTGATATTAAGAGTAAAAAGTACGATTTCAACATAATCTTTCAAATTGATAATGATGTTGATGTTAATAATGAAAAAAGAATAATTAAACATATTTCATCTTTAAAAATCAAATCAAGAATTATGTATTACTGCATTGAAACGATGCAAAGCTGGATTTTTGACTGCTCATCAAGTAATTTTGATATAAGACTAGTATTAGGAGCTAGAAAAACAGAAAGAGAAAAAATTGATAAAAATGTAAGTGATTGGCAAACAGCACTATATTTAGGAATGTTAAAGAATGAAGAGTTATTGAAATATTTAGAATCTTTACAACCTATTAAAAAATATAAGATTAAAACTAAAAAAAGAGTTTTAGATATATAATGTTTAGGATTTAAATAAATAAGTTTGTCAGGATAGCATATGAAAAGTGGTCAAGTAATACTGTAAACGTCCGGCAAAATGGCGTTTAACAATGTATGAACTCAATATTTAAACTGTACTTTTTTAATTATTTGACTACTTCATACCAATTGCATTAAGTTAGAGATCAGGGACAGATTAGGATAAATTTTCAAAAGACAGTTTTTTGTTCCAGACAAAACCCAAATACCGACATCGACGTGTATGGATGTCTAAGAGCTGTCATTTAGGCAACGCAGCTATTGGAAATTTAGACATCGAGGATGATCATTTACTTAGTACAATTGGTATAAGCGTTAAATTAACGCAAATGATGTTCAGGATTAACGTGAACGAAATGTCACATCACATGTCAGCTTCGAGGTTTTGCATGCCTCAGTTGCATCAGTGCGTCCATGCACGTACATGTGAAGAGTGACGATGGTATTAAGTTTTATTTGGTCTTATTTTTTGTTTAACGAATTAAACTTTTCCATTTGTTCATCTGTTGCAGGCAATTGGTGTTTTTCTTTCCATTCACTATAGGGCATACCATAAATTTGTTGACGTGCAGTGTCTATATCTACTTCAACTCCTAATTTTTCGGCTTCGCTGACTGTCCATTTAGAGAAACAGTTACGGCAAAACCCGGCCAGGATCATTAATTCGATATTCTGTACGTCTTTCCGACCATCTAAATGCTTCAATAAGCGACGAAATACTGCGGCTTGAATTTCAATTTCTTTATCCATTTTTATTCTCTTTAGTCATGAGTTTCAGTTATGGTTTTAGTTATAGGTTTAGCCCGCTAGGCTGAACTATTTTTAATTTATATTGGACGGCTCTGGGCGTTTATGTTTCCTTATTTGTACTATCATTCCCATATAAGGATGATCAAAATAATGGATTTGGCCACTGATAACCCGGCGATCTTGCTGGAAACGAATAGTTTTTAAATTTTTATTCTTTTCTGATGTTTTATCTGAACCTAACACCGATGCTTTAGCCGCTTGGGTTGCTTGTTCAGCCAAAGTAAAGTTTAGAATGTTAAAATCAGCAGTTATGTGTAAATATTTTTTAACATGAACCTTAAATAAACCGTCAATATACCAAGGTTGTATAGGGAGTTCCGGTTTTATAATCAGAGCCTTTTCTTTTAACATGCTGTCTTCAAAGTTACTGTTGTTAATAGCGTTAACGTTAGTATTTTCAATTTCAGGGGTTAAATTATCATTGTTGAGATCAGCGATGATATCTTCGATATTTGCTATCGGTTGATTTGAGGCCATTTGAAGTTGAGAGATGACATCATTCATTCGCTCTTGTATAAATTGATCTCTCACAGACATTTCATTTGGAGCGTTTCCTGAATCTACAGAATTCTCTGAAATAATTGGTTTTTGCTCAATGTTGAAACCAGAGACTAATTGCTCCAACGCCTGCTCTTTCTGTAATGCATCCATTAACCCGTTTTGATAAAGCTGTTGTTGTTTTTGGTAATTTAACGCTAAATTGTCACCGGAAAATAACCGAAAGGGAATAGCTTTATCAGGGATGAATGTAGATTGGCGCCAGCCAACGTGTAACAGGGGTCTGAAATTTCTGCTGAGTCTAAGCTGTTTAACAATATCTTTTAATTGTAGGGAATTACCATTGAGTAAATAAGGCTTGTCTTGATCTGCGAGCTCTGCACCACTTAGCGTTGTAGCCATTTTTTCGACTTCAAATGCATCTACTTCATAATTTGGATTTTTTTGTCGATATTGTTCAACAAACTCATCAGGTAAATTACAGAATGACTTACTAAATGGTGCGGGGGAATAGTTAAATTGTATCGGGTCGAAATGTTGCTCTGCTTCTGATACTAAAATGATTTGTTCTGCTGTTAGTGGCGTTGTTACTTGAGGTGTAAGTTGAGGTGTAAGTTGAGGTGTAAGTTGAGGTGTAAGTTGAGGTATTGTGGAAGTCAGGATGTTATCATCATTCACTAGGTTGTCATTAATCAAATCATCTTCTAAAGCCTTATTTTCTAAAACATTATTCGCTACAATACTATTCTCTACAATATTATCATTTTGAATACTACCTTTTAGAACATCATCTGATATCAAAAATTTATTGGTACTGCCTTGCTCATTTTCAGAAGGGTCCGTACTAAAATTGTTTGTTAAAGTACTACCGGGGTCATAATTTTCAATTGATGAGCTATTTTGAAAATTAACATCTTCATTGTCGTTTGAAAATTCACTATAGCTTAAAAGCTCACCATTCTCTAAAAGTTCAGAAGCTAAAAATTCGTTATCTAAAAATTCATCACTGGTGGATACTTCAATTTCAGTTAGACTTTTGAGCGAAAATAAAGGGTCTGGATTTTCTACATGTTTAATGATTTCAGTGTGTAAATATTTGGTGCTTTTTATAGTAAAGGACGTTGGATAAACAGTTTGCTTACAGCTGGGTAATTGAAGTTTCAGTACAGATAAATCGGGATTTAACCGTGGTGTTAATAAATCATATACTTTGTGGTATTTAGGTAATGGCTGTGAATCAGGAAACTCTTCTTTTAATTTTGTTTTGTCGCCAAGTTGACTAAAAAGGATCACTTCTATTTCAAACCAACGCTGTTGTTTCTTTTTACTTGTCGCAGGTGCTGAATTGGCGTCAAGTGAGGCAGTAATCATACAAGCGGCAAAAAGGCTAAAAGGGAAAGCTTGGTTTAATTTCATTAAAAATCCATACTGTTTTAACTGTTGTGTAATAACAATGATCTATGATAACTAGAAGCTATCATAGCAAAGAATAATGATAACAAAAAATAATGTTTTACTGAATGATTCTCTAAGTCATGGGCTCAGTCATTCAGATAACTCATTGAACGAAATCATCCAATAGGGTCGTAATAAATATAAACCGGGATTTGGCGTCTTCTGTAGCCCATTTAAATCTGAGTTTATTAGCGCCATCCATTTTATACACGCTAGGCCGTTTTTGAATTAACCCGATAATTAACATGGGATCTACTTTTGTATTATCACTAAATTCAACCGAGCCACCTATTGCACTTGCCTCAATTCGGGATATACCAATTTGTTGTGCTCTATGACGTAATTTTGCGATTTGAATTAAATTTTTACTTGCCTGTGGTAATAAACCAAAACGGTCAATTAGCTCTACTTGAATTTCATCCAGCTTTTTTTTGTTTTTACAGCTGGCAATACGTTTATATAAACTTAATCGTAAACTAACATCGAAAATGTAATCATCAGGCAATAACGCAGGCACACGTAAATCAATTTCAGTTTGTTTGGCTAATACTTGATCAAGGGAAGGTTGCTTGCCCTCTTTTAAAGCGGCTACGGCCTGATCTAACATTTCCATATACAAACTAAAGCCAACTTGGCTCATAGAGCCACTTTGATCTTCCCCTAATAATTCACCGGCACCACGTATTTCCAGGTCGTGGGTTGCCAAGGTAAAACCTGCACCTAAGTCTTCCAGTTGGGAAATAGCTTCCAGGCGTTTTTTGGCATCTTTTGTCATTGCGCCACCAGGAGGGGTTAACATATATGCGTAAGCCTGATGATGAGAGCGTCCTACACGGCCACGTAATTGGTGTAATTGCGCTAAACCAAGTCGGTCGGCTCTGTCCATGATAATAGTATTGGCGCTTGGTACGTCAATACCTGTTTCAATAATAGTCGTACAAACCAGAACATTAAAACGTTGGTGGTAAAAATCGCTCATAATTCGTTCTAATTCACGTTCACGCATTTGACCATGGGCAGTTAATACTTTTGATTCAGGTATTAGTTGTTGAATTTCTTCGGCTATCTTGTCAATAGTTTCAACATTATTGTGTAAAAAATATACCTGACCACCACGTAGGGTTTCCCTTAAAATTGATTCACGAATAAGTGCTATATCCCGTTCACGAACAAAGGTTTTTACAGCGAGACGTTTTGCCGGCGGCGTCGCTATAATTGATAAGTCACGCATGCCGCCCATTGCCATGTTCAAAGTTCTTGGAATAGGGGTGGCAGTTAAAGTGAGAATATCGACATTGCTACGTAATTGTTTGATTTTTTCTTTTTGCTTAACACCAAATCTATGCTCTTCATCGACAACCAATAAACCCAGATCTTTGTATTTGATCGAATTTTGCAAAAGTTTGTGAGTACCAATAAGAATGTCAATATGACCTGATTCTACTTTAGCAATGACTTCATTTTGCTGTTTAGCGGTTTTAAAACGGGATAATACTTCAATGTTAATTGGCCAATTGGCAAAACGGTCGCGGAAGTTTTCGTAGTGCTGCTGCGCCAATAAGGTGGTAGGCACTAAAATGGCTACTTGCTTGTTATCATTAACAGCGACAAATGCTGCCCGCATTGCCACTTCTGTTTTACCAAAACCGACATCACCGCACACTAATCTGTCCATAGTTTTTGGCGATAACATGTCACTGATCACGGCTTTGATCGCTACTTCCTGATCTAATGTTTCTTCAAAAGCAAAGCTATCTGAAAATGCCTGGTAATCTTGTTTATCACGTTTAAAACTATAACCGTGATTACTGGCGCGTTTAGCATATATGTCCAGTAATTCAGCAGCAACATCTCTTACTTTTTCGGCCGCTTTTCTTTTTGCTTTACTCCAGGTATCGTTGCCTAATTTGTGTAATGGCGCGTGGTCTGCGTCGCTGCCTGAATAACGACTAATTGAATGTAATGAGGCAACAGGCACATACAGTTTAGCTTCCTTGGCATAACTCAGTACAAGAAATTCTGTTATTAAACCATTGTTTTCTATGGTTTGAAGGCCCATGTAACGCCCAATGCCATGATCTATATGAACAACTGGCTGACCTATGGATAACTCGGCTAAATTTTTGAAGATAGCCTCTGCCTGCACATCTTTTTGTTTGCCACGTCGTCTGGCTTGACGAACCAGTTCACCAAGTAACTCAGATTCTGTGATCAGCGCAATAGATTTTTTAGGTTTAGTGCTGGAAAAAATAAAACCTTTGGTTAAAGCATTAACCGTGATACCTAATGACTCTTTACTGTCGATGAATGCATCGATGGTGTCAAATATTAAAGGTTTTATTTGATCTCGGTGTAATAATTCCAATAAGCTTTCTCGACGACCCTGGCTTTCAGCAACAAAGAGTATTTTTTTAGCCGTTTCTTTATCATTGATAAATTGTTGAAGTAATTCAAAAGGCTGCTTAAGTTTGTGGTTAACAGTTAAATCGGGTAATGGACTAACATCAAAAGCAATATGACTTTTTTTAGCTGTAGTTGTTGCTGTGCTCGTTGTTGTATCAGCTTCAGTAATGTCTGATGCTGATACAACAACGGTTGAAGCTTTGATGTTTATCCGATTAAAGGGTTTTAAGGCTGTGTAAAATTCTTCACTGTTGAGGAATAAATCGGCTGGCGGTAACAAGGGTCTACTTGGATCGTAACGACGTTCTTCATAACGGTATTCAATATCGTGCCAATAATGTTTGAGGGCTTGATCTATGTCGCCATCAATAATAACCAGAGTATCTGCTGATAAGTAGTCGCATAATGTATTGCTTTGTTCAAAAAACAGCGGTAAATAATATTCTATGCCAGCTGGAAGAATACCGTTGCTAACTTGATGATAAACCGATTCTTTGGGGATGGTATTAGAAAATTTTTCACGATATTGGCTTCTAAATAAATTAATACCCGCTTTATCAGTTGGAAATTCATGGGCTGGTAATAAATCAATACTTGCTATTTTGTCACTGGAACGTTGGCTTTCTGAATCAAATATTCGAATTTCATCAATTTCATCATCAAAAAAGTCGAGTCGAAATGGTGTTTTACTTCCCATAGGAAATAAATCGATAATTGCGCCTCTGGCGGAAAATTCGCCATGTTCCATTACTTGATCTACATAACGGTAACCACTGGCTTCTAATTCTTGTCGCAGCTCGTGTAAATCTTTTTTATCGCCTTTTTTTATTATTAAGCTGTTTGAATCCAAATATCTTTTGGGTGCTAATCTTTGCAGCAACGTGGTGATAGGTACGATGACAATACCGTTATTAAGACGAGATAATTGGTATAGCGTTGCCAGGCGCTGAGAAATAATGTCTTGATGTGGAGAAAATGTATCATAGGGCAAGGTTTCCCAATCGGGAAATAGGCAAATTGATAATTCATTTTCACCATTTAACTTCAGGCTATTTAACTCTTGCTCAAGTCTTAAAGCGGAAGGAGTATCATGGGTGATCAGTAAAATCTGCTCATCCGCTTTTTTAGCCGCATGATAAATTGCTAAGCTGCTGCTACTGCCAACCAGATCAGTCCATACTTTTTTGTCAGCATATTTAGAACTACTTTTGGCTAAGGTTGGGTTTAAAATGCTGGCTGGCTTACTCATATTATCTCTATTTATTGATGATTTATCAGGAAAAATTTGACGCGCGCATATTCTATACCCAAACAACATAGAAATACAGGACCCAGAAAGTGGAAAAAGTCTATATTCAAGGTGTTAATTTTGTAAAGGGATATTCCTGGGATGGGCAGCAAAATAGGTTGTCAATATTTGGCATAACTAAGACTAACCTCTATAATATGGGGTGACCAAAAAAAATGTGGAGGTTCGTATGACTATTTCTACTAGGCTTGATTCCTATTTGTCACAACACAATGTAACTTATCAAGCAGTCTCTCATGTTCATAGTAATAGTTCTATAGGTAGTGGCATTTCTGCAAATATACCTTTAAATCATATTGCTAAAGCTGTATTGCTTGAAAATCATGAAGGCAGGAAAATTATGGCTGTATTACCGGCAAACAATAAAATTAGTATGTCGGTCCTTAATGAGGAACTACGAGGGAGCTATCAGTTAATTAAAGAACATGCGGTTTACCAGCTTTTTAATGATTGTGAAAATGGAGCCATCCCTCCTGTAGGTGATGCGTATAATATGCCGATGGTATGTGATCAATTATTAGATAGTCTTGATAATGTTTATATGGAAGCGGGTGATCATCAAACATTATTACGCATGGATCGGCAAAACTATGAAGATTTAATGGCTAACGGGAAACATATTCGCTTTAGCCGCGAAGTTTTTCATTAGTGCTTTGCATTAATTTCTTATAGCTTGGCATTTAGACACTAAATTAAATTTGGTGTCTTTTTTCTAGTAAATCATCTCGATTAATCCCTATGAAAGCTGTTAAAATAGGTGCCAATAACATAGCGTTAACAACGCTTCAATTTTACTAATAAGTAAATCAGGAAATTCCTTTGACCAACAATGATATTCTAAGACGTCTTCGATATACCTTTAATTTCAATGATAATAAAATGGTGGCACTTTTTGCTTTGGCAGATCATCAAGTAACACGGGAACAAATTAGTAGTTGGTTAAAAAAAGAAGAAGATGATGATTATGTAAATTGTACCGATACGCAGTTAGCCATTTTTTTAAATGGTTTCATTAATGACAGGCGTGGTAAAAAAGATGGGCCGCAATATGCGCCTGAAAAACGCATCACTAATAATATAATATTAACTAAATTGAAAATTGCTTTAAATCTTAGAACTGAAGATATTATTGCGTTATTGGCGTCTGTGGATCTACGTATTGGTAAAGCTGAACTAAGTGCTTTTTCCCGCAAAACAGATCATAAACATTATCGTGTTTGTAAAGATCAGATCATTCGAAATTTTTTACAAGCTATACAAACTAAGTACCGTGTTGAACCGGCACCAAAGACACCAAAAGTAAAAGAGGGTGTATCGTCTGACAAAAAGTCTAACCAAAAGCCTGGCAATAAACCAAATCACAAGTCGATGACAACGTCTGGTGCTGGTAAATCGGATAAAAAAAGCTCTGTCAATACAATGTATGTAAATCCGAACGCTACAGTGAAAGACAAGCCAAAACCTACTCGAAAGGTCTTGAAATTAAAGGCAGAAGATATCTGGAAATAATATCAATTGGACTAGTTAATAGTTGATATGAAATTAAAAAAGCGCCAGAAGGCGCTTTTAAATTTAACGTATGTATATATTATAACTAAATATTATTATCAGTTAAACATAGCTGAAATAGATTCTTCGTTACAAACTCGACGAATAGCTTCTGAAAGCATACCGCTGAGTGTTAACTGGCGTACCATTTTAAGTTTTTTGATTTCATCTGATAATGGAATTGAATCGGTAACAACCACTTCATCAATCACTGAATTTCTAAGATTCTCGGCAGCATTTCCTGATAATACCGGGTGAGTAGCATAAGCAATAACACTTTTGGCACCATGTTCTTTTAATGCTTCTGCTGCTTTGACCAGTGTACCACCAGTATCAATCATATCGTCAACAATAATACAATCTCGACCTGCAATATCACCTATAATGTGCATAACTTGAGCAACGTTTGCTTTAGGGCGACGTTTGTCAATAATAGCAAGATCAGCATCATTCAATAATTTGGCAACTGCACGTGCACGTACAACACCACCAATATCAGGAGATACTATTACTGGGTTATCCAAGTTTTTTGCTTTCATGTCTTCCAGTAATATAGGCGTACCAAAAACATTGTCCACAGGGACATCGAAGAAACCTTGAATTTGTTCAGCATGCAAGTCAACGGTTAATACCCGGTCAACTCCCACACTTGAAAGAAAATCAGCAACAACTTTTGCTGTAATTGGCACTCTGGCACTTCGCACCCGACGGTCCTGACGCGCATATCCAAAATAAGGTATTACGGCAGTTATACGTCCAGCTGATGCCCGACGCAATGCGTCGATCATGACGATCAGTTCCATTAAGTTAGTATTAGTGGGAGCACAAGTTGATTGAATGATAAAAACATCCGCACCACGTACGTTTTCAGTGATTTCAACACTTATTTCACCATCACTAAAACTACCAACTTTGGCTTCGCCTAAAGTAATATATAAACGATTGGCGATTTGTTTGGCGAGTTCAGGGGTGGCGTTCCCCGCAAAGATCTTCATCTCAGGCACTGTCTGTTCCTCAGAAACATTTGACATTAAAATTACGACGCTGTATTAACTGAGTAGATGTAGTTAAATATCAGCAAATTATTAAAATACTACCAGTAATTGTTGCTTTTTTTTGAATTAATTTTGTTTTTCTAAAATTAATTCAATAAAATTTCAATCGGCTATCCGTTATGACTTTTTATTGCTTTGTTTAAAGCGTTAATAACCTGTGATTGATTTGAACCTTTTGCCACAAATGACTCAATCCCTTGCGGGAGCTTATCTTGTATGCGACGAGCCTCTTCTGCTGAGTCAAAACGCGAAAAAACACATGCGCCCGTTCCCGTCATTCGAGATGGTGCGTATTCTACCAACCAAGCGAGTAAGTTGGCAACCTTAGGGTAGTGTTTTATTACCATGGTTTGACAATCGTTGTGGCATAAGTCGATATTGATATTGTTTTTATTGGTATTTTTCGGGAATTTAATGGTGTTTCGAGGTAAATCAACAGAAGTAAAAACGCTTGCGGTAGAAATGCTACAGTTTGGTTTACTAATTAGATACCAATATTCTTTGGGTGTTACCTGAGTCAGCTTTTCACCTACCCCTTGAGCAAATGCGGCAAAACCATGAATAAATATTGGTACATCAGCACCAAGGGTCAAGCCTATTTCTGCTAGTTTTTCGTTAGTTAAATTTGTATTCCATAATGCATTAAGTGCTAATAACACTGTTGCTGCATTTGAAGAACCACCACCCAACCCTCCGCCCATAGGCAGAATTTTTGTTATTTTAATTTGTGCACCAAAAGTATTGCGGGTATTTTTTTGTAACAATAATGCGGCTTTTACAATTAAATTATCTTGATTCTCGACTCCTTCAACAGGAGTTAGTAGATCAATTTTATTATTATCAGTTACTTTAATTTCTATAGTGTCACCAAAATCAAGAAATTGAAAAATAGATTCTAACTCGTGGTAGCCATCATCTCGGCGACCTACAATATGCAAGAATAAATTAAGTTTTGCTGGAGAAGGGAAAGAATAAAATTGGTCTGCGAACACGCTATGTCTTCCTGTTTTACGTTTATCAAATAATTTTTTTTGCTTGTTTTTTACTTTGTTAGTTAATTTTTAAATAACGAGTAGAAAACTAAAGTGACCAATTGTACACGCTAATTTTTATCGTGAGATCAGCCTGAATAATAGTAAATTTCATTGCCAGCATATATTGATCAAATTGTTTATAGTTACTGTATCTGATTTTCCATGAATGACCATCATATTGACTAAAAAGTTCAATCGGCAATTGAGTTACCCGGTCATAAATAAGCTTGTCTTGAGGTTGAAAAGCCAATCCTTTTAACCAAAAACTGAGTGCTTTAGTTGGGAAGGTAAACCCTGTCAAAGAGTATATCAAATGGTCTAAATTTTCACTTTGATAAGTTTTACCATTAATTTCAATTATATGTTGACCATTTTCAGAACTTAATTTTAGGACATTTATGCCTAAGTAGGTGGTTAAGTTAAGTCGTTGTTTATTTTCTAACCCTTGAACTTGCCAGTTAAGCGAGACACTTTCACGTTTTTTGCCTTGTAGAAAACCAATTTTCCCTTTAATTTGCCAATCATTAAGCTTTGAAAGTTGTACGTTTCTTTGGGTGGGGCTCTGCTTTAGGGTAGTATCTATCGAAGTTGTGGCTTTATTTAATGCACAACCGCTAAGAAATATTATAAATAAAAAAATAGTGTTAATTCGTTGAAATTTAATTTTAAACATAGTCTCAATAATATTATTTTTGTGATTTTTCACTTACAAGTTGCAAGAAGCAACGCAATTTACTTTCAATGATGGACAATATTTCGTAAAATTGCGGAAATAAATTAAATAGCAAAATGAATCGCGTTTTGAAATGTACATTTTAATTGTATAAATGTATAGGTTACATCATTACGTTATACTTCAAAACGTTCATCTGGACTTAATAAAAATACTATGTCAATTGTTGCCGTCGGGATAAATCATAAAACTGCACCTGTAGCAGTTAGAGAAAAGATCTCTTTTAATCCTGACCAATTAACGCTCGCGTTGCAGGAAATGCTTTCAGCTGTTCAGTGCAAAGAAGCTGCAATCCTTTCTACCTGTAATAGAACTGAATTATATATTGTACAAGACGGTAAAGTCGAACTTACTAAAGAACGTGTTTTACAATGGTTGGAAAGTTATCATAAAGTACCAGCTGCGACTATTATGCCCAGTTTATATTGGCACACTGATGAAAAAGCGGTTAATCATATGATGCGAGTGGCTTGTGGGCTAGATTCATTGGTGTTGGGTGAACCACAAATTCTTGGTCAGATGAAACAAGCTTACAGTCAGGCAAAAGCTGCCGGGTCAATGGCGCTGGTAATGGACCGTTTGTTTCAACGTACTTTTGGTGTTGCGAAACAAGTGCGTACCGAAACAGAAATTGGTGCCAGTGCAGTTTCTGTAGCATTTGCTGCGGTTAATTTGGCTAAGCATATTTTTGCGAGCCTGGATAAAGTTAATGTTTTATTAGTTGGAGCCGGTGAAACGATTGAGTTAGTCGCTAAACATTTGTATGAAAACAATGTCGGTAAAATTACTGTTGCTAACCGAACACTTTCTCGTGCCGAAGCCATGGCTACACAAATAGGCGCTGATGTTATTACTTTAGCGCAAATTCCTGAAAAAATGTGTCATGCCGATATTGTGATCAGTTCAACGGGAAGTACTTTACCTATTATTGGTAAAGGTATGGTTGAACATGCATTAGCGCAAAGGAAACATCGACCAATATTTATGGTTGATTTAGCAGTCCCCCGGGATATAGAAGAGCAAGTTACTGATCTTGAAGATGTATTTTTATATACGGTTGATGATTTGCAAGGTATTATCGCTAAAAACATGGAAAATAGACGTAAAGCCGCACAGGAAGCTGAAGTGATTGTAAATTCTCAATCAGACAGTTTTATGGGGTGGTTACGTGGTTTGAATACACAAGATACAGTTATCAGTTTCCGTAAACAATCTATTCAAAGCAGAGATTTATTATTAGAAAAAGCCTTGTTGCAGTTAAAAGGTAATAAATCACCAGAGAAAGTTATGGCTGAATTAGCAACTAAATTAACTAATAAATTTATGCATGCGCCAACCAGTGCCATACAGTCGGCGGCTCAAGGTGGCGAGCTGGATAAACTAATTTATTTGCGAGATATTTTTAACATAGATAATAATAAATAAATTTGGTTGCATGTAAAATTCGCATTGTTTAGAAGAAAAAATAGTTGATTGTTATCAACTCCGTGCTTTATGGTACACATCCATGTATATTACCGCATCGCAAACTCGATAATGTAAATTGTATACCTAACTGTTATACACAAGCTACTTGGAAATGCAGGATTGTGCAAGTCGAGAAACGGCTATATGCAAGTAGTTTGGTTATAAATATATTTTGTAGGAATTAGGTGTAATCTGAACTGTTACGTTCAGGAAAATATTGATAAATAATAATTGAAAATAAGAATCTATTAATGAACAAATCCGTATATCAGAAGCTTGAAATTTTAGTTGAACGCTTTGAAGAAGTACAAGCGCTATTGTCTGATCCTGAAACTATCTCCAATCAAAATAAATTCCGTACATTATCTCAAGAGTTTAAGCAATTAGAAGAAGTTACTTCCGTTTTTAATGCTTATAAAAGTGCTGAAGACGATTTTACCACTGCTGAAGAAATGCTTAAAGATGATGATCCCGATATGCGTGAAATGGCGCAAGAAGAATTTAAGTCTGCCAAACAAGTCGTTGAACAATTAGCAGATGACCTGCAAATTTTATTATTGCCTAAAGATCCAAATGATGACCGTAATTGTTTTATGGAAATTCGAGCTGGTGCTGGTGGTGATGAAGCTGCTATTTTTGCCGGTGATTTATTTAGAATGTACAGCCGATATATTGAAAAACAAGGCTGGAAAATTGAAATAATGAATACCTCTGAAAGTGAACAGGGCGGCTTTAAAGAAGTCATCATTAAAGTAAATGGTGATGGTGTTTATGGTTTTCTGAAATTCGAATCTGGTGGACATCGTGTGCAACGTGTACCTGAAACTGAATCTCAAGGTCGGGTACACACTTCAGCCTGTACAGTAGTTGTTATGCCTGAAATACCTGAATCAGAAGCGATTGAAATAAATAAAGCTGATTTAAAAATTGATACTTTCCGTGCATCAGGGGCGGGTGGTCAGCACGTTAACAAAACAGACTCGGCTATTCGTATCACCCATATACCAACAGGTGTTGTGGTTGAATGCCAAGATCAGCGTTCACAGCATAAAAACAGAGCACAAGCTATGTCGGTATTGCAAGCACGTTTGCAAGCAGCAGAAAATGAAAAACGCCGTAGTGAAGAAGAATCATCACGTCGTAGCTTAGTTGCCAGTGGTGATCGTTCTGAACGTATCCGTACTTATAATTTCCCTCAAGGACGCATGAGTGACCATCGAATCAATTTAACCTTGTATCGCCTGGGTGAAATCATGGAAGGGAATTTAAAGTTAATCATGGAACCGATAATGCAGGAAAATCAGGCTGATTTATTAGCTGCTCTGGCAGAGCAAAATTAACAGAAATTTCTGCTTTTTAAATAAGTTGTGAAAGAATTAGTGTCGAATAAATCACTGGCTAACTTAGTTGAATATGGGCGTAATCGTTTAAATACATTGTCAGATACTGACAGTGCCAAGCTTGATGCTCAGATTTTACTTTGTTTTGTGCTAAATAAAGCAACCAGTTATTTACTAACCTGGCCTGAAAAAGCGATCAATGAAGAACAATATCAAAACTTTTTAAGTTTACTTGAACGACGAGTACAAGGAGAGCCCATTGCTTATATTGTTGGGGCAAAGGAGTTCTGGTCTTTATCGTTATTCGTTTCACCTGCGACATTGATCCCCAGACCTGATACAGAAACTTTAGTTGAGCAAATATTATTAGATCACCCTGTAAGCCATTTGTCTTGTTTAGATTTAGGTACTGGTACAGGAGCAATTGCATTAGCTTTAGCGTCTGAAATGCCAAATTGGCAAATTGATGCGGTAGATTTTAATGTTGAAGCCGTACTTTTAGCACAAAAAAATGCTAAAAATAATAATTTGGCACAGGTAAATATTTACCAAAGTGATTGGTTTGATCAAATATCTCCGGATAAAAAATTCGACGTTATAGTGAGTAATCCTCCTTATATTGATAATATCGATGAACATTTATTTCAGGGTGATGTACGTTTTGAACCTAAAAGTGCCTTAGTTGCTGAACAACAGGGTTTAGCAGACATTATTCACATTGCCGCCCAAGCTCGGAAATATTTCGCTGAGCAGGGGGCTTTGTTACTTGAACATGGTTATAAACAAAGTGCCCATGTACAAAAAATATTGTCTGAAATGGGTTACGTAGATATTAAGACAATAAAAGATCTGGCAGGCAATGACAGGATCACTAAAGCTCGTTATTTGTTAAAAAGTTAATATGGTTTGTAAATAATAAGCATTCTAAAAACAATTTTTTAAAGTCTCAGCTGTTATAATCACAGTCAAAGTTAACTGCTATATAGCCTATGGTATTAACATAATTAACCGTTAAAATAATAATAAAAAGGATACTCCGATGTTTAAACATTTACACATGACATTAGCTGTGATCAGTGTTTCTTTATTCACTTTACGTTTTGTCTGGACACTAATGGCGTCTGAAAACTTAACCCGTAAGTGGGTGAAAATTGCGCCTCATATTGTTGATACATTTTTAATCGTTTCAGGTGTGGTGATGGCAGTGACATTGTCGATAAATCCACTGGAGCAATTATGGTTAGCTGAAAAACTGTTGGCAGTCGTTGCTTATGTTTTTACCGGATATTATGCATTGAAACTGGCACGTAATAAGGCTATGCAGGTCATAGGTTATTTAGGTGCTATGGGTTGGGTGATGTTAGTTGTTCGATTAGCCATGACTAAAGAAAATATATTTTTCTAAGCCATATTTATTAAATGTTATAGATTGTTCTACATCGTTTTTCGGCCGTTATTTGTAAATAATTGTTCGCAAATGATTGTTTGTAATGAACAAAGGACGATGTATTGTTGTATTTTAATAAATTAAATATTTATTTGTTGTAGAAGTAATAGAAGTTAAATAATGAATGAGTTGTTATTATCGGAACTCGAATCTGATGAAAAGAGTGTTTTACAAAAAGTTATCTTAATTGAAGAGTTTATATTTTCTTCGACCCTAGTTTCGGATGGAAATTGGCGTTCATCTATTGATGAGGTCATTGCTCAGTGTCAAAACGGGATAGAAAATATTGAAGATCCGTTATTAAAAGCGGAACAAATGATCAATGAAGTATTTATAGGTCAGTTATTGTTGGATAAACCCCGCGATTCATGGCCATTGTTGGCTTATCAAATAGAAAGTGCTTTGGATTATCGAATGATAGCCCCTGTGTTAAAATCTATCTTGATTCGGCATATTATTGAGCAGTGTGGTTTTGATACCGATATTGTATTCGTTCCTGAAAAAGCAATGATTAGAATTGTTTGCGATGATATGTATGCAATTATATTTGATCCAGTTTTAGGTGAATCGCTAAATTGGTATGAATTAGAACTTCGTTTAGATGAACAAGATGGTGATCCAAGTCAGCAAGATTTAGTTACAATAGAAGATAAAGATATCATTTTCAGTTATTTAACGTCTCTTAAAGGAGTGTTAATTAAGGAAAAAGATTTTGATAAAGCATTAAAATGTGTTGATATATTACTTTCGTTGCGACCTGATGATCCATTTGAACGTCGAGATCGAGGATTTTTGCTTCATCAACTTGATTGTTTTAAAGTTGCTTACGATGATTATAGATACTTTGTTCAGCAGTGTCCTAAGGATCCAGCTGCACAATTACTAAAAATGCAATTAGATAAAATATCGTTTAACGAAGCTACTTTACATTAGTATGTTAGACCTGGTGTGTTAAACCAACTTTGTTTAATTAATTGTGATTAACTAACTACAGATAAAAAATTATAATAATAAAAGAGAACAATATGTCTAATGAAAAAGTTTTAGAACAAGTAGTGAATCATGGGCCATTAATAACCAATGATGCAACAGTGCTCGGCTTTGTCGCTATTTTACTGGGTTTAGTATTTTATACATCTACTAGTAATAATGTTTTCTGGCAGAAATTTTATCGATTTGTCCCTGCGGTATTGCTTTGTTATTTTTTACCTTCTTTGTTAAACACTTTTGGCATAATTGATGGTGAAGAGTCACAACTTTATTATGTTTCTTCCAGGTTTTTATTACCTGCCTGTCTTGTTTTACTTACTTTAAGTGTTGATTTAAAAGCTATTGCTCAACTGGGAAGTAAGGCGTTAATTTTATTTTTTACTGGAACATTCGGTATTGTTATAGGCGGACCAATTGCTTTATTGGTTGTTTCTGGTTTTGCTCCTGAAATGTTAGGGGTAGAAGGTCCTGAAGCTGTGTGGCGAGGTATGACAACTGTTGCCGGAAGCTGGATTGGCGGTGGTGCTAACCAAGCGGCAATGAAAGAAATTTATGGTGCGGGTGATCAAATATTTTCAGCGATGGTTACTGTTGACGTAATTGTTGCTAACTTATGGATGGCGGTTCTCTTAATCATGGCAGCAAATGCCAAATCAATTGATGCGAAAACGGGAGCGGACACTTCTGCTATTACCGCTTTAAAAGAACAAGTTGAAAACTTTCACGCTAAATATTCACGTATTCCGACCTTAGCTGATTTGATGATCATTTTGTCTATTGGCTTAGGTGTTACTGGTTTCGCTCATTTATTTGCGGATATTATTACTCCGTATTTTGTTTCAAATTATCCTGATTTAGCTCGTTTTAGTTTTCACAGTAAATTCTTTTGGATGATAGTATTTGCCACTACCGTTGGAATAGTGCTTTCATTTACCAGAGCTCGTCAGTTGGAAGGTGTAGGTGCCTCAAAAGTAGGCTCAGCTTTTTTATATATTTTGATCGTTTCAATCGGTATACGTATGGACGTGACTATGATCATGGATGCACCAATATATTTTATTATCGGTGTTATCTGGATGGTCATTCATGCATTATTAATGCTCACTGTCGCTAAATTGATAAAAGCGCCATTGTTTTATATGGCCGTTGGTAGTCAGGCTAATGTTGGTGGTGCGGCTTCTGCGCCAATTGTTGCTGCAGCCTTTCACCCATCACTGGCACCGGTTGGTGTATTGCTTGCTGTACTTGGTTATACGGTTGGCACATATATGGCGTGGTTATGTGGGCAAATATTACAAGCGATATAATTAGCTATATCGCAGTTTATTGATGTTTTACTGTTGCAGGGTGGGTTGGCTAACGGCATAACCCATCGTTTGATGGAACAATTAACTGTTTATTTTATAAAAACAAGCAGATTGATGGTTTACGCCTGCGGCTAACCCATTCTACGCAATCGGTTCTCGACTTTATAAAGTGATCTAGCTAGGTGTCCATCCATAAACGGATGTCTACTGCGTACGTCCCACTGACACAGACTGTACACCACAAGATGTAGTTATTTAGAAAGACTAAACGCTTATATCTTGTAGAGCACATTTCGTGTCATTGGATCGCCCTCGCTACGACCCCGTTTCTGGACGAACACTAGCTAGAACATAAAAACAGTCTGTTATTATCACAGATATAATTAACTGCGACATCGTCATATATATCTATAACTTAACTTCTGATTAACTCTTGAGGAATTTTTATGGGCTTACAGTCTATTCCATTGGCAAATATTGAGATCGCCAATGATAAACCATTTGTTTTATTTGGTGGCATCAATGTGCTTGAGTCGCGTGATTTAGCGATGAAAACTGCTGAGCATTATGTGCAGGTTACTGAAAAATTAGGGATCCCATATATATTTAAGGCATCATTTGACAAAGCAAACCGTTCATCAGTTGCGTCTTATCGTGGTCCTGGCTTAGACGAAGGACTTAAGATTTTCGAAGAAATCAAATCAACGTTTAATGTACCTGTTATTACGGATGTGCATGAATCTTATCAGGCACAACCTGTATCGGAAGTTGTTGATATTATTCAGCTGCCGGCTTTTTTAGCACGTCAAACTGATTTAGTGGTCGCAATGGCTAAAACAGGTGCGATTATTAATGTTAAAAAACCACAATTTTTAGCTGCTCATGAAATGAAGCATATTATCAATAAATTTGCTGAAGCGGGTAATGAAAATATTATTTTATGCGAGCGTGGCAGTTGTTATGGTTATAACAATCTAATTGTTGATATGTTAGCCATGGAAGAAATGAAGAGTTATGCGCCAGTAATTTTTGATGCTACCCATGCATTGCAAAAACCAGGCGGTCGTTCAGATTCGGCAGACGGAAGACGCGCTCAAGCCGCTCAGTTAGCTCGTAGTGGTATGGCCCTGGGTATTGCGGGTTTATTCATAGAAGCGCATCCAGATCCATTATTAGCTAAGTGCGATGGACCTTGTGCATTGCCGTTAGATAAACTCGAACCTTATTTAGTCCAAATGAAAGCTGTTGATGATTTGGTGAAAAGTTTCGATGTTCTGGATACTGGTGAGTAATACCAATTGGTATAAAAGTTAATTTTGGGTGGCATCTATCCTGACACAGGGGTCTTTTTGATAGTATAAAGGTTGAAACCGATAAACGTTTAAAAACGTGAACAATCTAAAAAGGTGTCTTATGACACCTCTTTTGGGTTTGATTTTCTTTGGTACTTGTAGCTACTACTTTTGAAATTAGTTCTAGAGAAACACATTTCAGATTGGTATTAACAAATATTATAGAAATTTCTTTTATACAGTATTAACCTTATTCCTCCAATAAATCAGTCAGCAAGTAAAGTTACTTTAGCTAATGGATTATCAGATTTATTATCTAAATTTGAAATATGTTCAGACAATATAGTTTTAGCTGTGTTTTGTGTTGAATTAAGGCTTATTTTCATTAGTTGAATTGATTCTGACAGATTCACTGCTGTATTTGCAGATAATTCAATTTTGTTAAGTTTTTCCACTTTTACCAATTCAGTTGCATGAACAGATGTTGATGCAGTTATTGCGAAGATAAAGAGTGAAAATATTTTTCTAGCGTGAGTTTTTGCATTAGTTAATGTCATAATGGTACCTATAATAAAATGTTAATATCCATATAGATTTTTAGGACCTTTATCTCGTTCAGGTGAATGTGGGTTGGGGGCACATTCATTTTATGTCCCTTTGAGTACTTGTTTTGTGTACTTGGGGGGTTGAGATGCTGTCCTTCATCTACGAGACAAATAATACTCAATTTCTGGCAATATTGAAAATGACTATTTATAATGTTTGGCATTAGAAAAACTAATGGATAAGCGTTATTCTTCATTCGTGACTTAATATACAATTTTTATAGCAATATCATTCAAAATTTAAAGAGGTGAAAATACCAAATGGCCAATAGACTTCCGCCATTAAACGCTCTGCGCGCTTTTGAAGCTTCTGCCAGGCAATTGAGTTTTACCCGTGCAGCAGAAGAATTATTTGTTACTCAGGCTGCGATTAGTCATCAAATTAAATCATTAGAAGACCATCTTGGTATTAAGTTGTTTATGCGAAAAAACCGTTCTTTGTTATTATCTGAAGAAGGGCAGTCTTATTATTTAGACATTAAAGATATTTTTAATGCTTTGCATGACGCCACAGAAAAATTATTAGCCCGTGGAGCTAAAGGTGCCATTACGGTAAGTATGCAGCCCAGCTTTGCTATTCAATGGCTGGTACCACGACTAAATGCTTTCAATACTTTGCATCCTGAAATTGACGTAAGAATAAAAGCGGTCGACCAACCCGAAAATTCATTAACTGAAGATGTAGATGTCGCTATTTATTATGGTCGGGGTCATTGGCCAAATATCCATGCGGAAAAATTACATACTGAATATCTTATTCCTGTTTGTTCACCTTTGTTACTTAATGGTAAGAAACCTTTAGAAAAGGTAAAAGATTTATCACAACATACTCTATTGCATGATACATCTCGTAAAGATTGGAAACGGTGGTTTAAACAAGTAGGGGTTAAGGGGGGGAATTTAAATCATGGACCAATATTTAGTCATTCAACTATGGTGATGCAAGCGGCTATTTATGGTCAGGGCGTTGCTTTGGCCTATAGCGTATTAGCTAAGCCTGATATTGACTCCGGACGTTTAGTTTGTCCTTTTAATGATGTTTTGGTCAGTAAAAATTCATATTATGTCGTTTGTCGTGAATCACAAGTTGATATAGGAAAAATTGAAGCATTTGCCGAGTGGATGCTGGAGACCACAAGTAATGAACAGGAAGATATATCTGATGGGCAAATTAAATAATGTCTGAAAAACTAATACCTGAGAAAAAAGCAGTAGCCAAAGTGGCAATAACAGAAGTGCTAGTACCTGAAAAGCTATTACCTAAAGAGATAGAGACTTTTAGCATATTGAATAAAGTTGAAGATGCAAAAGCACTATTTGTCTTTGCGCATGGTGCCGGAGCTGATTTAGAGCATAGTTTTATGCAACAGATAACTCAATTATTGAATTTTAATGATATCAGTGTACTAAGGTTTAATTTTAATTATATGGATAGACGACGTATTGAAGGAACCCGACGACCACCAGATCGTATGCCTAAACTATTAAGGTGTTATAAATCTGTATTAGCTCAATTGAATAATTTAAACGAATTTAAAGACCTGCCTGTTTTTATTGGTGGTAAATCTATGGGCGGGCGCGTTGCTGCAACTATTTCGAGTCAAATCTTTGTTGAAGGCACTAGGCATGAAGACATTAGCAATGAAAAAATTAACAAAGAAGCTAGTGAGCAAGGTAATGTACCAGCAAGTTACTTATTAGATAAGATAAAAGGAGTGATTTGCTTAGGTTATCCTTTCCACCCACAAAATAAGCCGGATAAATTAAGATTAGAACCATTGCAGCAAACACAAAAACCATTACTGATTATTCAGGGAGATCGTGATGCTTTAGGGGATCAGGCAGAGATAAATACTTATGAATTTTCCCCGTTGTGTCAGGTGAATTTTTTGCAAGATGGTGATCATAGTTTTAAACCACGGGTAAAATCAGGTTTTACTCAACAGCAACATCTGGAAAGTACTGTTAAGCATATGGTGGATTTTATCAATGAAAATAGATGATCTGATAAAGTTTTTACTGGTTTTTGTTGGTATCAGCGGCTGTTTTTCAGTATTATTCGGCGCTTGGCTTGCTCATGGGGGGCAAAGCTTGTCTATTGATGTGCAATTAAGGTTATCAAAGGCACTGCAATATCAATTTTTTCATACACTTGCGCTATTAATGACCTTAGTTTGGTACTTATCTCGTCCGGCTAAATGGTTAGTGAGTGCCGCAATAAGTTTTGTGATCGGAATTTTATTCTTTAGCGGTAGTTTGTACGTAAAGACATTATTCGATTTTGCAATAATTGGAAAACTAGCTCCCTTTGGCGGAATTTCATTAGCGTTAGGCTGGTTGCTTTTAGCGCTTGCGGGTAAAACTGCTAAAATTGGAACAACTAAATTATGACCTCTATCGTATTATATTGCCGTCCAGGTTTTGAAAAAGAATGTGGTGCTGAAATTCAAGAAAAAGCCTCATGGAATGAAATGTATGGTTATTTAGAACTATATAAAAATGAAGGCATCGTATTTTTTCATCTTCATCAAGATGAACATGCAGAAACGCTGATGAAAAAGCTGCCGTTAAAACGTTTGATATTTGCCCGTCAGTGGTTTGTTACTTTAACTGAAAAAGTTGCATTGCCTGATTACAACCGTGTTGAAGCAATTGTTGAAGCCCTGGGTAATGAGTGGCAGTATGCAGATTTACGCATGGAAACACCCGATACAAATGACGGCAAAGCGTTAACTAAATTTTGTCGGAAATTAGCTGTACCGTTAAGACAGGGATTACGTAAGAGTAAAATCTTAACTGAGCAGGGTGATGATGATGGTGGTGTGTTACACGCGCTATTTTTTAGTGGGCAGGAAGTTATATTCGGCTATTCATTAGCAAACAATAATTCAAGACATGTAATGGGTATACCTCGTTTAAGGTTTCCCAATGCTGCGCCTAGTCGTTCTACATTAAAGTTAGATGAAGCCTTTTTACATTTTATTCCTAAAGAAGAATGGGATGAACGTTTAACA
Source organism: Alteromonadaceae bacterium (assembly GCA_013216015.1). Taxonomy (GTDB): domain Bacteria; phylum Pseudomonadota; class Gammaproteobacteria; order Enterobacterales; family Alteromonadaceae; genus JABSOI01. The sequence goes on along the minus strand of JABSOI010000075.1, from coordinate 7,161 downwards.
TCAGGTATGAGAGCTGTCGATTTGGGATCAGCCCCCGGTGGTTGGACATATCAATTAGTTCGTCGTGGCATGATGGTTACTGCTATCGATAATGGCCCTATGGCCGAATCTTTAATGGAAACTGGTCAGGTTAAGCATTTAATGATGGATGGTTTTAAATATGTGCCGATGAAACAAAATGTTTATTGGTTAGTTTGCGACATGATTGAAAAACCTCATCGGGTTGCCTGGTTGATGGCCCAATGGTTATTAAAAGGCTATTGCAAAGAAGCTATGTTCAACTTAAAGCTGCCAATGAAGGGCAGATATCAGGAAGTCGTTAAAGATTTACAAACCATAAAAGACGAATTTGCAAAGTATAAAGTTAAATATGAGTTATACGCTAAGCATTTATACTATGACAGAGAAGAAGTTACCGTTCATGCCAGATTATTATCAGCGCCGCCGGCAGATTACGAGTAATACTGTTGAAGCTTTAAATTGATAATATGTTTTAAAGATATAAACGTAAAAAAGTCAGGTATTAACCTGACTTTTTTTGTTCTTTTATTACAAAAACGTTTTTAACGTTTGTAATAAAAGTCTGAAATAGAATTATATTTTATATCAAGCTGATTTCAACAGTTTATCACTATTTGTATATTCAGAAATGTAAGCCACTAAATCCAGCACTTTATTAGAATAACCGATTTCATTGTCGTACCAGGAAATAACTTTAACAAAGGTGTCTGTTAATGCAATACCTGCGCTGGCGTCAAATACTGAAGTGCAAGTTTCACCGATAAAATCATTAGAAACGACGGCATCTTCGGTATAGCCTAAAATACCTTTTAATTCGCCCTCTGAAGCTTTTTTCATTGCTGCACAAATTTCTTCATAAGTAGCGCTATTTTTAAGGTTCACGGTTAAATCAACTACTGAGACGTTCGGTGTAGGGACACGGAATGCCATACCTGTCAGTTTACCATTCAGTTCAGGGATAACTTTGCCAACAGCTTTTGCAGCGCCAGTTGATGAAGGAATAATGTTTTGAGCTGCACCTCTGCCACCACGCCAGTCTTTAGCTGATGGGGCATCAACTGCTTTTTGAGTAGCCGTTGTTGCATGTACTGTTGTCATTAACCCGTCAGCAATTCCCCAGTTATCGTTAAGTATTTTAGCGATAGGAGCGAGACAGTTAGTTGTACAAGACGCATTTGACACTATGTCTTGACCAGCATAAGTGTGTTGGTTCACACCAGAAACGAACATTGGAGTATCGTCTTTGGAAGGAGCGGATAATACAACTTGCTTAGCACCAGCAGTAATATGTTTACGTGCTGATTCATCTGTTAAGAATAAACCTGTTGACTCTACTACAACATCAACATTGATTTCATTCCACTTTAAGTCTTCCGGATTACGTTCAGCGGTAACTCTTACGGATTTCCCATTAACAACCAAATTTCCGTCTACCACTTCAACAGTGCCGTTGAATCTACCGTGTGTAGAGTCATATTTCAGCATATATGCCATGTAGTCTACATCAATGAGATCATTGATACCTACAATTTCAATGTCGTCACGTGCTGCTGCTGCTCTAAATACAAAACGGCCTATTCGACCAAATCCGTTAATACCTACTCTAATTGTCATATTGAACCCCTAAAATCATTATGTAGTAAAATTACACCATTTACAGAAGATCGCAAGCAAAAAGATCGTTTTATTACCATATCTTGACATGTTTTGTATTTTATTACGGAAAATTACTAAAATAGATGGATTTTTTGTTTAGTTATTTTGATTTGCATGATTTGGAGCATTTTGCATGATAGAATAGCCCGCATTAATACAAGTAAGTATCTTCCGCTCATAACGAGTCAATTGTAGTTGTTAATGGGTGCGCAGATTATCTTTAATTTTATAATGTGGGTTTGAGTGTATGACACAAAAAAATGTTTTGTGTGACGTTGGCTTTATTGGCCTTGGTGTTATGGGTAAAAATCTGGTGCTTAATTTAGCTGATAATGGCTATAGCATAGCGGCGTTTGATCTGGATATTGAAAAGATTAATGATGTTATAAAGCAAGATCAGTTAGAAAATCAATCAGATTCCCCTCGTGTTCATGGTTGTTTTTCATATACAGAATTACTTTCCCGATTAAAAACACCACATTTAATAGTGTTATCTGTACCTGCGGGTTCTCCTGTTGATCAGGTTTGTGAGAGTTTAATTGGTGCAGGTATTCAACCTGATGATATTGTGATTGATACGGGTAACAGTTTGTGGGCTGACACTGTTGCCAGAGAAATAAAATACAAAAGTAATTTAATCTTATTTTCATCAGCAATTTCCGGTGGCGAAGTGGGAGCTAGATTTGGACCGGCATTAATGCCAAGTGGTTCACCCTATGCGTGGACAAGAATTAAACCTATTTGGGAAGCAATAGCTGCAAAAGTTGATGCTGAAACGGGTAAACCTCTTGAACGTACAAAGCCTGGTCAGATTATGGCTGCTGGCGAACCTTGTACTACTTATATAGGCCCTGCGGGTGCTGGTCACTATGTTAAAATGGTGCACAATGGTATTGAATATGCAGATATGCAAATTATCTGTGAGGCATATCATGTGCTGCGTACAGGATTATTGCTAAGTCCGGATGAAATTGCTGATATTTTTGAGCAATGGAATAATGGTCCTCTTGATAGTTATTTAATGGAAATATCCGTTGAAGTTTTACGTCATAAGCTTTCAGAGAGCCTACCAGAAAGTAAAGATGCTCTGGTTGATTTAATTTTAGATAAAGCTGGTCAAAAAGGTACAGGATTGTGGACTGCAGTGAGTAGTCTGGAAGTAGGATGTCCTGCTCCTACTATTACACAAGCGGTATACGCCCGTTCTATTTCATCATTAAAGAACCTTCGTGTAAAAGCATCTTCTATGTTAGCCGGGCCTGAAATTCAGCCAATGACCCGTGATGAAAAGTCAGAGCTGATAAAACAACTGCACGATGCAATTTACTGTGCAAAAATATGTGCTTATGCCCAAGGTTTTCAATTAATGAAACTTGCAGCAAAAGAGCATGGCTGGCAGTTGAACTTTGCTAACATTGCTAAAATATGGCGGGCAGGTTGTATAATCAGAGCTGTTTTCCTTCAATCAATTACTGATGCATTTCAACGAGACGAAAATTTAGAAAACTTAATGCTTGATGAGTTTTTTGCAAAACAATTGAGTGAACATCAACATAATTGGCGTAAAGCCGTTGCTCAGACTACTTTGTTTGGTATCCCTACGGGTGCATTATCTGCTTCTTTATCCTATTATGACTCAATGAGAGCAGAAGTATTACCAGCGAATTTATTACAAGCTCAACGTGATTTTTTTGGTGCTCATACTTTTGAACGTGTAGATAAAACGGCTGGTAAAAAATATCATGTCGAATGGTCAACGAAAGAGCGTAATATAATTGAAATTAACGGTGGGCATAAGTAATGGACGATCAACAGTTTAAGGAGAAACTTAGTGAAGAGGCGTTTCGTGTTTGTCGTTTAGCAGCGACGGAACGTCCATTTACCGGGATTTATAATGATCATTGGCAGCAAGGTGTTTATCAATGTGCTTGTTGCGATCAACCACTATTTTGTTCAAAAGATAAATTTAATGCGGGTTGTGGTTGGCCTAGTTTTTCTGATGCCTTAACTGTTGATGACAAAGAACAAGTGAAATATCTGGTCGACAATACTCTTAATATGTGTCGAACGGAGATACAGTGTAATTCTTGCCAAAGTCATCTGGGCCACGTATTTGACGATGGTCCTCAACCAACAGGAAAGCGTTATTGTGTTAATTCACTTAGTCTTTCATTCGTACTAAGTGAAACCTGAATGCTTAATTATAAAAAATAATTTTTTCATGTATTCCAATTAGTATAAACATTACCAACGCTTTCTCGAAGTAAATTCTTTGTGCTGGTCCTTTTCATGAGTTTGATTATAGACTTTTATTTTACTGTTTTTACCTAGTAAAATTTTTAGCTGATAATAAGACTCCCTTGCTAAAGCGAGGCCAGCGCTAGACCACCAACTTTTGTTATAAAGTTTTTTGGTGGCAGCAATACTATCGGGAGATTGTTTACAGATAACTTCAGCAAGTTCTTGCGCCCGTTCAAGTGGGTTTTCATCAATGTGGGTCACTAACCCTAGTTCTTTAGCTTTATTGCCATCAATCATTTGTGCTGTCATTGCTAACTCAAGAGCAACATCTTGTTTGACTAATTCACGTAATGCAATTGTTCCGCCCATATCTGGTATCAAACCCCAGCGTCCTTCCAAAATTGACAATGAAGCATCGGGGGTAGCTATTCTAAAATCGGCACCTAAGGCTATTTGTAAACCACCACCCCAGCATCTTCCTTGAATGGCCATAAAAACAGGAACCGGAATGGTTCGCCAGCCTGTTGAAACACGTTGAGCCAGGTTTGAGCGCCAGGGAAATGTTTTGTATAAAAGTTTCACCATATTAAGGGGAGATTTCATGACAGATTTAACATCTAATCCAGAACAAAAGTCTTCCCCTTTTCCAGAGACAATAATTGCCCGAATATCTTTATTTTTCTTTAATTGCTTAATGGTTTTAACAATAGCTTGAAACATAGCTAAATTTAAAGCATTGTGTTTTTTAGCCCTATTTAAAGTTACATAGGCAATTTGTTGTTTTATGGTAATTTCAACACATGGTTCTGTTTTCATTTTATAAATCTTAAACTGTGGTACGACCAGGAGTTAAGCTTACCAATGTTTACTTTTTTGTCTAGATAAATGTAAGATTGAGTACTTTCAATGGCCTACTTTAAAATTTCAGACAAATTAAGCGAAGTTTAATTAAAAATAATATAAGTGATAAAAACGATGTTAAATAAGTTATTTCAAACTAAGCCCGTGCTAGACAGTGGAACAAGTGAATGGATATTTGATACTTTTGTCTGGGCTATTGAAAATTTTGAACTAAATGTTTTTAAGCAGGATACCCAATTAATTTTACCCGATAATAATTTTTACCCCGGCAATGTAAGTAGTGTTCATCAAATGGCTCAGTCTATTTTTGATTTAACCCTCAAATATGCAGGAATGGAAAAATGGCCTATACGTTTAGTTGATCCCCAGAATTATCAGCAACAACCTCTGGCTAGAATAAATTTTTCACATGCAATTCGTGGTAAATCGTTCCAGTTGGAAGAAGAATCAGTACAACAAACGTTAATTGAAATAACCTATAATCCGAATCAAATTAATCAGCCACAAGATTTGATCGCTTCATTTGCTCAAACGTTTGCGGCAATATTAATTAACCAATCAGGATGTTTACCCCCCGGCGGAAAAGACAATTTTTCACAAGCTGCTGATCTACTTGCTTGTTTCATGGGCTTTGGTGTTATGTTTGCTAATACAGCTTACCAGTTTAAAGGGGGCTGCGGTTCTTGTTATAACCCTCATGCGAATCGCCAGGTTGCTTTGGCTGAGCTAGATGTCCTTTATTGCCTGGCGTTATTTTCGGTTTTAAAATCAATCCCGGTTAAACAAGTATTGCCTCATTTAAAATCGCACTTGAAGAAATCATTTAAGCAAGCTCATAAGGAAATTCTGGCGAAGGTAAAATTGTCGCCTCAACCTGCTTTGCTTGCTGTTTTAAATTAGATTTGGTTGGTTACTGGTTACTGGTTACTGGTTAATTAATGTTGTTGGCTATGTCCCAATTAAGTGTGGCTGTTAAAATTTAAAAACCGAGAAGAACACATCCATGTTGATATATTCGAGCAATCAGAACGTGGATTTATCCAGGCATCACTTTAAGGCGTACATAAATGTGCGAACTACAAGGTTGAAAAATAAAAACTTAATGAGTCAACCATATTTTATTGGTACATAGCCAATGTTGTTAGTTAAAATTTTGCAGTGTTGGAATGTTTTTTTGTAAAAATCCCGTATCCGCATACTGCTATTTTATTTATAGATGTAACCTAAGTTATATGTTTTAGAAAGGCCCTCTATTTTTTTACTAATTATTGTATAAAGCCATGAAGTAATGATTATTTGCGTCTACAGTTAGAGAGTGATAGCTTTGAATATACATTTACAGCTATTTTTAATTGTTATTAGGTTTAATGCGCTTTAGTTAATATGAGGATCCATTATGGAATCATTACAAGTAAAAGAATATATGAACCATTACCCCGTCACATTTAATTCAGATATGGTAGTTGAAGAAGCTTCACTTCGTTTTTTGAAAACAAAACAAATTGGAGGTCCGGTAATTGATAAAAATCACCGACTCATTGGTTTTTTATCAGAAGGTGATGTACTGGCAAAAATGCTGGAGTCTATTTATTATAACGAGCACACAGTGGATGTTGCTGATCTTATGCGTAAAGATGTGTTGTCGGTTAAGCCTTACGACAGTATTTTAGAACTCGGTCAGCAAATGATGAAAAACAAACCAAAGGTATATCCTGTTGTTGACGACGATGGTAATTTGCTTGGCACTATTTGTCGTAATGATGTTTTACACGCAGTAGATAAACATATGCGAGCAAGTTTTCACGCAGGTAAATAATACCAATCGCACTAAATAAGTGATCATCTTCAAATGGTCTAAATCACCACTAGCTGCGTTGCCGACATGGCAGCTCCTAGGCATCCATGCCTACGCTGCATTAGTGCATCCATGCACGTCACAGCTCTTAGGCATCCATGCCTACGCTGCATTAGTGCATCCATGCACGTCACAGCTCTTAGGCATCCATGCCTACGCTGCATTAGTGCATCCATGCACGTCACAGCTCTTAGGCATCCATGCCTACGCTGCATTAGTGCATTTATGCACTAATCATGAATATTGATCATTTGTTTAATGCGAATGGTATAACATAGTTAATAGTTTGCATTTACAAAATATTTTTTAATTCAGTTGATGAAGTATGATGGGTTAGCCGTAGGCGTAACCCATCATACAAGCCACTTATATTTTTTTATACCTAGGAAATCCCAATTATAGCCCTTTGTTTATCTACGATCTAAAATGTTGGTTGAAAAATAACCAGTAATTAAGTTATACTAAATTCAAAGGATTTATAGCTAAATTTAAGAAACATGAATTTCAAAGGATTGAAATCAAAATTA
>JABSOI010000074.1 GCA_013216015.1 Alteromonadaceae bacterium | reverse complement strand
AAAAATTAATAATTTCACTTATAACTTTAGGTTATAAGGTGAGTTCCCTCTTGGTGTGGGTGGCTAGATTATTTGTTCGTTTTTTAGAGTGGGTGTCCGTTTTATTTTCGTTTCGAAGATAATTCTATAGGCTTTTTGGCCCATAATGCCCCCCCAAGCAGTTTATTTTTTTAACTATATCACTTCAGCACTAACAACTTAATATATTACACTGCCGAGTAATACTGTCTTTGATGAAAATAGTGATTCATCTAGTGACGATACAGCAAGCAAAACTTAGATAAATTAATAAACGGCCAAAAAGACGGCCGTTTCACTTTAATGGGATTTACACAATCATACCAATTGCACTAATTAAGTGCCTGGTACTTTATCGATAAGGATAAAGACAATTTTATGATTTCGTTTTGCCCACGTATTCTACAAACACTACATCTACAGGAATTTTTTCTTTTTTAGCTCTTGATGAATGCAACATTTGAATTTTCCATTGATTATTATTTTTTACCAAAACCACGCTTTCCAACCAAAAATATTCCCTTTTGTTATCAACTTCACCAACATCGGCAAACTCAGCTTTATTCCAATAACTGATCCATACCATATCACCTTTCATTTGCTGTTTAATAACACTGAAAAAATTTCTTCTTTGACGCTTACCTTCACTTCGTTTTATTATTTTGGCGAGAAAATCCATATCCCAAAGTTGATCATTTTCCAATAATTGGAAATCATCAGTGCCTGCAGCTCTTACACCTTCAATATCAAAAGCAGAGGTGGCTGCAAACCAGTCCTGTACAACCTTGAATGGAACATCTTGTTTTGAGTAGCTATTAAAACTGATTAATAAGATTAAGAGAAAAGTTAAATGTTGAATTACACGCATATTATTATTCCTTTTTTAGACAAATTATTTTTTTAGTAATTTTTTTAGTAAATTATAGTAATATTCACTTTGGAAAAAGTGATTATTTAGGTATATCATTAGGCAAACAGTTAATCAACCGGCATTACTAACTTTTTCGTAGTTTATGCTGTTAACAACTATTAATAACTAATCCAATTATAAATTATGCGCAAAATTGCAATCATCCGCCCTGGGGTATCATCCGCCCTGGGGTCGGACCTACATAACAGTCTGATTATGTGATGTTTCATATCAATAACATGCCATTTTATAGGCTTAAACGTACGTTTTTAGCCTATAAATGGATATCAAAATTAACTAAGCATCACTCATCGTAAATAATTGTCATGTAATTGTGGTCATGCATGAAAACTGCTGATTATCAGGTCTTGTTTTTTGCACTTAATGTAAAATGAAAGACCTGATCCCGCAGCTTTATAAATGGCATATATAATGAGAAATAAATTCACATTAAAACATAGGAAATGGCGTACCCTAGTGCATAAATGGGGTCAGAGTAAAATTAACTAATTCAACAGTAACTTCTTAGTTAATACCTAATAAAAACATATCTTTAATTTAATTACAACCTGACCTCAAAAGTAATGCTTGAGGATAAGTAAATCCCCCGTTCTGCTAACCTTATTTTAAATGTATTTGTAGGTGGTTTAGTTACGTTTTTGACATTAAGTGCTGAAGCGGGTGAACGAATCACCTGCTAATCCTCAGCTATTCCAGATCCACAGCCCAATAATTGACTCCATTGAAGTCAAGTATCTCGGTGATGTTCGTCAAACTAAGTTTTACAAATACACTCAATCTGATATTAATTTACTTATGGATCACTTGTGGATCACTTTAGTACGTAAAATAGCGCTTTTTTAGGTGTTTTGAAGTATTTTGAGTTTTACACAAAACTTATATAATATCATTAAGTCATTGTTTTATAAGTATAGATATGGCGACCTCGGAGGGAGTCGAACCCACGACCTGCCCCTTAGGAGGGGGCTGCTCTATCCAGCTGAGCTACGAGGTCATTTAAAATGTAGTCATGAAGTAAGCGGGGGTAATTGTATATAATTTTATGATCATTTAACAAGTGCCTTGGCTCAGTTTTTTCAATATTTTTTATTTTCGCCAATTGAGCGGTTGAAACACCCATATAATGTTTATTAATTATGAACTGAATTTTCGCTAATTTAACATGGTTTTATTTTCTTGCTATTGGTTTTAGTACCTAACCGCCAGGTCATTTACTTGAATATTTCCTAATAAATGATTGTTGGTTGTGGTCGCTTTTGCGCTTTGTAGCGAAACATCAGTTACTTTGACTTTAAAAGAGCTTACGTTGAAGCCCGCATAGGTATTTCCTGAATCGCTGGTAAAATTATTTAGATGTAACAGTGAGAATTCATCGCCAACTTGTACGCCGTGTCTGCTGCCTAAGTTAATGGTTATTTTATTTCCGTTAACTTGTACTATTTTCCCTCTTGTTGGTTGGCACATCATATTTTCATCAATGTCTGTGATCATCTGGTTAAGGGTCTGGTCAATAATATTGCCGTAATCACTGTGCCAAAACGTTTGGCTATTTACATCTACCTGTTTTCTTTTTGCAAAAGTCCATGGTGCTGAATTTTGATAATCTTGCTGAAAAACAAGTTCACCGTTCGAGCCATTATAAATATAGAGTGCTAAATTAAAGTGACGGTCGAACACGTCTTCTTGCCAAAATTGCCAACTATTGTTAACACCTTGATCTAATGAGATGTCCTGGATTTCTGAAAAAAGTATATATTGGGTGTCTGTGGCATCGGCTAAAGCTATAGCCAGTTGTTTAATTTTTTCAATATGCAGGCTTTGATTAAAGCGTGAAAAACGGGTTTTGTTTTTTAGCGCTAATCGAGTATCCAGATAAAGACCTTCATTATTGAGTTTATACGATAACTTTTTCATTAATACCGTATCAAGCGCATAAATGCTGCCAATATTGGCCTGTTCTTGATGTAAAAGGTTGCTGCGGGTTATTAATAACGATTTTCGGTAATCGGCGGAAAAACATTGCTGTTCCTGGGGGAATATATCGGCTCTAATGGTAACTGTAACAAATTTGTCGGTGTAGGTTTCATCTACTATCTCTAAAGAATTTATACTGGCACTTGCACGAATGTTTATTTCGTCTTGTGTTAAAAGGCCGTTAACTACTTGCTGAACACTTGATACAGAAGCACCACCTACAAGTAATGCTCTTTTTAGTGCATTTTCTATCGCTTTGGTTCGGGCGAGTTCAGTACCGTTATTAATGATAAAAGCCTGTCCCTTAGTTTCATACCATTGAGAATATGTTGAAAAACTAGCGAAAAGAGAACATAAAAATAACAGCCTGATGTACATGATAAATTCCGGATAAAGTTGGTTTAATTTCTGCATTTCATTTTTATATCCAATTATTTGGATATACTGAATATGGTAATGCACTTTTTGTGCCTATTAGCTTTTTTGTAAATTAACCTTTTTATAAATTAACCTTTTTATAAATTAAGTAATGCATACTTGTTTATCTTGGCTTGAAAAATGCTAGTTAATTATTCATCAGACTTATTAGATTCATATCAGCAGTTCGAACTGCCGTTAAGGGGAGCTCAATGAAAAAGTGGCTTATCGCAATAATGTTACCAACATTATTATCATGCTCGGTTCTTCCGACATCACTCATGCCAGAAGATAATTTTTACCGTTCAACTCAAGTAGATAAAGGTGAAATTGACAGTTTTGAATTACCCAGACATGCAATTAATGATGTGGTTAAAGGTCTGGCTTATCAAATGCTTGAAAGTAGCTCATTTGTTAATGTAAAGACACCTATTGCGGTTGCTTCTTTTGTTCAATTGAAAGATTTAGAGTCTACAAATTGGTTGGGTAATCAAATTGCAGAAAGCTTTGTTCATGAACTACAGCGCCATGGATTAGTGGTGATAGATTTTAAAACTACAGGCCATATTCGTGTAACTCCTGATGGCGATTATGTTTTAAGTCGAGATTGGAAGGAACTTCCTGAACGTCAGATTATTGACTATGTTGTTACCGGCACCATGATGGAACAAGATAATGGCGTTATTATTAATGCTCGTATGATAGGTATGCAGTCTCGTGTTGTGGTTGCTTCTGCGCAATCATTTATACCTTCGTGGGTTCTTGGTGATGAAATTACCCATAGAGAAAACGTAATAATGAAAGATGGCCTTATTTATCGAAATGATGTCATGTTAATTGATAATCAACGTTCGGTTGAGATACATAATTAATACAATTGGTATAATTTCGGTTTAAATGATTGTGTTGTTATCTGGATAAAGAAGTTAAGTAGAAAATACAGGCGGAAATTATGAATAAAACTATTGTTAAAGGCTTAACTATTGCTGTTTTATCAATTGCTATCAATGGCTGTTCTTCGGTGTATGAAAAACATGTGCAATGGCAAATGGTAAAACCTGAATCATTTCCTGTGTTGTATGCTATTGGTTATGCGCCAATCAGTTTGCAAAAGTCGACTCACGAAACTCAGCGAATGTTGATGGCAATTAAAGCGTCAAAAATTGCCGCCTATGCGGAACTTGCCGAGCAAGTGTATGGCCAACAAATAAATGGTAAAACTACGGTTGCTAATCTGTTGCTTGAAAATCAAACTTTAGCCGCAAGTGTTCAAGGTGTTATCCGGGGGGCTAAAGTAATTAAAAGTTACCCTGTAGGGGATAGTTATACCACTGAATTGAGTTTAGACTTTAAAGATGTTTATGACATTTATTTGTCTATGGCAAGAAAAAGAGAAATTAAAGATGTGCAGTATTTTTAGTTTTTGTTTTATTTAAGTTTTTTATATATTTACAATTATGAAGTTAATTTTATTTAAATTTTTATTTAAATTGGTATTAGTTCGGAACTTGCACTTTAACTTTGATCCAGTATAACTAAACGGGCTTTATAAAAGCCTTTTTTAGTGGATAGATTAAAATTCCAAAGGAATTAGAACATTATCACATTATCACGAAGTTATAAAATATACAGGCTGTATATTATAGGCTAGCAAGAAGGCATTTTTGGGTTTATCAGTTTAGATTTTTTAACTTATGTTTTTTTATGCTTTAATCCCAATAGAACTATTACTAATATTTGTTCTACCTTTTTGATCATAAGTCATCGAATTATTAGTAATGCTTTTTTGCAGCATGCCCTTAAATCGATTTATCGCGATTTGACTGTTGTTGATAATTTGACCATTGATTTCATTTTGCTTTTTACATTCAGTTAATAAATTAACAATTGTGCTTACTTGTTCGGCAAAATCTTCGTCTTCTTGCAATAAGGCAAAAGTTGTTTCCTGGCTTATGGCTTGATCAAGCTGATTGATTTTGGTCAGGCTTTGTTCTTTATCTGATGCGGCTTGCTCTAGTACGGAAAGCTCGCGGGTTTTCAATATTTCAAGTTCATTACTCAGCAAAGCATGAAGTTTAGTCAACTCCGCTTCCTGTTTGTTAAGTAACTCTGCTACATGTGGAATATTCATCATTTAGTTTTATTTTCAAACCTGTTTGTAAATAAATATAGTTATAATAAACATATTTGTAATATACATGGTTATTACAAAATGGAGAATTATTCTGCAAATAAATCAAATTCAAAGGCTAGCATATTTTTAACTAACTTATCAGCATCAACTTTATATTCGCCTGCAGCAATTGCCTTTTTTAACTGCTCAATATTCTTTTGATCAGTAATATGTCCTGAACTTGCTTTCTTTTGCAGTTCACTTAATTGTTTAGCTTGTGGCGTAATCGATACAGAATCTGTACGAACTTGCTTAGCTTGTTCAATATTGGTCGACGTTTGAGTCGCAATTTGTTTTACTTGCGATTGTTGTTCTATTGTTTGTTTTACTTGGTTGTTTGTAACCAAGCTATTGATGTTTATAGCCATAATATTTCCCCGCGGCAAATAAATATATAAACTTGTTTAGCTATCGGCAAAAGCCGATTTTACTTAACTATTTTCAAAAAAAATTTAAACAAAAAAATAATGAATCCCGGAAACTGATACTTATATTATACCTCGGAAAAACTACAGCTAAAAGTTTATTAAATACGCATAAAAATAAGTAAAAGTCACAAATCAACTATGACATGGTTTATTCCACTGACGCGTGCCATTACTATTCTGCCTGAACGTCTGTTTTTTACGCTTACCTGATCGCCAATAGTGCCATCTTTTAGGGCTATACCAGCTGTTTTTATTGAAAAGTTATCAGCAACTGCGCTAATAATAACGCTTTCGCCTTTACAAACCAAGCAAATGTTTCGACGGGTAATAGCTGACCCTTTTGAAATGGTTCTTTTAGATTTAGCGCCGGTAACCTTATCGATATTGTTTATTATTTCACCACGAAGTTTATTCTGATCTCGATATTCTATCGAAATATTGCTTTCGCTGAACATTGAACCTTTACTAATACCTTTAGTTGCAACAAGAACAGGCACCATAGTATTAATTTTAACAGGGATAAACATATGCCATGATGTTGAATCTTTGCAGGTAATTTTAACATTTACGTTTCTACTGCTATGTTTTTCAGGTATATTTGCACTCAAAGATGAAAGGCAAGGTTTTATGGTCACTCTAGGGTCAATTTTTGACACTTTAATGTTCACTTTACCATTAGTTGGTACAGCTGTATTTTTTTCAACAAACGACCTTACAAAATTTTCAATATAAGTGCGATCTAACTCTACTGCGTGGCTAGATGCAGATAAAACGGTGAATGTTGTGATAAATGAGAGCAAAGTCTTTATTTTATTCATAAATTTCGTGATCTAATTTTAGGGTATTTAAAATACTCGTCTATGCTTATTGTATGATTAACTTAAATTTGCCTTAACAATTTAAATAAGTATGGCAAAGTATCAAGTGTCAAATTTTAGGCATAAAGTTTTATATTAAGCTTTAGTTAATAGATATATTCAAAAAATGTGCCTATGTTGCCAATAATTGTTGTCAATATTTTTTAATAACACACAAAGTACACAAATAGTGCAATCCAAAATGAGGTTTATATGGCAGGTATTTTAGATTCGGTAAATCAACGTACGCAGTTGGTCGGGCAAAACAGACTCGAATTATTGTTATTTAAACTAGTTGGTAGACAACGTTTTGGCATTAATGTGTTTAAAGTTCGTGAAGTATTGCAGTGTCCGCGTTTAACCAAGTTGCCTAAGCAAGATAAATTTATTAAAGGGGTTGCTCATATTCGTGGACAAACCATATCAGTAATTGATCTTAGTAAAGCAACAGGTGGTCCGGCAATTACTGAAACTGAAAATTGCTTTGTAATAATTGCGGAATATAATCGTGCGGTGCAAGGTTTTTTAGTTTCAAATGTTGAGCGTATTATAAACCTCAGGTGGAAAGATGTAATGCCTCCGCCGGAAGGTGCCGGTAAATCTAGCTATTTAACTGCCGTAACTGATATAGATGGCGACATGGTCTCTATTTTAGATGTTGAAAAAATCCTGAATGAAATTAATCCCGTTTCTACCGAATTAAGTGAAGAGGTTATTGATATTCGTGTCGGCGAAAAGCTGGGTGATAAACTTGTGATGATAGTTGATGACTCTACCGTTGCACGTAATCAGGTGAGAAGGGCATTAGAGCCTTTAGGTATTAAAATGGTCCTGGCTAAAAATGGTCAGGATGCGTTAGATCAATTATTAGCAATTGAAGCTCAATGTGAATATTGCATTACTGAAAAAGTTGCCTTGTTGATTTCAGATATAGAAATGCCTGAAATGGATGGTTATACATTAACGGCAGAGGTTAAAGCAAATGAACGTATGCGTAATTTGCCTGTTATACTACATACTTCACTAAGTGGAGTTTTTAATAATGCTATGGTGGAAAAAGTTGGTGCAAATGACTTTATCCCTAAATTTCATCCTGATGAGTTAGCCACCGCCGTTAAAAAGTGGCTGAAGATGGATGAAGAGGAATAAATAGTTCAACTTTTGGAAATGTTAAAGTTATTGGAGTAACAAATTTTAGCTGTAATACACTAAGTGGTTATAATAAAAAAAGTGGTTATAATAAAGAGTGGTTATAATAAAGAGTGGTTTTGATAAAGAGTGGTTATTATAAAAAGTGAGTAAAATCCAGTGCTAAGACAGCTTGATGATAGAAGTTATCAACAATTCAGAATCTTTTTAGAGCAACAATGCGGAATAGTATTAGGAACAAATAAGCAGTATTTAGTCATAAGTCGATTAGCGCCTTTAATGGCTAAGTTTGATGTTGCCTCGTTAGAAGAGTTAGTTTCGCGTACCTTAAGCCCTCTTGAGCGGCAATTACGTGCCGCAGTTATTGATGCAATGACCACCAATGAAACTTTATGGTTTCGTGATGAATACCCGTATGAGTTATTGAAGAATCGCATACTTCCTGAATTCTCTAAACAATCTACGATAAAAATTTGGTCTGCCGCCAGTTCTTCAGGGCAGGAACCTTATTCAATTGGTATGGCATTATTAGAATACCAGAAAAAGAACGCACGGGCGTTTTCAGTTGGAGCACAAATTATTGGCACTGACATATCAAATACCATGTTAGAGCATTGTAAATATGGTCATTATGATAATCTTGCCCTTGCCCGGGGGTTATCATCAGAGAGAAAGCGTCAGTTTTTTGAACCTGGTGATAATGGCATGTATAAGATAAAAGATCAGGTTAAGAAAATGGTCAGCTTTCGGCCACTTAATTTACTCAACAGTTACAGTTTAATGGGACGTTTTGATATTGTGTTTTGCCGCAATGTTTTAATTTATTTTTCACCAGAAATTAAAGCTAAAATTATTGCTCAAATTCATGGTGTACTTAATAAAAATGGTTATTTGCTGCTTGGTGCTTCAGAATCTTTATCTGGTTTAAGTGACTCTTTTAACATGTTGCGTTGTAACCCCGGCATTATCTATCAGAAGAAATAATTACTCTTCCATCGAAAATTATTTCCCAACCTTTATCGAATTTAATAGTATTTGGCATAAATATTGAATATGTAGTTGTAATCGTTATACCGCTTATTTGAGGTAACATTATGGCTATTAGTTTTGATAAAGCGTTTGGGCTTCATCCGCAAGGTTTAATTGTCCGTGAAAAACGTGCAGAGATCATTGCAGGTAATATTGCCAATGCAGATACGCCAGGTTATAAAGCCAGAGGTATGGATTTTCAAAAGGCTTTAGCACAAGCTTCTCATAAGCAACAATCAAGTATGACCCGTACCAACAGCAAACATTTTGATATACGTACTGAAATTAATAATGGTATTGGTTTTCGTACGCCTAATCAACCTGATACGGGTGATGGAAATACCGTAGATGTACAAGTGGAACGAAACTTGTATCTACAAAACTCATTAGAATATCAGGCAAGCCTTCAATTTTTGACAGGTAAAATTCAAGGCTTGAAAAAAGCGATCACTGGAGGGCAATAACAATGAGCCTATTTAATGTATTTGATATTACGGCTTCAGGTATGAGCGCACAGTCAGTGCGATTAAATACCACAGCCAGTAATATTGCCAATGCTGATAGTGTAAGTAGCAGTATTGATGAAACCTATCGTGCCAGGCATCCAGTTTTTGCCGCCGAGATGCAAAAAGCTGCCGCTGGTCAAAGTGATTCGGTTGGTGTTAGAGTTTTAGGCATAGTGGAAAGTGATAAGCCACTTAATGTTGAGTACGCCCCTCATCATCCTATGGCAGATAAAGAGGGTTATATTTATAAACCTAACGTTAATGTGATAGAAGAAATGACCAATATGATTTCCGCATCTCGTTCTTATCAAACTAATGTGCAATTAGCTGAATCTGCAAAAAATATGTTGAATAAAACTTTACTGCTGGGCCAACGTTAATTTTCTGTTTTAATGAAAATTGTTCGTAAGAACTGTGAGTAAAAATAGATAAAATTTAGCCTTAATGGTTATGACTGATAAGGTTAAGAAATGAATCTTGTGACGAGAGAGTTTAGGAGCACAATATGGAAACGGTAAAAGGTAGCAACCCCTTAGAGGCCATGCGTTGGCAAACCGAATCGAAAAAATATGTTGAGAATGACAATGGCATGTTAACGCAAGAAGATTTTTTTGCCTTGCTAACTCAGGAGTTAGCGCATCAGGATCCAACTAAACCCGTTGACAATAATGAAATGATTTCGCAAATGACCGCGTTTTCAACTACTGACGGTGTTACAAAGTTAAATCAGAAGTTTTCGGAATTTTCTGCAGTTATGTCTTCTAGTCAGGCATTGCAGGCATCAACTTTAGTAGGGCGCAGTGTTTTAGTTGACGACAATACTTTTGGTTTAGCTGAAGGTGGAGGTGCTAAAGGTAAATTAGTCACTGACAAACCAGCCACCCAAGTATTTATGTATGTTGAAAATGCAGCTGGTCAGGTTATACAAACAGTGCCTGTTGGTAGTGTTGATAAAGGTGAATTCACTTTTACGTGGGATGGTCAAACATCTAACGAACAGCAAGCGCCTGAAGGAGTTTACCGGTTTCGTATTTATGGTTTGGTTGAAGGTGAGCAAACAGAGATTCAGGCAATGACCTATCGAAAAGTAGACAGCGTAACCTTAGCCGGTGCAGGTGGAAATATTTTATTGAACCTTAATGGTGGTAGTTCAATGGCATTAGCAGATGTCGTGGAAGTATCTGAAGGTTAGATGAAGTTATTCGTTAAAGTTATTCGTTAAAGTTATTCGTTAAAGTTATTTGTTAAAGTTATGAGTTAAAGTAATTAGTTAAAAGATAAGGATTAGTTATGTCATTTAATATAGCATTGAGCGGATTGAACGCAGCTCAAAAAGATCTAGATGTTACGTCGAATAATATCGCCAACGTTAATACTGTAGGTTTTAAAGAGTCTAGAGCTGAGTTTGCCGATGTTTATGCGGCATCTTTGTTGGCAGGCGCTAAAACCAAAGTAGGTGATGGGGTTATAACTTCTGAAGTTGCGCAGCAATTTTCTCAGGGCAGCATTCAATTTACCCAAAATGCCTTGGATTTGGCAATTACTGGTAATGGTTTCTTTGCCACTGTACCTAATATTGACAGCTTGGAAACCAGTTATACTAGAGCTGGGCAGTTTAAGCTCAATGCCGATAATTTTGTGGTTAATTCTTCAGGGGGGCATTTATTAGGTTTCCCGGTTAACGCAGATGGCTCTTCTTCATCGGTGAGTTTAACTACTACTAAGCCTATTCGTATACCAACCGCGTCAGGTGCACCGATGCCGTCTACAGAAGTAGATATCCGGATGAATTTACCTGCAGGTGACGCTTATATTACTGGTGCTCCTGCTAGTTTTGATCCAACGGATACGGGTACTTTTAATTATTCTACTTCAGTCACTATCTACGATTCTCTCGGTGATAGTCATATCATGACCTATTATTTTGTTAAAGATAATCCTAATGCTGTAACTGGTCCTCCGGCTATAGCAGCAAAGCCAAATCAGTGGCTTGTTTTTGCATCTGTTGATGGTATTGAAGTTGATTTGAAAGATCCAGCAGGAGATTCTGGTACCGATGGTCGTGTAGGCAGTAGTGGTATAATTGGTGGGCGATTAACGTTTGATAGCGCTGGCGATTTTGTAGCGATATCTCCCAGTACTTTTAATACAGTAGATTTAGGCGCTGGTATACTAAGCAATGGAGCTGAAATTACTCAAGAAATTGTTATAGACTTTAATTTAGATAGCGCAAATGCTGGTCCAAATGAGCCAACTCAGTTTGCCTCTAACTTTGAAGTTACTTCATTACAGCAAGATGGTCTGGCGGTAGGGCGGTTAACCGGTATTGATATTGGTTCTGACGGCTTAATACGTGCGACTTATAGTAATGGTACCTCACAACCTTTATCTCGTATTGCTTTAGTTAATTTTGCCAACGAGCAGGGGTTGACTCAAGTAGGGGGAACCTCGTGGAAAGAAAGTTTAATTTCAGGAAACGGTTTAGCGGGTGAAGCCGGTTCTGGTACCTTCGGTTTAATTAATTCCAGTGCACTCGAACAAGCTAACGTTAATTTAACCACAGAATTAATAGATTTGATTTCCGCACAACGAAACTTCCAGGCCAACTCAAGGGCATTAGAAGTGGATAATCAATTGAACCAGACTATCTTGCAGATCAGATAGTAAATAAGTTCCTAGTCTAGATTCTAGGTGATAACTACTAGAATCTAGAACCTTTCAACTTTTTGTCGAATTATTCTACTCAAGCCTATCAGCTAGATCCCCCAATATTTAACACAACATTCAAAACACCGCCTCTTTTCTTTTTCATACTGTTTTCCCTCTTGGCATTTTAATTGCATTTATCAAGTTAATATTAATCTTAATTGGAATTCGTTATGGATAAGTTGCTTTACATTGCAATGAGTGGCGCTAAGCAAAATATGCGCGCTTTAGCAGTCACTGCTAATAACTTGGCGAATGCTAAAACTACTGGCTTTAAGGCCGATTTATCGCAAGCGCGTTCTATGCAGGTATTTGGTGAAGGTTTGCCTTCGAGGGTATTTTCCATGACCGAGCAGTCAAGCCAAAACTTTGACAGTGGCGCTTTATTGACCACCGGCCGAGATTTAGACATAGCGGTAGAAGGTGAAGGTTGGATTGCTGTGCAATCTAAAGACGGCAGTGAAGCTTATACCCGCTCTGGTCAATTGCACATGACAGAAGAAGGTGCTTTACAAACTGCTGGTGGCGAACTTGTTATAGGTGACGCCGGACCTATTTTTATCCCTTTACCCATAAAGAAAATAGAGATTTCGCGCGACGGTACCATTATGGTTCAGCCGGAAGGTGCGCCTAGCTCAGTACAAGAAGAAGTTGCCCGGATCAAGTTTGTTAATCCTATTCATGGTTTATTAGCAAAAGGTCATGACGGCTTATTTCGCTTAAAGAACGGTAATGATGCACAAGAAGATATTAATGTAAAAGTTAGTAGCGGCATGATTGAGTCGAGTAACGTTAATCCTATTAGTGAAATGACTGACATGATTGCCATTCAACGTCAGTTTGAAATGCAATTAAAAATGATGAAAACAGCAGAAGATATTGATAGTGCTTCTGCTGCACTTTTACGCGCATTCTAGCTAAGTTCATTTTAGCTACTTGCATTCTAAAAGAACGGTTTTTTATTTTTAACGTTGCCACTTGGTAACGTTACTTAAAAATTTTAAAGAAAGAAATTGAGGTGATTTATGAACCCAGCATTATGGATAAGTAAAACAGGTTTAGATGCTCAATCTAAAGATATTGCGGTTATTTCAAATAACCTGGCTAATGCCAGCACAATTGGTTTTAAGAAAAGCCGGGCGGTATTTGAAGATTTACTGTATCAGACTATTAATCAACCGGGTGGTCGTTCAGCACAAGATACTGAATTACCATCAGGGTTAATGTTAGGTGCGGGTACTAAAGTTGTTGCTACGCAAAAGGTTCATACTCAAGGCGATATGTTAACCACAGACAATAATCTGGATTTAATGATCCAGGGGGAAGGCTTTTTCGAAATACAAATGCCTGATGGTAGCTCGTCATATTCTCGTAATGGTCAGTTTGCGTTAAATGCAGATGGTAATTTAGTAACTCCGGGGGCAGGTTATATGCTGCAGCCACAAATTACTATTCCTCAGGAAGCGTTAGGTATCACTATTTCACAAGACGGTGAAGTATCGGTGCGTTTACAAG
Organism: Alteromonadaceae bacterium; assembly: GCA_013216015.1. GTDB lineage: Bacteria > Pseudomonadota > Gammaproteobacteria > Enterobacterales > Alteromonadaceae > JABSOI01. Next base: position 17,023 of record JABSOI010000074.1, on the reverse strand, counting down.
GGGAAGCTGAAAATACCGTTGTTGGTCAAATTAATACCATTAATTTTATCAATCCAACAGGTTTAGAGCCCATTGGACAAAATTTATATGTTGAAACTTCTGTCAGTGGCGCTCCGCAAACGGGTGTTCCTGGTTTAGAAGGTTACGGTATGCTGGTGCAAGGTGCGTTAGAAACATCGAATGTTAATACTACCGAAGAGTTAGTTAACTTAATTGAAAGCCAACGGGTATATGAAATGAACTCGAAAGTGATTTCAGCGGTTGATCAAATGCTTAGTTATATTAATCAAAATTTATAAAGATAGTCAGAATTTATAAAGATAGTCAGAATTTATAACCAAAGTCAGAATTTATGTTAATTGGGGAGTGCAAGATGAAATGTTTATCAACAGTAACTACACGAGTATGTTTACTTGCTGTTTTGTTGCCCGTGTTAGCTTCAGGCTGTGCCACTATTGAACAAGCAAAAGTTCAACCAAATGATCCAGATTTTGCGCCAATTTTACCAAAAATGGAAGAAGAGCCAATTGTACCGACTGGTTCATTGTTTAAAGCAAATTACGTTAATAATATTTATTCTGATTCGAAAGCACATCGGGTTGGCGACATTATTTCAGTGGTGTTAAGTGAAAGCACTCAAGCTCAAAAAAATGCCAAAACAGAATTGAAAAAAGAGAACAGTGCAAAACTTGATCCTTTCGTTGCTTTTGGTCATGACTCATTCAGAGGTAAACCTATTAGTTTTCAGTTAGATCAAGGATCAAATTTTAAAGGTGACTCTAAATTAAACCAAGGTAATAGTTTAAGCGGCAATATTTCGGTGCATGTCTTACGTGTTTTGCCGAACGGCAATTTAATGATCAGGGGTGAAAAATGGATGTCGCTGAATAATGGCGATGAATATATCCGTTTAACAGGGGTTATTCGAGCACAAGATATTAGTTCAAATAATACGATCACTTCAAGCAAAGTCGCTAATGCCCGTATTCAATATGCCGGTACAGGTACTTTCGCCGACGTGCAAGAACAGGGGTGGTTAAGTAAATTTTTTAATAGCACCTGGTGGCCTTTATAAAAGTTAAAGATGCGGTAGTAAAAAACAGATATTTGAAATAGATAGGTATTGATATGAAAGCAGTTATTCAAACATTTATTCTGGCATGTATTTTGGCATTAGTGCTGTTAACTTCAGTACCCGTTAGCCACGCCCAACGTGTTAAAGATCTGGTCGATGTGGCGGGTGTCCGCTCAAACCAATTAATTGGTTACGGTTTAGTGGTTGGTTTGCCAGGTACAGGTGAACAAAGCCCTTTTACTGAACAAAGTTTTAAAACCATGCTGAGTAATTTTGGCATTACCATGCCGGCAAATTTAAGACCTAAGATAAAAAATGTTGCCGCAGTTGCCGTTCACGCAGAATTGCCTGCATTTGCTAAACCGGGTCAAACTATTGATATTACGGTTTCTTCTATGGGCAGTGCACAAAGTTTACGTGGTGGTACTTTATTACAAACCATTTTAATGGGTCTTGACGGTAATGCTTATGCGGTTGCTCAAGGAAGTTTAGTCGTTAATGGCCTAGGGGCCGAAGGCCTTGATGGTTCTAAAATAGTGATTAATACCCCAACGGTCGGTCGAATTGCCAATGGTGCTATGGTTGAAAGAGAAGTAGAATCACCTTTTAATTCCGGCGATTTTATAACGTTGAACTTGCGTCGTTCTGATTTTACAACGGCAAAACGCTTGTCGGACACTATTAATGATTTGATCGCGGGTGCGGCAAAAGCATTGGATGCAACATCAATCAGAGTTACTGCCCCGAGAGATTCAGCAGCAAGAGTTGGTTTTTTGTCGGTTATAGAAAATTTAGAGTTTGAGCCTGACAGACCATCTGCAAAAATTATCGTTAACTCACGTACCGGCACTATAGTTATTGGCGCTGATGTGCGTTTGTTACCAGCGGCCATTACTCATGGTGGTATTACGGTAACCATTAACGAAGTACAGGAAGTATCACAACCTGATGCTTTTTCTGAAGGCGTAACTACAGTGACCACTCAATCAACAATTGATGTGACGAATGTAAATGCCCGAATGTTTGTTTTCAAACCGGGTGTGACACTTAATACTCTTGTGCGTGCCATTAATGAGGTTGGTGCAGGGCCCGGTGATGTTATGGCTATTCTTGAAGCATTAGATCAAGCGGGTGCTATAAGAGGGCAACTTATCATTATTTAATGATGAGAATGGTATGAGATGATGACTAGGACTACTGAACATGACTACTAAAATAGCCGATGCACGTAATTTTCTGGACATAAATGGCCTTAACTCTATTCGTCAAGCGGCTAAGTCTGATGATAAAGAGTCAAAAAAAGTCGCGTTACAGGAAGCCGCTCAACAGTTTGAAGCTATTTTTATGCAGATGCTGCTGAAAAGTATGCGTAAAGCTGAAGATGTTCTGGCGTCTGACAGTCCATTCAACTCTGAAAGTACCAAGTTTTACCGGGATATGCACGACCAGCAAATGTCGATAGATTTATCGAGTAATGGTGCTTTAGGTTTATCTGATCTTATTGTTCGTCAACTTGGTGGTGACAGTGAAAATTATATGCCTTCATCGGCATTTGAGCACCGTGGTCAATTAGAACAATTTTTTCATGCGGATAAATTACTTAATCAAACTGATTTACTTAAAGTAGAGCCACTTAAAGTAGAGCCACTTAAAGCAGGACAGTTAAACAACAAGATTAATAGTTTATCCAATAAAAGTAATGAAACAACAGACATAACGAGTTCTACCACAAATAAATTAACACCAGCGGCTTTAATTAATAATGACAGCCCGGAAGATTTTATTAAATCGGTAGCTCCTTATGCCAACCAGGCAGCAGTTACTTTAGGAGTTCGCCCGGAAGTTCTAGTGGCACAAAGTGCGCTTGAAACTGGTTGGGGTAAAAAAGTGATTAAAAATAATCAAGGTGAAAGTAGCTTTAACATGTTCAATATTAAAGCTGACGCGCGATGGAATGGTGAAAAAGTTTCAGTTAATTCTATAGAGTTTCAAGGCAATGTTGCGACAAAACAACGATCAAATTTCAGAAGTTACCCGTCGATTGTCGATAGTTTTAACGATTTCGCTCAATTTTTGAAAAGCTCGTCGCGTTATGACGAGGCTATTGAACAGGGACAAAACAGTTCAGGTTTTGTCGATAAGTTGCAGCAGGCAGGTTATGCAACAGATCCAAATTATGCAGAAAAAATAAAGAATATTTTAACTGAATCACCCATTCAGAAAATATTGTCAGCAATTAGGACGGTAGGAGAATAATTATGGGAGTCAATTTATATGGTCTAGGCGTTCAAGGTTTATTAGTTGCGAAACAATCACTTGATACTGTCGGTCATAATATCGCGAATGTAAATACTGACGGATATTCTCGTCAGAATACCAACATAATAACTGCTGGTGGGCAGGCTACGGGTAGTGGTTTTAGTGGCTTGGGTTCTAAAATTAATGACGTAACCCGTAGTTTTGACCAATTTGCCTTTTTAGACTTGCAAGGTAATACCAGTAATTTAAGTTATAATCAGTTCTTTTTAGATAGTGTTAGTCGGGTCGATCAAGTTATTTCTGATGACGATACTTCAATTACTAATTCTCTGGCACAATATTTTTCTGCGTTAAATGTCGTTGCAGATAATCCAAATTCATTGGAAGCACGCAACAACCTTATTCAGGTGTCAAAAAATATGACATCTACATTTAATCGTTTACATGAACAATTAGATTCTCAATATCGTTCATTGAATGACGATGTTCATAATATTGCCCAGGAAATGACGGCTCTTTCTAAAAATTTAGCTGAAGTCAATTCACAAATTCAGCTGGTTTGGGGAGATGGCAACCGTCACTTACCTAATGATTTATTAGATCAACGAGATAGGTTAGTACTGAAAATTAGTGAATATACTGATGTCTCAACCGTTAAGCTTGATAATGGCATGATCAACTTGTTTATTGGTACAGGTCAACCTTTAGTGTTAGGGCAAAAAGCAATGGGTGTTGATGCTGTTGTTGGTTTGACAGACAATTCAAAATGGGAGTTGGCATTATCTAATAATGGTGTTCAGCAGCGTTTACGTGGCGACAAGATGGGTGGAAAAATTCAGGCTATCTATGATTTCAGGAATAATGTACTTGATAGTGCTTTTAATCAATTAGGAAAAACGGCGATCGGTATAGGTCATATCGTTAATGAACAGCAAAAACTTGGTTTAGATTTAAATATGCAAGTTGGGGTTAACTTCTTTAACGACGTAAACAGCCCAGATGCCATGTCACAAAGAGTATTACCAAGAAATGATGGGTTAGGTAAGGCAGATCTTGGTGTGCAAGTAGAAGATGTGGGTTTACTCACCACAGATGATTTTGAATTAAAAGTGTTAAGTTATGCCGCTGGTCCACCGGAAGCAGTTCAATTTCAACTGACTAACTTAACCGATGGTTCGCAACTTACACTCCCTGCGGGCGGGCCTCAAGATTTAAGTGTATCGCGCAACATTGATATTGCCCAATATGGCTTCAGTATTAATGTTGACTCAGTAAGTGCTAGTGATCCTTTGGTAGCTGGCAAGCGCTTTGAATTAAGACCAACACGATTAGGCGCAAAAGACTTTATTGGAGAGATGAATGATCCGGCCCTTATTTCAGCGGCAGGAAATGAAATTATAATTACTGATGGTACGACTAATACAGGAGCGAGCAAAGCCCGTATCAGTCAAATAACCAATCCCAATGATGTCAATTATCCGTCACCTGAAAATCTTGCATCTAACCCGGTAACGGCAGCAAGGGGGATAAGAATAGAAGTAACTGAGCTTGCGGGCGTATTTACTTACGATGTATTAGATGCGAATACTGGGACGCCTATTGAAGAACCAGCTGGAACACCTTTAACGGGTTTGGCGTTTTCTATTCCTCAACAAACTATCATTCATGCTGGTTTTGAAATTGATATAAAAATTGAAAATACGGCTTTTGCAACAGATTTTTATAGCTTTACCCTGGATCATAATGAAACAGGTGTTGGTAGTAATGAAAATGCTTTAGTAATGGCAGCCTTTCAAACAGATAAAACACTCAATAATGGCCGTTCAACTTTTCAAGACAATTATGCAATATTAACTTCTGAAGTCGGTACAGTTACCAGTAGTGCTCAGGTTCGTTTACAATCTTCTGAAGTGTTATTTAGTCAATCGGAAGGTCGTTTACTATCTGTTTCCGGGGTCAATCTAGATGAAGAAGCGGCAAATTTGTTAAAATACCAGGCAGCATATAACGCTGCCGCCAAAGTGATTTCTATTGCGGATGAATTAATGGAAACTCTGCTAGCTGCTATTAGATAATTAGTACAATACTGTAGGTTGGGTTAGCCAAAGGTTTAACCCAACATTTAACTACTACTCAAGATTTAACCACTAAATGCCTAACAATAAACCACTAAATTTATTGACCTGTTCCCCTCTAATTAACTTATTCAATAACCTTTGTCAAAGCTACGTCGTCTTCGATGGCATCTTTTTTGCTTATAATAAATTTAAAGATAAAATTTTTTGCAAATTAGAGGTGTGCCGTGCGTATTTCAACACAAACGTTTTTCCAAAGAAATACATCAATAATTTTAGATAGGCAAGCTAAAACCAGTCAGTTGAATGTTCATTTAACTGAAGGTAAACGGGTTTTGCATGCTTCTGATGATCCTGTTGCTGCGGCCTCTATTCAACGTTTAAAACAAAGTATATCGGTTAATACCCAATATCTAAAAAATATCGAAGTTGCTGATGCGGCACATGCTCAGGAAGAATCAACACTCGCCCAAATGGTAAACCTGTTGCAACGTACCCGCGAACTTTTGGTTTCGGCAGGTGATGGTATTTATACCACGGAAAATTTTGAAACGGTTGCTAAAGAACTTGAACAATTAAAAGAAGAACTGATTGGTTTAGGTAATACCAGAGATGGTAATAGTGAATATATTTTCTCTGGTTATGATGTTGACGCTAAACCATTCCAAATCAACGCATTTGGTACAGTGGAATACTTTGGTGATAAAGGTGTACGTCAACTACAAGTAGGCTCAGGGGTCGATGCGCCAATCAATGATTCCGGCTTTAACGTTTTTATGAACTTGCCAAGCGGCAATGGATCATTTAGCTCTACCATAGGCTCTGGCAATACAGGCTCAGGTGTGGTTGAGCAAGGGGTTGTTTTTGATCCAACTACCGCCAGTTCTTTTTCAGGTGAAGAATATAGCATTCATTTTACTGACCCCGGCGGTGGCGCACCCAGTCAATATAGTGTTTATAGTATAGGATCGGTTACTGTTACTGGTGCTGCTACGGTAAAACTTACGGGTGTTGATTTAAATGATCCTGCTATTGGTCTTGTAGATCCTGCCACTGTTTATCCAAATGTTGGTAGTGATGTTAGTGTTAGTTTCGCTGCGGCGCCAACTCCTGGTGAATTTTATGTATTAATAAATGGCCAGACTTCTTCACCTGTAACTTATGACTCTAATGTTGCTACAGCACAACAAATTAGCATTGATGGTATGACGGTAGAAGTTGAAGGTATACCTGCCGCCACAGATCTTTATCAAATTAATAAATACACAGCCCCAACTCAGTATTTCGAAAATCAAACCATAGCAGTTAACGGTGTTAGTACACAAATTAAAGGTCAACCGCTTGATCTTGATCATTTTACATTGTCACCAAGCACAAATACCAACATTTTTTCGACGATTCAAAGTGCTATTGATGCATTGAGGATCCCAGGAACTACAGATTCTCAGGAAGCACTTCGTTTAACTCGAATAAATATGGCGCAGCTGGAACTGGATAATGCGATGGGCATTGTTATCAATACCCGTTCAAAGGTAGGTGCGCGTATGCAAACCCTAAGTAATCAAAGCCAAATTGGTCAGGACTTCAAACTGGTTTCACAATCGGCAATGTCAAAACTGGAAGACTTGGATATGGCACAAGCGATCAGTGATTTAAAAATGGAGCAAACCGCGCTTGAAGTTGCCCAGCAGACCTTTGTTCAACTGCAACGACTTAATTTGTTTGACTTAATTCGATAGTTTTCGCGAATTTGCAAGTGTCAATTTTATAGTTGGCACATATTTCGCTTAATACAAGATAATACAAAGAAAAGATTGATTAACTAAAGTACAACACAGTTTTTTGACACTAACTTTTGACTTTAAACGGCAACTAATTGCCGACCGCTAAAAAAAGCGGCAAAAAGAGAAGATAATAGGAGCTACCATGCCACAGATTATTAATACTAATATAATGTCGCTTAATTCACAGCGTCAATTGAATAAATCTCAGTTGATGCAGAATGAAGCCATGGAGCGTTTGTCTTCCGGGCTTAGAGTTAATAGCGCAAAAGATGACGCCGCTGGTCTTGCTATAGCAACTGGCATGGAATCACAAATTCGTGGTATTAACCAAGCCATTCGAAATGCCAATGATGGTATTTCAATGTCGCAAACCGCTGAAGGTGCGATGGATGAAATGACAAACATCCTGCAACGTGTTCGTGAATTAGCTATTCAATCGGCAAACGATACAAACTCAGCCTCTAACAGGGCTTCCATTCAGGCAGAAGTTGATCAGCTATATAGTGAGCTTGATCGTATCGCAACGGTTACCCAATTTAACGGTGTAAATGTATTAGATGGCAGCGTAGGTTCAACTACTTTGCAAATTGGTGCTAATGCCGGTGAAAATCTTACCTTTTCAATTGCTTCTGTAACCACACGGGATTTAAACCTGAATGCAGTATCTGGTTTGGGAGAATTAAATGGTGGTCGTGTTAATGATGCAAATGCTATAAATACAGATGACGTGACTATTAACGGTATTGGTATTGGCGCTGTAGCTACAGGTAACGATCGCGCATTAGCGATGGAAACAGCAGTGAATGCTATTTCGGGTATTACCGGTGTATCTGCATCTGCATATAACGTGCTTGAAGGTGTTGGTAACCAGACGGGTGTTACTTCCACTTTACAAATAAATGGTGTAACGCTTGGTCCAACTGGTTCAATGTCAGAATTAATTGATGTTATTAACCGGGACGTCCCAGGTGTGATAGCTTCGGTTTCAAACAGTGGCGCATTATCTTTATCAAATGATACTGGCGTTGATATTGTTATTGGTGCCGGTGGTTCAGAAGTTGGCATGGTGGATGACAGATATCGCGGTTATTTAGCGCTAACTAGTTCTGATCAAAGTAAAATAGAACTTGGTACAGGTACAGCAGGTACTGCTAATGCGACACAAGTTCAACAATTTGGTTTTAACCTGGCAAATGGCTCAGACAGTGTTACTGGCGGAGAAGTTACAGGTGCCGCTATTACAGGCGCTGATGCTATACAGATTAATGGTGTCGATTTAGGTGCTGTTACTGGTACATCAGCAGCGGATAAAGCCTTTGCAATTAATACTATTACTGCTCAAACCGGCGTTACTGCAAGTGCCACCACGGAAGTTAATTATCAAGTACAATTTCCGAATATTTCAGTTAGTGCAATGACCTTAAATGGTACTACAATCCCAATGGCGGGTCTGGTGTCATTAGATGCGGTTGTTAACGCAATAAACACCTCCGGTATTCAAGGTGTGGTTGCAACAGCTGATAATTTAACCGGTTCTCTTATCTTAACTTCACAATCGGGTGGTGATGTTCAGCTAAGTGCAAATGCTGGTTCATTGTTAGACTCTGGTGGTGGTGCGGTAAGTTTTCCTGATTTAACCCGAGGCACAATTACCTTAACAGGTACGGATGGTAAAGATATTTTAGTGACCAGTAATGCAGCATCTGAATTGTTAAAAGATACTGCTTTAGGGAAATTAGGTTTAACTGATTTTGGTGGTAACGCATCAGCAATTGGTACAGGCTTAAGTGTGCTTACTGTAGCAAATTCAGAAAATACCATTGACCGCATTGATGCAGCTTTAGAGAAAATTTCTAATGCACGGGCAGGTTTAGGTGCGGTGCAAAACCGTTTAGCGTCAACTATTTCCAACTTGGAAAATGTATCGCAAAACTTATCATCGTCAAAATCTCGTATTGTTGATGCCGATTTTGCTGCTGAAACTTCTAAGTTAAGTAAAGCGCAAATCTTACAACAAGCAGGTACAGCGATGTTATCTCAAGCAAATGCTAGTACGCAAAATGTGTTGTCTCTTTTACAGGGGTAATAGCACACAAGGTTAACTCTTTAGTTTGACTGGATCGAAGTAGGTTTAACAGGATGCGAAATACTTTAAGGAATTCTCTGATTTGGTAGGTATTGATAAAAAATTAATTTATTTTCAATTTTTTATACTTGTTTTCAAATAAAGCAAACAATTACAAAGCCCAGCTATAGCTGGGTTTTGCCGTAATTGTCACATAATATTTTTTATTAAAACGTTAAATTTTCTTCAATTAGTTAAATTATTTGTTAAATAATTCTAAAGCTTTTCTAAACGCTCCCGATAAAGTCTGTAAGTCAGGTAATTGACGCAATGAATTCTTCAGAATTATCTGTTGAAAAATGCTAAATCGTAGGAGCAAATTATGCCTTCAGTAGTAAATACCAATGTGATGTCGCTAAATGCGCAACGTCAACTTAATAAATCGCAGTTAACTCAAAATACTGCCATGGAACGTTTGTCTTCTGGTTTGCGGATCAACAGTGCGAAAGATGATGCTGCTGGTCTTGCTATTTCAACAGGCATGTCTTCTCAAATTCGTGGTTTGAACCAAGCGGTTCGTAACGCAAACGACGGTATCTCAATGGCGCAAACAGCTGAAGGGTCAATGGACGAAATGACCAACATCCTTCAACGTATGCGTGAACTAGGGGTACAATCAGCGAATGATACAAACTCAGCATCTAACAGAGCGTCAATTCAAATTGAGGTTGATCAATTATATGAAGAATTAGATCGTATCGCTTCAACTACCTCTTTTAACGGCATTAACTTGCTTGATGGTTCTAATAAGTCTACTAGCTTACAAATTGGTTCTGAAGCTGGTCAAAGTTTATCGTTTTCAATTGATGCTGTAACAACTAAAAACTTGAACTTGAATGCTGTATCAGGTACCGGGGAACTCAATGGTGGTCGTGTTAATGCTGGTGGTTTTGACGCGGGTGATGTTGCTATAAATGGTACTGATGTTGGTGCGGTTGCTGGTGGTGCTAATTCTGCGGCTTTAATTGAAACGGCAGTTAACCTTGTTACAGGTCTATCAGGTGTAACTGCAGAAGCGTACAATGTGTTATCAGGTACAGCGGGTCAAACGGGTGTTACTAATGGTTTAGAAATAGATGGTGGTGGTCCTGGTGGTCCTGTTACATTAGGTAGCACCTCAAGTATGGATGATTTGGTTGATCAGATTAATCGTGATGTTGGTGGTGTAACAGCAACTTTAGACGGTAAAGGTGCGCTTGTTTTAAGTAACGACACAGGTAACAACATAGTTATTGCCGGTAATGTGTCTGGTTCAGGGCTTGTTAATGACACTTATCAAGGTTTTGTTTCACTTACTTCTTCTGATGCTTCTACTATTAGTGTAGGTTTAGGTTCGAATGTAGCTGCAACTGACAGTGATTTGACCGCTATGGGATTTGTTGCTTCAACAGGCTCTGATAATTTAAAAGGTAGTTCTGTAACATCAACAGCTATAACCTCGGCAGATGGTGTGCAAATTAATGGTGTTGATTTAGGCGCTGTAACGGGCACAACTGCTGCAGACAAAGCGTTTGCAATTAATGCAATTTCAGGTGAGTCTGGTGTTACAGCTTCAGCAACTACAACTGTCTCTTATGAAGTTGTTGTATCTAACGCAGCAGATAGTTCGGCATTAGTTATTAACGGTGTGTCTATTGACATGAAAACCGCTAATGGTGGTGCTGCAGTTGATTCGATTGACACTGTTGTTACCGCTATTAATAGTGCAGGTATACAAGGGGTTACAGCTTCAACTGATACTGCTACCGGTGCTTTGGTTCTAACATCTCAAGCTGGACAAGATATTAAAATCACGGATAAAGGTACGGGTAACAGTGATGCACTTCTGGGTATTAGCGGTGTTAGTACTACCGTTGCAGCAACCATGGTCAATCAGACTCAAGAAACTACAGGTCAGATCACATTAACAGGTGATGACGGTGCAGATGTTATTGTAACCAGTACTGCTTCATCTGAACTTAATAAAGATACTGCACTTGCCAAAATTGGTTTTACCGATGTTGGTGGTAATGAAACAGCAGTAGGAACAGGTTTGAGCGTAACTAGTGTTGCCAATGCCAACAATTCTATTGAACGTATTGATGATGCGTTACAAAAAATCAGTGATGGTCGAGCAAACTTGGGTGCGATTCAAAACCGTCTAGGTTCAACCATTTCTAACTTACAAAACGTTTCGCAAAACATTTCAGCGGCGAACTCTCGAATTCGAGATGCAGATTTCGCGGTAGAAACTTCAACGTTAAGTAAATCGCAAATATTGCAACAAGCAGGTACAGCGATGTTATCTCAGGCAAATGCTTCAACACAAAACGTGTTGTCGCTACTAGGATAAGTTCTAATGCCAAGCTAATATAAGAAAGCTTCTCGGAGAAATCTGAGGAGCTTTTAGTCGTTTTATTTGTCGAGTTTTTTGTTATAAAATTTGTAAATGAAGTAGGGGTGAGGACAATGATTGATAATACAGCGTCTATTGAAACGGGCAGCCTTTCGCCACAAACCAAAGCAAGTGTTGCTCATGAAGTTAAAATAGCAAATATTTCTGAAACTAAAACAGAAATAGTAGTCACAGATAAAGTGGTTTCTCAAATTTCTGAAGCGGTTCAAGTTAAAAACAGAGACGAAGATGACAGAACTGATTTAGATCCAGAAGAATTAGAAAAAGTGGTCGAAAATTTGAATGCTTTTGTTCAGTTATCTAAACGTGATGTTGCTTTTGCTGTTGATGAAACCAGTGGACGAGACGTGATCTCTGTTTTTGAATCTGAAACTCAGGAGTTAATTCGCCAAATCCCCAGCGAAGAAGCATTGGCGTTATTAAAAAGAATGGATAAGGCGATAGGTTTGCTTTTTAGTGAGAAGGTTTAATTAAACGAATTTGTATTTTTAAGTTTAATAGGCATTGATACTTTATTTTGGCAGGAAAATTGCTTTATTTTGTACAGAAAATATTTGAGTAAAAGTCGTAGTTTGTTACGACAAGTTAACTAAGCCATACTTAGTTTAACTAATTGTTTACGGGAGTTCTGTTATGCCAGCTATTACATCAACCGGATTAGGTTCAGGTTTAAAAATCAATGATATTGTTGAGGCAATCATCGATGCTGAAAAAGTTCCTGTAAAATCAAAAATTGACAGTGATGCTGCTCTGGCCACCGCACAAATTTCCGCATTTGGCAGTATTAACAGTGCTCTTTCTACCTTTAAAGATTCTTACAAATATTTATCTAAAACATCAACATTTTCAGCCGTAAGTATTAGTTCTTCAGATGAGTCTGTTTTAACAGCCAAAGCTGGTGTAGGGGCACAAACAGGTGTTTTTAATATAGAAGTCAAAGAGAAAGCCCAAGCACAAACGTTAGCGTCAGCTTCTTTTACCAGTCCTAATGATCAATTAGGTACTACTGGAGAACTAAAGATTCGTTTTGGTTCGTATGATGCTGCCGGTACAACGTTTAGTGTGAATCCTGATGCTACTATTCAAATTATCCCTATTGATGCTACTAATAATACCTTGTCGACTTTCAGGGATAGTATAAATGCTGATGAAAAAAATGGTATGTCAGCGACTATTATTAATGATGGTTCAGGTTATCGGCTAGTCTTATCCAGTGAGAATACTGGTGAAAATTATGCGATGGAAATTGTTGCTACCATTGATGATGCTGATAATGATACTTCTGATAACTTAGCTGGTTTATCACGGTTAGTGTATAACGCCACAGACAAAAATATGACTGAAACAGTTGAGGCAAAAAATGCTGAAATTGTAATGAATGGCATCACAATCACTCGGGATAGTAATGAAATAGATAGTGTTATCACAGGCGTAACTATTAACCTGCTAGATACTAAGCCCGGTGAAAATATCCGTTTAAATATCAACAGTGACACATCAACGGTTGAGTCTGAAATTAAAGCCTTTGTTGAAAATTACAATACGTTAATCACTCAATTAAATGAATTTACTAAAGTTGATTCAAGTAACGGTGAAAAGGGCGTTCTAGTTGGCGATGCCACAATTCGCAGTATAGAAAATCAATTAAGAGGCATTTTAAATAACCGTTTAGATCATTTGCCAGGTTCAATAAAAAGCTTTGCTAATTTAGGAATATTTACTAACCGCAGTGACGGTACGTTAGAGATTAACGAAACTAATTCAGCTTTGCCAAAATTCTCTGATGTACTTAAAAATAACATAACGGACGTTGCTGATTTTTTCACCGCAACGGGTACGGCAACAGATGGTCAGATAAATTTCATCAGTTCAAATTCTGCCACTAAACCGGGTACTTATGATGTTGAAGTTACTAATTTAGCCACTAAAGGTGTACTGACGGGTTTAACCGTTAATAAATTTGAGATTAATAGTGCCAATGAAAATGATACCTTTAGAGTACGTATTGATGGTACTGAATCTAATGAAATCGTTTTAGAAAATAAAACGTATGACACTATGGCTGATTTGATTGCAGAGATTCAATCAAAAATAAATTCAGACGCTAAGTTATTAGGTAAAGGTATTGCTGTTACCGTCGTCGATGATGGCGGAAAACTTAAGATAGAGTCGAATAAATATGGTGCAACATCTTTTGTAGCCTTTACTGAAGTTGATACTAATTTTCTGGCTGATTTAGGTGTCAAAGTTGATCAGGGAACTCAGGGTCAAAATGTTATTGGTAAAATAGATGGTGTGGATGCTTTTGGAGATGGTCAGTTTCTATTGTCTGAAAATGGTAATTCTACAGGTATAAAAATTGAAATCACTGGTGGTGCATTAGGAAATCGCGGTTCAATATCTTTTTCAGAAGGTACAACTGTGTTGTTGAATGCATTACTGATCAGCATGATAGATAATCAAATTTCAAATTCCAGCGGTGATGTTAATTCATCGAGTGTTGATAATGCTCCGCCGTCAACATTACTTGATTCAAAGACAGATTCTCTTTATAAAAAGCTTGAGCAACTAGATAGACAGGATGAAGATTTAAAGATGCGTATGGAAAAATATGAAGCAAGGTTATATAAGCAATTTAATGCGATGGACTCTGCTGTCGCATCGCTTAACGCTACCTTGAATGGTTTAACTTCAATGCTGGATCAGTTGCCGGGTTATACCCGAGATAAATAATTTACCAATAGAATAAATTTAACTAACTCTTGCACTGGTTAGATCCTTGCTTTATAAGAATAACTAAAAGCGCAATTGTAATACGTTACTTCAATTATTCGTCGTTAGGATCAACAATGTCTCAACTTTCAGATCTCGAATTAGATATTCAAACCAAATTATTACGGGCAACCTTTATTCATAATTTGGCGTTTTTTCAACAACAAATGCCTGAATTATATGAGTTTTATAAAGATTATAAAACTGACAAAGTAAAGTTAACTATTGATCATAATGGCGATACTAATCTGGTGTCAAATGGAAATTTGATGTATCCGGATTCTCCCCAAAAAAATAGTCAACTCCAAGTTGAAGCATATATAAATAATCCTCAACAGTTTGTTAACGTTTTAAATTTTTCAAGATCTTCAGTATTTAAACATTCTGAACAGTTGAAAGCTTTATATGATTATCGAAAGGACAAAATCAATACCCCTGATAGTGTGAATTTATTAAAACTTGGTGACCAAATTGATTTTATGACCATGATAGGCCTCGGAATGGGCTATCAGTTAGAAGAATTGTTTAATCGTATTGATATTCGGTATTTTTACCTTTGGGAGCCGGATGCTGATGTATTTCATTGTGCTATGCATATTGTCGATTTTCGTTCTCTTTATAAAAAATGTGAGAATTTATCAGGTGCTTTGACAATAAAAATTGGGGGCAACGAGAATCATTTCGTCAATGAAATTGAACAACGATTACAATCTATTGGTCATTTTAATATGGCTCGATTGTATATGTATCGTCACTATAATAGTGAGGAAACAGATAAAGGATTTAAAAATTTAACTGAATTATGTTATCGCCTCAGCAATGGCTGGGGGTTTTTTGAAGATGAAGTCATTAGTGTTTCCCATACGTTAACAGCGGTAGATAAAAAATTACCTCTGCTTAAAGCGCCTGAAAGCTTTACTTGTGAATTAGAAAATTCTCCGGTATTTATTATTGGTAATGGCCCGTCGTTAGATGCTCATCTTGAATATATTAAAGCGAATCAAGATAACGCAATAATCTTTTCTTGTGGAACTACCCTTAAAGCTATTTTAGACGCAGGTATAATGCCTGATTTTCATATTGAAATGGAACGGGTTGCTGCAACGTATGAATGGATTGATAAAGTAGGGCATAAAGACAAGTTAAAGCAGATAAAGATAATTGCCCTAAATACTGTTTATAGTGAAATTTATAATTTATTTGGAGACGCATATATTATTCCCAAGCCAAAAGATGGCGGTATGGATTTTCTGTATGAATTTATTTCTGAGGCAGAGTATCCGGGGGTTTATGCGTGTAATCCAACAGTAACCAATGCTGCGGCTGCAATTTCAATTCGTCTTGGATTTAAGCAGCTTTACCTTTTTGGTGTTGATTATGGCTATAAAGATGAATCTAAACATCATTCTAAAGGGAGTATGTACTATCAAAAAGGCTTCCATGGTTTTACTGAAAAGATGGAGAGCGCTTTTAAGGTTAAAGGTAATTTTTGTGAGTCTGTTTATACGACTCAGATTTTTGACGTAGCCAGGGCATCATTAGAGTTATTATTACAATCGAGTCCTGAAGTTACTTGTATTAATTGCAGCGATGGTGCTTATATTCATTTGACGGAATCATTATCTGTAAGTAACGTAAGTAAGAAAGTTGAAATAATCGATAAATCTCAAAAAATCGACACGTTACTTTCAGCAGCATTTTCTGATGAAGTTTATGGAAAAATCAACTTTAATACAAAATTCTCAAGTAAAATTCAAGAGTTTGAAAAAGTGATTACTTTGTTAGCAGAAAGTTGTAAAACAGATGTTAATAATAGAAGAGAATTAGGACGATTATTTTCAAATCAATATGATTTCATCAAGCAGTTTAAAGAACAAAAAGAGACAAATGTTTACTACCGTTTTCTTCATGGAACGTTAAATTATTTTCAGTCAAATATAATGGCAAATGTATTTTATTTTATAGATGAAAAGCAAAAGTTAGATTATATAAATTGGGCTCTTGAGCATTTTGCAGACCATTTAAAATGGTTAATATTAGAGTTAAGCCAAAATTATAATAAACCATCTAAAATTTAATGATTTCTGTTTTGTATGTAGACAGAAAAATTTAGATGGAAATTAATGTAGATAGAAATAATTAAGAGCAATAAAAAGATACGGTTTATAAAACATACGTCAAAACACAGTGATGACAATATAAACCGTACATATTCAATATTAACAAATTATCATCATTGGGTTTTATAAGGCGCAAATATCTCTCCCCGCCAGCCTTGTTGAACTAAAGCAATTTCAATTTCTTTATAAAATGATGATGAAATAATCATCACAGAATCGATATCTTCATTATTATTAACTAGTTGGCTGACTACATCAGGAGCGTAGCCAATTTGTTTGTCTATACCACAAAAATATTTATCTTTTTTATTAGGATTTCCATCTATCAGGTATGATGGATCTAATACCAATTGGATTAATTAAGTTGTCAGTTTTATCCAGTCTCTCCAGCATAGTTTTTTAACGCGTTCTACATCTT
>JABSOI010000073.1 GCA_013216015.1 Alteromonadaceae bacterium | reverse complement strand
AGGCAACTTTTTTGCTGCCTGTTAGGAAATATTTATCGATGGTTAGTTACTGATCTTTAGTGTTTTGATTTTTGTTCTTGCTTCACAAAGTAATAGTGATATAGCTCATCAAGCACATTTACAACAAGTTAAGGAGGGTTGGCAACGCTTTATCTCCAAAAAAATGGAATGTCATCAAATTGAAGGTGATCATTACACTTTATTACAAGGAACCAGTGCTTCTGAAATTGAGCGATTAATCAGAAATGATGCTACTTTATCAGTTGATGGTTAAGGGTTATTAAGCTGTAGTATTGAGTTACTACAGCTTGTTTATAAGGCAAAGGCCCGGGGATGAATAATTTACTTGGAACATTTTTTTTTGATAAAGATGATTAATGCAATGGGATAAGTCAATTGTTCTAAAATCAAGTGCTGTATAAAATTTGTACAAATAAGTTGTAAAAAATAAAATTTTCTTATATCATTAGATCACTGACCAGTTATTAACAAGGATGTTGAAATATGCTCATATTTAAAATTTATTTAATTAATAATTCCAATCTAAAACAGTTAGTCATTCGTAAGTGGATTAGACAATTTAAATCACTTTGTGGTTTTAACTGCGGATGAAAAAACACTCTCCTTTTGATCGAAATATTTATCTACAATGAACCCCTTTGTTTATGAATATTTGCAGTAGAAATAAACGATTGAGAAAAATTTATCTACTTTATTGTACAACCTTTGGATGGGTTGATAGGAAAATAATCATGGAAGAAATGGCAAAAAAAACTAGAGTAAATCAAAAGTTAGCTCTTTTAGGTTTTATAGTAACGGGCTTGTTTAGCGTTAATATTTTAACCAGTAATAATTTAACTGGTAATGTTTTACCTGAACATTTATCAATACATCAAACTAAAAAATCAGCTTTCCTGAGAAATTCTGAACAGTTGAAGCGCTATAATATTGTGAAATCTGGTGTCTTGAGGTTGAACAATGATACAGTTGAGACGGTTGAAAGTGCAAAAACTGACAATCCAACAATAGTAGAAAAAAGCAGAGTATTATTCAGCCAAGAACAATATAAAATTGATGTAGCAGCTTCTGGTGAGACATCTAAATCCAGTAAATATTCAACTCCGGCAAGTGATGTATTGGCTACTATTGAAATGGATAAGAGAGCGGTTGAAATACTTGATAATTTCAAACATTCTAAAAAAGAACAAGCAACGGCTGTAATGCATGATGGGAATTTGGTTGCACCTTTATCTTGTACAAACAAAAGTTGTTCGTTTGAACTTAAACCATCAACAGTTCGGTTTGTGGTACATACTCACGTAAAAAGTACTCATAGGCGTTTGGATCTAGCTAAATGGATAACTATGAAGAGGGAGAAGCCAAGTGCTGGTGATAACGCTTTTCTGGTTCTTGGTGGTGCCCCAAATTATATACTGAGCCCAAAAGGTGCAATTAGGGTACTGGAATATAAGAATGGTAAGTATCATGTAAGAACGTTGAGAGGAGCTGAAATTTCTACCCATTGGTCTGCTGTTGATGCAAAACCTTCTAAAGGTGAAATTAGAGAAGCGTTGAAAGGACGTTTTAACAGGTTCTAACATTGATCCCTCTGTAACAATTACAAGAGCGTAGAAGAGATGATGAAAAAAAATAATAAATTGGTCAATTCTGTTTTTGTGTTATTAATGTGTGTGCTCAATCGAGTTAACGCTATAGATTTTAATGAACAGAAAAATGAAACAACAATTGCCGAGTCAATATTTAAAATAATTGAAACACCGATGAGGTTCCATGAACGAGAAATTATTATAACTGGTGTATACCGATTTGATTTGAGTTTAGCTACGTTATACCCAAGTGAAGAACATTTGATTGAAGATAAATTTCAATCATCAGTCAGTTTAGAATTACCAATGGATATAACTGTAGAGCAGCTTGAAATATTGATGGAGTTAGATGGTAAGTTTGTCAGGGTTAGCGGAACTTTTGATGCTAAAAACAGAGGATATGGTGGTTTTAACAAAGGAACAATTACGCATGTTAAAGTCATAGCAAAACATTTTAATTAACAGCCGCCTATATAATTTATGAGTAGATATCCGTTTCTGGATGTACACTATCTGGCGTTCGTCCTGAAACGAGGTCTTAGTGAGGATGTTCAATGACACTTAATGGGTTCTCGAAGATATTAAAGTTTGAGTAATTCTACAATAGTCTGAATGTCAGATATAAAAGCCTCACATGCTGAGGCTTTTTTGTATTTATAAAATGTCCAGATGGAAAAAAGTCATACAAATATAATTTTGATAAAAGCTATTAAGTGTTGCTGTTTTAATATACAGTGTTCTGGTGTTTATATGAACAGTCTGTTGATAGTTATTTTGGAATTTTGATAATAATTCATTGTTTGAACTATTGGCAAATAACTATATCCAAACTAAGGAAAATAAATGATCAAATTATATACTTTTGGCCCATGTTTTGATGTTATGGATGCTAGTCCATTTGTCGTTAAAGTGGATTTATTTTTACGAATGGCAAATTTACCCTATGAAACAGATGCAGATTTTAATCATTTAAAAATATCTCCGAAAGGAAAGCTTCCTTTTATTGAAGATAATGATGTTAAAATTGGCGATTCAGAAGTTATTATTGAGTATTTAACACAAACCTATGGAATTCAGTTAGATAGTTTCTTAACAGCCGAACAAAAAGCATTTGCCCATTTAACAACAAAATCACTTGATGAAAATTTATATTGGTGTTTAGTGTATTCTCGATGGATGCGCGACGATACCTGGCCAATAGTCAATGAAACCTTTTTTGGCACCTTGCCATTTCTATTTAGGTTATTTGTACCGAATATGATCAGAAAAGGTGTTAAGAAAAATTTGCATGGCCAGGGGATTGGTCGGCACTCAAATGAAGAAATATTGGAAATAGCAGATAAAAGTTTTACTGCCTTATCAACATTACTTGCAGATAAAGATTATTTGTTTGGTGATCAGGTTTGTAGTTTTGATGCTGCAGTTTATTCTATGCTGTGTCAGTTTATATCTGTTAATTTTTATAATGAATTTAATGCCCTTGCCAGAAAATATCAGAATTTAATTAAATATTGCGAAAGAATTGAAAATAAATTTTATTAGTCGCATGAAAAATCTTTAGCTGCTTAGTTAAAAAGAGTATTGTGTTATTCTTAAGATTAGTTGTTCATGATGGGTTGTTCAAAGCTGTAGCTCATCAGCTCAATTGGTTTTAATTAATAGCTTATTGATTTATTTATGGAGAATAAGTCATAGACAATAAGCCATAGAAAATTAGCAGTAGATAACGAGCAGTACTTTATGACAACAGACATAGCAACTTCGTTAAAAAATAACTTCGGTTATCCAGAGTTTCGTCAGGGACAAGCGCAAACTATCAATCAGTTACTTAATGGTAACTCGTCTTTGTCTATATTTCCCACGGGTTCCGGTAAGTCGCTTTGTTATCAGTTGACCGCATTACATTTACCTCATTTAACTTTAGTTGTTTCGCCGCTGTTAGCCTTGATGAAGGACCAATTAACTTTCCTTGCAGGTAAGGGGATTGCTGCTGCCAGTATAGATTCAACTTTAAAGGGTAATCAAAGCCAGGAAATAATGGCTGATGTGCGTAGTGGAAAAATTAAAATACTGATGGTTTCGGTCGAGCGTTTTAAAAATGAACGCTTTCGTCAGTTTATTCAGTCGGTCACTGTTTCTATGCTGGTAGTGGACGAGGCTCACTGTATTTCTGAGTGGGGTCATAATTTTCGTCCTGATTATTTGAAATTGCCGAGTTATCGCCAAGAGTTGAATATTCCATTAGTGTTATTACTAACAGCAACAGCGACGAAAAAAGTGAAATTAGATATGGCAGCTAAGTTTGCCATTAATGAACAGCATATTGTGCAGACCGGGTTTTATCGCGCTAATTTGGATTTATCAGTTATCGCAGTTTCGTCAGTACAGAAAAACACCAAATTATTAGAGCTGCTTTCTGAGCAAAATTCGCAGCTTCATGGTTCTCAAATACATGGTTCCAAAATACAAGGCTCCCCGTTAGAACATGCAAACTCAGGCATTATTTATGTGACACTACAACATACCGCAGAGCAGGTCGCTAGTTTTCTTATTAGTAATAATATCAGTGCGTCAGCTTATCATGCTGGCTTTGACAATGATAAACGTCAGCAGATACAAACAGATTTTATGGCGGGAAAAATAAAAGTCATTGTTGCTACCATAGCTTTTGGTATGGGCATAGATAAAGCCGATATTCGTTTTGTGTTCCATTATGATTTACCCAAATCGATAGAAAATTACAGTCAGGAAATAGGCAGGGCGGGACGTGACGGTTCACCTTCAAACTGTATAATTCTTGCTAATTTAGATGGTCTTAATACAGTAGAAAATTTTGTTTATGGTGATACTCCAGAGCTAAGTGGTATTGAGTATTTGTTAAACTGTATTAAAACTGAATGTCAAAATGGTTTATGGGAATTGCAGCTGGTTTCATTGTCTAATGCCAGTAATATTCGACAGTTGCCAATGAAAACATTGTTAGTTCAGTTAGAATTATTGGGTGTTGTACAGCCTAAGTATGCTTATTTTGCAGATTTTAACATTAAATTACTACAAGGCGTTGATACAATTCTGCCAAAGTTCAATGAAGACAGACAAGCTTTTTTATCCACTATATTTAGTCACACCCAATTTAAAAAAGTTTGGGGCAGTTTAAATTTTGAAACTTTGCTTCAAAATATCAATGGTGACCGCAACCGAGTTATCGCTGCTTTAGAATATCTACAGGAACAGCAATTAATAGAATTACAAACAAAACGTATGACAGAGGTTTTTAAAATAAATTTAACAGAGCTGGCAGATCCATCGTTAGCGAAAAATCTTCACCATTACTTTGTCGATAAAGAACAAAAAGAAATTAAACGTATTGCTGCTTTGGTACGTTTTTTTCAATTAGACCGTTGTTTGAGTGTGAATTTGTCTAAGTATTTTGATGATAACCAAGTACCACAGAAATGCGGGCATTGCTCGGTTTGTCGAGGGCAGACAGCCATTTTAAGTTACTCTGTGCAACCCCAATGGCCCAGCGATGAAAAATTAGTGTCAGTACTAAATGGGCTAATGAATCATCTCAAGGCCAAAAAAAATCAGACACTATCTATAGAAAGCTGTTGTCGTTTTTTGGCGGGTATTAGTGTACCTGTTTTTGCTAGATATAAGGTTCGGAAGTTGCCAGGTTTTGCTTTATGCGAACAGTTACGCTACGAGGAAATACGCCTCAAAGTTGAAAGTATCTGGTCGATAATATCTGGTCGATAATTTTTCGTCGATAATAAATAAAAACGTCTAAACTGGCGAGTTATTTAATCTTTTGACGCTAATGAGTCACTATGAGCATCATAACAAAAAAGCCGATAATCACTACATTAAAGGTTAAAATATAAGCAAACCCTCTGATCCCGTCTTTAACAGTGAAGCCTTTGCTATTGAGATACAACCACCAGATGGTACACATGAATAAGGGTAATAAAAAGAACAGTTTTATCATTATGTCAATTATCTATTTAATATGCTTTTCAATATCATAGGTGAAAAATCAAAAAAGTGCCATTGGTATAATATTAATTGCTTTGGTTATGTACCAGTTAAGTGTGGCTATAATAGTTGTAGGTTGGCGTAGCCCATCACTTTGTAGCACGTAACTATTTAATATTATTAATAAAAACTGGTGTTTTGATGGGGTGCATCTTCGGCTAACTCATCCTACGCGCTGAAATTTTTAGCTGACAAATAAATATAATAAAACAATGAATTATGGTCGTAGCCATACTTAACTGGTACAGAGCCAATGGCATTGTTATGTCGCAGCTAACTGTGTCTGTGAGATAACCTATTGTTTATACGATGACCTACAAATCCATATCATAAAGTCGAAGTGTTATTGCACAGGATGGGCAACGCTAGGTGTATCTCATCAAAAAACAGTTTTATCAATTACTTAAAATTATATAACCACCATATGTGATGAGGAAGCCGTTGGTCAAATTATACTGTCATTTAGCGACAATTAATTGCGACATAATCAATTTCATTAATAAATTTATAAAATTCAATGAGAATAATTTTTAATACCAACGAGCATAAATAATGGGTCTGTTTTGGGTGAAGATAAATGCTTAAGAACACTGTTTTTGTTAAGACCGTTTTATTCTTTATGTAAGTTTCTTTCTTGTGTTTCTCTATCTTGTTTTTCTATCAATAAGGTTAACGGCTTACGAATTGAATAGAGAAACAATAAGCTGGGAATGACCATGAAAGAGGTTAGAACAAAAAACAGTGCCCAATTACCATCAAGCCAGTCAACAATAATGCCGGAATATGAGCCAAGCATTACTCGTCCAAAAGTTCCTAATGAAACCATTAAAGCATATTGGCTGGCGGTAAAAGTTCTATTACAGAGTACTGAAAGCAGTGAGACAAAGGCTACAGATCCCCAGGCTGAGGTAAACCCATCGACAAAAACGGTACCCGCAAACAGTAATTTATCAGGGCCGACAATGGCCATGACGGCAAATAGTAAATTACTTGATGCCATTGCTATTCCGCCAATGAATAAACCTTTTAAAATACCGTAACGAATAGTGAAAACACTACCTATGAGTGAAAATACTATCGTTGTCGCCCAGTTGATCATTTTAGAATAATAAGCAATATCGGTATTTGAAAAACCAACTTCTCGATAGAAGACAATCGACATTCGTCCTAAGTAGGCTTCTCCGATTTTAAATAAAAATATAAACAGTAAAATTGAAATCGCTAATCGGGTGCCATTTCTGTCGAAAAATTCTTGTATCGGAGCAACCAATGTTGCCAGTAACCAAGCGGCTAAACGGTGGATCCTTCCTATTTCATTTTGAGCTGGAATATGATTATTATTGCGTATTGCTTTATTTAGACGGCTGAGTTGCTGAATGAATAAAAACAGTAATCCGAGGATAAATACCGTGATAAAGGTAAAACGATAATTGTTGTTGATAAGTAGTTCAGGCCAACTTGGGTAGCCAACATTAGCGTAAATAATACTGACTAATATTAAGGGTAATATAAGAATGACTACCAAAGGCCGATGACCTTGTGAAGGCAGTGCGTTTAAGTAGTTACTTTCAATGGCTTTTTGAACGGTTTCACGGTCTATTTGTGGTTCTCGGACTACAAATGCGGTGATCATCAATATCGCCATTATTGCAGCTAACACCAGATAAACTTGTGGCCAATTCCAATCAGGTTGGTCCACTAAAAGAAAAGGAATAACTCCTAAACCGGCAAAGCCAGTCCACCAGCCAGCTGTAGCCATAGCTGATCCTGCAGCCATATAATTACTGTCTTTTTCTGATAATAAGTCTATGCGGTATGCATCTACGGCTATATCTTGTGTTGAACCTGCAAAAGCAATGATCAGACCAAATAAAGCTATAAGATTAAGTTGGTTTGTTGCATTCACCTGAGTCAGCTGCAGCGTCGCCAATACAATGACAAATTGTGTGCAAACTATCCAACTGCGTCTTTGACCCATCATTTTTGTTATTAGTGGTACTTTGATCCGGTCAACCAAGGGAGACCAGAGGAAGTTAATGCTGTAGGTAACAAAAATCAGACCAAATAAACCAATGCTGGATCGGCTAAGTCCTTCGTCTTTAAGCCAGCCGCTCATTGCAGAGCCGGTCATAACCCAGGGAAAGCCACTGGCAATACCAAAGCAAAAAATGCTCAGCAGTCTACGATCACGAAAATAGGTTAATGTTTGACGAATAGTATGGGGAGATGTCATGGAAAGTTGCGAATATCATGTTAAGTATCACTATCTTCCTAGACTATCAAAGACAGAGGTACTACAGAAGGATTTTATTCAAATTGTTCAGATTTTGGTATTAAGCAATTGGTCTGTAACCAATACAATCGATTGGGTAACTTCCCGTACCGGAAAAGAAATCAATGCAGGTAGATATTTCACTTTTGAAAAACAAATCTTGCTCTAAGTTTTGCGCACTGTGCAAACTAAACTCATGCATTATATGCCAAAACACCCGTTCGCGGGCATTGCTGGGCATATCATCGTAAACAGTGAGCAAGGTCCATTCTTCCATAGTATCAATAATGAATTGGTCGAGTTCCGTATAATGAATTTGATGATTTATAACTGCAGTGATGTAGCTGGTTATTTGGGTTATTTTGTCGTTGATAAATTGCTCAATTATCATGTAACATCCTAAGTGACTTATATCCTTGCTAATTTTATACTAAAAAACAATTAGCGTCAGTTAAAAGCAGCAGTGATAAATGCTGTTTTTTTTATTATTATTATTATTTTTATTATTATTATTATTATTATTATTTGTTTTTTATTTTTATTTAATTTCTTTTGTAATATTTAATGCGTTTGAAACTATATTTTCTCTATTCTCCTTCCCTCTCCTTATTTTTTCTCCGAAATTTTTAGTTATTATCCGAAACTGACATTTTTGTTAAAATGAAACTAACAAATTGTTAAAGTAAAAATGTTTCTTAAATTGTAATAGTTCCCATTTAAAAAGTGAATATCTTATTTAAGAGTATTTGATCTAGATCAATGTTTCAAATATTAAATTTTTAAAAAGAAAATTACTCAAACCTAAACCTAAACCTAAAACTAAAATTAAAACCCAAACCATTCACAAATGCTGTTTCCTGCATTTCCATGTATCTTGGGTTTATTATGTTTGTTAATTGGTATTATTCTTGGGCAGGCATTAAGGTTGCTTTGATTAACATTATCGGTTCTACAGGTACATCATCCCATCCAGAAGCTTCATTAAAGTCTGTTTTAACTTTCGCGATAGCATCAATAATATCTTGACCTTCAGTTACCGTGCCAAAAACTGCATATCCCCACCTGCGACCGGGGTTTAGGCTGGTGTTGTCTGCAACATTAAAGAAAAATTGTCGATTAGCCGAGTGTGGGTCTCTTTCTTTGGCCATCGCTATTGTGCCTATTTCATTTTTTAAGCCATTACCTGATTCATTGGGAATGTCTTTATTAACTTTTTTAGGGGTAAATTTTTTATCGTAGCCACCACCTTGCACAACAAAATCTTCAATTACACGATGAAATATGGTGTCGTTGTATTCGCCAGTAACCACGTAGGTTAAAAAATTATCAACGGTAATTGGCGCTTTGACTCGGTCAAGTTCGACAATTATTATTCCCATAGAGGTTTCTAATTTTACTGACGGATAAATATTTGTCGGGTCAACAGCGTTACATTCTGTTGATAAAAGCAAACTTAAACTAGTTAAAATAATCAATAAATATTTCATTTTTGTTTCCTGATATGTCGTTGAATTTGTGCATTGTTAAGCGCCTGATTTAGAAGGTTTGATAATTGCTGGTTAAAATCTCGTTCTAAAACTGCGATGTCAGACGAAAACGGTCCATTACTTGTAGTTGTGCTACGAAACGTTTTTGTTAATGTTTTATCACTATTTTTAATAATGAAACGTAAAGTAATTTTGCTGGTTGCATCATATTTCATCAATTCTTGTTGAACTGTGATCAAGGCATTATCAATTTGTATTTCAAGAGAGCTTTCAGTCTGGCTAGCCAGCTCAATACCTTGCACTTTAAGTTGTTTATTCATTACCTCACTGATAACGCTATCAAGTGGACTTTGACTGGAATATAACTTAGCCGCTTCATTATCCGTTAAAATTTGAGCGATATGAGTGCTGGCACGCATATCAATAACCTTTAGGCTAAGTTGTTGCCCGTGATAGGTATCTGAAGATAAAGCTCCTAATTCAGGCGCAATAATAAATTGTTTCTCTTGATTTGCACAAGACGAGAGAACAAAAGCCAGCAGTATGATATTAAAAATTACAATTTTCATAAATTTGTTATTATCTCCATTTTAGTTTTATGTTTATCTTTATGTTCCAAAATTTAGCCGAACATCTACTTTAGCATTAGTTTTATAATTTAATAGCCGACAAAGTAACGAATTTACTATTGGTGGCTATTTCTGTGCTATTGCCAAAAATACGCTTTAGTTTTATATGATAAGCGAGTTGGCGATTACCAATAATCCGCAATTCGCCTCCTTTTTTCAATACCCTAAAACTGTCTTTAAACATTTGCCAGGCAATATGGTCAGTCGTTGCTGTTTGTTGATGAAAAGGAGGATTACATATAATTAGATCAGCACTGGCATTGTTAAAATCAGTTAAACAATCGTTCACCTGAAAATGGCATTGCTGGGTAACAGCAGGTAAATTATTTTCAATATTTGTTTTTGCTGACGCAATTGCCATATAAGATTCGTCAATAAAATGAACTTTAGCCTGAGCTTGCTTTGCCAAAATGGTTAAACCAATAACCCCATTACCACAGCCTAAGTCTATTACCCAAGTATCAGCTTTGACTTCAGGCAAGTTCTGAATTAAATATCTGGCTCCCAGATCAAGCTTATCGCGGGCATAAACATTAGCATGATTACTGAGTGTGAATTCGGTGTTTTCCAGTGGCCATTTAGTTGGAAAAGGAGAATTATGTTGTTGTTTATTATCAAGCTGGCAAAACACCAATCGCGCTTTTTTTACCGCTAACGAAGTGGTTGTTGTGCCAAGGTGTTTGTCAAATATTTTTAAGGTTGAACTGTGTATTTCTTTCGCGCGGTCAGCGGCAATAAAAATTACATCCTCACTTAAACTCGTTTTAATTTGTATGAGCTGTTCAGTAAGTAATGACTTACTCTTTGGTATTTTATAAACAACAATGTCAATATCTGTCGGTAACTTATCCAGGCTGGTTAGATGTGTTACTTTGTTTGAATCAAGATGGTTTTGTTCAAGGTTGTATTTAATACCTTGTTCACTGAGAAAAGAATCGTTAACGCAGTACAAATTATTTTTGATAGTATTTGGCGTATTGGTATTAATTGCTTCAGTATTAAGCGGTTCAGCACTAATAAGATTTGCTGTTAACGCACCAAAAGTATCATTAAAAATAAGAATGTTTTTGCTTTCTTGAATATATTCCTGATCAGCTAAATAATTAATAATATATTCATCTGCTGCATCCCAAGCTTGTAAACTACGGTTAACTTGAGCAACAGGAAATCGATCTAAAAATAGATTTTTATCGTTGATAATAAATGGGCTGAACATAGGTGGTTTTACTTATTTTGGTCAACATTAGTTACGCAGGTTTTTTTAATAACTGGACGCAAATAACCAAGCTGAGTAGAAAGTTATTTATTAATGCTATTGTGACAAAATTCTTTTTAATATCCTAGGAGGCTTTATCAAAATAACGTTAAAAAATGCTGATTTGAACTATTTTCCTGATTTTATTCCTGTTCACTTACAAAAATTATATTTTAATCAGTTATTGGCGCAGCTTAATTGGCGACAGGATGAGATTGTAATTTATGGCAAGAGAGTCTCTATTCCGAGACTACAGGCGTGGTACGGTGAACATAATTATACTTATTCAGGTTTAACTTTAAAATCACAGTTATGGTTGCCAGTATTAACAGATTTAAAATTACTGGTCGAGCAAAAAGCCAAGCAACCTTTTAATGTATTATTGGCTAATTATTACCGTGATCAAAATGACACTGTAGGCTGGCATAGCGATGATGAACCTGAATTAGGAAAATACCCTGTGATCGCTTCACTCTCTTTTGGCGAAGAGCGAAATTTTCAATTTAAACATAAATTAACTGGTGAAAAATTATCATTACCATTAAAATCCGGCAGCTTATTAGTGATGTCGGGCGAAACACAAGCATATTGGCAGCATTGTTTACCCAGGACTAAAAAACAAAAATTAGCACGTATTAATCTTACTTTCAGGAATATTTGCCCAGTTTAAAATTTTGGTTAGCTAGTGCCCGTCCAGAAACGTGGACGTCTCCAGTAGATATCTGTTTCTGGTTTGGCACTAGTTAGAGCCATGGCATTATCTAAATGTTACAATAGCGTTAATCATGAGTCGTCTTTACATATATTTAAAATACTGACGTGCACATATTCAGGGGATACAAAGGGAAATTAGGGGAATAACATGACTATCCAATCTAGTATCGAAGAAAAACTTTTGTCGGCATTTTCACCTTTGCATTTAGATGTTGTTAATGAAAGTAATCAACATAATGTTGCACCAGGCAGCGAGTCACATTTTAAAGTTATCATTGTCACCAGCGAGTTTGAAGGTGAACGCTTAATTAAGCGCCATCGTGCAGTTAATGCGGTATTAGCGATTGAACTTGCAGAGCATATTCATGCTTTAGCTTTACACACTTATACGGAAAAAGAGTGGAATGACTATTACGCTGACAATACGCCACTTTCACCTAATTGTTTAGGTGGTAGTAAAAAATCTTAATTTATTGCTCAAGATAGAATTTAATAATCAAGTTTAATAACCTTTGTTGAATAACAAAGGTCGAATAACTCAGTTCCAATCAGGAAGGGAAAGAATGTCTTACGAAATGTTAGTTGGTTTACAAGTAACTGATGACACTATACCCAAACCACTTGGAAATACAGGATTCAGCAAGTCGAGAAACGGCTATATGCAAGGCATTAAATTTTTCTAATAGTTATTCTATCAGGAAATTTAATAGCGCAGGAGATAGCCGTTTATCGGCTTGCCCGAAGGGAACTAAGCTAGAACATCAGTGCTGCGTTGCAACACTTTATAAGGGATATAACCATTATATTCGTGTGGCGCCTTGCTCTGCTGTCCTAGCTTAGCTCTGAACCTGCATTTCCAAGTGGTTTGGGTATAAGTATCAGGAATATAGAAAAGCAATGAAGCCAATATTGTCAACTTTTGGTGGTGGTTTTGGTTGCTATTTCAAAGTTTCTGAGGTTTTGCTGCCAGAAGAAAATCGTGAAATCAATCGGGTTTTTACTATTTATTTTCAGGATGTGATTGCAAAAGATGAGTTTTTCTCGAATACCGAATACCTTAAAGTCAAGGCCTTGTATTTTAATGATTCGGTTGGATTTACTACTTTATTTTCAAGTTATGAAGCCAATCGATAATTTGAACTGATAACTTAAGATAAAATTACCCATAATTTACGTAAGTATTTCCATTTTAGGGTGATTTCTGTTATTTCTTTGACCTTGAAAAATTATAATTAAAAAAAACTGAGATCATTATGTCCACAAGCTGGTTGTTAACCGCGACTTCCAATATGGTTAAAACTATCGATGTTATCACTGAAACTACGGGTAAATTGATTGCCTGGTTAACATTTTTAATGGTGTTGTTAACATTTATTATAGTGGTGCTGCGTTATGGATTTAATTTTGGTTGGATTGCTATGCAGGAATCCGTTATTTATTTTCATGGGGTAGTTTTTATGCTGGGTTCAGCTTATACCTTAAAAGCCGATGGTCATGTGCGGGTTGATATTTTTTATCAAAAATTCTCAGCTAGGAATAAAGCATTAGTTAATATATTTGGAACAATTTTTTTGTTATTACCTGTTTGTATTTTCATTTTTTTCATCAGTTTTAACTATGTTGCAACCTCATGGCGAATATTGGAAAAATCTTCTGAACCCGGTGGTTTGCCGTTTGTGTATTTGAATAAAAGTTTATTGTTGCTACTGGCATTTACTTTAACCATGCAAGGGATCGCTGAAATAGGGCGTAATTTACTGCTTATCAGCCCTTCTAAAAAGGAGAAAAACTAATGGAATATGTTTCAGTTTTGATGTTTCTTGCGGTTTGTTTTGTTCTGCTGCTAGGATATCCGGTAGCATTTTCTCTGGCTGGTACTGCTTTATTGTTTGCTGGTGTTGGTAGTTTGTTTGGGATTTTTGATCTCGCATTCTTAGGCGCTTTCCCCAGTCGAATATTTGGTACTATAAATAATCAAACCCTGTTAGCGGTTCCTTTGTTTATTTTTATGGGGGCTATGCTGGAGCGTTCCAAAATTGCTGAAAATTTACTTAACGCAATGTCTTTATTGTTTGGAAGGTTTAACGGTGGTTTAGGAATATCGGTAACTTTAGTGGGTATGTTGCTAGCGGCAAGCACGGGTATTGTTGGTGCAACCGTTGTTACTATGGGGTTATTATCCCTGCCTACTATGCTGAAACGTGGTTATAGCCCGGTATTTTCATCAGGCATTATTTGCGCAACCGGCACTTTAGGTCAAATTATTCCACCGTCTATTGCTTTAGTTTTACTTGGCGATGTTCTCTCTAATGCTTATCAAAAAGCTCAATTGAGCAATGGTGTTTTTAGTCCTGAAACTGTGACTGTTGGTGATCTTTTTGCTGGTGCTGTGATACCCGGTTTGCTACTGGTTTTGTTTTATCTAGCCTATTGCGTTGCTGTTGCCTATTTCAAACCACAAAGTGTGCCCAGTCTTAGCGAAGCAGATATCGCAGAAATATCGGCAGGACAACCAATATGGAAGTTGATGTTAACCGCACTCGTACCTCCGTTATTGTTAATGTTTGCCGTGTTAGGATCTATTTTATTTGGTTATGCAACTCCTACTGAAGCTGCAGGTGTTGGCGCTATGGGAGCTACTTTTCTTGCTTTATGGCAAAAGCAGTTAACCCGAAAAAACCTAAAAGCTGTAATGCAAAGCACGACTAAAATTACCTCGATGGTTTTTTTGATCCTTATCGGTGCCAGCTTATTTTCACTGGTATTTCGCGGTTTTGGTGGCGAAGAACTAGTGCAAGGCCTCTTTGAAAAAATGCCTGGCGGTGTTGTCGGCGCAACAATTATAGTGATGTTGGTGATTTTCTTTTTAGGTTTTATTTTAGACTTTATTGAGATCACTTTTGTGGTTGTACCTATTGTTGCCCCAATATTATTAGCAATGGGACTTGATCCTGTTTGGCTGGGTATTATGATAGCTATAAATTTACAAACCTCATTTTTAACGCCGCCATTTGGTTTTGCATTATTTTATTTGAGGGGGGTTGCTGATAAGGTAGTAAAAACTGCTGATATTTATCGCGGGGTAATACCTTTTATAGTTATGCAGTTAATACTATTGCTGGCATTAGCGATTTGGCCTGAACTTGTTACCTGGCTACCAGAAATTGTCTACGGATAAAGAATATTGTTTACGGAACAAGAATCTTGTTTAAGATAAAGATTCTTGTTAAAGATAAAGAATAATAAAGGCCAAAGAACTGGGCCTTTTTAATCAAAAGCTTAATAAATAGTTTAATGAGAATAATAATGAAAATAAAGTTAACCAAAAATCTAGCTATTGCGCTATTAAGTGCAATTTTTTTATTGTCTGCTTGTGGTGATGAAAAAGGGTCACACACAACATCCTCAGTATCAGAACCTGCTAAAACGTTTCAATGGAAAATGGTGACTTCCTGGCCTAAAAATTTCCCGGGTCTTGGTATGGCTCCGGAGAAGTTTGCAAAAAATGTGGATGTGATGAGTAATGGCCGTTTAAAGATAAAAGTATATGGTGCAGGTGAATTAGTGCCGGGCTTTGAAGTTTTTGATACGGTTTCTCAAGGTACAGCAGAAATGGGGCACAGTGGTCCTTATTATTGGAAAGGTAAAATACCATCAGCGCCGATATTTGGTGCAATCCCCTTTGGTATGACAACTGAAGAGCTGAATTCATGGTTGCATTACGGTGGAGGTTTAGAACTTTGGCGTGAAATGTATAAACCTTTTGGCATTATCCCTATGGCTGGAGGAAATTCCGGCGCTCAATTTACCGGTTGGTTTAAAAAAGAAATTAACAGCATTGAAGATCTTAAAGGATTAAAAATGCGTATTCCAGGCCTTGCTGGCAATGTACTGGCAAAAGCAGGAGCCGTGCCGGTAACGATAGCTGGTGGTGATATATTTTCAGCTTTACAAAGTGGAGCTATTGATGCCTCTGAATGGGTTGGTCCTTATAACGACTTAGCTTTTGGTTTTCATCAGGCAGCAGAGTATTATTATTCAACAATTTGGCATGAGCCGGGTACTGGATTAGAATTTTTGATCAATGAAAAAGCGTTTAATGAATTACCGCAAGATCTACAAAAAATAGTTGAAATAGCAGCAAAAGCGGTTAACGCCGATACACTTGATGAATATAACGCCCGTCATCACGTTGCTTTGAAAACTTTAGTAGAAAAACACGGAGTAAAGATGCGTACTTTACCTGCTCCAGTATTAGCTGAATTGAAAAAATACACCGCACAAGTGATTGCTGAACAGGTGGCTGCTGATAAAGGTTTCGCCAAAGTGTGGAAGTCTTACAGTGAATTCATGGCGGGGATGCGGAGTTATAACGATTTAACGTTGAAAGAATACTATCAAAACCGCTAGAAGACATTCATTTCTAGTTAACACTTTCCCTTATGCCCAAGTTGTTTGGGTATAGGGTGAGGTTGTATAGCCTGTCTCATGAAAAAACATTAACTGCTCGTACCTCTTAAAAGAAAAAACAAGGGTAAACTATGCAAAATATTTTTGCACACATGCCTAATAGGTATAAATTATTCGTAAAAATAACGATTAAATAAAAAAGGTTCCTTATGGTTATCAAACCCAAAATTCGTGGTTTTATTTGTACCAATGCACATCCTGCTGGTTGCGAAGCACATGTAAATGAGCAAATTTCTCATGTTAAAAGTCAGACTCAAGCTGATGCTAAACCCAAAAATGTCTTAGTGCTTGGCGCCTCTACCGGTTACGGCCTGGCGTCTCGAATTACAGCAGCTTTTGGTAATAATGCCAAAACATTGGGTGTTTTCTTTGAAAAGCCACCAACAGAAAGAAAGACTGGCTCTGCTGGTTGGTATAATACTGCTGCATTTCAAAAAGCGGCTGATGAAGCTGGTATTTGGTCTAAAAATATTAATGGTGATGCTTTTTCTACTGAAATTAAAAACAAAACGATTGAAATGATCAAGGCTGAGTTGGGGGAAATCGACCTGATTGTTTATAGCTTAGCCTCTCCCCGCCGTACTGATCCTGTTACGGGTGAAGTTTATTCTTCTACTTTAAAGCCAATCGGTCAAAGTGTTATCACTAAAAACTTAAATACAACAAAATGTACCATTGATGAAGTATCAATTGAATCGGCTAATGAAGAAGAAATTGCCAGTACCATTAAAGTAATGGGTGGTGAAGATTGGGAATTATGGATCAATGCACTAAACGATGCGGGTGTATTGTCTAATGGGTTTAAAACGGTTGCTTATACCTATATTGGTGAAAAATTGACTTGGCCTATATACGGCAAAGCGACAATCGGTAAAGCCAAAGAAGATTTAGATCGTGCAGCAACTGCTATTAATAAAGTAACCAAAGCTATTAATGGTGCAGCGCATGTAACTTCATTAAATGCTGTTGTTACTCAAGCAAGTTCCGCTATTCCTATTATGCCGTTATATATTTCAGCCATGTTTAAAGTGATGAAAGCTGATGGTACGCAGCAAGGTTGTATTGAGCAAATACAAAGCTTATTTATAGAAAATATCTACAGTGAATCACCTCGTTTGGATGATCAAAATAGATATCGTCAAAACTATAAAGAATTAGAAGACAGTGTACAGCAACGTGTGACAGATATTTGGCATAAGGTTGAAACTGACACTATTGATGAGTTAACCGATTATACTGGCTATCATCAAGAATTCTTGAATTTGTTTGGATTTGGCTTTGACAATGTTGATTATGAAGCTGATTTTAATCCTTTGGTAGAGATTAATCATTTGGACTAATTTTTTACAAGTCAAATTTTTACAGGTATAGCTTTTTATAGTTCTCACCCTGAATATTTAATGACGCCCAGCTTAAAAATTTATTTTTTACTGGGCATTTTTTTGTGCTGAATTTAGTTGATACCAATCGCACTAAATAAGTGTTCATCTTCAAATGGTCTAAATCACCACTAGCTGCGTTGCCGACATGGCAGCTCTTAGGCATCCATGCCTTTGCTGCATTAGTGCATCCATGCACGTCGATGTCGGTACTTAGGTTTTGTCTGGAACTAAAAACCTGTGCCGACATGGCAGCTCTTAGGCATCCATGCCTTCGCTGCATTAGTGCATCCATGCACGTCGATGTCGGTACTTAGGTTTTGTCTGGAACTAAAAACCTGTGCCGACATGGCAGCTTTTAGGCATTCATGCCTTCGCTGCATTAGTGCATCCATGCACTAATCATTGAATATTGATCATTTATTTAATGCGAATGGTATGAGTTTGCTTCTGGCATATAAAAACTTGAAAATACTGTAACGGTGTATTGTAGTAGCAATACACCAATACAGAAGGGTTGTTTTGTGATCAAACTTAATATATTCCCAAGCTCTGGAGTACCTATTTATAAACAGGTCTATGAGCAAATTGAACGAATGATTGTTAATGAACACCTTAATGCTGGTGGTTATCTTCCATCAGTCAGACAAGTTGCTGCTGATCTTAATGTCAATCCGATGACTGTTTCTAAAGCCTATGGGTTGCTGGAAGAGCGTGGATATTTACGCCGTCAACGGGGCCGAGGCATGTTAGTAATCAAGCGAGAAGTTCAGATTTCACAAGAGGAAAAAATAGCCATGTTAGATGAAAAAATTATCACTCTTGTAGCCGAAGCTGAACAAATGGGCATTAGCCAACAGGCTTTATTGGCATTATTTAAGAAGAATTTAACGAAAGCTGTTGATACAAGCAGCTAAGCATAAAGTATTTAAGGAGTTAACTATGTCGTCAGTAATTAAAATTCAAGGTATGAATAAAGCTTATAAAAAGCAGCAAGTGCTAAAAGATCTTAATTGGACAATTAATCAGGGAGATATTGTTGGTTTGCTAGGGGTAAATGGTGCTGGCAAATCAACTTTACTTAAAGGACTGTTAAATATTACGGAGTTGGATAGTGGAGAAATAACACTTTTTGATGAAGATTATCAGCAACTTTCTGACCAAAGTAAAAATTTAATTGGTTATGTGCCTCAGGAAAATGACGAAATTCCTTGGCTTTCTGTGAATGATTTAATTAAGTTCAGAAAACAATTTTATCTTAATTGGGATGACGAAAAAGTTACATCGTTAATGATCCGTTGGCAAATAGACGGCGAGAAAAAAATGTCGGAGTTGTCTCCCGGACAAGTTCAGCGAGTACTGATTTTGTTAGCATTGGGACCTAAACCGCAATTGATTATTTTTGATGAACCTGCTGCTGCGTTAGATCCTGCCGGACGTCGGGATTTTTTGAAAGAAATTGTAGAACTAGCGAGTGATGGAAATATTACCATCATATTTTCAACGCACATTACCTCAGACTTGGAGCGTATTGCATCAAAAGTTGCGATATTACATCAAGGTACAATCAAGTATTTTGATGAGTTAGATAACATTAAAGAAAATGTGGTTCAATTGTCGCTTTTTGTAAACAATGAAAAATCAAACAATAAAGATTTAAACAATAAAGATTTAAACAATAAAGATTTAAACAATAAAGATGTAAACAATAAAGAGTTAAACAATAAAGATTTAAACAATAAAGAGTTAAATAATAAGGAAAATACGGATACAGAAAGTAAATGGTCTGAATTAACTATTCCAAATTCTCTGCGAATTAACAAGCAAGAAAATAGTATTTTCGCTGTGGTTTCAAAATTAGATAAACAATGGTTACAAAAGATTGAGCAACAAGGTGTAAAGGTTGAAGTAAATGCCATGGGGCTAGAAGATATCTTTTTGGAGTTGACACGATGATTTCTAAAATTTTAGTTAGAGGTATGGTGTTGAAGGTCTTTATCGTTTTGTTGTGGGTGGCAGTTACTGAAGTTATTTTGTTTGGGACAAGGTACTAATAGTTGAGTTTACTGTTATCTTATTATTCATTATCAACTTATTTCTATATTTCAGTGTTGCATTAAATTTACTATTATTAACTAAAAGTTATGCCGCAAAAATAACACCTGGGTATTTTGCTCAGATAAAAAAATCCTTAGTGATTATTTTCTTGGTGAGCATACTGCCCACTTTGGTTTTATTGTCTCACTTCACTCTGTGGCTTAGTTTGTTTTGCGCTTTACTTCTGATGGCAATGTTAGTAGTTGCCATGATGTATCATCCTACGTTTTATTGGCTTTTTATTCTTATCTGCTTTGTGGCTCCATCTGTTGAATCGTTGAATACAGTATTTGATTTGCCAGATTTTACAACGATACTTGCTTTCCTTTTACCTCTGGTGATATTTGTTGCTTTTAAGCTACTTAATAAATTGGAAACCTATCGAGGGACTAATGATAAAATAACTGGTTTTAGTTGGGGAAGTAGTTTTTTTAACACAAATGATAATGTGCTTACTCAGGAAAAACGTTTAAGAAAATCTCATAGTAAATTTACTCGTTGGATTTCTGAACGTAACTTTACTCATTATCTTTCGTTGATCCGTTCAGGTAAAAAAATCAGTAATAGAGAACTGTTGGAAATTGCGTGTCAAAGTTCCGGAAGTGTAGGGCGTTTTACTTATTTTTTGTGGACGCTGATGTGGGTAACATTCTACGTGGTGAATTTATTTTTAAAGGATGGCTCACAAGTAATTCTTATCCCCATATTTGTTGTTTTTCCAGCAATGCTGGTTAGTGCGGGTACTATGATGTTGTTTCAGGTGGTTAATATTAAAAAAGTTATTTAGCACGGCTATCAATTATGCCGTGTTTTATTGATAACAATAATCGTAAACAAAATAGTTTTGCCCGGTCATTTTTAGGTTTTATTATTAAAGAACAATTGACACTATATTCCTTTATTCTAATTGGGATCAGCGTGTTAGTTTCTGTTTATCATTATATACCCGTTACCTTTCAAAATGCGGGAATTTGAGGTGAATTAAAAAGCATAGTTACAAGACGCTGATTCGCCGGATAAGTTATTCTTATTTAAGATTCAGCAACGCAGTAAATATGTTTTTTAAACGAATCAAAACCTGCATTTTGAATGGTGATGGGTATATTACAATCGACATGTATATTAACGTATTGCTGGCAGTGGTAAGTATTGGTTTAATTAATTTAACCTTAATGTTGTTGGCTTGGGGTAGTAAACAGCGACTCAATCATTTAGTTTTGTGGATAATGGCGACTTGTTTAATTGGCATGATTGTGTTTTTAATGCTGGTGGCAGATAACGGCATAGTTTTACTCAATAGTGCTTTATTTATTGGTTTGATGGTTTTAGTTGCTGGTTTGTTTGTGTTTAGTTTACGTCGTTGTTATCGGTTCATTCCGCATTGGTAGAAATATAACTTCAGGGGGAGTGATCCACTATATTATGGTGTTCACTCCCCTTGGTTCATCGAAAATTTTAATTTCAAAAACACCTGTTCCCATTATTTAGCTGAATTGGTATATCCATTATTAGTTTAATTCTATGTTTTGCTGGATTTACAGACAATCAACAAATTATTCGTCCAAATTGTAATGAAAAGTGACCGTGTACCATAGAATGAAAAGCCTACTTTGTGCTAGAATCGCGCCAGAAATTTTAACTTAGAGCCAGTGGATCTTTTTTTTATAATTAAGTGAAATAAATTTAGTTATGAAAATTAAGTTTTCTGCTGAAATACACTGAAATCGACTATATACCTACCTTATTGATATTTTGAATTTATTTTAAATCTATTTTGAATTTAGGCTGGTGTTATTGATTTTGATACTCCCATCAAAAGTAGTGCATGTTTTTATGATTACAATCAAAAAAGGCTTGGATGTTCCTGTAGTTGGTTCCCCCCAGCAGGTAATCCATGATGGTCCGTCCATCAAAACAATTGCGACACTAGGTGAAGAGTTTGTGGGAATGCGACCTACCATGTTTGTAAAAGCAGGT
Source organism: Alteromonadaceae bacterium (assembly GCA_013216015.1). Taxonomy (GTDB): domain Bacteria; phylum Pseudomonadota; class Gammaproteobacteria; order Enterobacterales; family Alteromonadaceae; genus JABSOI01. The sequence continues at coordinate 9,858 of JABSOI010000073.1, read as the reverse complement.
GATCGTGTTAAAAAAGGTCAGGTGATTTTTGAAGATAAAAAGAATCCTGGCGTTAAATTCACAGCTCAAGCTTCCGGTGTTGTAAAAGAAATCAACCGTGGTGAAAAACGCGTTTTGCAATCTGTTGTCATTGAGATAGACAGCGAAATAGACAGCGATGACCAAATCAAGTTTAATAGCTACCCAGCAAATAAGCTTGCTTCAATATCGCGTGAAGATGTTGTTTCAAATTTGGTTGATTCAGGTTTGTGGACAGCGTTACGTACTCGTCCATTCAGTAAAGTTCCGGCTGTTGACAGTAAGCCAACGGCAATATTTGTTAGCGCAATGGATACTAATCCATTAGCTGGTGATCCTGAAGTTATTATTAATGAGCAGAGCGAATCTTTTAAACAAGGTTTGGTAGTACTAGCTCGTTTAACTGATGGTGAAGTATTCGTTAGCAAAGCACCCGGTGCAAATATTCCTGTAGAAGGGAATGTAAAAGTTAACGAATTTGCCGGTAAGCATCCTGCTGGTCTGGTAGGAACGCAAATACACTTCTTAAAACCTGTTAACAGCAACAATATTGTCTGGCATCTTGGTTATCAAGACGTTATTGCTATTGGTAACCTTTTCACTACAGGTGAACTGGATAATACCCGCGTTATCTCCATTGCTGGTCCTGCGGCTAAAAAACCACGTTTAATTCGTACACTTTTAGGTGCAAGCACTAGTGAACTCAGTACTGGTGAAGAGCTTGAAGGTGAGGTTCGTGTAGTTTCCGGGTCTTTATTACAAGGTTCTACGGCGAGATGTGTACACGGTTATTTAGGTCGTTACCACGTTCAACTTTCTTTAATTTTAGAAGGTCGTGAGAAAGAGCTATTTGGTTATATGTACCCGGGTCCGAATAAATTCTCAGTAAGTCGTGCTTATATGTCTCATTTCTTCCCGAAGAAATTATTCAATATGACAACAACGACTAACGGTAGTGCTCGTGCAATGGTACCAGTTGGTAACTTTGAACGTGTTATGCCATTAGATATTTTACCCACCATGTTATTGCGTGATTTATGTGCCGGAGATACTGACGGTGCGCAACAACTTGGTGCTTTAGAGCTTGATGAAGAAGATTTAGCCTTATGCACATTTGTTTGCCCCGGCAAAACAGATTATGGCGTTATTCTTCGTGATTGCCTGACCACAATTGAGAAGGAGGGTTAGTCGTGGGCTTGAAAAAGTTTATTGAGGATATAGAACCTCAATTTGAAAAAGGCGCGAAACTAGAAAAGTTTTTCCCGCTTTATGAAGCATTAGCTACAGCTTTATATACACCGGGTTTTGTGAACAAAGGTAAAACTCACGTTCGTGACAGCATGGATTTAAAACGCATCATGATCACGGTTTGGCTTTCAGTATTTCCAGTAATGTTCTGGGGTATGTACAACATAGGTTTTCAAGCTGCTGATGCTTTATCAGCTGGTTATGCCTTAACTGACAGCTGGCAGGTTGGTTTGTTCCATCTTCTTGGTGGTAGCCTGAATGCTGATTCCGGCTGGGGTAGTATGATGTTCTATGGGGCAATGTTTTTCTTGCCTATATATATCGTCACCTTTGTGGTTGGTATTTTCTGGGAAATACTTTTTGCTTCAGTACGCGGTCATGAAGTTAACGAAGGTTTCTTTGTAACCTCTATTTTATTTGCTTTAATTGTGCCCGCTACTATTCCTTTATGGCAAGTGGCTATCGGTATTACTTTTGGTGTTGTAATCGCTAAAGAAATATTCGGCGGCACTGGCAAAAACTTTCTGAACCCTGCATTAGCGGGTCGTGCATTTTTATTTTTTGCTTACCCTAGTGAAATTTCAGGTGACGCAGTATGGGTTGCTGTTGATGGTTTCTCTGGTGCTACTGCATTAAGTGCTGCTGCAACAGGTAACCTAGATTATGCTTTGAACACTAACTGGTGGGATGCATTCTGGGGATATATTCCAGGTTCAATTGGTGAAGTATCTACCTTTATGGTTTTACTTGGTGGTTTTTATATCCTTTATAAAGGTATTGCTTCATGGCGTATCGTTTTAGGTGTATTCGCTGCAATGGTACTAACCTCATTTTTGTTCAATGCTATTGGCAGTGACACTAACCCTATGTTTGCAATGCCATGGTATTGGCATTTAGTGTCGGGTGGTTTTGCTTTTGGCATGATGTTTATGGCGACAGACCCAGTTTCTGCTTCTTTCACCAACACAGGTAAATTCTGGTTTGGTGCATTGATTGGCATGATGGTTGTTCTTGTTCGTGTAGTTAACCCTGCATTCCCTGAAGGCATGATGTTAGCTATTTTATTCGCTAACTTGTTTGCTCCTTTGTTCGACTACTTTGTTGTACAAGGCAATATCAAACGGAGGCTCGCTCGTAATGTCTAATACTAAGAAAAGTGAAACTTTTGGCGGAACGCTGATATTTGTTTTCATCATTTGTTTAGTTTGTGCTGCATTAGTTTCTATTTCAGCGGTTGGCCTAAAACCCTTGCAAAAAGCGAACAAATTGCTTGATAACCAGACAAAAATATTAGAAGCCTCTGGCTTGTTGGCAATTGCCGGTACTGATATCCCTAGTACTTACAATAAGTTTGTTGTTGGTAAAATGATTGACCTGGATACTGGTGAATTTATCGAAGGTGATGTTAATGAATTTGATGAACGTAGAGATTCACGTGATTTAACTAAAAGTTCAAAGCCTGAAAACGATATGGCGGGTATTAACCGTCGTGCTAATAGAGCAGTAATTTATTTCGTTAATAACGAACAAGGTAAATTAGATACCATTGTATTACCTATTATTGGTAGTGGTTTATGGGATTTAATGTACGGTTATGTTGGCATGAACTCAGATTTAAACACAGTTAAAAGTGTTATTTACTCGGCTGACTTTAAAGAAACACCAGGCTTAGGTGCAGAAGTATTGAATCCTAGATGGAAAGCTTTGTGGCCAGGTAAAAAGATTTTTAACAGCGCTGGAGAAGTAAAAATCAAGTTAGTTAAAGGTGGTGCTAAAAAAGGTGATGTTCACGGTGTTGACGCGTTATCTGGAGCTACATTAACCAGCAGAGGTGTAACTAATACATTGCACTTTTGGTTTGGTGATGAAGGCTATGGGCCATTTATTGCTAAATTTCGCTCTAATGCCAGAGAAGGAGGATTGAAATAATGTCTTCAGATACTAAAAAAGTCCTTTTTGGACCTGTTGTAGATAACAACCCTATTGCGCTGCAAGTCTTAGGTGTTTGTTCTGCTTTAGCGGTAACAAGCTCTATGACTAATGCTGTGGTTATGACAATTGCGGTAATGGTGGTAACAGCATTTTCAAGTATGTTTATCTCAATTATACGTAATCAAATACCTTCAAGTGTGCGTATTATTGTACAAATGGCGATTATAGCTTCCTTGGTAATTGTGGTTGATCAAGTACTTAAGGCCTTTTCTTACGCTTTATCTCAAGAACTCTCAGTTTATATTGGCTTGATCATTACTAACTGTATCGTTATGGGGCGTGCTGAAGCTTTTGCTATGAAAGAAAAACCAATGGTGAGTTTTCTTGATGGTATCGGTAACGGCTTGGGTTATGGCGCAGTATTAATTGTGGTTGCTTTTTTCCGTGAATTATTTGCTTTTGGTACCATTTTTGATTTTGAAGTTTTACCTTTAATTCAAAACGGTGGTTGGTATCAAGGTAATGGTTTATTAGTTTTACCTTTTAGTTCATTTTTCGTTATTGGCTTGATTATCTGGGCTGTTCGCCAGTGGAAGCCAGAACAAGTTGAAAAGGATTAAGCGCAATGGAACATTATTTAAGTATTTTTATTAAAACCATATTTATTGAAAATATGGCGTTGAGCTTTTTTCTGGGTATGTGTACTTTTCTGGCGGTATCAAAGAAAGTAAGTACAGCTATTGGTTTGGGTGTTGCGGTTGTAGTGGTATTAGGTTTAGCTGTTCCAGCCAACCAAATTATCTATCAGGCTATCTTGGCCCCCGGTGCTTTGGATAGCGTTTTAGGCATTACCGATCCTAAAGAATCAATTGACTTGAGCTTCTTGTCATTTATTACTTTTATCGGGGTAATTGCGGCATTAGTACAAATCTTGGAAATGATTTTAGATAAATATTTTCCTGCTTTGTATCAGGCACTAGGCATATTTTTACCATTAATTACGGTTAACTGCGCAATATTTGGTGCGGTTTCATTCATGGTTGCTAAAAACCTAACGTTAGGTGAAAGTGTCGTATACGGCATTGGCTCTGGTGTAGGTTGGATGTTAGCGATTGTATTGATGGCAGGTTTACGTGAGAAAATGAAATATTCTGACGTACCCGACGGTTTGAAAGGTTTAGGTATTACGTTTATTACTGCAGGATTGATGGCGTTTGGCTTTCTTTCTTTCGGTGGTATATCCCTGTAGGCAAATATTGGTCTCAGTAACTGTTTAGCTCGCGCCTAATGGTTGCGATTACTGTGTTGAAAGTGCTCATTGATAAATATCAACTGTGCACTTTTGCCTTGTACTCACAATCTTCAGCGCATTCGAAATAGCTGTAATTTAAAATGAGACCCTTGATAAATTAAAGGAAAAGTCGATGGAAATTATTCTCGGCGTATCGATGTTTACCGCGATAGTACTGGCATTGGTTTTAGTGATTTTATTTGCTAAATCTAAGCTAGTCTCTACAGGTGACATTACAATTAGTATAAATGGCGACCCGGAAAAATCGGTGATAACTGCTGCTGGCGGTAAGTTATTAGGCGCTTTAGCTGACCAAGGCATTTTCATCCCATCTGCGTGTGGTGGTGGCGGTACTTGTGGTCAATGTCGTGTGCACATTCGTTCTGGCGGTGGTGATATTTTACCTACAGAAGAAGGTCACATAAATAAACGTGAAGCGAAAGAAGGTTGTCGTCTTTCATGTCAGGTTGCTGTTAAGCAAGACATGGATATTGAATTAGAAGACGAAATTTTCGGTGTTCAGCAATGGGAATGTGAAGTTATCTCTAACGATAATCAGGCAACTTTCATTAAAGAACTTAAGCTGCGAATTCCCAATGGTGAATCTGTACCTTTTAAAGCGGGTGGTTATATTCAAATTGAAGCACCAGCGCATCATGTTAAATATAAAGATTTTGACATTGATGAACAGTATAAAGGTGACTGGAATCATTTTGGTTTCTTCGACGTGGAATCTAAAGTTGAAACTGAAACTTTACGTGCATATTCAATGGCGAACTATCCGGAAGAAGAAGGCATTATCATGCTGAACGTGCGTATTGCCACGCCGCCTCCGGGACGTTTACATTTACCTGCTGGTAAAATGTCATCTTACATCTTCAGTCTTAAGCCTGGTGATAAAGTGACAATTTCTGGTCCGTTTGGTGAGTTCTTCGCGAAAGAAACTGACAACGAAATGGTCTTTATTGGTGGTGGTGCGGGTATGGCTCCAATGCGTTCTCATATCTTCGATCAACTTAAGCGATTAAATTCTAAACGTAAAATAAGTTTCTGGTATGGTGCTCGCTCTAAGCGTGAAATGTTCTATGAAGATGATTATAACGGTCTGGCGGCTGAAAATGATAACTTCGAATGGCATGTAGCCTTATCAGATCCACAACCAGAAGATAACTGGGATGGCATGACTGGTTTTATTCATAATGTACTTTATGAAAATTATCTGAAAGATCATGACGCACCGGAAGATTGTGAATTTTATATGTGTGGTCCTCCAATGATGAACGCTGCAGTTATTCATATGCTTAAAGATTTAGGCGTTGAAGACGACAATATTATGTTGGACGATTTTGGCGGCTAATGATTTAGCGGCTAGTAATCTGTTGGCTAATTATGTGATGATAAATAACTAATTAACCAAATGATGAATAAATTAAAAGGTGGCTTATGTCACCTTTTATTATTTATGTAAGCAATTTTTATATTTCTAGAGATTGTTTACCTAAATAATAAATTTTTGAGACTTCATATGATTCAAATTAAATTGATTGCGGTAATAGCAATGTTATTGGTATTAACGGGGTGTTTTCCAGGTAGTGATTTGGCTAAAAAGGAGGTTTTGCTGCAAGGTAGAACTATGGGGACGACTTATAATATTAAAATTGTGGTAGAAAACGATTCATTAGATGTTACTAGGCTTGAGGTTAAAATTGATAAGATGCTTAAGCAAGTTAATCAAGAAATGTCGACCTATATCCCCGATTCTGAGTTATCCCGTTTTAATAATATGTCATCAACTGAGCCTGTAGAAATATCAGCAGGTTTGCAGAAGGTATTGGCTGAGGCTATTCGTTTAGGGAAAATATCTGAAGGTAAGCTGGATGTAACTGCCGGAGCGGTAATTAATTTATGGGGCTTCGGAGCAGAGCTGCGTCCAGAAATAATTCCTACTGATGAAGAAATTGCAAATGCCAAAGCTAATATTGGTATTAATAAACTTATGTTAGATGGCCATTTGTTAAGTAAATCAATTCCTGATTTATATGTTGATTTATCGACGATTGCTAAAGGCTATGGTGTTGATTTAGTTGCTGAACTACTTGTTGAACAGGGGGTAAGTAATTATATCGTGGAAATTGGTGGAGAAATGCGTTTAAACGGTTTTAAACATACAGGTGAACTGTGGCATGTTGCGATAGAAAAACCTATTACCGAGCAACGTGTTGTACATCAGATAATTGTGCCGAAAAATAATGCGCTGGCAACTTCAGGAGATTACCGAATTTTCTTTGAGGTTGATGGTCAGCGTTTCTCACATATTATTGATCCTGATACGGGAAAACCTATTAATCATAAATTAGTTTCAGTGACAGTTATTCACCCGTCTTCAATGACAGCTGATGGATTGTCTACCTCAATGATGGTGATGGGGGAGAAAAAGGCGATGGAATTTGCTAACAAGCATGATATTGCAGCATTATTTATATTTAAAACTGAGGATGGCTTTGGCGAGCGATTCACGGTAAAATTCAAACAATATCTTAAGTAAGTATTTTCATATTCAAGTTTATTTTATACAGAGTAGTAAAGGTTTTATCATGTTAATTTTTTTAATCACCCTTGGGTTTTTTTTAGTTGTAGTTTTATCTATGGCGGTTGGGTATATTTTTCAGAAGAAAACCCTTGCAGGTAGTTGTGGTGGTTTAGCGACTGTCGGGATTGAAAAGTCGTGTAATTGCGATAACCCGTGTGAAAAAAGAAAAGAAAGAGAACGGATAGCGGCATTAGATCAAAACAGTATTAGCGTGAAAAACATTTAAAACTGTTTTTGTTGAACTGACGGGAGAGGCACCTCAGTTAATAGAGCTGTGGTAGGATATTCTGAAAAAGTAGGATGGGTTAGCCGCAGGCGTAACCCATCAATGTACAATATTTCACAAAATAACCAAATACTTAGACGTGCCAGAAAAATAAATTAATGGGCAAAATTGAAGGGGAACCGATCCAGTCAAATTCAGGTGTTCACTTCAACATTTTAACAAATGTCTGTTTAAACTTAGCCAGCTTAGGTGACACCATCACCTGACAATATTGACTTTCAGCATTTTTATTAAAATAATCCTGATGAAATTCTTCCCCGCTATAAAACTTACTTTGCTCAACAACTTCAGTAACTATAGGCTCTGGCCATACTTTATTATTATTTATTTCAGTAATAATATTTCGTGCAGTTTTCTCTTGTTCTTTATTGGTGAAAAATATCGCTGAACGGTACTGAGTGCCAACATCATGTCCCTGTCGATTCAGTTGTGTCGGATTGTGTAAGGAAAAAAATATTTCTAATATTTCACGAAAACTGATCACTGACGGATCAAAGGAGATATTTATCACTTCAGCATGTCCTGTGGTTCCTGAACAAATATCTTCATAGGTTGGATCATCTGTTTGTCCTCCCATATAACCTGATATGGCAGAATGAATGCCTTTAACAATATTAAAAGCAGATTCGATGCACCAAAAGCATCCTCCAGCGACAATTGCTTGTTGAGTTTGATTTGGGTTAATTACTGTCAATTTATACTCCAACTTTTGGTCGTTTATTCGATTATTCTGTAAATGAATAATTATTATTTGGACATACGATAAGTTATAGACGTTTAGATGTCTAGATGTTTCACTCGTATATTAGTTTTTAATTATTTATGGGCTATGTTTTTAGTCAATCTATCTTAAAGTAAGAGATAGGGATTTAGTTTGGTACTCGTCGAACAATGGCTAAAATACCCATCAATATAACGTAATCTTCAAACGCTCAAAATTAATTTGTCAAACAGGGAGTTCTTTAACATGTTTCGTATTAAATCCTCCAATTACCTGTAATTCTAATTTTTTGATTCTTAAAGTATAATTTGTCGTTTTATTGACAAAAACTGGCGTAAATTTGCTAGGCATAGAACTGAATAATTATCAGTATATTAAGTAAGCCAAAACTGGTGAATACCAAAATGATAATAACGATAAAAAATGAAGATTAACCAAATTGAATTGGTTGAATATAGAGAGTAGAAGTCTATGAAATATTTATTTAGATTAATGTTAGCTTTAATCACAGTGTTATCTTTACAGGCAAATGCGACAAAAACAAAGTTAGATGTTCAATTAAGTGTAGAAAACACTGGTAATGGTAGCGTGAACGCCACATTAACCATTACAAATAATGGCAACGGTAATCAAAAAGTATTAGCTTGGTTTACTAACCTTGATGAAGAGCGTTTGTTTAAAATAAACCGAGATGGTGTAGATGTAGCTTTTTTAGGCCGACATATCAAACGTCCGGCCCCTGGAGAGACAGATTTTATTAAATTGAAGTCTGGTCAATCATTAAGTAAAAATTTCGAATTAACTTCTATGTACGATTTTAGTGAGATGGGTACTTACGAAATCACTTATGACGTAAGCTCTCTCCAGTTATTCAGCAATAAAGGTCTACTGAAAAAAGTAGAGAGATTATTTTCTGCTTCTGCTTATGTATGGGTAGAAGGTATAGAGGCAAAGAAGGGCCCAGGAAAGCCTTGTAATCCTAGAAAAGAAGATTGTGGTGGCGATGACCCTGATCCAAGCGGTATTGAATTTACCGGGTCTTGTAGCAATAATGAAAAAAGTGGTCTTGTCAGTGCATTAGATGCAGCAAGAAATATTGCCGATGATTCTGTTTCCTCTTTGAATGGTTCTTCAGCTGATCGTTATAATGAATGGTTTGGTGCATATAGCACTTCACGTCACAACACAGTTGCCGGAAATTTTGAAGATATCAAAGATGCGCTTGATAATCAGCAACTCACTTTTGACTGTAGCTGTAACCAATCTTACTTTGCTTATGTTTATCCTAATCAACCTTATAAAGTGTATTTTTGCAGAGCATTTTGGAATGCAAATGAGACAGGGACAGATTCTCGTTCGGGCACAATTATTCATGAGTTCAGCCACTTTAATGCAGTTGCCGGCACAGATGATATTGTTTATGGACAATCTGGTGCAAGAAGTTTAGCAATTTCAAATCCTAATGATGCAGTAAAGAATGCTGACAGTCATGAATATTTCGCTGAAAATACGCCTCATCAAAATTAATATTGTTATTCCTATCATTTATTAATATGTTGAAAGACCAGATGAGGTTAACCTTATCTGGTCTTTATATTTTCTAGCTAGTGTCCGTCCAGAAACAGGGTCGTAACGAGGGCGATCCAATGGTGCAATATAAACGCTACTAGATATGGGCGTTTAGTCATTCTAAATAACCTTATCTAGTGGTGTTTAGATTGTGCCAGTGGGACGTCCGCAGTAGACATTCGTTTCTGGATGGGCACTAGCTA
>JABSOI010000072.1 GCA_013216015.1 Alteromonadaceae bacterium | reverse complement strand
TAACTCATCAATAAAGGCTATGATGGTTTCGGCTTCATCCGCGTTGATATAAAGTGTAAGCTGAATAAATTTCATGATGCCACCTGCTGTTTAATTAATTCCTCATGTGAGCGCCAATGTGGTTGCACCAACACTTGATTAACATGGCTGATGGTCACTATTTTCTTTGCTTCACGGCAGGCTTCGATCAAACTGGCATAGCATAGATTTCGGCATAATCTTAAGTTTCCCGCTGATGAGCGTATGATCACCTCGACAGCCCCATTATCAAAGGTATTAATACCCATTTTTACTGCTTCTAATTCCTTGATGATATAACGTTCAAGATCATCGTCATTCAGTGGTTTAATCGTTTGTGAGAAGGTTATCCTCGATTTAATATCTTGATTAATATTCAGTGACAGATAGTGCAATAGATCCGGTTGACCGAATAAGATCAGATTGTGTTTCTTAGGGAAACGCTCAAACAGTAATCAACTAATTTGATAATTGAATTTCCTTTATATTTGTATGTTAACTTCTACGTAATGCGTTAAATTGAGACATTTCCCACGGTCGCATCGGTAACAGCAAACCAATATGTTGACGTTTTTCTAATGGCAATAGCGCATCTTCTTGATTTAATAATGCAACTTCTTTTTTTAATTGATTGAGCTTTCTCTCAATAATACTGATAGACGTCTGACTATAGGTATCGCGAATATAAAACCTAAAGCTATTTTCTTCTGTAAAGCTTGAAGCCATAAATTTTGCAATACCATTTTTTCTCATATACTTTTCCAATGGCCCATTGGGTAGCCAGTGAAAGTTTCGTGATATTAGCATCTTATATTGATTATTGGGTAAAGCTGGATCATTTTCTATCTATCTAATCTAGCCATTTACTGAACACATTCAAATTGGTCTATTTGATAATGGTGAATGTTCTCGTCAAAACTCCACCCATCACGCATACAAGCAGCAACCAAAAAAATTTGGTGTCACCTATTATTTAATTTTAACCTGACCCCATTATTTTTTAAGGTGACCCCATCATTATATAGGGAATAAAACCAAGAGGATACTTAAGGTAATTGCGGCTAGCGTTATTTGCTAGCTGATTGTTTTGATTTTGTAGGTGGTAATTGTGTAGCTTGTGAGCTACAATTTAATGAAAAATATGAAGTAAAACAAACCTCAGTTTTTAAAGTTTGGCTTAAAAAGTTAAAAGATAGACAGGCATTAAAAGTCATTGCGCTAAGATTAACACGTGCGGTTAATGGTAACTTGGGTGATGTAAAGTCACTTAGTGGTAATTTAAGTGAAATGCGTATTTTTATTGGTAAAGGGTATCGTTTGTATTTCACTGTTAAAAACGGTCAAATGATCGTTTTACTTTGTGGTGGTGACAAGTCTAGTCAAAGCAGAGATATTGAAAAAGCGAGAAAATTGCTGAGTGAATTGGAGGATTAATCATGGCAGAGAAATTAACAGAATTTAATCCATTTGAATTTATGGAAACACAAAAGGAAATCAATGAATTTCTTATGGAGTGTTATCAGGATAGTGATCCAAACACTTTTGTTACTGCGCTTGGGCAACTAGTAAAACATCATGGTGTTTCTAGTGTTGCAGAACAATCAGGTTTAAATCGTGAAAGCATGTATAAGACGTTTAATGGTAAGACCCAGCCCAAATGGGATACAGTTGTACGCGTGTTAAAAACATTGCATGTTAACTTGTCATTTGCATAATACTTACTGAGGTTAACTAATTTATCCGGCCACTTTAAACAATATATCCGACCACATCCAAACTTGAAATAACCAAAACCAGAATTAATCATTGACAAGTAATTAGCTCGTCTACTATAGTGGATTTTTATTTACTTTAGTGTTCGGCTTGAATCAACGTAATATTGTTTTATGAGTATGGTTCTATGAGTATTGTCCTATGAAAAATGATCCAACAAAATTTATTTCAGATCGAATCCGGCTAGAACGTGAGTCGCGGGGCTGGTCATTATCAGAACTTTCTAAACGGTCTGATGTTTCAAAAGCAATGATTAGTAAGATCGAGCGAGCTGAAACTAGTCCAACGGCGGCATTGTTAGGTAAGCTTTCAGCGGCTTTCAAATTATCATTATCTACTTTGCTTACCAGAGCCGAAGATGAATCTACCCGGTTAGCGCGAAAAAGTGAACAGGCTGTATGGATTGACCCTGACACTGGGTACATAAGACAGCAAATATCATCAGCAGTAAATAATCCAATAGAGTTAACTCAAGTAACACTTCCTGCCGGGGCTGAAGTTAAGTTTCCTGCTACCTCGTATGTTTTTCTGAGACAAGTGATTTGGATCATTGAGGGATGTATAACTTTTGTTGAGGGGGATAAGTGCAATAAGTTAAATAAAGGAGACAGTTATATTTTAGGAGAACCGGCAAATTGTGTTTTTCGTAATGAAGAGCAAGAACCTTGCGTGTATCTTGTTGTGGTAGTGCGACAGTAGTTTTTATATAAAGAAAATAGGTAAATAAGATTAAAAATGTTAATTAAAGTAGATGACTTAAAAGGTCCACAAATTAAACAACTTTTGACTGTTCATTTAGATAATGTCGCAAAACATTCTCCCGCTGACAGTATTTTCGCACTTAAACTTGATGAATTGCGTGTTGCCGAAATTACTTTTTTATCAGCATGGCAAGGTTATGATTTATTAGGTTGCGGGGCCATAAAAGAAATTGCTGAGCACCATGGTGAGATAAAATCAATACACACCCTGGAAAAACATCGGGGTAAAGGTGTCGCATCAGCCATTCTTGAGCAATTAATAAATGAAGCGAAGCACAGGAAATATCATAGCCTTAGTTTGGAAACAGGAACTGCGCCAGCTTACGTTGCTGCCTATACGTTGTATGAAAATTATGGGTTTGTTAAATGTGGCGCATTTGGTGATTATCGCGAGAGATTGCACAGTGCTTTTATGACTTTGGTGTTTTAGCACAAATATAATTTGCACAATTATAATTAAAACCAATTTCATTAACACCAATTTCAAGAATAATTTTCATTGGAAAGATTTATGATCAGAAAAGTAAGGGTAAGCGATGCTCAAAGTCTCGTTGAAATTTATAATTACTATGTGCTTAATAGTATTGTGACCTTTGAACAAGAAAGCATTACTACAGAAGAAATGGCCAATAGGATACAAGCGGCTACGGCTGGAAACGCATCGAATGAAGATCATTTACCTTGGTTGGTGGCAGAGTTGGATGGTGAAGTTATTGGTTACAGTTATGCGAGTAAATGGAAAGAACGCATTTCGTATCGATTTTCGGTTGAGATAACCGTTTATTTAACTCCGGCATTAAAATCTCAAGGTTGGGGAACCCGTTTATATTCAGCATTATTATCTGAGTTGAATAATCATTCTCCCCAAATTAACTCGGTGATTGGCGGGATATCTTTACCAAATGAAGCAAGCATTGCGCTACATGAAAAGTTTGGTATGAGAAAAGTCGCACATTTTAAAGAAATAGGCTTTAAATTTAATCGTTGGATTGATACGGGATATTGGCAGATGACATTGAATAATTAAATTTAAAACTTGTGTTAAAACTAGTGCCAAAATTAAATGAAATTTTTTTAAACATCGGTTGAGAATAAGCACTTCGTATTCATAATCATATATACTGTTGCCAAAATTATGACAAAAAGGTTGAAATTTCAGCGATGAGTAAAAAACATTACGTAATTTGGAAAGGCAGAAAAACGGGCGTCTTCGGCGTTTGGTCAGAAGTAAAAACGAATATAGATGGTCTTTCCGATGCGCAATATATGGGGTTTCCCTCACTTGAAGAAGCACAACAAGCATTTGAGTCAACCTATACTAAAGCGTTGATGAAACGTTCATTAGCTAAAACATCTCAAGGTAATACTTCTTTATCAAGCAAAACAGCACCATCTAAAAAATATTCAAAAACAGCAGCACCGGTAGTCAGCGCCAACATACAAATTTATTGTGATGGTGCTTGTTCGCCTAATCCGGGTAAATCTGGTACTGGTATTGCTGTATATGAAAAACAGTCTGGCGGAACTGAAAATGAATTAACTCAACTCTGGTATGGCCTATATGAAGCAAATGGCACTAATAATACTGCTGAGTTGCACGGTTTAATTGAAGCTTTTAAATTAGCCCAAAAATATATTGAACAAGGTGAGAAAGTTCAAATACTTTCTGATTCAAAGTATTCAATTGACTGCATCACGAAATGGGCTCGTGGCTGGAAAGCTAAGGGGTGGACCAGAGGTAAAGGTGAAGAAGTTAAAAACCTGGCGTTAGTTAAAATCAGCTTTAATTTGTATGAAAAATTAAAAGCTAATCTAACGATCTCTCATGTTAAAGCGCATGCCAATATCGAAGGAAATGAACTGGCAGACAGAATGGCAGTTTTGGCGCGAAGTACCCGGGAAAGTACAATGGTATTGTATCGAAAGGAATTAAATATTACTGAAATTTTGGCTATGACATCTGGCTAATTGATTTTAATTCCATGTACAATATTGAAAATATAGCTTTGATTGAGTTTAACTTTAAGTAGGTTGATGGATGATAAAACATATAAAGGCCAAATATACAGGAATTATTATTTGTCTGATTGTCGCATTGGCTGCAGGCGCACTATCAAGTCGTTACGATGCGCCAATTATGCTTTTTGCGCTGTTGCTGGGCTTAACTCTGCATTTTTTATATGAATCACCACAACATCAAGAGGGTGTTAATTTTTGTTCTCGCACGGTATTACGTTTTGCGGTAGCGTTACTTGGTGTTCGTATTGCTTTTGCTGATATTGTTTCCTTGGGGATCACACCTCCAATGATCGTGATGACAAGTATGTTGTTCACGATTCTTTTTGGGATTTTCTTTGCAAAAATTCTTGGCCTTCCTAGAGTCTTTGGAGTACTTACGGCTGGATCGGTTGCCGTTTGTGGCGTTTCGGCCGCTGCAGCTATTGCAACGGTTTTACCAAAAAAAGAATATGAAGAAAAATTCTTTGCCCTGACCGTTATTGGTGTCACCACGTTAAGTACTATTGCCATGGTGGTTTATCCAATAATAACCACATTATTTGAATTACCTGACGATATGGCGGGTGTGTTTATTGGTGGTTCTATTCATGACGTGGCACAGGTTATTGGTGCGGGTTATTCTATTTCGCCTGAAGCGGGTGATATTGCCACTTACATAAAATTATTAAGAGTGGCGCTGTTGCTTCCGATAGTAATGATGATATTTTTTGCGTTTAAAGAACGTAATACCACGATGGAAGATGGTGCAGCCAGTTTTATTCCGAGCTTTTTAATTGGTTTCTTTGTTTTAGCACTAATGAATAATTTAGGTTTTATTCCTCAATGGATAGTGGAAATAATGCGAACACTTTCCAGCTGGTGTCTGGTGGTGGCAATAGTTGCTATAGGCATAAAAACATCGTTAAAACAAATTGTATCAGTCGGCTGGAAACCAGTGTTTTTGATTACGGCAGAAACTATATTTTTTGCTGGTTTGATATTAAGTGGAATTTTGTTATTTAACTAAAAAACACACAATAGCCTAGTTTGGATAGCCAACAGCTTAAGCCGTCCATCCTCGTTATTTAACGAATAATCAATGGATTAGGTTCGTGGTAGAAACAGATAATGGGTTACGCCACAAGGGATAACCCATCTTGTCATAGGATTTTAAATTTAATGTTAATTTATTACTGATTACAACTCAGCATGAGGACCAAATACTTCATAGTGAATATTATTGTGATCAACCCCTAAATCTAATAAAGAATTTTTGGCAAACTTCATAAAACCAACCGGCCCGCAGATATAAAAATTACCGTTATCCAGTGGTAAATCCCCCTTATTAAAATCAATAAATCCATGGTGGATATTGTTTTGTTTACTTTCTTCACTGCTATACCAGGTATGGTTGTGCCAGTTGTTTTCGTAGCATATCTGGGTGGTACGTTTTAGGAATGAATGTTGTGATGAATTTTCACAGGCATGCAAGTAATGAATTTTATTCTCATAATTTTCATCGGCTAATTTTTCTAACATTGCTTGCATTGGCGTTATACCAACACCCGCCGAAATAAGTACCACAGGAGCATTTCTGTCAATAAAGAAGAAATCACCCGCTGGCGGATGCAAGTCAATAATATCACCAACATTAAGATGGTCATGTACATAATTTGACATTACACCAGATGCTACACCGGATACGTCGCCAGATTCTCGTTTTACTGAAATACGATATGTTTTACCATTTGGTTTGTCTGATAATGAATATTGGCGAATTTCAATATTTTCCCCGCCTTCAGGTTTTAATTCTATACTTATACCCGTGGTCATTCGAAATGCGGGAATTTGAGGTGAATTTAAAAGTTTATCTAAAAGGCGCTTGATTGAGCAATAGCTGGCTATTGTGATTGAAAGCAACGTAGTAGATAATCTTTTAAAACGCATCAAAACCTGCATTTTGAATGATTACGGGTATATATATTGACCTGCTTGATAATCTGATACAGGTTGCTGATCCACGGGTTCAAAAACAAAACTGGTCACTAATTTAGACTCTACTTTTTTCTCGACCAGAGAAAAAGCCCGTTGACCACGCCACCCGCCTATTGAATTTTCACCCTCCCGGTAAAGTTCTTCTTCACGATTAATAAAAATATTGGCTAATACACCATAAGCATTGCCCCAGGCTTCTTCCACTTCAGCAGTAAATTGTTCGCGTAATAACTCACGTAATGTCTCAATTAAGTGATGGCCAACAATATCGTAATGCTCAGGTTTGATATGAAAACTGGTATGTTTTTGCGCAATACGCTCAACGGCATGCTTTAATACTGACAAATTATCGATATTTTTGGCATAAGCAATAATGGCTTCAAACAGTGCTACTTTCTGGCGTCCTGTGTGCTGATTGCTCATATTAAAAATGTCTTTTAATTCAGGGTTGTTGGCAAACATTCTGCTGTAGAAGTAATCAGTGATGGCTGTACCACCGGCTTCTAATAGTGGAACTGTGCTTTTTACGGTTTTGATATTATTGGTTGTTAACATGATATTTTCCTTAGGAGATTTAAATCTTTTTGTTAATAAATTTGTTGATTAGTTTGTTAGTTAGGGTTGTTAGCTAAAAGTGGTTAAATTATTTATTAGGTGAAGTTAATACTGGCCAATAAATAAAGGTAAAAATTAAACTGGCTGCCAGCCAAAGCAGACCGCTGGTGTTCCATGCTGTTAATGTAACGTTAAATTGCTGGGTTATTGCTGTTTGAATACCCGGTAAAATGGCTCTTATTAACGCTGAAAATGTCATTAAGGCAAAAGCTAATGTAATAACACCCTTTACTTTTAGTGGGCGTCCGGTGTGTCCCAGAGATACTCGACTCATCATTGATAAAATCATTAAACCTATTGCGCCAATGGTGATTAAATGTAGTGCGTTGCTAAAACCTAAACCTACGTTGTAATAACTTAAACCCAACATAAATAAGCCGATGGCCATGAATAAATAAGCAATGTGCAGTGACCATAACAGCGGTACATTAAGGGTTTTAATTGAACGCCATTGTGTTAATCGAGCCAAATGCAATATGCTTGAAAGTATCATTATTCCCGCAGGTGTATACCCGTAATCATTCAAAATGCAGGTTTTGAAGCGTTTTAAAAGATTATCTACTACGTTGCTTTCAATCCCAATAGCCCGCTATTGCTCAATCAAGCGCCTTTTAGATAAACTTTCAAATTCACCTCAAATTCCCGCATCTTGAATGACCACGGGTATATATGGCAGTTCAATAAAGTAACTAATAATAAATACAGTTACACCAAATACAGAAACTGGTAGCAATAATTTTTCAAGCCATGGATTAGGAGTAATATACCCAAGCTACTTGGAAATGCAGGTTCAGAGCAAAGCTAGGACATCAGAGCAAGACGCAGCACGCATATAATGGCATTTCCCTTATAAAGGGTTGCAACGCAGCACTGATTTTCTAGCTTAGCTCCCTACGGGCAAGGCGATAAACGGCTATCTCCTGCGTTATTAAATCTAAAAATGGAATAACCATTTATAAAATTTAATGCCTTGCATATAGCCGTTTCTCGACTTGCTGAATCCTGCATTTCCAAGTAGCTTGGGTATAACATCAGTATTTGCACCTTTTACTGTGAAAAATGGGATCACCCGGCCTCCAACCACACTCATTAAAATAATGAATAACAATACCGTTGAACGTGATAAGTGCAGCGCGATTGCGTGATCGCCGGTTATATCAGTTAACAAAATGCTTAGGTTGATAAGTGCCAGTGCACACAGCAAAGGAATAAACAAATAGTTACGACGATTTTTTGCAGTAAATATTAAGTGGCTATATATAGTAATGACTAATAACCACCATAGGGTTTGTAAACTAATAGCAAGATAAATACTGAATTCACTGTTGAACCAAATCGCAGTTCTTACCGCCATCCACAATGCAACAATGCCAACTAAAGGTTTACCGCTGATACTTGCTTGACCAGTCCATGTTTGTACTGCAGTTAGAATAAAACCAACCGCGACGGTAGCTGCAAAACCAAACAGCATTTCATGTATATGCCATATAGTCGGTGATAAACCTTGTGCGTTTAATAGCGAAAGTCCATTGAGTGAAGCAAGCCAAATTATTAAACTAGTTGATGAACTAAGCATTCCCAATAAAAAGAAAGAGCGGAATGCCAGACCAAAAAAAGGGAGGTTAAACCATTCATACTGTTTATTTTTCGACTGTTTGGGTTCATGAGTTTTTAACATCTTAAAATTCCTTATTACCTAGACCGTGTGCTCCTACGCATCTAAGTACGTATCCTATTTTAAGAGATGCCGCAAAAATAATGGTGCTGATATGACATGCAATCTGAGTTACGATGCTAAAATTTTGTTCAAAACCAAAGTTGATAAGTATGCATACAGAAACAATCAAGAAAGAAATAAGCATTATCCAATTACCTGCAATAATGCATTTTTGAAAGGTTAATTCACTTACATCAAAATTTGTTTTTTCCGGTAAAATAAATGGGTAATACATAAATCTGCTCTTTTGTTTATTGTTGCTTTACTAATGTAAAAGCAAAGGATGAACCAACTTTATCAACTTACTTAAAATCAAATACTTACGTTGTTACCATATTTACATTAATTAGATTAGAGTCATAATGACGCATAGACTTTCAGAGTCATTTTGACTACTATGTATCTTTTTGACTTAAGGCTTTCCTATGAATGAAATATCTTCTTCAGCATTGATTGAGCTGTCGTTAAATTTGGCGCAAAGCCTGACTGGTAATGATCGTTTTGATCGTTTGTTATCTACAATCAGAAAAACCATTACTTGTGAAGCTGTTGCTGTTTTAGCCTTTAACGGTGAATATCTGGTACCACTCGCACTTCAAGGTTTAAGCAAAGACACTTTAGGTAGACGATATGTTATTAATGAACATCCGCGTTTAGTTGAAATTTGCAAGTCGAATAAGGTCGTCAGGTTTCCTGCAAATTGTCCGTTACCGGATCCATACGATGGTTTGTTGGTCGACAGGGAAGGGGATTTACCCGTTCATGCGTGTATGGGCATACCTCTTCATTTTGAAGATAAGCTAATCGGCGTGCTAACTTTAGACAGCTTAGTACCTAATATTTTTGATAATATTCCTGAAAAAACATTAGATGTGATCACCGCTATGGCATCGATAAGTTTAAACACAGCTTTAACAATCGAAAAGCTCGAAAATAACGTTATTCATTCTCAGCAAGTGGTTGCAGAATTAAGTCAGCCGAATGCAATGGTGGAACAAAATGAGTTGATTGGTCAGAGCGAAAAAATGCAAAGCATGAAGAAAGAGATCAGCTTGGTAGCGTCTACCCATTATAATGTGTTAATTCAAGGGGAAAGTGGTTCTGGTAAAGAGTTAGTTGCTCATGGCATACATCTTCAATCTTTAAGGCGTTCAGCACCTATGATTTATGTCAATTGTGCTGCTTTACCTGACAATTTAATTGAAAGTGAATTATTTGGTCATGTTAAGGGCGCTTTTACCGGGGCTGATAAAAGTCGCCCCGGTAAGTTTCTGATTGCCGATGGTGGCACTTTATTTTTAGATGAAGTGGGAGAATTACCCTTAACAGCTCAAAGTAAATTATTAAGGGCTATACAAAGCAATGAAATTCAAGCGGTTGGTCAAGACAAAATCGTAACTGTTGATGTACGTGTCGTTGCAGCAACCAACCGTGATTTATTAAAAGAAGTTGAAGAAGGACGATTTCGAATTGATTTGTATCATCGACTAAATGTTTATCCGATAAATGTACCACCACTGAGAGATCGTATTGGAGATGTAGCATTACTTGCGGGATTTTTTATAGAAAAGCTCAAAAGAAAATTAGGATTACAGCAACTGAAATTATCAACTCAGGTTATTAATTACCTGTCAGGTTATCAATGGCCGGGGAATGTACGTGAATTAGAACATTTTTTAAGTCGGGCTGCTTTAAAAGCGCGTGCAAAGCATAAGGGAAAAGAGATTGTTCGTATTGATGTTACTGACTGTGATCAACTTGATAGTAACGTAGGGAGTTTTCCAACTGAAGGGGAAACTGAAAAGGAGGTACCCTTATCTAAATCTTTAAATTTCCGGAGAGAAGTTGATAATTTCCAACGTAACCTGATAAGTCAAGTTTTAACAGAAGAACAAGGTAATTGGAGTAATACCGCCAAGCGTTTAAATGCAGACAGAGCAAACTTAAACCGTTTAGCTAAGAGACTTGGAATTCAAGTAAATAAAATTATAAGTTAATTAAAACAGGTATAACTTTTTACAAAGGAGAATTTGCTTGAGTTAATATCAATTTTACTTAAATGTTATATACTCAAATGCATCAATAAAATAATAAAACATGGAAATGTGGTGACTAAAAACCTACAGCAATGGTGGCATACCGATTGTAAATATTGTCGTAAAGCCCGACGAATAACTATATGGCTTGTATTGATGTTGGGTGTAGATTACTTATGGTTTCATTTGTTATTTTAATTGAGCGAAGCTGAACTAGATTGAATTAAATTGAACTAAATTGAACTAAATTGAATTAAGTTGAATTAAGTTGAATTTAACAATAAATAACGAGGTTATCATGGGATTACGCTGGTCTGATTCATTAGATATTGCTCTGGACTTAATGGAGTTACACCCTGAAGTTGATCCAATGCAATTGCACTTTACTGAATTAGCAAAGTGGGTTATAGCACTTGATAATTTTGATGATGATCCTCAACATTGCGGTGAACGTGTGCTCGAAGCAATTCAATTGGCGTGGATTGCGGAAGTTGATTAAGCAGACGTTGACTTTTTTTAGGTAGGTTATTTGTAGGTCGATAATATGTACATTGATAATATTAAAGTTGATTTAACAACTGGTGGGGTTTGTTTTTTGATGGTAATAACTTAGTATACCTTGAATAACGGAGGCTATAGTACTTTAAATGTTTTTAACCTTTCTCAGTGCTTTGAATTCTTCGTTTTTAACGCTATAGCTATAGCGTTTGCTTTATTAATAAAAGAATATAAACGCAAATTATTCATTCAACAAGTAAGATACGATTAAGTTAACTCATGAAAAACAACACTAAACGCCCACTCTATATTTCTTATGCCGGCCCCTCGTTATTAGAAACTCCTCTGTTAAATAAAGGTAGTGCTTTTACGAAAGAAGAACGTTCAAATTTTAATTTGTCAGGTTTGCTACCTCCACGTTACGAGACAATTGATGAGCAGGTAGAGCGTGCTTACATGCAATACAGTACCTTCAGTGACAGCTTGAACAAGCATATTTATCTACGCGCAATTCATGATAATAATGAAACTCTGTTTTACAAACTGGTACAAGCACATTTAGCACAAATGATGCCTGTTATTTATACTCCTACGGTTGGTGATGCCTGCGAACAATTTTCAGACATTTACCGCAGTTCGAGAGGTTTGTTTATTTCTTATGAAGAAAGACATAACATTGATGACATTTTACGTAATGCGACTAAAAATAAAGTTAAAGTTATTGTTGTGACTGACGGTGAGCGTATTCTTGGTTTGGGAGATCAAGGCATTGGCGGGATGGGGATCCCTATTGGTAAATTGTCGCTTTATACCGCTTGTGGAGGTATTAGCCCCGCATATACTTTGCCTGTTATGTTGGATGTTGGTACAAATAACGAAAAGTTACTTAACGACCCTATGTACATGGGAGCAAGGCATAAGCGAATTGGTCAGGAAGAGTATGATGAATTTCTTGATTTATTTATTAAAGCCATTAAACGTCGTTGGCCTCATGTATTGTTGCAATTTGAAGATTTTGCGCAGGCCAATGCCACCCCATTACTTAATCGTTATCGAAATGAAATTTGTTGTTTTAATGATGACGTTCAAGGAACAGCTTCTGTAACTGTTGGTTCTTTGTTGGCAGCATGTCGTGCTAAGAAAGTAAAACTATCAGCGCAAAAAGTAGTTTTTGTTGGGGCCGGATCGGCTGGTTGTGGTATTGCGGAGCAAATAATCACGCAAATGATCAGTGAGGGAATTAGTGCAGAACAAGCCCGTAGCCAAATATTTATGGTAGATCGTTATGGATTATTAACTGAAGGCATGACTGGTTTACGGGATTTTCAACAAAAACTCGTGCAGAACAAAGCCGCTGTTAGTTCGTGGCAGTATGAAAATGAATTTGCCGGTCTCCTTGATGTTATGCATGGTGCTAAGCCTGATATTCTTATTGGTGTTTCCGGTCAGCCTGGTTTATTTACCGAACAGGTTATCAGGGCGATGAAACTTAACTGTGATTTGCCCATTATTTTTCCGTTAAGCAATCCATCCCGTCAGGTTGAAGCAACTCCAGAGCAAGTTGTTCAATGGACAGAAGGGCAAGTTGTTATTGCCACGGGTAGTCCTTTTGCTCCGGTAGAATTTAACGGAAAAATTTATCCTATTGTGCAGTGTAATAACAGCTATATATTTCCAGGTATAGGTTTGGGTGTGGTCGCAGCAGATATAACGCGAATAACAGACGAAATGCTAATGGCTGCCAGTGAAGCATTAGCGGATGCATCGCCAATGGCTAACACAGGTGTAGGGGAATTATTACCTCCATTAACCGCCATTGCAGGTTTAAGTAAAGAAATAGCCTTTAGAGTCGCTAAGATAGCTTACCAGCAAGGATTGGCATTAGAAATTTCGGATGAACAGCTGAAGGCAAAAATTGAAACCAATTTTTGGCTGCCAGAATATCGCGAGTATCGTCGGATCAGTCAATAAGCCCAATTGCATAGGCTATTTCGCAGTTAACTGTGGTCGAGATTATAATAAACTGTTTTATAATGCTTAGTAGCTAAAATAATATCAACTTTTTTAATGTCAAAATTTTACCGCGCAGGATGGGTTAGCCGCAGGCGTAACCCATCAAAACATCTACTTTCAGGTGGTTAACACCTAAGTGGTCACCAAAGGTGAAGGGTTACGCCGTTGGCTAACCCATTCTGTTATAGGAAAGTCACAGTTGACGGCTTAACCTTTTAACTGATTGTTTTAATTGTATTTATCACTGCTTTAGGTTTTGTTACCTAGTAACCTAAGCTATTATCAGCGCATAAATTTTCAGTTATGCAATAGAAAATTTATGGGAATCATAACGACAGATTTGACATAACAAATTATCGTCATGATAGTTAAAAAGTAAATCTTCATTATATATAATTGAGCTAGTGCTACACGAAGATTGTATTTCACCATTGTATGTTTTAACCATTCCTTGTAATCCTTCACATGACACAAACTCTAACAGAGGTTGTAAAATCCTGTGGTAGTGAATTTGTTGATTGACATTTAGATGTGAAATGTCACCACCATTATTAAGTAATAGCTGTGCAAGCTCTTTTGCAGCGTCATCATTTAAGTGATTATTATTAGCCTCAACAGTAATGTAATGATCATTAACTGTTAAAAACTCTAAAATTTTTAGATCCATGTAATCTCCTTAAAGTGCATATTGTCACGGATATAATTTCTTATTGAAAAGTAAAGTTCGATGTTTCAACACTATGCGCTCTTAATAATCACTTTGGAACTGTATAATAAGCAAGCAAAAAAATAAAGGGCTTTCTTCTGTATGTACTCTTTCATTTTTGTTATTCCAATTTATTAATGCCTTGGTATTGGAATAATTCATAGCCAAAACTATATTTATTGAAAAAACATGCAATTTTAAAACGAACTATTTTATGGCTCTAGCGACGAAAATTGCCTTAAATATGGGAAAGTACAACTTCTATATTTTTTACATCTTGGTTAATAGCGTTATTTCGTCTATAATTCGCGCCAAAATTTACATCGTATTGTATATTTATCATAATTATTAACTTATTTGAGAGGGCTTATTCATGGCTATCGAACGTACTTTTTCCATTGTAAAACCAGATGCT
Organism: Alteromonadaceae bacterium; assembly: GCA_013216015.1. Classification (GTDB taxonomy): domain Bacteria; phylum Pseudomonadota; class Gammaproteobacteria; order Enterobacterales; family Alteromonadaceae; genus JABSOI01. The sequence goes on along the minus strand of JABSOI010000072.1, from coordinate 17,291 downwards.
GTAGCAAAAAATGTTATTGGTCAAATCTATAACCGTTTTGAAACTGCTGGTTTAAAAATTGTTGCATCTAAAATGATCCACCTTAGCAAAGAAAAAGCTGAAGGTTTTTATGCAGAGCACAGCGAGCGTCCTTTTTTTGGTGCCTTAGTTGAGTTCATGACTTCTGGTCCTGTAATGGTTCAAGTTTTAGAAGGCGAAAACGCTGTTCTTAAAAACCGTGAAATCATGGGTGCTACTAACCCTGCTGAAGCATTAGCTGGTACTTTACGTGCTGACTATGCTGATTCAATTGACGAAAATGCATGTCACGGTTCAGATGCTTTAGAATCTGCTGCACGTGAAATTGCTTATTTCTTCTCTAATGACGAAGTTTGTACACGTACTCGTTAATAGATTTGTTTAAAGATCATTAAGTGGTCCAGTAATTATTATCAAAGGATTTTACTTTTCTGGAGTAAAATCCTTTTGCTTTATACCATAAATGTTTTTGTCACTTTAGTAAGCAATATGACTAAATATTGATACACAATGGTATGTTACCAATGAAATTGCCAGGCACGCTTGAAAAGTGTACAATTTCGCCCCGTTTAAACCTGCGTTTATTTACATTATCGAGAATTCTTGTATGACCCAAAGCACTACTACGCCAACCTCTAAAATCAATTTACTTAATTTTGATCATCAATCTATGCGTGAATATTTTACTTCGATCGGCGAAAAACCGTTTCGTGCAGATCAATTAATGAAATGGATTTATCATTTTGGTTATAGTGATTTTGAGCAGATGACTAATATTAATAAAAAGTTGCGTGAAAAATTACAAAGAAATTGTGAAATCACTGCACCTGAAATTTCTAAGAAACAGGTTTCCAGCGACGGCACGATCAAATATGCCCTGAAGCTTGATGGTGGTCAGGAAGTGGAAACTGTGTGGATCCCTGAAAATGACAGGGCGACCTTATGTGTATCATCTCAAGTTGGTTGTGCGTTGGAATGTACATTTTGTGCAACCGCACAACAAGGGTTTAATCGCAATTTATTAATGTCTGAAATCATCGGCCAGGTTTGGCGAGTTGCTAACGATATTGGTGCAACCCGTATAGCGGGAAAACGCCCCATCACTAACATTGTTATGATGGGTATGGGTGAACCTTTGCTAAATATGAAAAACCTGATCCCTTCATTAGATACTATGTTGAACGATTTGGGTTATGGCTTGTCCAAACGTCGAGTTACCGTTAGTACTTCAGGAGTTGTTCCTGCGCTGGATATGCTAAAAGAGAAAATTGACTGTGCATTGGCAATTTCGGTTCATGCGGCAAATAATAAACTTCGTGATGAATTGGTGCCAATAAACAAAAAATATCCATTGGAAGATTTTTTAGCCGCTTCTCGTCGTTATATCGATGGATCTAAAGCGAATAAACAAGTAACTGTTGAATATGTAATGATAGATCATGTAAATGATAGTACAGATCAAGCACATGAATTGGCTCATGTTTTGAAAGATACACCGAGTAAAATTAATTTGATCCCATTTAATCCATATCCGGGATCACCTTATCAACGTTCAAGCAATTCACGCATTGATCGTTTTGATAAAGTACTGCAAACTTATGGTTTAACGGTGATAACTCGTCGAACCCGTGGCGGTGACATTGATGCAGCATGCGGTCAGCTAGCAGGTGACGTTTTTGATAGAACTAAACGTACAGCGCTTAAAAATGAAAAAAACAGTGCTGATGTAATAAAACAGGTGAAAGCCGACGAAATATCAGTAAGAATGGTCAGATAACCCTAATGTATCGTGCTATATTTATATTCAGCTCGGTGCTTGTTAAAATTAATGTATTGATTACACAGGAAATTAAGTGACTTCAGTTTGTTATGGATAAATTTAAAAATATTTTTTTAGTTATTACCACAGGCATATTGCTATCTGGCTGTGTTTCTCAAAATTATGTAAAAAATATTCCTGTTGTTGAAAATAGCGCTACTCAAAATGAAATAGCCATGACCCGTATTTCATTGGGTTTAGGTTATTTGAAAATGGGTAATACTGAACAAGCAAAACTTAATTTAGAAAAAGCTAAACGCTTTGCACCAAAGTTAACTCAGGTTTATACGGCTTTTGCCCATTATTATGAAACCGTAGGGGAACCAGAATTAGCTGCGACTTCCTATGTAAAAGCTTTATCATTTAACACAAATGATGCTGACACATTGAATAATTTTGGAGTGTTTTTATGTCGGCAACAGCGATTTAAAGAAGCAGAAGTTCAAATTCTTAAAGCTATAGCTGTACCAAGTTATATTTTGGTTGCCAAAAGTTATGAAAACCTTGCATTATGTCAGTTAAAAGCGCTTCAATTTGACAACGCCGAAATTTATTTTAACAAAGCAATTTTGCATAGCCCGTCTGATGCTTCTATTTTGCTGCAAATGGTGCAATTGCAATATGTGAAAGGTAGTTATAAAGAAGCAGAGCTGTATCTTGGTCGTTATGAAAAAGCCACTCGTCGTTTTAGCCCTCAAGCACTTGCATTAGCCTATAAAGTTTATGAAAAACAGTTTAATCGTCGTATAGCCAAAAATTACGCCGGGATGTTAGTTAGCATGTTCCCTGGCTCATACGAAGCAAAACAATTTCTGCTCAATGGATTAAAGCATATTGAGGCGGATAAACTAGCTCAAGATTATAAGGTGTTAATGTCAGGGGACAGTGAGGCTAAAGTTAAAAGTAAAAGTAAAGTTAAAAAAAGAGTGGTGGTACTTTCTCCTCGTTCAAATGACCAAAACAACCAGGTAGCTAATAGTCGTTTAAAGCAGAAGAATGAAGATATTGTGGAAAAAACAGTTGTAAAGCCCGGTGAAGCAGACTCAAACAATCAGCAAGTATTGAATACTTTGCCTGTACATATTGTAAAAAAAGGTGAAGTTCTGTTTTCAATTTCGAAAAAATACAATATTCGTATGAATAGTATTTTACTCTGGAATGGAATAAGCGCTTCACATATTTTGCATATTGGTGATGTAATAAATTTAGCCGATCCAAAAAAGGCGGATAAGTCTTAATGAAAATGATAGAAAAAGGCTCTGAGTTATCGGAAGATATAGAAATTATGGGGCCTGGACAAATACTGGCTGATGCCCGTAAACTTGCAGGTTTATCGCAGCAGCAGGTTGCTGACAAACTGAAATTCAGATTGTCTTTAGTACAAAACATTGAAGCTGAAATTTTTGATAAAACTATTTCTGCTACTTACAATCGAGGTTATCTTAAAAATTATGCAAAACTGGTAAATGTTTCAATAGATGAGGTTATCTCAAGTTTTGAAATGTTAGGTGTCGCTAAAGTGCAGTATGCAGAAATGCAGAGTTTTTCGCGGATCACCGAAAAGCGGGCACAAAATAGTATGTTAATGTGGGTAAGCTATTTTATCCTAGCATTACTGATTGGCTCAACGGTTATGTGGTGGTTGCAAGATCCTGATTTGTTGAGTGAAGTTGAAAATACAGACAGTGTCATTAGTTCACAGGATAGTTCAGAGCTCGAAAAAGTGACTAAACCATCACTAAGCGTAACTGATGGTAATGTTGGCGGAGCAAATTCTGCAAATGATATTGTTCAACAAAGTAACTCAAATAACTCAAATAACATTGTAGCAGGGCAATCAAGTCAATTGAGCGAGCTTGAAAGCGTAAAGCCTGATGATAGTATTAATTCACAAAACCAGAACTTAGCGCAAGTTGTTTCAAGCCAGTCTGACAATAAGGTTGTTGAAAATGAAGGAGCTGGAAATAAAAAGGCCGCAAATGCAGAAGAATACGGTGAAACTCTCATTTTTACCTTCTCTGGTGATTGTTGGGTTAATATAATCGATGGCACAGGTATACAGCGTGCTTGGGGCATTAAAAAATCGGGTTATGTAATGAAAATTACAGGAGAAGCCCCATGGAATATTACTCTGGGGAAACCTGAGTTAGTTTCGCTAAATTACGAGGGACAAGAAATTAATATGTCTCAGTTCGGTATTGGCAATATAGCCAGATTTATTCTACCAGTAGAACCTTAATAAAATAGATGTATTATGTTTAAAGAATCTCATATAACTCGACGAAAATCTCGTCAAATATTTGTCGGAAATGTGCCTGTTGGCGGTGATGCACCAATAACAGTCCAGTCGATGACAAATACCTTAACCACTGATGTTGCTGCAACAGTAGCGCAAATAAAAGCATTAGAGGCTGTTGGGGCAGATATAGTTCGTGTAAGCGTACCAACTATGGACGCGGCTGAAGCTTTTAAAGAAATTAAAAAACAAGTTAATGTGCCACTGGTTGCTGATATTCATTTTGATTATCGTATTGCACTGAAAGTAGCTGAATATGGCGCAGATTGTCTACGGATAAACCCCGGTAATATTGGTCGGGAAGATCGTGTTCGTGCAGTAGTTGAATGTGCCCGTGATAATAATATTCCTATCCGTATAGGAGTTAATGGTGGTTCGTTAGAAAAAGACATTCAGGAAAAGTATACTGAACCAACACCAGAAGCGTTGCTGGAATCAGCTATGCGTCATGTCGATATTCTTGATAGATTGAATTTTCAGCAATTTAAAGTCAGTGTAAAAGCTTCTGATGTTTTTTTAGCTGTTGGAGCTTATCGTTTACTGGCAAAACAAATTGATAATCCATTACATTTAGGTATCACTGAAGCGGGGGGCTTACGCTCAGGCTCAGTTAAGTCTTCTGTTGGGTTAGGTTTATTATTGTCGGAAGGTATTGGTGATACTTTACGGGTTTCTTTAGCGGCAGATCCTATAGAAGAAATAAAAGTTGGTTATGATATTCTAAAATCGTTGAAACTACGGAGTCGAGGTATAAATTTAATTGCCTGTCCAAGTTGTTCTCGTCAAGAATTTGATGTTATTTCAACCGTTAATCAGTTAGAACAGCGGTTAGAAGATATGACTACACCAATGGATGTATCTATTATTGGTTGTATTGTTAATGGTCCAGGTGAGGCAATGGTTTCTGATCTTGGCTTAACCGGCAGTAGCAAGAAAAGTGGTTTTTATCTGGATGGTGTCAGACAAAAAGAACGTTTTGACAATAATAATTTAGTGGATCAGTTAGAGCAGAGAATTCGTGCTAAAGCAAAGCTACTGGATGAAAAAAACAAAATAAATTTTAAAGAAATCGAATAATTTCATTTTTAAGTAATTTGGCTAGTGATAGTTAGTAATTTACGTTTACATACTATCAGCTTATAATGCGTGCTGCGTTTTATTTTATGTACGCAATTCAGTAATTAACAAATAGTAGAGAGAATAGCGTACGTGGCTAAAGTAAATACGGTAATTCAAAGGGTTAGAGGTATGAACGACTGCCTGCCTTCAGAAACAAATATATGGCAAATGGTTGAATCAGTGTTAAAACGCGTAGCGAGTAGCTATGGTTTTGCTGAAATTCGTATGCCAATTGTTGAATCGACGGCCCTTTTTAAACGTTCTATCGGTGAAGTAACCGATATTGTTGAAAAAGAAATGTATACCTTTGATGATCGTAATGGCGATAGTTTAACCTTACGTCCTGAGGGAACTGCAAGCTGTATTCGTGCAGCTAACCAGCACGGTCTACTTTATAATCAAGAACAACGTTTTTGGTATATGGGACCTATGTTCAGACATGAACGTCCACAAAAAGGTCGTTATCGTCAATTTCATCAATTTGGTCTGGAAGCCTTTGGAATTGCGACTTCTGATCTTGATGCCGAAATTATTATGCTAACTTCCCGTTTATGGCGGGAACTTGGCATCAATGATTTTGTCACACTAGAGCTGAATTCTTTAGGTTCGAATGAAGAACGTGCACAATACCGTCAGGCATTGGTCGCTTATTTAACCGAACGTGAAGATCAGTTAGACGAAGACAGCAAACGTCGCATGCATACTAATCCATTGCGTGTACTTGACAGTAAAAACCCTAGCGTGCAAGCTGCATTGGTTGGTGCGCCTAAGTTATCAGATTATTTTGGTGATGAAACCAAGGTTCATTTTGATCAATTATGCCGTCGATTAGATGCTGCTGGTATTAAATATGAGTTAAATGAACGTTTAGTACGCGGTTTAGATTACTATAACCGTACGGTATTTGAATGGGTTACTTCAAGTTTAGGCGCACAAGGAACTATTTGTGCTGGTGGACGTTATGATGGTTTGGTTGAACAACTTGGCGGTAAATCTACGCCAGGTTTTGGTTTTGCATTGGGGATTGAGCGATTAGTCTTAATGCTGACCAGTTTAGAAAAGGTTAACAATGTACGTCCACAAGTTGACGCCTATCTCATTATATTAGGGAATAAAGCGTTAGACAGTGAGGTTGAAATTACAGCCAACCAGTTAGCTGAGCAGTGGCGGGATGAAGTGCCAATGAGCAGAATTCAATGTCACTGTGGTGGTGGTAATATGAAAAAACAAATGAAGCGTGCTGATAAATCAGGTGCTCAGATTGCGTTGGTTTTAGGTGAGGATGAACTTGCCAGACAATTAGTTACCATAAAATATTTGCGCGGACAACAAGAACAACAGAGTTTAGCATTTGATCAAGTGGCTAAGTTATTAACAAGTTTAATTTAAGGGTGATTTGTGGATATTTATCAAACAGAAGAACAACAAGTTGATGCTATTAAAAAGTATTGGAAAGATAATGGTACAGCAATAATTGCTGGCTTATTTATTGGTTTTGGGAGCTTTATTGGTTATAACCTTTATAAGGATAATCAGTTGGAACAAGAACTGGCAACTTCAGAAGCATACCAGCTGGTAGTTGAATCAGCAGGGAAAGAGGGTGATGCCTATACCAAAAAGGGTGAGACCTTTATTGCTGAAAACGGGGATTCAAGTTACAGCACTTTAACTGCGCTATCGTTAGCTAAAAAAGCGGCAAGCGATAAAGATTGGCCTCAAGTTGAGAAATTCTTGGTAATTGCTATTGAAAAAGCTTCTGAGGCAGGTATTAAAGGTATCGCTACTTTGCGTTTGGCTCGTGTTCAAATACAACAGGAACAGTTTGAAAAAGCATTAAAGACTTTGGCTACTCCATTACCTGATTCATTTAAAGCTGCAGTGGAAGAAACTAAAGGTGATGCTTTTATGAAACAAGGTAAAACAGAACTGGCGCGCAGTGCTTATCAAGCAGCAATAGAAGCGCAAGGTGAAGGTGCGAGCCGGGCAGTGAAAATGAAATTGAGCGATTTAGCTGAAGTTGCCAACATAAAGTAACTTGATTGTTTTAGTAAAGACTACCAATGCCATTAATTAATGGAGTTGGTATAACCAATAAAGCTGAAAACGGAGCTTGATGTGCTTAGTTTTAAAGAAACTTGTTTTAAAATTGATTGTTTAAGAAAGAATAGTTTAAGAAGTAATAGCTTAAAAAATAAAATATTCAGCAGAAAGCTACTGGCAGTTTGTTGTCTGGTAATTGGTGTGTCTGCTTGTTCATCAACTGATGAAGAAGAAGATACAAGCCAACTTGTTGCTGAACTTACTGATATTACCCAGCAGTTCAAGCCTGAGGTTTTATGGGAAAAAAGCGTAGGTGATGGCGTAGATGAGTACTTTTCACGTATAAAACCAGTCGTTGCTTATGACAAGGTTTTCAGCGCAAGCCGAGATGGTGAAGTTGTTGCTTTTGATCTTGTATCAGGTAAGGAACAATGGAAAGTTGATCTAAGGGGTGTTGATAAAAAGCAGGGTTTTTTCGAAATGAAAAAATCAGCTTTATTAAGTGGCGGTCCAATAGCCGGAATTAATCGAATATTTCTAGGTAGTGAGAATGGAGATGTTTTTGCGCTAGATGCACAAACAGGTGAATTGATCTGGCAGAGTAAAGTAAGAGGTGAGGTTATTGCTGCACCTGCTCTTGATTCTGGCATTTTGGTTGTTAATACCTCTTCAGGCATTCTTAAAGCGTTTAATGCATCTGATGGTTCAGACGTCTGGACAGTTGAGCAAGAAGTACCCCCCTTAAGTTTACGTGGTATCAGTGCTCCTGTAATTGCTTCCGGTGGCGTACTTGTTGGTTCTGCTGATGGCACTTTATCTGTATACCTGTTAGAAAAAGGGCAACAGGGCTGGTCGACAGATGTGGGTGTAGCAACAGGGTCAACCGAGTTAGAACGTGTTATTGATGTTGATACTTCAGCACTGATTTTTGGAGATAAAATTTTTGCTATTTCTTCCAGAGGGAATTTAACCGCCATTGAATTACGTTCAGGCCGGGTTCTTTGGAAACGTCAATATTCATCTTATCGTCAATTATCTATTAGTGGTAATATTCTGTATTTGACTGATATTAAAGGTCATATTTACGCAATAGATAGAAATACTGGTTTAGAGCGTTGGAGTCAACTTTCTTTGACAAACCGTGGTGTAACCGGACCAGTACCCGTAGGGAAATATGTTGTAGTAGGCGATTTTGAAGGCTACTTACATTGGCTAGATCAAGATACTGGTGAAATAGTCAGTCGTTATTTTTTTGATGGTAGCGGTATATACACTACACCTATGGTGAATAAAGAAATTTTATATATTCAATCCAGAGACGGTGATTTACAGGCGATTAAAACGCCTTAGGTTAATACGTTAGCCTGGAAAAGATTTCCAGGTAGTGGGTTATAAACGGCTCCATTTATTTGCAATTAATTTGGAAATAAGTGGAGCCGTTGTTTATTATTACCGTACCAATTTTATTTAATTGGTACCCAACCTTAGCAATTGTAAAGCTGATTGCTAATTAAAGAATTTTTGAGGTAAACATGCTTCCAGTTGTCGCACTTGTTGGACGTCCTAATGTAGGTAAATCAACACTTTTTAATCGCCTTACCCGTAGTCGGGATGCTTTGGTTGCGGATTACCCGGGTTTAACCCGTGATCGTCAGTATGGTCAGGCTGAAGTTGAGGAACATCCTTTCATTGTTATTGATACGGGTGGTATTCAAGGTAATGAAGAAGGCATTGATGCTTTAATGGCCGCTCAGTCTTTAATGGCCATTGAAGAAGCCGATGCGGTATTATTCATGGTTGATGCCCGTGCAGGTTTAACTTCTGCTGATCAAGGCTTAGCGTCTTATTTGAGAAAACAGAACAAAAAAGTATTTCTGGTGGCTAACAAAGTCGATGGTATTGACGCAGATTCAGCCGTGGCAGAATTTTACTCATTAGGTATTGAGGGTTCTGTCCATCAAATTGCGGCTGCTCACGGTCGTGGAGTTACGCAATTATTAACCTTGGCATTAACGCCGCATATTGAAGCTTTATCACAATCAAAAGCCGTTGAAAATGATGAGTTCGACGGAGAATTGTCTGATGAAGAGCTTGATGCACAAAATATTGCACAGGCACCGGATGAAAACGATAAAATTAAATTAGCCATTATCGGCAAACCAAATGTGGGTAAATCAACCCTGACTAATCGCATTCTTGGTGAAGATCGTGTGGTGGTTTATGACGAGCCCGGCACAACACGCGATAGTGTGTATATTCCAATGGAGCATGATGGCAGAGAATATACCTTAATTGATACAGCGGGTATTCGCCGTCGTAAGAATGTAACTGATGTCGTAGAAAAATACTCAGTGATAAAAACTTTGCGAGCAATTGAAGATGCTAATGTTTGTCTCTTGATTATTGACGCTCGAGAAGGTATAACCGATCAAGACCTGAGTTTACTTGGCTTCATCCTTGAAGCAGGTCGTTCATTAGTGCTTGCGGTAAATAAGTGGGATGGTCTTGATGATCATGTTAAAGAACGTATTAAAACAGAGTTGGATCGTCGCTTAGGTTTTATTGATTTTGCCCGTATTCACTTTATTTCTGCTTTGCATGGTACCGGTGTCGGACATTTATATGAATCTGTCGAAGAGGCTTTTATTTCAGCCACTAAACGCATTTCAACGTCTATGGTTACTAAAGTTTTGGATATGGCGGTTTATGATCATCAACCACCCATGCATCAAGGCCGACGTATTAAATTAAAATATGCCCATGCAGGCGGTTATAATCCTCCGATTATTGTTATTCATGGTAATTTAGCGAAAAAGTTGCCGAGTTCTTACAAACGTTATTTAATGAATTATTATCGTAAAGCCTTAAAAATTATGGGGACACCGATCAGAATTCAGTTCAGGGAAACGAGTAATCCATTTGCCGGTAAGAAAAAATTAACGTTTACAGAGCAAAAGAAAATTGCCAGGGCAACTCAGGGATATAAAAAGGACTAAATTATTTTTCATGAATAAGTCATCGAAACTGAGAAGTTTGATGGCTTATTTATTTGTAATTCTATAATATTTCTGATGATTATTTTTAATCAAAGAGTCAATATATACCCATCACCATTCAAAATGCAGGTTTTGATTCGTTTAAAAAACATATTTACTGCGTTGCTGAATCTTAAATAAGAATAACTTATCCGGCGAATCAGCGTCTTGTAACTATGCTTTTTAATTCACCTCAAATTCCCGCATTTTGAAAGGTAACGGGTATATTCACTATCTTCCAGATTTAAATATTGCATCTTTTGATTTTTTTGCTACTGTAAATTATATAATAAATCAAACTGTTTTGTCTTAGGGATATATGTCGGCAAATTTAACTAATGTGGAAATGGCAGATCGTCTTAATCTTAATTTAGGCTTCTTGCAAGCTGGAGCAACGGTTACTATTGATTTGATGACTCCTGCGGGGCAGAAATGCAAATTCAGAACTGTTTTCATTGGATATCTGCAAAAGCAATATGTTCTCATTCAATTTCCGGAACCCAAAAAATTAGGTCCATTTAGCCAGTACCTGACGCAGGGTACAGGAATAACTGTGCGTGGCTTAATTGAAGGGCATGAAGGAGCTGTGGTTGGATTCGTCAGTACAATTAAGCAAACCATTCACATACCCTCACGTTTGTTGGTTCTTAATTTTCCTAAATCGGTTAGTCTTCAAAATTTACGCTCAAGTAAACGAATTAATACTAAAATCGAAGCTAAAGTTAAATTTAAAAATGAATATTTGAAAACAGTTATAACGGATCTTTCAATTAATGGTTGTCAGCTTTTTATTAGCAGTGGTGAGAAACTAGATTTAGAAACTGAATCAGATAAAGACGTTGAAGTTATCATCGAAAATTTTGAGAGGATGAGTAATCTTAAGATGAAAGCTGAAGTTTGTAGTAAAAAACAGTTATCTGATGAGCTTTCTATCGGTTTGCAGTTTAAAGAAGTGAGTAAAAAGGAAGTTATTAAATTATTACACCATACAATTACGTTAGAAGATTAAATCAATGATACCAATTATATACCCAAGTAGCTTGGGTATATAATTATCAAAAGTTGAATGACTGAATGCAGGTTATTTAGCTTTACTTTATATTTCATTACTTTGTGTGGGTTTCATCTTTTGGACATCCTTTACTTGTGAAACAATATAACCGTCATTTAACTGAATTTTAAGTTCATCTCCAATGGTAACTTCATTTATCTTTCGAATAACTTTATTGTCGATATCTCTGGTAATGCTATAACCACGGGCAATTGTCGCTAAAGGGCTGATCAGGTTGAGTTGTTCAATAACATGGACAAATTTTTCTTTCTTCAATTGATAGCTGTTATTTAACGCATTTTTCAATCGTAGTTCATTGTTTTTTATTATTTGAGTTTGTTGCTCAATACGTTTTAAGGGGGATAAACTCATTAAATGTTGATTTAATTGTTTCGGTTGAATACTTAAACTCTGTAAGTTACGTTGTATAACTTGCGTTAAACGTAAATTGAGTTGGTCTGCTTTTTGTTGTTGAATTTGTAATTGCTGAGCAGGATGAACACGTGTCAGCCGATGTTGTAAAGCTGAACAATGCTGATGATTTTCGGCAAAGTTTCGTTTAAAAGCATTAATAGTTCGGTGTTTTAAAACTGATATTCTAGCCAATAACTCACTGTTATCTTGCGAAACTAACTCTGCTGCTGCTGAAGGTGTTGCAGCACGTAAATCGGCTGTATAGTCTGCTAAAGTGGTATCAATTTCATGGCCGACTGCGCTAATAGTGGGGAGTTTACTTTGATAAATGGCCCTGACAACCGACTCTTCATTAAAGCTCCATAAATCTTCTAATGAACCGCCACCCCGGCCAATGATTAAAACATCACACTCTTGCCGAACATTAGCCAGATTTATTGCATGGGTAATATCGGCAGCAGCATATTCACCCTGCACTAATGCAGGGTAAATTATTGCTTTTATAGAGGGGTTTCGACGTTTAAGTACCGTAAGGATGTCTTTAACTGCGGCCCCTGTAGGTGAGGTGATAATGCCGACACAACGAACATGTTCAGGAATGGTTTGTTTGGTATGAGATGAAAATAATCCTTCAATATTAAGTTTATTTTTTAGCTGTTCATATTGTTGTCTTAACAAGCCTTCGCCGGCATCTTCCATTTGCTCGATAATTAACTGAAAATCGCCACGCGGCTCATACAAAGATACTTTTGCTCTGACTAATACTTGCTGGCCGTTCCTCGGTAGAGAGTTTGGTAAAGAGCTAGACAAAGAATTTGACGCAACGTTTGAAGAAAGACGTACTCTTCTATTATTACCTTTGAACATCGCACAACGAACTTGAGCTTTGCTATCTTTTAATGATAAATACCAATGTCCAGAGCCAGCACAGATGAAATTGGATATTTCACCACATAACCATACTGTATTTAACTCACTTTCCAATAGAAACCTTACTTTTTTGGTCAGTTCACTTACTTGTAATATATGCTGTTGGCTCATAGAAATAGTTACTTTTGTCAAGAACGTTAAATAATCTTGAATTATTATATAATTGTTATTGCTTGTTATTAAAATTATTTTTATTTATTTATCCCTTTTTGCAAATTTAAGTTTACCTAAACAGATAAAGCGGTTAAAATTCTTCCGCAATATTTACTCACAATCCTTAACTCTGGTGAAATGTTGCGATGCTAAGAATTGCCCAAGAAGCTTTAACTTTTGACGATGTTCTACTTGTACCTGCCCATTCAACGGTACTTCCTCACACTGCTGATTTAAAAACACGCCTAACCCGTAAAATTAACATGAATGTACCTATAGTTTCTGCGTCTATGGACACAGTAACTGAAGCTCGTTTGGCTATTACTTTAGCCCAAGAAGGCGGTATAGGTTTTATTCATAAAAACATGACTATTAGCGAGCAAGCTAACAATGTCTCTCAAGTAAAAAAATATGAAAGTGGTATCGTTTCTGATCCAGTAACCGTTAGTGCTGATGATTCTATAGAGAAAACCATGCGAAAAGCCGATGATTCAGGTTTTTCTGGTTTTCCTGTAGTTGATACTGACAATAATTTACTCGGTATTATAACGGGCCGTGATTTACGTTTTGAAACTGATTTAACTAAACCCGTATCCGCCCTGATGACAGCTAAAGAAAGATTAGTGACAGTTAAAGCAGGCGCTGCCCGTGAAGAAATTCTTGGTTTAATGCATGAACACCGTATTGAAAAAATACTGATGGTTGATGATGCATTTAAACTGATAGGTTTGATCACTGTAAAAGATTATCGAAAAGCAGAAAGCAAACCTGATGCCTGTAAAGATGAACTAGGTCGTTTACGGGTAGGAGCTGCCGTAGGTGTTGGCGCAGGAACTGATGAACGTATTGATGCACTTGTAGCGGCCGGTGTTGATGTTTTATTGATTGATACTTCTCATGGTCATTCGCAGGGTGTATTGGACAGGGTAAAAGAAACCCGTGATAAATACCCTGATTTACAGATTATTGCCGGAAATGTAGCTACAGGCCCTGGTGCAAAAGCATTAGCTGATGTAGGTGTTGATGCTGTTAAAGTTGGTATTGGTCCAGGTTCAATATGTACAACACGTATTGTTACTGGTGTTGGCGTACCACAATTGACGGCTATTTCTAATGCAGTTGAAGCATTGAAGGGAACTGACATTCCTGTTATTGCTGACGGTGGTATTCGTTTTTCCGGTGATATTGCTAAAGCTTTAGTTGCAGGCGCTCATTCTGTCATGGTGGGGAGCATGTTCGCAGGTACTGAAGAAGCACCGGGAGAAGTTGAACTTTATAAAGGCCGTTATTACAAATCATATCGCGGTATGGGCTCGTTAGGTGCAATGAGTCAAAAGGAAGGTTCAAGTGATCGTTACTTCCAGAAATCTGATAGTGAAGCCGATAAATTAGTACCTGAAGGTATTGAGGGTCGTGTTGCTTATAAAGGCCCTGTTGCGGCAATTATTCATCAGCAAATGGGCGGTTTACGTTCATCCATGGGCTTAACCGGCTCTAAAGATATTGAAACCATGCGTATTAAGCCTGAGTTCATGAAAATAACCTCTGCTGGCATGGGAGAGTCACACGTACACGATGTTACTATAACTAAAGAAGCGCCAAATTACAGAACAGGCTTATAATCTTTAATAATACCATTCGCATTAAATAAGTGGTCAATATTCAATGATTAGTGCATGGATGCACGTAAGTAGGATAACGCAGGAGCAGTTATCGAGGATAAATTGCCAATAGCACAGGTTTTTTGCTCCAGACAAAACCTAAGTACCAACATCGACGTGCATGGATGCACTAATGCAGCGTAGGCATGGATGCCTAGGAGCTGTGACGTGCATGGATGCACTAATGCAGCGAAGGCATGGATGCCTAGGAGCTGTGACGTGCATGGATGCACTAATGCAGCGAAGGCATGGATGCCTAGGAGCTGTCGGCACAGGTTTTTAGTTCCAGACAAAACCTAAGTACCAACATCGACGTGCATGGATGCACTAATGCAGCGTAGGCATGGATGCCTAGGAGCTGCCGGCACAGGTTTTTAGTTCCAGACAAAACCTAAGTACCGACATCCATGTCGGCAACGTAGCTAGTGGTGATTTAGACCATTTGAAGATGATCACTTATTTAGTGCGATTGGTATAAACGCGTTAAAAAATTATTTGCAGGCTGAGCTTGGTATCTTAAAGCTCAGCCTGTTCTTTTTGGAAACAGACGAGAACAACAGGAACAAAAAGCATGAGTAAAAGTACCGGTAGAGACATTCATGATCACCGTATACTGATATTAGATTTTGGTTCACAGTATACTCAGTTAATAGCACGTCGTGTACGTGAAATTGGTGTTTATTGTGAACTATGGGCGTGGGATGTAACAGAAGAACAAATTAAAGAATTTAAACCCAGCGGAATAATTCTTGCTGGTGGCCCTGAAAGTGTCACTGAAAATGATTCTCCCCGTGCTTCTGAATATGTTTTTAATGCAGGAATACCTGTCCTAGGTATTTGTTACGGCATGCAAACTATGGCCGAGCAACTTGGTGGTGCTGTACAAAGTAGCACACACAAGGAATTTGGTTATGCTAGTGTCGAATTGATCGCCAAATGTGCATTATTCGATAAAGTTGAAGACAGTGTTGGCGAAAATGGTAATGCTTTACTTGACGTGTGGATGAGTCATGGCGATAAAGTTTCAGCTATTCCTGAAGGATTTGAAGCTACGGCTCAAACACCAAGTTGTACCTATGGTGCAATGGCTAATGAAGCAAAGAAATTTTATGGTGTTCAATTTCACCCTGAAGTAACGCACACTAAACAAGGTTCACGCATTCTGGAAAACTTTGTAGTAGATATTTGTCAATGTGAAAAATTATGGACTTCAGCCTCTATTATTGAAGATGCTATTGCAAAAATGAAGGCTCAGGTTGGTGATGACGAAGTCATTTTAGGTCTGTCTGGTGGTGTTGATTCGTCAGTAGTTGCAATGTTATTGCAACGGGCCATCGGCGACAAGCTGACTTGTGTTTTTGTTGACAACGGTTTACTTCGTTTAAATGAAGGCCAGCAAGTGATGGATATGTTTGGCGATCATTTTGGATTGAAGATTGTTCATATAAAAGCTGAAGATCGTTTTCTTGAACGATTAGCTGATGAAGCTGATCCAGAGAAAAAACGTAAAATTATCGGTAACGTTTTTGTTGAAGTTTTTGACGAAGAATCGAAAAAACTCAACAATGCAAAGTGGTTGGCTCAAGGCACTATTTACCCGGATGTTATAGAATCAGCAGCGTCTAAAACAGGTAAAGCCCATGTGATTAAATCTCATCATAATGTTGGTGGTTTACCTGATGATATGGAATTAGGCTTAGTAGAACCATTACGTGAATTATTTAAAGATGAAGTGCGGAAAATAGGTTTAGAATTAGGTTTACCTTACGACATGCTTTACCGCCATCCATTTCCGGGTCCGGGTCTTGGTGTACGTGTTTTAGGCGCAGTGAAAAAAGAATATTGTGATTTGCTACGTCGCGCAGATGCAATTTTTATTGAAGAGTTGCATAAACACGATTTGTATCACAAAGTAAGTCAGGCTTTTACTGTGTTTTTGCCGGTACGTTCTGTTGGAGTGATGGGCGATGGCCGCAGGTACGATTGGGTAGTTAGCTTACGCGCTGTTGAAACAGTAGATTTTATGACAGCCACCTGGGCTCATTTACCTTACGATTTTCTGGGTTTGGTTTCTAATCGTATTATCAATGAAATTGATGGTATTTCCCGAGTAGTTTACGATATCTCAGGAAAACCACCAGCAACAATTGAATGGGAATAATTACGGTAATCGTAATGTTAAATAATAAAAGCCTCACATGTTGAGGCTTTTTTTGTGTTGTATTGCAGTCTTAAATTTACAACAACTAATTGATGAAGTTTGTTATACCAATTGGATTAATTGTTAACCGATATCCTCATTACACCTATTGAAGCATTGTTGGTGTTGCTGATAACACCTTCACCGGAAAGCGATTGCCTGATAAAGCCGCCTCTGAAATTACCTTGTACGGTAAACAAACCCAAAACCTTCGATTCGTTGCTGTCGATTAATACACCACTTGGGGTCATGGATATCGAAAAGTTATTGTCGCCGTGAACTCGTTTTTGTAAAATATGCAGGGAATAATTGTCGTCTTTGTTCTCACTGCTATTAGCAGCATGGAGAAGTTTTTCCTGCCATTGTGCTTCATCCATTTCCCAGCCACAAAATACACCATTGCCACCGTATCCTATTGCTGATTTTAATACCCAATCATGTTTGTTGAATGTTTGTAGCATACTCAAAGTATCGGATTTAACTAACCTGAGTTCGGGATAATGAGTACTTGATAGTTTAGTAAAATCATCAAGTTAATAGTTCAAAATAAGATAG
>JABSOI010000071.1 GCA_013216015.1 Alteromonadaceae bacterium | reverse complement strand
ACTAATTTCGCCCATTCTTCTGAAGTTGTTTGATGCATTGATAAAACCTACGTGTAAACAAAAATCAATTAGATCATACCTCTATTTAAAAGCCAATACCCTTCCTATAGAACATTATTGCATCACTTATAATGTAAATTTGACTAAGAGACAGGGATGTAGGTACTTAGGTTTTGCCTAGAGCAAAAAACCTGTGCTCTTGAAAATTTACCCTAACTTAATTCTGTCAACTTATTTAATCCAATTGGTATAATTTGATTCCAGGATGGTTTGAGACAAAGTAAAAATAAAAAAACGGGCTATCTCAAACAAGATAACCCGTTGTGTTTATTAACGTCTTTAGCTTTATGTAAAACGTTTAGGTTAAGGCATTAAACCAAATGTTTCTTAGTAACAGTAAGTACTTTCAAGGTATTTGAAGCACCAACGGTTTCCATTAAATCACCGTGAGTGAAAATAACTTTGTCGTGTAGTTTCAATTCAGAGTTTTTAATAACAGCAGATAATACGTCGTCTGATAAATCATCATTGTTATTTTCGGTAGAATCAAAAGCTACCGGGTAAACACCACGGTAGATAGCCGTTTTGTTGAGTGTTTTATTATGACGAGATAAAGAATAAATAGGTAAGCCTGACGTTATACGAGACATTATTTTACTGGTTTGTCCCGATTCGGTTAGAGCAATAATGGCTTTTACGCCATCTAAATGGTTAGCGGCATACATAGCTGAAAGCGCAATGGTTTCTGAAATCTCAGTAAATGTCATTTCGATGCGGTGGCCTGAGGTGTTCACTGAACGTTGTTTTTCAGCGCCAATACATACGTTAGCCATAGCTTTAACTGTTTCAACAGGGTATTTGCCTGCAGCTGTCTCAGCCGATAACATTACCGCATCGGTTCCATCAAGTACGGCATTGGCAACATCCATTACTTCAGCACGCGTTGGCATTGGGTGTTCTATCATTGTTTCCATCATTTGAGTTGCTGTAATAACAACACGGTTTAATTGACGGGAACGGGCAATAATATGCTTTTGCTTACCCACAAGCTCAGCGTCACCAATTTCAACACCTAAATCACCACGGGCTACCATAACAACGTCTGACGCTAAAATAATACCATCGAGAATTTTGTCATCATTAACTGCTTCAGCACGTTCAATTTTTGAGACTAAACGGGCATCACAACCTGCTTCTTGTGCTAATAGTCTGGCTTCTCGCATATCTGCAGCGTCACGGGGAAAAGATACTGCGAGAAAATCCACATCAATTTTCGCAGCAGTTTTAATGTCTTCTTTATCTTTATTTGTTAATGCAGGAGCTGTTAATCCGCCACCTTGACGGTTAATGCCTTTATTGTTTGATAAAGGACCACCCACAGTAACTTCAGTAAAAACACAGGTGTCGGTAGTGCTAATTACTTTTAGCTGAACACGACCGTCATCAAGTAATAAAATATCACCGGTGTTTACGTCTTTTGGTAACACTTTGTAATCAATACCAACTTTTTCCTGACAGCCTTCACCTTTTCCTAAGGTTGCGTCAAGTTCAAATTTGTCACCAATAGCTAATTTTATCGGACCATTTTTGAAGGTTGATACTCTAATTTTAGGACCTTGCAAGTCGCCCAAAATACCAACATAAATACCAAGTTCCTTGGCTAGTTCGCGTACTGTATTGGCTCGGTCGATATGATCTTGTGCGATACCGTGGGAAAAGTTTAGTCTTACTACATTAACACCTGCCGCCAACACATTTTTAAGTGTTTCTCTATTATCTGTAGCAGGTCCTAAGGTAGCGACAATTTTCGTTCTTCTAGGCATGTTAATCCTTATAGATTTAATACAATGATATTTATACCCAAACTACTTGGAAATATAGGTTCAGAGCTAAGTCAGGCTTTTTTCTGACATAAACAGAGCAAGGCCCAACACGCAATGGTTATTCCCTTAATAAAGTGTTGCACAGATTTTTTAGTTCCAGAAAAACCTAAGTACATACGTCGACGTGCAAGGATGCACTAATGCAGCGAAGACATGGATGCCTAAGAGCTGTTATGTATGCACAGTTTTTTAGTTCCAGACAAAACCTAAGCACATACATCGATGTATGCAAAGCTATATTGCATCTATTAATAAAAAGTCTAGTTTAGCTCCCTTCGGGTAAGGGAAATAAATGGCTATCTCAAGCGGTATTAAATTTTCTGATAGATAACTGTCAAAATTTAATTCCTTGTATATAGCTGTTTCCCGACTTACTGAATCCTGCATTTCCAAGTTGTTTGGGTATAGTTTAACGTCTTCAGTTGCACGTTATTAATTATACGTTTTCTTTCTTTTCAAAACGTGAGCTTCTTAAACTATCTTTAACTTTTTTTAAATTATCTCTAAATTTGGAACCACGTCTTAAAGTAAAACCTGTTGCCAGCACATCAATTAGTGTCAGTTGAGCAATTCGTGATGACATAGGCATATATAAGTCAGTATCTTCAGCAACATCAACAGATAAAACAATGTTACATTCTTTGGCAAGCGGGGTATTGCTTGACGTGATCCCAATTACAGTGGCATCGTTTTCTCTTGCTAAACATGCTACTTCAACTAATGACTTGGTGCGTCCGGTGTGAGAAATAACCACTACCACATCGCCTTGTCGACTATTTATAGCACTCATACGTTGCATTAATATGTCGTCAAAATAAACGACAGGAACATTGAACCTGAAAAATTTGTTTTGAGCGTCGTGAGCAACAACTGCAGATGCACCTAAACCAAAAAATGAAATTTTATTGGCCTGAGTCAGTAAATCCACAGAACGATTAATTGTTGCACTATCCAGGCTTTTACGGGCAAGTTCAATATTTGCCATAGTCGATTCGAAAATTTTCGTTGTATATTCTTCAGCGGTGTCATTTTCATCGACATGTCTGTTTACGTAAGGAGTACCGTTAGCAAGGCTTTGTGCTAAATGTAATTTGAAATCCGGGTATCCCTTAGTGTCTAGGCGTCGACAAAAACGATTGACAGTGGGTTCACTAATGTTGGCTTGTTTAGCTAAAGCCGCAATGCTGGCATGAATAACTGTGCTAGGAGACGCCATTATTACTTCTGCAACTTTACGTTCAGACTTACTAAAGGTGTCTAATTCATTTGCGATTTTTTCTAAAACGTTCATTAACGTTTGCCCCAGATCTTTTAACTATTGACTGTACTGTAATTTATTTTCGTTGCAAATAACAGGAATTATGTAAATTTATTTCATAACATGTGTGGATATCAATAAATATAGCATAATTTAGCGGGCATTTAATTCTATATATAAGGAAACACTTTCTTTTATCCCTCATTGATACACCAAAAAAACATAGTATTTGTTTGAAAAAAGTAAATTTTGTAATTTAATTACAAAAAGTTCTTTACTGATGAAGAATCTAACGCTAAATTAGGGTCTATATACCTAATGCCAGCTAATTATCAAAGTTAAGTTACCATTTTGTCAATGTTAAGTGGTTATTATGTACTTTAGTTACAATTTATCTTATTGGTGTAAACATCCGAGAAATTACTTTATGAAAAATATAGATAGTCAGACAGCTAGTGAAATTGTGATATTCGGTGCGGTTGGCGATTTGTCACGCCGAAAATTATTACCTGCTTTGTTTGAGTTGGACCTCGCTGGTTTGCTGCATGTTGATAGTCGAATAATTGGTGTAGCCAGGCAAGATTATAACAATGAAGCTTTTGTTACTTTTGTAATGGAAAATTTAACTGAATTTGTCGCTAAAGGTGATGTAAATAAATTAGATAAAGATGTTGTTCAACGTTTTTCCAGTCGTCTTGTTTTTCAAAAACTTGATTTTAAAGATACAGCGTCATACAAAAATTTAGGTCAAACACTATCAAAAGAATTTTTCTCACGGGTTTACTATTTTTCTACCCCACCAGCAATTTATGGTGATATAGGTGATGGATTAGCGCATGCTAAATTAATCAAAGATTCAGATCGTGTTGTAATGGAAAAACCTATTGGCCATTGTCTTGAAACGTCTAAGGTGATTAATGACCAAGTTTCACGTCATTTCAAAGAAAATCAAATTTATCGTATCGATCATTATTTAGGTAAAGAAACCGTATTAAATTTACTTGTATTGCGTTTCGCTAATTCGCTGTTTACCAATAACTGGGATCGTAATTGTATTGACCATGTGCAGATAACTGTTGCGGAAAGTGTTGGTATTGAAGGGCGTTGGGGTTTTTATGATGAAGCCGGCCAAATGCGCGATATGATTCAAAATCACTTATTGCAAATTTTATCATTACTGGCCATGGAACCCCCAGCCGACTTGAGTGCTGATAGTGTTCGCGCCGAAAAGCTAAAAGTGATAAAAGCATTAACGGCAATTGATCGCAATAATGTTAAAGAAAAAACGGTTCGAGGACAATACACAGACGGTTATTTAAACGGTGGTGCTGTACCGGGGTATTTGAATGAAGAGGGTGCTAATACAAATAGCAATACGGAAACCTTTGTCGCAATAAAAGCCGAAATAGATAACTGGCGTTGGGCTGGCGTGCCATTTTATTTGCGAACAGGTAAACGTATGCCTGCTAAACATAGTGAAATTGTGGTGCACTTTAAAAAACAGCCACTTAATATTTTTCAAGACAGTTATAGTGATTTGCCTGCCAATAAACTTACGATTCGTTTACAGCCTGACGAAGGTGTTGAGCTACAAATGATGAACAAAATTCCTGGTATTGCCAATCAAATGAATATCCATGAAAACAAGTTGGATCTAAGTTTTTCTCAAACGTATAACAACGAAAGAGTGGTAGATGCCTATGAACGCTTAATGCTTGAAGTTATTAATGGCAACCAGTCATTGTTTGTTAGCCGTGATGAAGTGGAAGCTGCCTGGACTTGGGCTGACAGTATTATTGAAGCATGGAAATCTACTAATGATGCTCCTAAACCATATGCCGCAGGTTCATGGGGACCTGTTTCATCAATCTCTCTAATTGCTCGTGACGATCGCCAGTGGGTGGAATAATGTATCAAATTAATTATTTTAAACAACGAGAGTTGTTAGATGCCAAGTTGGCCGAAGAAGTAGCTGGTTTACTTTCTCAGGCTATTGCTGAAAAAGGCAAAGCAAGTATTGCAGTGTCGGGTGGTTCAACCCCTAAAGGTTTTTTTAAAGCGCTGTCAGAAAAAGATATTCCCTGGAATAAAGTAACTATTACCTTAGCTGACGAACGTTGGGTGAATATTGACAGTGACGCCAGTAATACCCGTTTAGTCCATGAAAATTTATTACAAAATAAAGCACAGAGCGCAAAGTTTTTTCATGTGAAGCAGGGGGGATTGTTGTGTGATGAAACTCTCGCGTATCTTAATTTAGCGGCTAACACATCGTTATTACCCTTGGATGTGCTCATTTTAGGTATGGGTGAAGACGGTCATACCGCATCACTTTTTCCATGTAGTGATCAAATAAAGCAGGCGTTATCTGTAGATAACACTAATTCGCTGATGAAAGTTGTTCCTAAAACTGCCCCCCATGAACGTATCACTTTTACTTTTGCCAGCTTAAGTCAAAGTAAAGCCACTTTTTTACATCTGGCAGGCGCAGCTAAGAAAGACGTTTTAACAAAAGCTTTAGCGGGTAATGACGTATTCGAAATGCCGATCAGAGCCTTTTTACAACATTCAGCAATAAACACACAAGTCTATTTCGCGGAGTAAAGAAATGAATAAACAAGTATTAGCGATCACTCAACGAATTATTGATCGCAGTAAAACCCACCGTGCCGCTTATTTAGCTAAAATTGAAGCAGCCAAATCTACCACAGTGCATCGCGCCAGTTTGGCATGTGGCAATTTAGCGCATGGCTTTGCTGCTTGTAGTAAAGAAGATAAACAAAAGTTGCGTGGTCTTAACCATTCAGATATCGCCATAGTTTCTGCGTACAATGAAATGTTATCGGCTCACCAGCCTTATCAGACTTACCCGGAAATTATCAAAGCTGCGGTTAGTGAAACTGGTGGTGTTGCCCAGTTTGCCGGTGGTGTACCAGCAATGTGTGATGGTGTTACGCAAGGCCAGGCAGGTATGGAATTAAGCCTGATGAGTCGCGATGTTATTGCAATGTCTGCTGCAATTGCCTTGTCGCATAACATGTTCGATGGCACATTAATGTTAGGTATTTGTGACAAAATAGTACCGGGATTGCTTATTGCCAGTATGACTTTTGGTCATTTACCAACGGCATTTGTACCTGCAGGCCCTATGCCTTCAGGTATTGCCAATAAAGAAAAAGCACGGGTCCGTCAACAATTTGCTAAAGGTGAAATTGACGAAGAGGCTCTTTTAGATGCTGAATCAGCGTCATATCACAGTGCCGGAACCTGTACTTTCTTTGGTACTGCAAATTCAAATCAGCTGGTAGTCGAAGTAATGGGATTACACCTGCCGGGTGCCTCATTTGTTGCTCCTAACACACAGTTACGTGAAGAGCTTACTAAAGCAGCAGCCCGTCAAGTCACCCGATTAACAACACAATCAGGTAATTATATGCCTGTTGGTAAAATGATTGATGAACGTTCAATTGTTAACGCCATTGTTGCTTTGCTTGCCACTGGTGGCTCAACAAATTTAACTATGCACATTATTGCTTTTGCAAGAGCTGCGGGTATTATTATTGATTTTCATGATTTTCATGATTTATCAGCAGCAGTGCCATTAATTACCCGTATTTATCCAAATGGTCATGCCGACATTAATGAATTTGAAGAAGCCGGTGGTATGGCGTTGTTATTTAAAGAGCTTATTGAAGGTGGTTTACTGCATGAAGATGTTGAAACAATTTGTGGTCGCGGTTTAACTCGTTATACCCAAAAACCTGTACTTAATAATGGCAAATTAGAGTGGATTGACGGCGCTAAAACGTCTGGTGATGATCAAATAATTGCGACAGTTGCAAAACCATTTAAAACTGACGGTGGTCTTAAAGTTCTTAAAGGTAACTTAGGTATTTCAGTTTTGAAAACTTCTTCGTTAAGAGAAGGAAGTTTTGTTATTAAGGCGCCAGCGATTGTTTTTGAAGACCAAAACGAAATTGATGTTGCTTTTAATGCCGGAGAGCTTGATAGAGATTTTATTGCCGTTGTGCGTTTTCAGGGTCCTAAATCCCGTGGAATGCCAGAGTTGCATAAATTAACACCACCGTTAGGTGTGTTGCAAGATAAAGGCTTTAAAGTTGCTTTAGTGACTGATGGTCGAATGTCGGGAGCATCAGGTAAAGTGCCCGCTGCTATTCATTTATGTCCTGAAGCACTAGATGGCGGATTGATTTCCAAAGTTGAAACCGGAGATATGATTTTACTTGATGGTGAAACAGGAGAGCTTACTTTACTGGTAAGTGAAGAAGAGCTGGCAAAACGTGATAATGCTTTGTTCCAAAATGACGGACATCATGAAGGTATGGGACGTGAACTATTTGGTTTTATGCGACGCAATTTAAGCTCGGCTGAAACAGGTGCTTGTTCTCTTTTTGATGACCTAGAGTTGGAAACAGCAAGCAAATCAGCTGACAGCGGAAAAGTTTAATGACCCATTCAGTTGATACAACAATAAACTTGGTTGCTGATATTGGTGGCACTAATATTCGAATAGGCTTACTCGCTAATGCCGATAAAAACGGTGATAAAAGCGCCGAGAAACCAGGCGATGATACCAATAATTCAAATGTAAATGATGTTACACATTTACACGTTTATCAATGTAATCAATACGTTAGTTTAGCCGACGTTATTAAAACCTATATTATTGAAAACAACATACAAAATAAAGTTATCAATGCTTGTTTTGCGATAGCTTGCCCGGTAGAAAACGACCTTATTTCAATGACTAATCTGCCGTGGGAATTTTCCAAATCAGCACTTAAAAAATCATTGAAGTTAAATAAATTGTTAATGATCAATGATTATACCGCCATTGCCCATGCCATTCCTTTTTTAAAGGATGACCAAAAGGTAAAAATAGGGGGCGGTAAAGTTATTGCTAATAAACCTATTTCTATTTGCGGTCCCGGAACGGGTTTAGGTGTTGCTAATTTAATTCCCCAATTATCCGCATCAGATCAGTTAACAGGTTCAGATCAATCAAATACTTGTAGCTGGATCAGTTGTGGCGGGGAAGGCGGTCATGTTGATTTTGCTCCAACTGATGAAACTGAAATTGCAATTTTGACTTACTTGTTAACAAAATACGATCACGTATCTTATGAACAATTACTTTCAGGATTGGGCTTAGAGCAAATTTATCAAGCAATATCATCAAGTCAAGGTGATAAAGTTCTTGAACTTACAGCAAAAGAAATTTCTCAAAATGCACTCGATAAAAACTGTGAAGTTTGCCAGCAGGCATTAGCACAGTTTTGTAAAACTTTAGGCAGCTTTGCCGGAAATCTTGCTTTAACTATGGCCAGTTCTGCTGGTGTTTACATTGCAGGTGGCATAGTGCCACGTTTTATTCAATTTTTAGAAGAAAGTGAATTCAGACAACAATTTGAACAAAAAGGGCGCTTTGCTGATTTTAATCGCAACATCCCCACTTTTGTTATTACCGAACCGCAACCAGGCATTATTGGTGCAGCGGCATATTTACGTCAACACTCTCTTAAACCTATTCACACAGACTTAAAAAACTCAGAGGAATTATGACCAACTCTAAAGATTGGCAAATTATGCCAAAGGAACTTTTTGCCATGGGACCGATTGTTCCTGTATTAGTGATTAAAAAAGTCGAAGATGCATTACCGATTGCAGAAGCTCTGCTTACTGCAGGTATTAAGGTACTTGAAGTAACATTAAGAACCGCTTTAGCGATGGATGTTATATCTACTATCGCAAAAGAGTTACCAGAAGCCGTAATAGGTGCAGGTACTGTAACTAATGCAGAACAATTGCAACGTGCTTATGATGCAGGTGCCAAATTTGCTATTAGTCCGGGTTTAACAAAAGATTTATTACAAGCGGGCAATAATAGTAAAATAGCACTGATCCCGGGTATATCTTCCATTTCAGAAATGATGGACGGGATTGATTTAGGTTACGATCATCTGAAATTTTTCCCTGCAGAAGCTTCTGGTGGTGTAAAGGCCATTAAATCAATTGGCGGACCATTCCCAGACATTAAATTATGTCCGACTGGCGGCATAAACATCAATAATATTCGCGATTATTTAGCTCTGTCGAATGTAGCTTGTTGTGGTGGTTCCTGGTTGGTTACTGATGAACTGATTGAAGCTAAAAACTTGGCTGGCATTACTACTTTAGCGAAACAAGCGCTTGAGCATGTAAAGTAAAATAGCGTTACCCATACTGCAAAACTAAAAAATGAATTGGTTGAGTTAAATTATTTTGATTCTTCTAATTCATTTTTTTTTGTTTAAATAGTTATTTGACTAACTAACTAATATCAAACTTATACCAATGGATATTAGTTACAATTTAGATTTATCAGCCGGAATAAATTCACCATAATCTAACTGAGGTGTTTGTCCGTTAACTTCTTGCTCTAGCCAAGTTAAATACTCGGTTAACGGTATGGCTTCGCTGTAAAAATATCCTTGACCTATGTCACAGCCAAACTTTCTGAAAGTATCTTCATCCAGCTTGCTGTTTATTCCCTCAGCAACCACTTCAAGCCCCAGGCATTTACCCATTTTAATGGTGGTTTCAGCGATAACTTTTCTTTTCACACTTTCACAAACATTTTCGACAAATTGACGGTCAATTTTCATTTCTTGAAAAGGTAATTGGTTGATTGTTGACATTGAAGAGTTGCCAGCGCCAAAATGATCTATGCTGATGGTGATACCAAATTCATGAAGCTGTTCTAAAACCTTCATTGCCTGTTCATTGTTATTAAGTGTTGCAGGTTCTGTTATTTCGAAAATAATTTTTTCCGCAGGAAGTTCCGCTTGGTTAACCAGTTCAACAACGTCGTCAAAAAATGTACCTGACGCAATATCTTTACCACTGATATTGATAGACAGCATGTGGTTTTTATGACCATATTCTATTATTTCTAAATGTTGAGTCAGTGCTTGTTTTATTACCCATAAAGTGAGTTGATTAATCATTCCGGTATCTTCTGCTACAGGGATAAAAACAGAAGGGGGGATTAAACCTTCAGTGGTATGTTTCCAGCGTAATAAACATTCACTGCCGCATACCTTTAATGTTTTCAGGTCTATTTGGGGTTGATGAAATAACTCAAATTCATTATTGCTTAAAGCCTGTTTAATATCAGAGGCAAGTTTTAGTAGACAACTTGTTTTTTCAGAAGATTCTGCCTGGAAATATGCCCATTTTTGATGTGTTCTTTCAGCATTACCTGTGGCAATTTTGGCGTGGTTAATTAAACTTCGGCTTGTTTCGCCATGTTCAGGATAGTTTGCAATACCAATAATTCCCGTTAGTGGAAGTTGTAAGTCATCAATTTGATAAGCTTGTGTAAAAGCTTGCTGAATTGATTGAATTAACTCTTCTGTTGAAGAAGCTATTGATTGTTTGTTTTTTGTATTATCGCTTTTATCGTTAAGTAAAAGAGATAAGAATTTACCTTCTATAAAACAAATTTTTTCATCTTTGCCGGTGAAATCCTCAATTTTATTGTTGTTGTTCAGTAAAGGGTTGATATGGGCGTAAAGCCTTTTATAGAATTCAACCGTCATTTCATCATTCATGTATAAAGCTGTTCGTTCAATTTGCTCTGGTTTGATGACCAGCACACTAAATTGTCTTGTTTGCTTATTTTTCAGCTCAATGATTAAATTATCTATAGCATTTTCTAAACATAATTTATGCGGGATATTAGTTGCTTGATCATAACCAAGTGCTACCAGGTTATCTTGTTCATTTTTACTTAACCTTTGTGCAAGGGCAAATGCCATAAATGAAACGTGTAACAGTACAGCAAGTAAAACAGAGTTTTGAGTTAGTAATGAATGTTCTACAGTATTAAATAGTATAAGCCCTTGAATAACTAGGCTTACAAGCAGGGGGAGCAATGAAAGAAAGTAAAGTCGGGCCCATGAAAAATCTGCTTTTAGTCGCTTTGTGACAAGGAAGAAAACAAAAATATAAACGAGGCATTGGGAGATGAAAAATAGTTTTGTTTGTACGGTGCTTGCTAAAGCTAATGAATTTGTACCTAAAGCACCTAAAGCGAATGGAGCCAAGCTTAAAACAAATAATAATGAGGCTAAAGATAATCCAAGATAGTACTTTTTACTGCTTAAAACATCGCACCGTAAAAAGAACAGGGTAAAGAGTAGGAAAAATGCGATCTGCAAATAATGAAACGATATCCAATAGTTATTGAGCCATTGTTTCAGTTCAGTTGATATAATGAAGTAACTAATATCATTTACGCTAGCCAGTGCAAAAAAAGCGGTTAAAAT
Source organism: Alteromonadaceae bacterium (assembly GCA_013216015.1). Lineage (GTDB taxonomy): Bacteria > Pseudomonadota > Gammaproteobacteria > Enterobacterales > Alteromonadaceae > JABSOI01. The sequence goes on along the minus strand of JABSOI010000071.1, from coordinate 20,402 downwards.
GTAAGCGCTGTAAATTAAATATATTTTATCATTTTTGTTGCTTCTATCTTTTTGTGCGAAATACAACACTAGGTTATAAATAGACAATATAAAAATTACGCCAATGAAACCTATACCAATGAAAGTTATACCAATAAAATCATTGAATATTAATTGACTGCTAATTGATAGTTCCAATGGGGATAAGGTTTGTTCCGTTGAATTTATCACGCTAAAAATATTACTGGATATAACTGTTAGTCCTAGAATAATAAAGGAAAGTAGCATGGCTTTTAATAAACCAGATAGCTTTTTTAGCATTTGTGACATGAAGTTATCAGACCTTGAACTTGGTGTTAACCTGAAATAAATAAGTTTAAGATAGTTGTGGATTTTATCAAGCAAATTTTGAAGATGGATTTAAAGGATAATTTAATCAGATTAATAGAATGGATAATTAATAGTCATTTATTGACTTTGAAATAGTTTAAAAATGTATATTGATTGTATTCGTTCAATATTTTAACGTATTACTCAAGTGAATATTAACAGGCTACGCCTACGGCTAACCAATCCTGTCACTGAGGGATATACATAATAAGCGTTATTATGTACTAAGTAATGTTGATGGATCGTTTTAAAATTCATAATTTTATTAAAGTGTTAACCTTATTCGCTTTTACAGCTATAACCTTTGAGTATTGGGAAACTGGGTTTTGGGGTACAGTTATATTGTTACTTCCATATGTATCAATATTTTTTATAGCGAATAAACATAGTTACAATACAAATATATTAACCTTTAGTTAGAGCAACTGCTGGGATTATTGTATCTCGACAACGATCAGGAATGCGTAAACAATCTCAGTGAAAATCCTGAATACAAAGCTCAAAAAGAAAAATGAAGAAAGAACTATTCGCCGAATTAAAACATCAGGGGGATCCCCGTATGCATGGCAAAGGTGATGTTTTTGATGACTATGTCCATTCCTTAAAGTCAGGATACTATGAAAAATTCATGGCTAACGGGGGCAAGGAACCCACATATAAGAAAAAAAAGAAAAAGTAATTTATTATCCTTAAGGCATAGGCATTTTCAGTTATCGTGAACTAGCCCGCTTACCAAAAACTACAATTAGTTCGCAAAGCGGACGGTAATAAACGTCTTTTATTAATAAAAGAGTAACTAAATTTTGTGTGTAATATTAAAATAGCCAATGCAACCAATATAAGAGTACAGCCATGACAGCATTAATATAAATATTCAATAAGTTAGTTTAATTGCTATAAGAGCACTCATTTATGGTGAGCAGTGAGTGCTTATGTAAAAATTTGTAAATATTGTAGGGTATATAATAGGTTTCCACCTCTAGGTAAGCCATATGCTTTAAAAATAAATGCTCAAAAAAATCCAACTGAGGACATTAAATGTTTAATACCAAGATAAATAGTTTACTACCCTGGAAATTTAATAGTGAGAAGTCACCAAAATCACCCTTGAAAGCACCATTGAAACTGTCTGTAAGTCTTTTTATAGCTATACCACTATTGATTGGCTGTAACAAAAGCTTGACTGAATCTGATAGTGTAAATAATAGTGCAATTGATAGCGAAAATAAGAAACCCAATATTGTTATCTTATACGTTGACGATTTAGGTTATGGTGATTTAAGTAGTTATGGAATGAAATCCATCAACACGCCAAACGTCGATAAATTAGCCGCCGAAGGTATTAGATTTACTGATGCTCATAGTTCTGCTGCCACCTGTACACCGTCTCGATACTCTTTGCTAACAGGGCAATATGCATTTAGAAATAATGCCGCTATTTTACCGGGTGATGCTCCCCTCATAATAGATCCTGAAATACCAACACTGCCTAAAATGTTAAAAAAAGCCGGTTACGCTACTGCTGTTGTTGGTAAATGGCACCTGGGGCTTGGCAGAGGCCAGGTGGATTGGAACAAAGCTGTTAAACCAGGTCCGTTAGAAATTGGTTTTGATTATAGCTTCTTAATGCCTGCGACAGGAGACAGAGTACCAACGGTATACCTTGAAAACCATCATGTTGTCGGTCTTGATCCAAACGATCCAATCACAATAAGTTACGAAGCTAAAGTCGGCAATCGCCCAGTAGGTACAGAACGTCCAGATTTACTCAAGCAAAAAGCAGATTTACAACATAGTGCTACTATCGTTAACGGCATTAGCCGAATTGGCTGGATGAAGGGTGGTAAATCAGCAGAGTGGGTTGATGAAGATTTTCCCCATGTCTTTACTGAAAAAGCAATTGATTGGATGACAGAGCATAAAGATGAACCCTTTATGCTATTTTTCCCTTTTCATGATATTCATGTACCGCGCGTACCTAATGAAATGTTTCAAGGTAAGAGCCCAATGGGTGTGAGAGGAGATGCTATCTTACAAATGGATTGGATGACAGGTCAAATTGTTAATCATCTTAAAGAACTCGGTATTTATGACAACACCATTATTATATATTCAAGCGATAATGGCCCTGTTTTAGATGATGGCTATTTTGACCAGGCAGATACCCTGGTTGGCGATCACGATCCCTCTGGTGGTTTTCGTGGCGGCAAATACAGTGCCTATGAAGCTGGTACTCGTGTCCCTATGATAGTTACCTATCCGAATGGTATGAAAAAAGCGGGCGTAAGTGATGCATTATTTAGTCATATTGACCTTTATAAGTCTTTAGCAGAGTTGGCTGGTGTAGCGCTAGCGAAAGATGAAGCGATTGATAGTACAAATTTACTCGCAACTTTACTTGATGCAACTGCAGATGGCCGCGATGAAATGCTAGAAGAAGCTTTTACTTTATCTTTACGTAGTGGTAAATGGAAGTACATTCAACCGGCAACTAAACCAACACCTGATTGGTTGGCAAATAAGCATGCGATTGAAAATGGCTTAAGTGCAAAGCCTCAGTTGTTTGATATCAGTGTTGACCAGCTAGAACAAAACAATATAGCTGCGCAATACCCAGACATAGTGAAACAATTAGATAATAAAATTGAAGCTATTAAAAACATAAAATAAAAGCTTATAGCCTGACGATTGTAATAAGTGGCAAGGTATTAATATTGATTGCTCTTATTCTTTCGTCAGCCACTTTGTGGGTATATACCCGTAATCATTCAAAATGCAGGTTTTGAAGCGTTTTAAAAGATTATCTACTGCGTTGCTTTCAATCCCAATAGCCCGCTATTGCTCGATAATTGTTCCTGCATTATTCTACTTACGGGCATCCATGCCCTAATCAATCAAGCGCCTTTTAAATAAACTTTCAAATTCACCTCAAATTCCCGCATCTTGAATGACCACGGGTATAGTAGTTATACCAATTGTATAATTAAGATTATAAATCCTGCTTAAAATCAAACAGCTGTTTCACACAAAATAACTTAAGGGTTATTTGCCTTCCCAGTGTCTAATGATAATAGTTTTATATCCATTAAAATTTAAAATACAAGGTTTTTTATATGAAAACCGTCATCATTTCGCTTTTAGCGAGCTTGATAAGTATCAGTAGTTTTTCATTGTCTGCAAAACAAAATTTACCATCAGCTAACATCGATACGCCGCCTAAACCGACGAATATATTGTGGATTTATATGGAAGATCAAAATACATGGAATAATGCTTATGGTGATTTTACCGTCGATACGCCAACAATTGCCAGTTTTGCCGAGAGCGGTGTGCTTTTTAATAACACCATGATGACGGCGCCGGTGTGCTCTGCTATACGGTCAGCGCTTATTACGGGTAAACATCAAGCGGCATTGGGTGTCCATCAACATCGTTCGTCACGCAGTACCCGTGCTTCTATATTTTTTCCCAAAGGTTATAAAACGGTGCCTGAAGTATTCAAAGATGCTGGATATGCAACCTTTAATATAGGCAAAGATGACTATAACTTTAAATATGATCGCTCCACCTTATATTCAGAACACCCAGGACCATTAGTTGGCTGGGATGGTGGCATGAATGGGGAAGAATTTGACTGGGCGAAGGAATTAAAAAACAAACCATTTTTTGGCAAAATCCAGTTAAGAGGTGGTAAGCATTCTACTAAGGCAAGGGCAAAATTTGGCTTAGCTAAAGTGGACCGCAGCAAAATGAAACTTCCTGTTTATTATTCTGGTGATGACAGAAGACCAGGGCTATGGCGATTGGCATGAACAACAACCCGATTGTACAGACGCCTCAAATTGAACAATTAGCGAATGACAGTCAGAGTTTCACAAACTTTCATGTTGATCCTACTTGTTCACCAACGCGTGCAGTATTAATGAGTGGTAAATACTTATTACGTGCGGGTGTCTGGCATACTGTGATGGGCCGTCATATGCTTTCTGACCAACATCACATTTTACCAGAGTTATTAGCTGATGCCGGTTATAACACCGCGATGATTGGTAAATGGCATTTAGGTGATAATTATCCATTTCGTCCCCAAGACCAGGGTTTTAATCATGTCTTAAGTCATGGCGGTGGTGGTGTGGGTCAAGCACCCGATTACTGGGGAAATGACCAATTTAACGACACCTATTACCTTAATGGGAAAGAGAAACAATATAAGGGTTTTTCCACCGATGTTTGGTTTGATGAAGCCATTGATTTTATTCATAAACAATCTAATAAAGATGAACCATTTTTCTTATACTTATCAACCAATGCACCTCATGATCCTTGGCGCGCACCAGAGAAATATATTGAACCCTACCGTGCGTTAGACCTTAACGATGATATGGCCAATTTTTACGGCATGATAACCAATATCGATAAAAACATTGGCCGATTACGTGCTGCTATGCAGGCTGATAAAATTGAAGATAATACTATTTTTATTTTTATGACAGATAACGGCTCATCAATGGCTAAGAAAAGTAATGGCGAGCCATTAACTTGGCTTACAGAAGACGTGAAGCTTGGCATAGAAGCTAAAAACAGGTTGGAGTGTCTTGAAAGCCCGGGTGTACTGGTGTTGTCTCAGCCTATAATGGAAGATATTTCAGGAGATGGAGATCGCAATTTTGTATATTACCAAAGACAATATAAAAAAATAATTAAAGCAATCCACGATGCTAAACACGACGTTCTTGTACTAAGTGGTGATATACATCATGGTCGTATATCAAAAGTTGAATTTATTGATCGTCCAAACAAATTAATTGAAGTCGTATCGTCACCAATGTCAAATTTATCTGGTATAAGCAGTATTGCAACCAGTGTAATTACAAAAAAAACTAGATTAGAGGAATTTCCACCCATCCATGTGCCAGGTGTTCCATCTTGCAAAGTATCGTATGAATCGCCTTGGAGAGTATCTAGTGAATCTGAACTTTTGGACTTTCGTTACTACAAAAATAGGACAAAAGAACATTTCTACACTTTAACTGTACAGAAGGCAGTTGACGGAAGCCTGGATGTAACAGTTAGGGCGTGGCTCGCTAGAGAGAGGGATAAAAAAACAGGTTTGCCCAAGCAAGATTGGAAAAATACTCCAATGACGTTTTCACTACGTTAATAAAAAGTATTAGATGTTCTCCAAAGGTTAAACTATCTTTATTTAATACAATTGGCTATGTACCAGTTAAGTGTTGATACTCAGGTAATTGATTGTTTTAGCGATATTTATTTGCCATCTCAAGATTTCAGCAAGTAGGATGGGTTAGCCGAAGGCGTAACCCATCAAAACACCCGCTTTTATTAATATTATTAGATAGTTGTGTGCTACTAATTCTGAAAATGCCTGTAATGTCATAACAAATAGATAAACTTTTGAACAGGTGATTGTCCATAAACCCGTATGACTACATCAATAGCGTAGTCGGACCGATTTAACAGACTGATTAGCTTGCATTTGACATAAATATTATTAGTAACCTCTTAATTTATTATTTTATTTTGAACCCATTATTTGGGCTATTTATAAGTGCACACCCTTGAAATTAGCATCAGCATTAAGAGGCTACTAACTTTCATTGGTAGCCTCCACATACTTGCAAAACATAGACGATTACTGCTACCTAAATATCGCTACCTGCTTTTGTGTTCGTATAACAGCTGGCAGCATAAAGCTTGTCGTCACTCTGTTTACTGATCTCAGTTGACGGCCTTAATTTCAAACCAATTAATGTTCCAGGAACCAGATGTTGAAGCTATTGCCAGCTGATTTGTACCAGCAGGAAGGCTTACGCGGTGTGTAGCTGTAGTCCATTGTTGCCAGTCACCAGTGCCACCGAAACTAATGTTGCCATACGCAACTGCACCACCAGGTTGCTCTAACTTCAAGCTACCGCCGTTGCTGCCAGAGGCAATACGGTACGTAATATCGTATAAGCCAGTAGAGCTTGTTGGTATAGACACGTTGTAATTCATCCAATCACCACTGTCAATCCAGTCAACGTTTAAGCCACCACCAACATCTTGAGTTGTTTGAGTTTGAACTCCGCCAGATTGGTAGAAGTCTTCGGCTTGAACCACTGTGCCAGTTTGGCAGTTTGGCATACACGTTGTTTCCACTTCAATCGTGATGGCGTTCAGGTTCCAACCACCGGTTTGTGCGATAAGGCCAATTTCCTGGTTACCTGCTGGTAGTTGAACTTCGTGGCTTATATTCACCCATGACTGCCAGTTACCTGTATTAGGTACGTTAATTGTGCCGTAGGTAGTACCACCACCGCCTTGCTCAATTACTATTACGCCACCGTCAACAGCAGAAGCCACGCGGTAAGTAACGGTTGCTGTACCAGCTTGAGGCATGTCGATGTTGTAGGTTAACCAGTCACCATGTGATATTGAACGCGCTCGACTTGTTCGGTTGAATAAGCATGGCGACTTTCGGTTCGCGCCTGGCCTATGTCCTCTAGAGTTTCTTTGGCAATATGTACAATATGCCGTGAATCTGCCAACCCTAAATAAAGCAACAGCGAAACCAAACATAAGTGTCCATAATTACCAATCCCTCCCATAAGGTCGAAATCAATTTGATGGACGCCAGACTCGCCAAAGGCTGCCTGAACCAGAGTAAATAAAATCAGATAAAACGCAGACCATAACTTCAATACAATATAGCCCGCTACCAGAAGTTTTAACCAGCCATAACTTAACAGATCCAAATTAGAATAGGCATCGGTCATCTTGTTTTGATAATTTTTTACCACAAGGTAAGCGCAAACACCGAAGCTTGAGCTAATCAGGTTCCGCAGGTGCTCGTAGTATTGAACGTTGTTAGATCGCAAAAATAACAGAAAGTCTGATCCAGCGCCTGCCTCATAGGTCAAATTTACGGCTGAAATTGTCAAGATATAAATAAGGATAGGAAATAGCAGCAGCCAGTCATCGCGCTGGAAACGAACACGCTGATAAAGAGCGGCGCGTGTATATAGAAGTAACAATGGGCCTTCAAGCCAAAGAGCTAATTCAAGGCATGCAAAAATTGCAGGTATATTTTGTGCAGCCCACTGATGAAAGGCATCACCATAAAGGGCTAGGGTGTAGGCTGCTGAAGCTGCTTGAGTTAACAAAAATAAGCCAAGCCATAAATGAGCTCTGCAAGTGTCACGTTGTGTAAGCAAGGTAATAATTGAAAAAAGTATGCAAATGAACATAATTACGAACAATATGATGTCGTGCCCATTGAACAGAACGGTTTTCATGCAGCGCTTTTCCCTTAAATTAGTTGCAACAAAAGTAATTGTATTAAAATTAGTTGCAGAACTTAAAGGTAAGCATATAGTAAATTCAGTGTTGCTGTAAGGTTAATTGCGCCTATGACTAATAGGTTCGTAAGGTTAATAATGTCGTAAAGCTAAGAATGTCGTAAAGCTAATAGTGCCGTGTTAAAGGGGTAATCAGCCTGGTTTATTTAATAAATTCACTTATTTTGCTTTTGTAGGTTTGACCAATCGGGATCGTTGAATCGGCTATTTCCAGCTGTCCTGTACTCACCGAATTGATTTTATTTTTAGCGACAATAAAAGACTTATGTACCCGCATAAACAAACTTTTGGGTAGTTCATTTTCAAACTGTGATATTTTTTGATGGGTAATTATTTTGCCATCACTACAGTAAACAAAACAATAATTACCGCAGGCTTCTATATATTGAATGTTATTCAGGGCAACTTGATGATGAGTTTTGTCGCCCTTGATAAAAATTCTTTGCTTTATTTGGCTTATTTGGTTTAGATGATCAACATTATCATCAGAAGTTTGAACAATTTGGTGCTCTCTCAAACGCATGTTCAGTTCAGATGTTGTTTTATTTACTGCTTTTAAGAAACGCTCAAAACTGAAAGGTTTTAACAGATAATCACAAACATTTAATTCAAAACCTTCCAGGGCAAATTCCTGATAGGCAGTGGTGACAATCACTTGAGGTTTGATGGTCAGGGTTTTAAGAAAGTCAAAGCCCTTTAACTTTGGCATATTTAGATCAAGAAACATTAAATCAATACTGTTTGTAGCGAGAAACTGCATTGCTTCCAGCGCATTATAACTATGATTAACCAGCTTTAAATGAGGCAAAGCTGAGCAATACTCTTCTATGATGCGGTGTGCAATAGGTTCATCATCAATTATCATAAAACGAATGTCTTTGTTATTCATATTTTTTGCTCTTTTGTTAATTTTATATCCAGTCGTACTGAATAAACGCCATGCTCCGACGTAACATTAAGCTGATAAGAATTCGGATAAATTAGTTTTAATCGTTGTGTTAAGTTATGTAGCCCTATACCAGGCTTGTTGGTTTGCTCACTTTCATCGAAATTATTTTCTATTTCAAAGACCAGATATTGGTCTTTAACCTCAAGGTTTATAATAACAAAAGCGTCTTCGGTGAGTTTTTCAACACCATGTTTGTAGGCATTTTCCACCAGTATCAATAATAATAACGGAGAAATAACCGAGTTAGAGTGATCTAAGGCACGTCTGAAGGTTATATTTACTGGTTTATGGTATCTGATCTGCTGTAATTGAATAAAATCGTTAAGGTAATTGATCTCCTCGCTGAGAAATACCTGATCTTTTTTGCCCTGATAAATAGTATAACGCAGCATATCTGAAAGTTTGAGGATCAAGCCCGGGGTCTGATCCGACTTTTCTAACGCCAATCCGTATAAGTTGTTCAGTGTATTAAAGAGGAAGTGTGGATTAATCTGACTTTTTAAATGCATTAATTCTGCGTCGGTGCGTTCGTTTTTCAGCTGCTTTACTAATTTCCATTGACCCATAACCCAATGAGACAATAAGTGAAAAAGCATCAACCAACTCAAAATAGTTAATTGGAATTCAGTGCCGTATTGGTCGCTATTATCAACAGTGGTGGAAAAAAAGAAACTCAGTGCAATAAAACATCCATAAATGATATAGATTTTTTGAGTTTTTAAATCAAGTGTTTGTGGCTGATCTTGTGATTTATCTTTAATAAAGCGTACAACCCGATAAAGAACGAGCGCGAGACAAAAGGCGATAGTAAGGTTGTATATCAGGTTTATTGCATGTATTGCTTCGAATATTAATATGGTGTTAAACGCTATTACAAAGGTAACAGCGATATTATGTTTATCAAGCCAAGTTAAAAAACAAGTCATTAAGTTTTTAGTCTTGCTGTTATTTTTGGGATCGTTTAAACCTAATGCTGCTTTTAAATATTGGCTGTGAGCGATTATCAATATCACCAGTAGTGCATAATCCAAGGCAAGAAATTTTTTCGCCAGTAATACGTGCTCTGCTCTTGTGTCTATTACCCACATAAGTACCAGTAAAGCTATGCAGTAAGTTAAAACCAATATAATAGTGTTTATGTTCTCTTTGCCTTGAACGAATAAGTAAGACCCGGCTTGTTCTGCCCGGTTTTTAATTGAGAATTTTATTTGCATAGTTATTCTTTTTGTTAACAAGCGGCGCTCTCTTTAAATTAAAATCTTGAAATAAAGACCTTTAAATTGAAAGCCTGAAATAGACAAGCTTGAAATTGAAAGCCAAATGTAGATAAGCCAGAAATAGAACAGCCACCTCTGATATTAAAATAGTCAGCACATCGCACTTGTTTACAGCCATTGAATGAAGCTAGAAAATACACTGATTAAGCGACACAAGCTAGCCTTAATAGTCGCTATAATAGCTAATTTTGACCAAGCTTATCATTATTGTGTCCAACAAGGTGTTTTCCTGCATCAACTGTATTGACGTTTAATTGGGTGTGTTCGACCAAGTAAAGTTGTGGTACGTCATATAAGTCATTTATAGCTCATTTTCAACTTGGGATTAAAGATATAACCCGTTATAACTGCTGCAAATAAATACGTATTTGTATGTGGAGCAATTCTATGGAAGCAGTACCAATAAAATCAACCTTGAATAATGATTTCAATAATTACGGTAATGGTTACAGTAATAAAAAAAGCAATAACAACCGCAATATTGAAAATAAACTGAAAATTTCCGGGTTAACAAAAACCTACAACAACGGCTTCAAGGCTCTTGATAATGTTAACCTGACTTTGTCTAACGGAATGTTTGGTTTACTCGGTCCCAATGGTGCTGGCAAATCCAGTTTAATGCGTAGTTTGGCAACTTTACAAACATTCGACAATGGTAGCATTGTATTTAACGGCGCAAACAGCCAAGTTGACCCCAATGTTATTCGGCAATGTTTAGGTTATTTGCCACAAGAATTTGGCGTTTATCCCAAGGTGTCTGCGGTACAATTGCTCGATTATTTAGCGATATTAAAAGGTGTTCTTGATAAGTCGGAAAGAAAAACCCAAATTGACTATTTACTGGGGTTAACCAATCTCACTGAACACAAAAATAAAGCCGTTGCTAACTATTCTGGTGGTATGAAGCAACGATTTGGCATAGCTCAAGCGCTGCTGGGCTCTCCTAAGTTATTGATCATTGATGAACCCACCGCAGGCTTAGATCCCGCAGAACGTAATAGTTTCCATAACATATTATCTGATATCGCTGAGAAAATGATCATCATCTTATCAAGCCATATCGTAGAAGACATAAATAATTTGTGCCCAAAAATGGCGATTTTAAATGCAGGGAAAGTGTGTTTTCAGGGTAAGCCACAAGCACTAGTGAATGTTTTAAAAGACAAACTATGGACTAAAACCATAGCTAAAAACGAATTAGAGCAAGTGCAGCAACAGCATCAATTGTTATCTGTGCGGCTAAAAGGTGGAAGCTATCAGATAAGGCTTGTTGCGGACACTAATCCTGATCAAGGTTTTTTGCCAGCACAAGCAGATTTGGAAGATGCTTATTTTTACACCTTAAAGCAACAGAATTGCTGAGTAAGGAGTTATTTATGTTAATTCAATTATTGCGTTTCGAGAGTTTGTATCAAATTAAACAGCCGTCATTCATCATATTGTTACTTGCATCACTAGGTTATGGTATTGCAATTAACGCTGATGTTTTGGGGCAGGGGATGGAATTATTAAATATAAACTCATCTTATCGTTTAAGTTATTTTATTGCTTTGACTTCGGTGCTCAGCATTTTTGTCGCTATGTTGTTTTGCGTTAATAGTTTGCTAAGAGATCGGGAATATAGATTTTACGGGATCACCGGTGCACTGGCTATTAAACAAAGGTTTATTAGTCGAGCCATGGCGATATTGCTGAGTACGTTATGTGTTATTTCTATTTTATCAATTGGCATGATGTTAGGCATGTTATCACCCAGTCTTGATGAAGAAAAAGTGACTGAATTTTCGTTGATACGTTATTTATGGCCATGGTTAGTATTTGTTTTACCTAATACCATGATTATCACGAGTTTATTGGTTGCGGTAACGGTAAGGAAACAAAGCGCTTTTGCTACCTATATTGCTACAATATTACTGTTTATCTTATTTTGGGGGGCGATGGTATTTATTGGCGCACCTATAACGGGAAGTTATGTATTTAAAGATCCAGGTGTGGTCAGGATTTTTGCTCTGTTAGATCCCTTTGGCACCAGTGCCTTTTTCGAACAAAGCCAGTTCTGGACGCCAACACAAAAGAATCAACAACTCTTTAGCTTTTCTGGCACTTTATTATTAAATCGAATGATTTGGTTATTTATAGCATCAGGGATATTCTTTTACATTCAGAAGCATATTGTCCGACATTCTCAGTTAGGTAAAAGTTTGATAACTAACATGACAACTAAGGCGCACAAGCAAGCTGATTTAACTGGCTCAGCTCCAACGTTTGTTTCAGATCATTTGAATCAAGATATTGAAACACCTAAGGTCAGTGCTATGATTAGTACTAAGTTTAGTGCCATGGTTAGTGTTAAGGCTAATACCAATACATCTACACTTAAATATCAATTTAAGGCACTGTTAACGCTCTCGTCAATTGAAATTAAACAATTATTGAGTCAGTGGGCTTTTAGAGTTTTAATGGTACTCGTAACAGGCATGGCTGTAATTGGTATGCTAATGGCGGTTGGTATTTTTAGTAGCGGTGAATTCTCTGGCAGTTATCCGACTACATCATTATTAATTAGTTATAGTACCGAAGCATTCATTCCAATGGTAACCGCGCTTATTATTTTTTACAGCGCTGAAAAAATATGGCAGGAAAAACTACTTAAAGTCGATAGTTTACTCGATAGCACACCAGTCTCTAACGCCACTGTTTATGGAGCAAAACTGCTTTCATTATTTTTTATTCCACTATTTTTAGTGACCTTAAGTATTATTGTGTCAGTGATATTTCAAATAATTAACGGTTATTACCGTTTTGACCTTGCTCATTATATCTCGCAGTTTTACTTCACGGCATTGCCTGTGTTAATACAAACTGTATTGATTTTCTTTATACAAACCCGTATTGCCGGCAGCCGTTTTGAAAATAAATATTTGGGTATGGTGGTAAGTGCCATCGTCATTATATTTTTTACCAATTCAAGCGGATTATTCGGCATTGAACATCCCTTATTAAACATTAATCAGTTGCCGAGTTTATTACGTATTGACTCCGATTTAGTTGGTTATGGTGACTACGCGATTAAGTTTCATTATTTAGCAGCTTTTTGGGGAGTGTTGGCGCTTATTATTGCTGGCATGACAATATTGAGTTGGAACAGGGGAGAGTGGCATAAAGTCAAATGGTTTTCTGGCGAAAAGCAATTAACAACCACCCGAAATAAGGCAGGTTCAAAAACTGCTCGAATATGTTTAACGGTATTAATTGCAGTACTTGTCGTTATTGGCGGGTCAATTCACCGTAGTATACCTACAGGCAATGACTACCAAACTAAGCAACAAAGCTTAGGTTATCAAGAGGATTATGAGCGTAAATATAAACAGTATCAAACGTTGGCTATACCACAAGTTAGTCAAATGGTCATAGCAGTAGATTTTTTCCCCAATCGGCAAAGTTATATTGTTAAAGCAGATCACCTGATTGAAAATACTGGCAGTAAAGCAATGCACGAAATTTTTGTCACTGCTCGTGTGCCGTTACAATCTATTGAAATTGAAAAAGCTAAGGTAATACTCACTGATTCAACACCTGATTGGAGCGTCTATTTATTTAAATTGGCACAACCTTTATTGCCGGGGCACAGTTTAGCGATGAGTTATCAGTTGCAGCAAACTTCAATAGCCTTTGCTATCAAAAAGGAAATAGTCAAAAACGGATCTTATCTCAATCAGGGTCATTTTGAACCTTTGTTGGGTTATGTTGACGTGCTTGAAATCAAAGATAAATTTGAGCGCAAAAATCGAGGTTTAGCCGCCAAAATTATTTTAACCATTGATGGCACAAAACCGAGTGGCAATGGAAAATTTATCACTCAAAAAAGAACGTTTGAAGCGGTACTTTCAACCTCGCTTGGGCAAACAGCGGTAACTTCAGGACAACTGGTGAAAACGTGGCAGCAGGGAGGTCGAAACTTTTTCCATTACAAAATGCAGCAACCTATATACCCGCGAGTCGGTTATTTTTCGGCAGTTTATCAAACAAAGAGCATTATGCATCAGGGTATTGCGGTTGAGATGTATTTTCATCCGGATCATGGGCACAATATAGATGAAATGCTTCGAGCGACTAAAGCAACGCTGGATTACGCGACTGACAACCTTGGACCTTATGCGTTTGACAGCTTACGTATTCTCGAAGTACCTGTTTATCATCCTTTTGGTGGTAAGGCTGCTGCTGGCGTTGTTGCATTATCTGAAAAACTATATACCGAAGATTTCAATGATGATGCAGCAATCAATAATACCGCCAGAAATACCATTCATGAAGTAATGCATCAATGGTGGGGGGAGAAGTTAGTGCCTAAAATTACTCAGGGTGAAGGTGTGCTGGTTGAATCGTTAACTAAGTATATGGAAGCGGTGATTTTGGAAAATATGTACGGTAAAACAATGGCCCGGCATTTAACAAAATACACACAACGTCGTTATTTTTCAGGTCGTGCTTACGCAAGTTTACCGGAAGTTGGTTTGGTAGATGCACACACAGAGGCTTACCTTAATTACGGAAAAGGACCTGTAGTTTTACAGGCATTAAGGGAGTTACTAGGTGAGCAAAGATTAAACGCAGCATTTAAACAGTTAATAGAAAATCACCAATATACGCTAAGTGCGACTACTGATCATTTACTTGCAGTACTTAACGATATTGCCGAAGAACAGCACAAACCTCTCATTCAAGATTGGCTGACTAAGGTAATTGAGTATGACTTGGCAATTAATGATGCTGTTATTAATAAGCTTACCGATGGGCGTTATGAGGTAGTGATAAATGTTCAGGCATTACGTTTAGCAACAGGCAAGGGTGGTGAGGTAAGGGAGGTTGGTATTAATGAACCCATTAAAATAGGTTTATTCAGTGCTCATCCTGATGCTGATAGTGGGGCGATTATTTATCTTGGCAACCAGCAAATTAATCAGGCCCAGTCAATAGTCAGGATTATAGTCGAACAAAAACCAGCATATGTAATGATTGATCCGAATTTCACCCGAATAGACCGAGACTTGGCGAATAACATCACAAAAATCAGACCGCGTTAAGGATTTAGTTATTAACTGTCTGATAAGTATGTGTTTTGATGGGTTACGCCTGCGGCTAACCCATCCTACGCGGTGAAATTTCAATTTTAAAATAGTGGATAAGGCTCATAAAACAGTTGGTTATATCATCATTCACAGTTAGCCGGGACATAACCATAGCTATTAGATGAAATAAAGTATTTTATCAGAGGTTCAAGTTGGAATTGGCCAATATATTTCCAAGTAGCTTGGCTATAACAGTAACCTTGCCCAACGTGAACGTTAAACACAAAAAAGAGTTTGGCATTAGGGCTAGTCAGATACCCCTTCAATATCACCACGCATTACAGGGAAACCAAGATTCATCCAACCAAAAACACCTTCCCAAAGCACGGCTGTTCTTGTGTAGCCACGCCTTCTAAGTTTGTTTATGGTGTGGTCTGCGGCGGCTCGTGGGCAGGAACAATAGGCTATTATTTGAACATCTTTAGGGATGCCTGCAACGGTTTCGTCCAAGTCAGCATAATAGGGAAAAGGTATTGAACCCTCAATATGCGCGGTTTGCCAAACTGAAGTTACTCTGGTGTCTAGCAGCACCATACAAAGAGTCAATGAAGCTTGCTCAAGAAAACAATATTACTTCAATTGCATTCCCTGCTATTAGTTGTGGCGCATATAGGTTTCCTGTAGAAAAGGCTTGTGAAATTGCGGTAAAAGAAATACACAATTCACTGTTGGAGACAAACCAAATTGAGGAAGTGATATTTGTGTGTTTTGATGAAAAAATACAACGTCAGTTAAATAAACAACTTTCAATTTATAAATAAATGCTCATGACAAGCGAATAAATTAGGACAAAAAGCAGAGTACTGTTTTCGTCCCTCATCATTTTAGGAAACTATTTCACTAGTATCCGTACAAGTTTCACTTTATTTAAAAACAGTTTTTATATACAAAAATGTTCATTTACAACAATGCTAAAAGTGTTTCAGCAGAGCTGACATCAATACCGCCAGCCGGCTCCACATTAAGTGTTGTTACCGTACTGTTTTCGACGATCATCGCGAAGCGTTTGCTGCGCTTACCCATGCCATAGGCTCTGGCATCCATAGTTAATCCCAGGGCTTCAGTAAATTCCCCGTTTCCATCAGCTAACATGATTAATTCTACTGCGTTTTGATATTTCCCCCAGGCGTGCATTACAAAAGCGTCATTAACGGAGATGCAGATGATACTGTCTACACCTTGGGCCTTAATTTTATCTGCATTAATTACGTAACCGGGTAAATGGGTATTAGAGCAACCTGGTGTAAAAGCTCCCGGTACGGCAAAAAGCACAACTTTCTTATTTGAAAAAAGGGTTTCTGTTGTTATGTTTTCCGGTCCTTTTTCGCCAAAAACTTTAAGGGTTATTGAAGGGATTTTGTCATTAACTTTAATTGTCATCTTGGTTCCAACGTTAAATAGTTTGAATAGCGCTATATTTTTAATGGTTAATGTTAGCCGATTTATTTGTTTTTGCTAACTATTTTTATCTAAATTTACGGCTCATTTTAAATCGTCAAGGCTTCAATAAATTTCTTGAAATAATAGACTACAATTGACGGGGTATGTTGAATAACTTGACTTCAAACATAAAGCTAACGTTTGAATAAGTCGGCTAATTTTATGAACGATAATTTAACAATCTAAGGATAAATTTATGGAAACAATTCCTGCTAAGCAATATTTAAAAATTAAAGAACGGCATCCTGATTTTCTTAGTGCAGTTGAGACATTGGGAAAAACGACAAAACAAGCAGGACCAATTGATAATAAAACCGCGCAATTAATTCAGTTATCGGCAGCAGCATCAATTCGCTCTGAAGGGGCCGTACACAGCCATACTAAAAGAGCTATCAGTGTTGGAGCAAGCGCTGATGAGATTTATCATGCCCTTATTCTTCTTACGAGTACTATTGGGTTTCCTAACGTTATGGCAGCATTGAATTGGGCAGACGATGTTATTGAAAGTTCTTTGGGAGACTGACGGCTTTGCAAGACGATTTGTTTTCAAGAGCATATGTTTTCAAGAACATATGTTTCAGACAATATGTGTTGCAGTAACGAGACATATTTCACAAAAAACAAGTGATGATTTCTTATGAATGGAAACAAGAAAAGAGCCTATTTAATTGCTGCTTCTTTGGTACTAACCTTTATATTGTTGAGGATATTTCTTCATTTGTCCCCCAATACAAATTTAGAAATAGGCCCGTATCAGATACATCATTTATTTACCGGGTTGTTATTAATTATTTTTGCAGGGATCCCTCTGGTTTTATTTAATTGTGATGATCGTTTATTGGATTTTGCATCAATTTTATTTGGTATGGGTTTGAGTATGGCGTTGGATGAATGGGTATACCTAATTGTTACAGATGGCAGCGACAGTGCTTATTTATTGCCGGTATCATTTTGGGGAGGTACTTTATTGGTAGGCTTGGTATTTGTATACATCATAGTATTATCTTTATATAGCAGAAAACCAACAGGCAATAAGTCAAAATATCATGACTGAATTTTCGTATTTATTACCAGAGCACGTTTTAGCTGAGCATGGTTTACCAGAGCATAGTTGGTTGATTTATCCACGTCTGGTAGAACGATAATGAGTTACGATAAATCAGAAAAGTACGCCATAGTCAAAGCGTATCACGAGCAAACCAAGCACCATCTTGATCACTACGCTCGCTCTCTGGGATACATGGATTGGGATAATCAGCCGAAACCTTTTCGATTATTTGAAGGTGCTCCCCAAATTCAGTTACCTCTGATAAGCAAAGATCGGGGGCTTCCTTATTCCGCACTTTATGAGCCTGTTGATCATCCCCCTTATTTGATTTCACTTGAATCTATTGCCTGCATGTTAGAGCTTGGTATGGGGCTTTCGGCCTGGAAGAAATTTGGTAATTCTGAATGGGCGCTGAGGATGAATCCGTCCAGCGGTAATTTGCACCCGACAGAATGTTATTTGGTATTACCAGAACTTCATCAACAGCAGGCTTGCATTACCCACTATCTTCCTTATCAACACGCTTTGGAGGAAAGGGCACTTCTGGACCAAAAACAAGCATTATGGCTTAAAAACAGTGGGGGATTCGGGATTATACTGACAAGCATACCCTGGCGGGAGGCGTGGAAATACGGCGAGCGGGCTTTTCGATATTGTCATCACGATTTGGGACATGCTCTGGGCGCTCTTCGTTTTGCTTGCAACCTCAATGGCTGGAAGATGACCGTGATTCCTCAGGTTGGTGAAAAGACACTGGATAAGTTTTTAGGTTTTGAACAATTAACATGGATAGAAGGTGAGCAAGAGCATGCAGACTGTCTTTGCTGGGTAGAAAGGGAATCGAATGATTTACAGGATATATCTCAATGGTTTAATTGTCAGGAAAATTTTAACGGTGATAATTTTAACTTTGATAAATTTAACAATGAGTATCAGCCAAATCGTCTTAGTTTAGAACATGTTGACTGGGAAATAATCAGCATGGTCCAGCGTGCTAGTCAGCTAGAAAATCAGCTAGAAAATCAGCTAGAAAAGCAGCAACAAAAACAGCAGGTAAAGCAGAGAAAACAGCAGGGCGACGCTTCGGTTTATCTTAAAACGATTAACCATTCAAATGTTCAACACAGTAAAGATAACTCTGCCCTTACCGCAGAAGAAATTATCAGAAAGAGAAGGAGCGCACAGAATTATGATCAAACGGGCAGTCGTATAGAACTTTCAACCTTCATACATTCTCTGGAGCAAACCCTACCGGGCAAGGGCTGTCCTTTTGATGCCTTTCCATTTGAGCCACAAGTTCATCTCGCACTCTTTGTTCATGCTGTGGAGGGGCTTGAGTCAGGTCTTTACATGTTTGTCCGAAATCCCAGTCATTTGAAATTTTTGAAAAGCCACACACATTCAAGTTTTGACTGGATCCAGAGAAAAGAAGATTTACCACTTTACCTTCTTGAAACAGGTGATTTTAGAGCAAAGGCAAAATTGATTTGTTGCGATCAGGCCATAGCAGGAAATAGCGCATTTTCTCTTGGAATGCTGTCTCGTTTTGAGTCTGTTTTGATGCAAGAGCCCGCAATGTATCCCAGACTTTTCTGGGAAACTGGCTTGATTGGTCAGGTACTTTATTTGGAAGCGGAGGCTCACCAACTTCGGGCAACAGGCATTGGCTGTTTTTTTGATGATCAGATGCACACGATTTTAGGATTAAAAGATTGTGAATGGCAAATTTTATATCACTTCACTGTGGGTAAGCATGTTGATGATGATCGTCTGGAAATTAAGACGCCATATTTTCATTTAATATGATGAAATATAGTTAACTTTTATTGTTGGCGTCGTAGTTATCACCTCTAGATTTCATAAGCATAACAATTGGTATAAGTTAACTCATCTGACATCACATCAATTACTTGAGCTATAACCCATTAAATACCATTCAAAAGTTTTCAGATAAGTTACCAAACTTAAATATAATTCATTAAACTTTAATTACTTATCAGTAGATAATTCTTTTATCATGGAGATCACCAATAATATGAACTAAGCTTCGCGTTTTAAACCCTCAAGCTTAACAGGAACAATATTAATGAATAACACTCATATGTGGCGGGGTGACGAACAACTTATTCTGGTTGACGACGACGATAATATATTAGGTCCGGAACGACGAGATAAATGCCATACAGATGTAGGGCTTTTACATCGTGCTTTTTCCATCTATATTTTTAATAGTCAGGGACAATTATTGTTGCAGCGTCGAAGCAAGTTTAAGCAACTTTGGGCGGGGTATTGGGCTAACAGTTGTTGCAGTCATCCTTTGTGGGGTGAAGAAACTGAAGTCGCTGCTCAAAGGCGTTTGGAAGATGAATTGGGTTTAGTTACGCCGCTTAGTTCAATTTTTAAATTTAAGTACAGTTCGCGAAATGAAAATTTTGGTTCAGAAACAGAATTATGTACGGTATTTATCGGTAAAAGTGATAAAGTCGGTGTGGTTGATCCCAATGAAGTTGAAGAGTGGAAGTTTGTTGATTCTGATATGTTGGATGACGCTATTGTGACTAACGAAGGTGAGTACACGCCATGGCTACGGATTGCCTGGAAAACTTTGCGGTCACAACATTGGGACGATGTGCAGAATATACTCGATTGTAATTCGTTTTAAAAAAGCTATTTTTTAATTTCTGTTTGGAAAACCCAGGTTAAATTGTAAAAGCATGATCAGAAAAAGTATGAAGAAAAATGAGGTGTTTTTTAAGGTTCTGTCGCATCTTGCATGCTTTATAAAAAACAAAGTGAATTATGTATGAATTTTAGGCATTATGGTTATTCATT
>JABSOI010000070.1 GCA_013216015.1 Alteromonadaceae bacterium | reverse complement strand
AAGAAACCGAACGATCATTGATTGTCTCGGGGATATTTACCGACAAATTTATTCCTAAAAGTGGTGCGGAATGTCAGTTAAATCGTCCTTCAGATAGGTATTTTGGTAGTTACCTATTAAGTCTTTGAATATTTTTAAAGACTCAAGTGTGACGTTGGTTCTAACCTGAGATGAGGCAATAAATGACGACTGATAGTGACTAGTTCTAAGGTAAGAATAAGCACCATAGGTATAACCCTTTTGAATTCTCAAGGTTTGAGTCAAACGTGCGCTCGAGCCTCCACCTAACCGTTTATTGGCAAATTGGATGGGATAAATCGCTTGATTAAATCCATCGACTACGGTTTTGCCCATATAAATAACAGACTGTTTGGCATTCGGTAAATCAATAAAATAGAGCTTAGGTTTTTTAACTGAAACAACTGTTGGTTGCTCTGGCATTGCAATGGATTCGCCTTGCCAATCTTTCAATAAGTTTAAACCTTTTTTAACTTCTAATTGAGAAACGGAACCGACGATATGAAAGCTGGCATTGTTGGCTGAAATGAAATTCTTGTAAAAATCCTTAATGTCAGCCAATTTTATATTTTGCACACTGTGCTTGGTGCCACCTGTTGGTATGCCTAAAACATGTTTATCACTATAAAGTAATTTCATGTATGCATTAGCCGCAATTTGACTGGCGTTTCCTTTCGCCTGTTTAATGTGAGTCAGGCGGGTAGTTTTTAATCGTTCAAATTCTTTGCTGTCAAAACGCGGAGTTAATAATATTTCTTTGAGCAATTTCATTGTTGACTCAAAGTTTTTGGTTAAACATTGACCGCTGATGGTGATCGCTTCTTTGTCAGCTTTAACCCATAAACTCGCACCTAACACACCAATCGCTTCTTCTAATTGTTGAGGGGTTTTATTCAGGGTTCCTTCGTTCATAGATTGTGCTAATAAATAAGCAGTGCCTTGCTTGTTTTGAGTATCTAAACTTTGCCCACCGTCAATTCTTAAACTAAAATTAACAATCGGCAGTTCATCTTTTACGATGCCATATACTTGAATTCCGTTATCCGTCTTTTCCTTCCAAATGGCTGGTATGCTTAAACTTGGTAATTCTGTTAATGGTGGCTCGCTACGATCGAATTTAGTGACTGTTTTTTCGTATTCAATGTTATCGTTTTCAACAAAGTCTGTTTCGGCACCTTGTTTTATTTCTTCTTCAATCACGTTAGCTTTGGTTGATCCTGACAACACTAAATCTTCAGCATTCTTGGGAACAAAGCTAGTAATGATTGCCGGTTTATTTTTAATGTACTGATCATAGACTCTCATAATGTCCTGACGAGTTACGGCTGTAATATTTTTGATATCTTGTTTTATAAAATCGGGCGAACCAGCATACTCATTATAGATACCAAGTTGCAGGGCTTTGTCTAAAACGCTTTCAATATCATAATAAAAACTAGTTTCCATTTCGGCTTTTATTTTAGTCAGTTGATTATCAGTAAATCCATTTTTCTCAAAATCAATCAAAGCATCATTAATTGCTTTTTTAATGCGGTCTAGTTTAGTTCCAGCGTTTGCTCTGACTCTAATGGTTAAAGTACCGGCGATCTCTTCCGACCTATTCCAGGCCGCGACTGCTGGTGCTAATTTATTTTGTTCTACGATGACTTTATAAAGCGAAGCGTTTTTCCCGGAAGAAAGTATTTCCGACAGGGCATTCAAGGCATAGGAGTCAGGGTGATATTGTTCTACTGTTGGAAAGGTTAAACGTAGTTCCGGTAATTTTGCGAAATTGTCTAAATGAAATAACTTAATGTCCTGTTTCAGACTCACCGCTCGCGGTTGCATATTTTCCATAGCATTTCCACTTTTGATTTCGCCAAACCATTGTTCTACTTTTTTTCTGGTTTCTGCAAAGTCAATGTCACCCGCGATAACTAAACTAGCATTGGATGGCACATAAAATTTATCATAAAATTCTCTTACATCATCCAGATCCGCTGCCTGAAGATCTTCCAAATCGCCAATCACTGTCCAGTTATATGGATGCTCTTGGGGATAAAGTGCTTTCTTTATGATATGACCAGTATGACCATAAGCCCGATTGTCCACTCGCTGGCGTTTCTCGTTTTTAACCACTTGTTTTTCGCGCTCTAAAGTTCCCTGATCAACGGTATTGATCATAAAACCGAAGCGATCAGAATCAATCCACAAAAGTTTATCGAATGCGTCTTTTGGTACTACTTCATAATAAATAGTACCGTCACTCCATGTTCCACCATTGCGTGTGCCACCAAGTTCAGGGATCATTTTTCGATTTGCACCTTTGGGCACATTTTCTGAGTCATTAAATGACATATGTTCAAAGAAATGAGCGAATCCTGTCCTGCCAGGTTTTTCCCTGTTAGATCCTACATGTACTATGGTGGCCATAGCCACAATTGGATCAGACTTGTCTTGATGTAAAATAACTTTTAAGCCGTTAGCAAGCGTATATTGTTCATATTCGATGTTAAAATCGCTGGACGCTTTAATTGTTTGTTCAGTGTCTCTGGCATTTACCTGTTGTTTTGGAGCTTGTTCACTGCAACTTAATATACAAGTGGAGAGAAGCAGCAATATTGATGTGAGTCTGGTTTTATTTCTCATTATTTTTATCCTTTAGCAAAATTTTGTCCACTAATAGCTAACTTAAAATTTGAATCTTCTGCGGACGGCTAAACTCTGATAACCAAGAAATAGTTATAGCAAGTTAAAAAATTAACGGGTCAGAGTAAAAGTAAATAAACTATACCCGTTACCTTTCAAAATGCGGGAATTTGAGGTGAATTAAAAAGCATAGTTACAAGACGCTGATTCGCCGGATAAGTTATTCTTATTTAAGATTCAGCAACGCAGTAAATATGTTTTTTAAACGAATCAAAACCTGCATTTTGAATGGTGATGGGTATATACCTTACAAATACATTCATTCATAATTCATCATATATTAATTAAACTATCCATAATTTGATGGGATCCAAGCTATTTTAAAACAAAATTCAGCTGGTTTAACAAGTAATAGGTATAAAACTAGCGTTAACCCAAATTGGTAAGAACAATTAACTATCCACAAGACATACTTCCCGATAAACTAACGTTTTCCCCGTCAGTAAATTTTTGATGAAGACTTCATTTTCCAACACAACAACCTTTATTTTAGATAAAGCCTATTTCAGTGAATGTTACGCTGAGTCGGTTAATATTGAGCAGTCCTTTAAAATTTATTTAAAAGCTTGCGTGTTATCTGTTTTTGGCTTGTCGGTATTACTTTTTAGTGAGGTAAGTGCTTATATTGCCTGGTTCATTGTTGTGTTAGGTGTTTTAGACGCAGTCAGTGTTTATTATCAAAAACCATGGTGGGTATTAAGGCAAATGCTCAGCAAGGCTTCACATAGTGAAGTTACTTTGTTGATTAATGATCAGGGCATTGAATCAAGGTCTTTTTATTTAGACAGTAAAATTTTATGGTCTGACATCAGTAAAATTCAGCAAACAAAATTTGGTTTTTTGATTGTTCATTCGGCTGGTCGCAGTTATTTTTCTGCAATGGGATTATCAACAGAAACTAAAGAGTTTATCTTGTCTCATGTTATAAGCTGTAAGGTTAGCTCTTAAGATAGTTGATAATATTGCTTAAATGAGAATCGTTCTCAAAAACTTGACAGGCTTATTGTTCTTCTTTACGCTTGCTAAGTTGCATTAGTTTCTTTTATTTTAATTGTTTATAAGCAGGTTATTATGTTGAAAAAATTAATATTTACACCGATATTATTCGTTTTGTTGGTAGTTACTGTTCTTTCGACCAGTTTAGTGGTTAACGCCAGTGATGAAGTGAATGTTTACTCATACCGTCAACCCTTTCTGGTAAAGCCTCTTTTTGAAAAGTTTACTGAACAAAGTGGTATTAAAGTAAATGTTGTGTTTGCTAAAAAAGGAATGGCTGAACGTTTAGCTCGTGAAGGTAAACATAGCCCTGCTGATATTTTATTAACTACAGATATTAGCCGTTTAATTGAATTGCATGATAAACACTTGTTGCAAGCAGTAGATTCGACAGACATTCTTACCGCAATTCCCAGTCAGTATCGCGCTGATGATAATACTTGGTTTGCCTTAACCACAAGGGTTAGAAATATTTATTCAGCTAAACGCCTTGGGAAAATTGAGTTAAATTACGAAGACTTGGCTGATGAAAAGTATCAGGGAAAAATTTGTACCCGCAGCGGTAAGCATCCTTATAATGTTGCATTAGTTGCATCTATGATCGCTGAACACGGTGAAGCAAAAACTTTAACCTGGTTAGAAAAAATCAAATCTAATTTGGCACGTAAACCCCAAGGTAGTGATCGTGCTCAAGTTCAGGCTATTCATCAAAAATTGTGTGATATCTCATTAGGCAACAGTTACTACTTTGGTAAAATGCTAAAAGATGACAATCAAAAACAATGGGCTGATGGGGTTTATATTAATTTCCCTAATCAAGCTAATCGTGGTGCTCATGTTAATATCTCAGGTATGGCAATGGCAAAATATTCACCTAATACAAAAAATGCCAGGGCTTTAATGGAGTTTTTAGTTTCAAAACCAGCTCAGTCTATGTATGCCGAAACTAATATGGAATATCCAGTACGTGCTGATGTTAAACCATCTGCCTTGGTTGCATCCTGGGGAGCATTTAAAGCTGATCCATTATCGCTTGAAATTATTGCTAAATATCGTAAACTTGCTCTACAATTATTAGATAAATCAAAGTTTGATCTTTAATACTGTTTTTTGTGACAGACATAATTTAAGGATCCTTTAACACAGTCCCGTGCCTTTAAAGAAAGATGTTAATTTGTGATCTCTCATCAAAAAAATAAAGTTTGGCAATTTCTTAGTTGGATAATTGCACTGGTGCTTATGGTGCCAGTGTTGATTATGTTGTTTGGCGGTATTAGTGCGTCAACTGAACTATTTACTCATCTGTGGCAAACCGTTTTACCTGATTATATAGTGAATACTTTATTACTTGGTATTTTGGTTGTTATTCTTTCATTAATTTTTGGTGTTACAGCTGCCGCCATTATCTTTCATACGAATATTATCGGTAAGAAAATACTTCGTTGGTTATTAATGTTGCCTCTGGCGATGCCTGCTTATCTTGTTGCTTACCTTTATACTGATTTGTTTGACTACGCAGGCCCGGTACAACGAGCTCTCCGGGAGTGTTTTTCGTGGCAGTCACCAGACGATTATTGGTTTTTTGATATTCGAACCTTACCAGGGGCTGCATTGATCTTGTCTTTGGTATTATTTCCTTATGTTTATATGCTGGCCCGCACAGCATTTGAACACCAAGATCAACATTTATTAAGAGCTGGTCGTTCATTGGGGCTTTCTGCACAGAAAAGTTTCTTTAAAATTGCGCTTCCTTTAGCACGTCCTGCAATTGCGGTTGCGGCAACACTTGTTTTGATGGAAACTCTTGCTGACTTTGCTACTGTGCAATATTTTTCTGTTAATACACTAACAACAGCAATTTATGATACGTGGTTAGGTTATGGTGATTTAGCTACGGCGAATGCGTTGGCTAGTGTTTTAATGCTTTTCATCTTGTTTGCCGTTATTGCTGAACAAAAGGCGAGAGCAGGGCAACGACATCAGTCGCATAGCCCTGACAAAAGTCATGAAGCCGTACTGCTAAGTACTGTACAGCAGGTTTTTGCGAGTATATTTTGTTGGTTATTAGCTATAGGTGGCTTTATTTTACCTTTTGGCTTATTAATTATTATGGCACTTGAGTATAGTGATGTTGAGCAGTTAATCGCGTTATTGCCAACAGGGAAAAACAGCCTTGAAGTAGCTTTTTATGCTGCGACTATAACATCGTTTATTGCTTTGGTGCTGGGTTTATACCGTCGTTTGGGACGGGATCGCTGGCGAATACTGCCTCAACAGATTTCTGGTTTTGGTTATGCTATACCCGGTACGGTTTTAGCTATGGCAATGTTAGCTACTTTTGGTCCGCTTGATCATTGGATAAACAATTTCGCTGTAATTGTCGGGGTTCAGGAGCCGGGTTTGTTATTATCAGGATCAATTTTTGCAATTATTTTTGCTTTTGTTGTACGTTTTGCGGCAATTGCCAATGGCACCGTTGAAAGTGGCATTAATCAAATTCCTAATTCGGTAGATCTTGCTCCGGCTAGTTTAGGCGCTGGTTTGACTAAAACCTTATTCAAAGTGCATCTCCCTTTGTTAAAGCCTTCAATTTTAGTTGCATGGTTATTAGTCTTTGTTGAAGCGATGAAAGAATTACCGGCGGTTTTACTATTACGACCATTTAATTTTGAAACGTTGAGCACACAAATTTACCAGTTAATTTCTGATGAAATGCTGGAGCAAGGTGCTTTAGGTGCAATATTAATTGTTTTTTTTGGTTTGTTACCGATAATATTTTTAAATAAAAACAACGAGCATAAGCAAAACAAGCCAAGTAACGAAAATAACGAAAGTATCGAAAATAACGAAAACAAAAAAAATCCCAATAATAGAAACCTTGAGGAAAATACGTGAGTGACTTGTTAGAAATTCATCAGTTATCTGTGCAGTTGCAAAACAAAGTTATCTTGTCTGATGTTGAACTTTCATTACAAGCGGGTGAAATTCTAGGCTTAGTTGGTCCCAGCGGTTGTGGTAAAACAACGCTGCTTAATGTTATTGCCGGTTTTATCGAACCTTGCTCAGGTCAGTTGACTATTGGCAATGAGATCAAAGTTTCAGCTGACAATATGATCGCTCCTGAGCATCGAAATATTGGAATGATTTTTCAAGGTTATGCCTTATTTCCTCACTTAACGGTTGACGCCAATATTTGTTTCGGTATAGATAAATTATCAAAGCGAGAACAAGCATCCCGAATTAACCCCTTATTAGATTTATTGAAATTAGAAGATTTAACCCAGCGCTATCCCCATGAATTATCAGGCGGACAACAGCAAAGGGTTGCAATTGCACGCGCACTGGCACCACAGCCTAAATTATTACTACTTGATGAACCGTTTTCAAATATTGATGCACGTTTACGCAATGAATTGATGATAGAGATCCGTCAATTGTTAAAACATTTAAATATGACGGCTATTTTTGTTACCCATAATAAAGACGAGGTTTTTACTTTTGCTGATAAAATTGCCGTAATGCATCAGGGTAATATATTGCAAACAGGTATGCCGGCGGCAGTTTGCAAACAGCCTAACAGTTGGCAGGTTGCTGATTTTTTACAGTTGGGCAGTTGGTTACCCGTAGTTGTACAAGTTGTGGATCAAAGTAATAGTTTGGTTTCTGCTATTGGCGATATTTTTGTAGAAAACTCACCTTTAGATACTGAACATTCAGAAGAAGATCACAGTGATACTGCTGGGATCAAGAAATTTATTACGGGCAAAAATTCTAATGGGTCACTACAATTATTAATAAAGCCACAATTTATTAACTTATGTATGTCAGATGCCCCGGCAAATGTTCAAATTGAGCATATTTCTATTACTGAACAAGGATATCATTACTTATTGAGTAGTTTATCCAGAGATGATTGTCTGAAGTTTGACCAATTAAGTTTTTACACTGATGTTTTATTAACCATTGGGCAACAAATTAAAATAACAATTAAATCTCATGATTTTGTTATCTTTGCCAATACTCATTTCTAGCCAAATTATCCATAAATTGGGAAAGAATTTCTTTTTCTCGTCTGTCTCAACCCCAAATGAATAAAAAAGATTATTTATCAGCCCTTTTTTGGGCGAATGATCCACAAAACACCACTTTTTCGTTAATTTGCTTTTAGGCCTTAATTTTATTGGTATCGGCCGAGATCATTTTCATAAAACTTTGCTTGACATAAGTTGGTTTTAGTCACTAAACTGTAGTATTGTGGGAAAAAGTGGGAAATAGTGGATCATTTGCGATCCAGCTACCCGCTTAATAATAAAAAAGGGTTATGTTTAGAGGCACCAGCGCTATTACGCTCGACAATAAAAACCGTATAACGATGCCAACCAGGTATCGCGGGGAGATTATTGCCGACAGCCAAGGGAAAATGGTATGTACCATAGATCTCCAATACCCCTGTTTGCTACTTTATCCTCTGCCTGAATGGGAAGAAATTGAACTGAAATTGTGTGAACTTTCCAGCATGAATCGAGCAGAACGCTTGGCTCAACAAAAGTTGTTAGGCAATGCCTCTGATTGTGAATTAGATAAAAATGGTCGCTTATTAATTAGTGGTCCATTACGCCAACATGCTGGTTTGGATAAGAATATTATATTAGTTGGACAATTGAGAAAATTTGAAATTTGGAATGAAGAAGCTTGGCAAACACAGATGAATGTAGATATCAGTAATATTTCGCCAAGTGAAATTGAATTACCTGAACGTTTACTTGATTTGCAGCTTTAACTGCAACCACAACAGTAAAAATAGATATTATGCCTACAGATAACTTGCACATTTCAGTGTTGCTCGATGAAGCAATTACCGGTCTTGCCATCAACCCCGATGGTTGCTATATCGACTGCACTTTTGGTCGGGGTGGCCATTCAGGACTTATCTTATCTAAACTTTCTGAGAAAGGCCGTTTGATTGCTATTGACCGTGATCCTACTGCTATTGCTGCTGCTGAAAAGTTTAGTGCCGATCCACGTTTTTTGATCGAACATCAAGGTTTTGCTGATTTACAAGAAATTGCTGATAAGCATCAGTTAAATGGCAAGATTGACGGTGTATTGCTAGATTTAGGGGTTTCTTCACCACAGCTTGATGAAGCAGAGCGTGGTTTCAGTTTTATGAAAGATGGCCCGCTGGATATGCGAATGGATACTTCGCGCGGACAAACGGCAGCCCAGTGGTTGGCCCTTGCTGACGTAGAGGATATTACATGGGTATTACGTACTTTTGGTGAAGAAAGGCATGCCTGGCGTATTGCTAATGCAATTGTTGATAGCCGTGATGAATTCCCTTTAACCCGTACCAGTGAATTAGCAAAGTTAATTAAAACAACAGCTCCGCAACGTGAAATAAAAAAACATCCTGCGACGCGTAGTTTTCAGGCTATTCGTATCTATATCAACAGTGAACTTGAACAAATTGAAAAAGTATTGGCAGCATCTTTATCTGTACTTGCTGAAGATGGCCGTTTAGTGGTGATCAGTTTTCATTCGCTGGAAGATCGTTTAGTTAAACAATTTATGAAAAAAAATTCACAAGGTAAGAAGGTACCCAGAGGTTTACCGATAAGTGAAGAGGAATTACGAAAAGGGATCAAGTTGAAATTGATTGGTCGTAAATTAAAGCCCAGCAAGCAAGAAGTGAGTGACAACGTAAGATCACGAAGTTCGTTATTGCGTGTGGCACAGCGGTTGGCTGATTAACTTAATCGGACCGAACTTATGACAGGGACGACTGATGAAGAAAATGGCTGCGCCTAAAGTTGTACTTGCATTTGATATATGGCGGGACATTCAGCGACATCTATTGAGCTACACCGTGATGGTTTTAGTCGTAATTACGGCGTTTGCGGTGATTTATTATACCCATATAAATCGGCAGACCACGAGTGAGCTGGAAATAATACTGACAGAGCGTGACGAATTAGATATTGAGTGGCGTAATTTACTACTGGAACAAAATAGTTTGGCAGAGCACAGCGCGATAGAGACCCAGGCGATTAAATTATTAGATATGCATAGACCAAATGCCAACACAGAAATAATTATTAGGTTGCCCTAGTTAACAATGAATTTTTTATAAAATTATAAGAAGCTAAATTAAAACGATAAACACAAAAGTGAAGCTAATTAGCTATCACAATTGATAATAAATAAGCATGACAAGAACCGTGAAAAAACATTCAGATAAATACAAGCCAACAATAGTTGCATGGCGTTTTAACGTTGTGCTGGCTATTGTAGTGCTAATTTATAGCGGTTTAATGGCTCGCACTGCCTACATTCAAGTGTTTGAACCTGATATGTTAAAAAAACAGGGTGATAAGCGTTCATTACGAACCTTGGCCAATACCGTGCAACGCGGCTCTATTCTTGACAGAAATGGTAATGAATTAGCGATAAGTGTACCCGTGGAAACTGTGTGGGCTGATCCTAAAATTGTTATTGATAGCAAGGCATTGACGATGAGTAAACATTGGCAAGCTTTAGCGGATGTTTTAGGGCGAGATGTAAATAAACTAACTAGCCGTGTTATTCAAAATCCAGCTAAACGTTTTGTTTATGTAGAAAGACAAGTATCTCCGGTAGTCGCAAATTATATCAAAGAGTTAAAAATTCCCGGTATTCACTTGCGTAAAGAATCGAAACGTTTTTATCCTACAGGTGAAATTAGCGCCCACATTGTTGGTTTCACAGACCTTGATGACAAAGGTATTGAAGGTGTTGAAAGAGTTTATGATAAACTTCTTACTGGTAACGATGGTAAAACCCAATTTAGAAAAGATGCCAAAAATCGTATCATCGAAATTTTAGCTGTTGAACCACCTACAGAAGCACAAGATTTAGTGTTGAGCATTGACCAACGTATTCAAGCAATAGCTTATTCAGAGCTTAAAGGTGCAGTTGAAGCTTTTAAGGCAACGTCTGGATCTGTTGTTGTTGTTAATGTTCATACCGGAGAAGTATTAGCTTTAGTTAATAGCCCTTCCTACAATCCAAATAATCGACGTAATACCGCTATTCACCGATTCAGGAACCGTGCCATTACTGATTTTTATGAGCCGGGGTCAATAATGAAACCTTTGGCTGTCCTGAGCGCTTTGGAATTTGGCTCTGCTGATTTAGACACCATTATTGATACAGCTCCAATTCGGATTGGTGGTCGCAGATTTGCTGATCCCCGATATTATGGCAAGCTAACCCTGGCGGGGATTTTAGCGCATTCTTCAAATGTGGGCGCTACTAAACTGGCATTATCAATACCAAAAGAATTTTATCTGGATACATTTTTTGATGCTGGTTTTGGCGAAGATACAGGTACTGGTTTAATTGGTGAAAGTTCAGGCATTATGCATGACCGTCAACGTTGGTCAAAAGTTGAATTAGCGACTTTGTCTTATGGTATGGGGCTTGCGGCCACACCAATGCAGTTAGCGCGTTTTTATTCAACTTTGGCGAATGGCGGTGTTAAACGGCCGTTAAGTATTTTAAAAATTAATCCTGAAGATATTAAAAATATCGAATCAACACGTATTTTTTCACAAAAGAACAGCAATGCAGTTGTGACTATGCTTGAAGATGTCGTTAATCATTTAGCACCAAAAGCAAAAGTTCCCGGTTATAGAGTTGGCGGAAAGACAGGTACTGCATTTAAGGCACTTGCCGGAGGTTATGGTAACGATTATGTTGGCTTATTTGCTGGTATTGCTCCTATTACAAAACCTGAATTGGTCGTTGTTGTGGTGATCAATGAACCAGGCGGTGACTTATACCATGGCGGGGAAGTAGCTGCGCCTGTTTTCTCAAGAGTGATGAAAGGCGCATTGCAAGTACTGAATATAATTCCCGATGCGCAGAAGGTAGCACAAAATCGACAGGATTTGATTAAAATTGACAAATCGGCTACTTCAAAGAATAAGGATAATGTTGATGTATAACGTTTCCTGCTCTGGCACTAATCATTATTCTATTGCAGACACATTGTCTCTGTTTGAAATTTTCATTGATGAAATTGATAGCGTTAATTTAGTCAATGATAGTCGTCAGGTTCAAGCAGGTGACATTTTTTGTGCAACTGTTGGTAGTGAGCAGGATGGTCGTCAGTATATAGATAAGGCAATAAAGAATGGTGCGGTTTTAGTGTTGGCGCAGTGTCAGAAAAGCCAACAACATGGCAATATTATTACTAAACATTTTGTCAGGCAAAAAGATTCTGCTGTATTTGAAACCCGGGAAAAATCAATTTCTGCTCATATCAGTATTCAAGTAGTGCAGTTCTTTAACTTGAACCAACATTTATTTGAGTTAGCCAAAAGTTATTATCAAAGTCCGCAAACAAAAATGACGATGATTGGTATCACAGGGACTAATGGTAAAACAAGTACCAGTCAAATCATTGCTAAATTACTTGAAGCTTGTCAGCAATCTTGTGCGGTTATCGGCACTGTTGGTTCTGGACGTTTATCTTCATTAAAAGAATTGAATAACACCACTCCTGGTGCGACCCAGTTACACCAGTTGTTAGCTGATTTTTCAGCTGACAATATTACTCAAGTGGCAATGGAAGTATCTTCGCATGCTCTGGAGCAAGGCAGGGTAAAAGCGGAATTATTTGATATTGCGGTGTTTACTAATTTAAGTCGGGATCATCTAGATTATCATCAAACCATGGAAAATTATGCCGACGCTAAAGGGCTGATTTTTAGTTCATGCACTGGGTACAATGCTGGGCTGGACGATGGGTCAAACACTCAACCCAATTCTCAACCCCATTCTCAGCCCAACTCTCAGCATAGTAAAAAGCAAACTGCAATTTTAAATGGTGACGATGAACAGGTTATTAAATGGCTGGCTGATTGGTCAGAGACCGAAAATGTAATTGTTTATGGTCGTTCAAAATCAATGACTCAATATCCACATTATCTGTATGCTTCAGATATTAAATCTTCAGCAAATGGCGTAGTTTTTTACCTGCAAAGTCATATAGGTAACATTAATGTTGAAAGCCCATTAATGGGTGATTTTAATGTGGATAATTTATTGGCAGCTATGTCTGTGCTTATTGCTGAGAAATATCCATTACAGGTTATTGTTGAAGCTGTTAAAAACATCACACCCATTATTGGCCGGATGGAATCATTTTCAGCAGAAAAAGCAGTTGAAAGCCCAGTTGATAGTTCAGTGGAAAAAAGTGCGATTGCAATTGTAGATTATGCTCATACGCCTGATGCGTTGGAAAATGCATTAAAAGCTTGTCGGTTACATTGTGAGGGAAAACTTTGGCTGGTATTTGGTTGTGGTGGAAACCGTGATTCAGGTAAGCGGAGTATGATGGGCAGCATAGCTGAGAAGCGTGCGGACCATGTCATTATCACTAATGATAATCCTCGCAATGAAATTCCGGAATTAATTGCCAATGACATTCTTTCAGGATTTGAATGCCCTGAAAAGGTAACCGTAATGTTGAATCGTGAGCAAGCAGTGACTTCAACATTGTCTCATGCAAAAGTCGGGGATATTGTTTTGTTGGCAGGAAAAGGTCATGAAAATTTTATTCTCATGGCGAATGAAAAAATTGATTATAACGAAAGAGAATTAGTGCGTAATTTCTATTTAAATAAGGCCATATCATGATCCCATTACTTTTATCTGATATTGCCAATGCAGTTAAAGGCAAAATTATAGACGGGCAGCATAAAGCTGAAACACTTACCATTGACAAAGTTACTACAGACAGTCGTGCTTTGGTTGAAGGTGATTTATTTATTGCACTAAAAGGACCTACTTTTGATGGTCATCGTTTTAGTGAAAAGGTAGCTGAATTAGGTTGCAGTGCGCTAATTGTAGAACATCCGCAAAATGTTCAAATTCCACAAATTATTGTTAAAGATACTCACCGTGCTTTGGGACAGTTATCGGCTTACGTTAAGCAGCAGGTTGCCCCAAAAACAGTGGCTATTACGGGTAGTAGTGGTAAAACCACAGTGAAAGAAATGGTTGCGGCAATACTGATGCGTTTAGGTAATGTACTGGCAACCCAGGGGAGTTTTAACAATGATATTGGTGTGCCACTAACGCTTTTGAGATTAGAACATAACCATGATTTTGCAGTAGTTGAATTAGGTGCAAGCCATATCGGTGAAATTGCTTATACGGTTGAATTAGTTAAACCAGATGTAGCCATTATTAATAACGTGGCAGCTGCTCATCTGGAAGGTTTTGGTGACTTATGCGGTGTTGCTCGTGCCAAAGGTGAAATCTTTGAAGGATTGGCGGCAAATGGTGTCGCTATTTACAATCAAGACAGTAAATATGCCAATAAATGGCAATGGCGATTCACGGATAAAACTGTGCGTCGTTTTTCTTGTAAAGACCAGTCTGATTGTTTTAGTACAGATATTGTTTTAGATGAAAATGGTTATGCCAGTTTTAAACTGAATACTTATGTTGGAAATACCTTTATTGAACTGACAGTACCTGGTCAACATAATGTGTGTAACGCTGTTGCTGCGGCAATTATTGCGATTGAATTTGGTGCTGGTCTTGACGATATTCGTTTGGGATTAGCTGAAATGATGCCTGTGAAAGGGCGAATGAACCTTCATCATTTGAGTAATAATTTCAAATTAATTGATGATTCTTATAATGCTAATGTTGAATCAATCAAGGCGGCAATAGATTTGTTAGCCAGTTATTCAGGTCGAAGGGTGCTTATTTTGGGGGATATGGGAGAGCTTGGTCACCAGGCACGTAGCTATCATCATGAAGTAGGGGAATATGCTAAAACTAAGAATATTGATAATTTATTATCGCTGGGTGTATTAAGTCAAAGTACGTCAGATGGATTTAATTCACCGTCAAACGGGCAAACCAGCGGAGAACATTTTAGTTCAAGAGAAAAATTGATGAAAAGCTTAGCCGTCATGCTTGAGTCTGAGGAACAGCAAATTTCTATTTTAGTTAAAGGTTCACGCAGTGCTCATATGGAGTATGTGGTTAAAGATATTACTGATTGGCAAAACAACACGAAAACCGAGGGGCAGAGTTAATGTTACTTTGGTTAGGTGAGTATTTAACTCAATATTATAGTGCTTTTAATGTTTTTTCTTATTTAACATTTCGCGCCATTGTTAGCACTTTAACCGCGCTAGCTATTTCTTTATTTTTTGGTCCTAAATTAATTCGATATTTGCAACGTATGCAGATTGGGCAAACTATACGAGATGACGGACCAAAAAGCCATTTAGTAAAATCGGGCACACCAACTATGGGGGGAATTCTTATTTTAGCCTCAATAGTTGTGAGTATTTTATTATGGGCAGATTTAAGTAATACCTATGTTTGGGTGGTGCTTTTTGTTGTGGTGTCGTTTGGTATTATAGGCTTTGTTGATGATTACCGGAAAGTTATTCGCAAAGATCCCAATGGTTTAATTGCACGTTGGAAATATTTCTGGCAAACCATTGCAGGTTTACTAACGGCAATATTTTTATATCAGTTTGCACAAACGCCTGAAGAAACATCTTTGCTCATTCCTTTTGTGAAAGATGTTTTACCACAGCTGGGGATTTTTTATGTAGTGATGAGTTATTTCGTTATTGTTGGTACGAGCAATGCGGTTAATTTAACAGATGGTCTTGACGGATTAGCCATTGTGCCAACTATTATGGTGGCAGGTGCCTTTGCTGTATTTTCCTATGTTACCGGGCATGTGTATTTTTCTGATTATTTGAATATCCCGCATATTGCTTTAACTAGTGAATTAGTTGTGGTGTGTACCGCAATTGTTGGGTCGGGATTAGGTTTTCTCTGGTTTAACACATACCCTGCTGAGGTTTTTATGGGAGATGTTGGCTCTCTTGCCCTTGGGGCAGCATTGGGCGTTATTGCCATTTTAGTTCGTCAAGAATTGGTGTTATTTATTATGGGAGGTGTTTTTGTTGTTGAAACACTTTCGGTTATTTTACAAGTTGGCTCGTATAAATTACGTGGTCAGAGAATTTTCAGAATGGCCCCTATACATCACCACTATGAATTAAAAGGTTGGCCAGAACCAAGGGTGATTGTACGTTTCTGGATTATATCGCTAATTTTAGTTTTGGTTGGTTTAGCTACATTGAAACTTCGTTAGTCAGATAGCAAGTACATAGTTACAAGAATAAATTTACACAAAGTGCCGCGTATTGACATAAAGAGGAATGCAAAGTAGAACGATGAATATATTGCAATTAAAAAATAAGAATATTGTTGTGCTGGGGGCCGGGCTTACAGGAATTTCCTGTGTCCGCTTTTTGCATAAACATGGTCTTAGTTTTGCGGTAAATGACAGTCGCGCATCCTTAGTAATTCATGTCGATGATAAAGTGATAAATGAGAGTGAATTTAACCAATTATTTCCTAATGTTCAGTTAGTGTTAGGTTGTTGGGATACTGAGCTTATTAATAAGGCTGATTTACTTATTGTTAGTCCGGGTATTGATTTGCATGAAACCAGAATAGACCAGATGATTAATCCCGATTGTGAAGTTGTCGGTGATGTAGAATTGTATTGCCAATTGAATAATCAAACTCAATCGCCTACTAAAATACTAGCGGTTACTGGTTCAAATGGTAAATCAACTGTTGTGGCTCTATTGGAAACTCTAGCTTTGGCACTCGGGGTCAGGGCTGACTTAGGCGGCAATATAGGTGTTCCAGTTTTAGATAATTTATCAGAAAACCTGACGCAAGATGAAAAAGCAGAGTTAAAACCAGTGTTAAAGCCAGAGCTATTAATATTAGAGTTATCAAGTTTTCAATTAGAGAACTTGCGTAGCATGAGTGCGCTGGCTGCAACCGTCTTAAATATCAGCGATGATCATTTAGATCGTCATAAAACGCTGGCAAATTATCAAACGATTAAACATGGCATCTACCAACAATGTGAAGTCGCTGTGGTTAATCGTGATGATCCTTTAACTCTGTTTGATCAAACGGAACTTAAAGAAAAAAGAACATCGGTAGTTAAACGAATAATTTCATTTGGCAGTGATAAACCTGAAAATGGTCACTTTGGTCTTGAATGTATTAATCAACAGACATACCTGATGTTTGGTGAAAAAGCGTTGATCCCGCTTGCTGAATTACCATTGACCGGAATACACAATGCATTAAATTATATGGCTGTTTTAGCTTTAGGTTTGAGTGCCAACTGGTCACTTGAAGGTATGGTAAGCAAACTGGCTGATTTTAAAGGGCTGTTGCATCGTTGTCAGCGAGTCGAAAGCACGGATGATATTCAATGGATTAATGATTCAAAGGCTACAAATGTTGGTGCTACTTTAGCGGCTATTAACGGTATGTCAGCATCATTACATGAAAACAATAAAATTATTTTAATTGCTGGTGGCGATGGTAAAGGGGCTGATTTTTCACCTTTAGCAGAAGTGATAGACGCAAAAGTGAGTTATTTAATAACTTTAGGTAAAGATGGAAGACTAATCTCAAAATTGTGTGAACATTGTGATTCAGTAGAACGTATAACCGCTGAGAGTCTGGAAGAAGCAGTGCTGAGGGCGCAACAATTTGCTGACGCTGGCGATATTGTTTTGTTGTCACCTGCATGTGCAAGCATTGATATGTTTATAAATTTTGCTCAACGGGGTGAAGCATTTACCAGTGCAGTTGATAACTTGCAGAAGGAGAAAGCATGTCAGCAGCTTTTGACTCTTTAAAAGAGCGTATTGCTCTATTCAAGCTACCTGGTTGGTTGACTCAGGAAGGAGGGGATGTAGAGACTTTTGACCGCAGTTTTGTATTGCTTGCCTTTGCAATGTACATAATCGGTTTGGTGATGGTAGCAAGTTCTTCTATGCCGATAGCGGAACGCATGTTCAACGAACCGTTTCATTTCGTGGTCAGGCACATTGTTTATATTTTCCTGAGCATGGGAGTGGCAGTTGTTACTTTGCAAATTCCTATGGCCTTGTGGCATAAATACAGCAGTTTACTTTTACTTTTTGGTTTAGCTTTATTAATTGTTGTGTTATTTATCGGGAATACTGTTAATGGCTCTACTCGTTGGATTGTTGTTGGACCAATAACTGTTCAGGCAGCAGAGCCGGCAAAGCTGTTTTTCTTTTGCTATTTATCGGCGTATTTAGTACGTCGAAGAGATGAAGTAATGGAAAACTGGCGCGGCTTTGCTAAGCCATTAATTGTTTTTGGTTTACTGGCCTTTTTATTATTAAGACAGCCTGATCTGGGAACAATTATCGTCATGTTTGTGACGACATTCGGTTTATTGTTTCTTGCAGGAGCTAAATTGTGGCAATTTTTAAGTATCGCCGGAGTTGGTTTGACCGCCATCGGTGCATTAGCTTATTTTTCACCTTATCGCTGGGCCCGTGTTACTAGTTTCCTGGACCCGTGGAAAGATCCTTTTGGGAGTGGATATCAGTTAACCCAGTCTTTGATGGCTTATGGACGTGGCGAAGTATTTGGTCAGGGTTTGGGTAACAGCATTCAAAAATTAGAATATTTGCCTGAAGCTCATACCGATTTTGTTATGGCAGTTTTGGCCGAAGAATTTGGTTTCTTTGGTATAAGTGTTGTTTTATTGTTGAGTATGAGTTTAGTGATTAAAGCATTAATGCTAGGTAAAAAAGCGGTTGGAAAAGAAAAGTATTTTGAAGGATTTTTTGCTTACTCCATCGGAATTTGGTTTTGTTTTCAGGCAGGGGTAAATATTGGAGCCAGTGCGGGTATTGTTCCAACGAAAGGGTTAACTATGCCATTAATAAGTTATGGAGGTAGCTCGATGATCATCATGACAATATCTTTGGCTATTTTAATTCGAATTGATCATGAATTACGGTTACAAAGTTTACAGGCAACGAGCGCAGGAGGACGGAAATGACAGAATCAACAGAAACAATTCAACGTCCAGACATTGATGCAGCTCAAAATACAAAAGATAATGCTCCAACATTATTAGTGATGGCTGGTGGAACGGGCGGGCATATTTTTCCGGGAATAGCGGTTGCGGATAGTTTAAAAGAGCAAGGTTGGAATATTCATTGGCTTGGTACTCGTAAAAGAATGGAAGCGACTTTAGTTCCACAACATGGTTATGATATTTCATTCGTTAGTATTGTTGGCTTGCGTAATAAAAGTTGGCTGACATGGTTAATGATGCCTTTTAAATTAATACAATCTCTCATGCAATCAATTCAGATTATTCGCCAGGTTAACCCTGATGTAGTATTGGGAATGGGCGGTTATGCAAGTGCCCCGGGTGGTGTTGCTGCATGGTTATTACGTAAACCTCTGGTTTTGCATGAGCAAAATG
This sequence comes from Alteromonadaceae bacterium, assembly GCA_013216015.1. GTDB lineage: Bacteria > Pseudomonadota > Gammaproteobacteria > Enterobacterales > Alteromonadaceae > JABSOI01. The sequence continues at coordinate 12,834 of JABSOI010000070.1, read as the reverse complement.
CTGTAGCGGGTATGAGTAATCGTTTTTTAGCTAAAATTGCATCAAAAGTCTTATGTGCTTTTCCTAGTGCTTTTAAAGCAGATATTAAGGCTGAAGTGGTTGGGAACCCATTAAGAAAAAATATTGTTCAGATTGAAAATGTTATTTCGGCACAACCGGCAAACAGCAAAAAAGTGTTAGTTGTTGGTGGTAGTTTAGGGGCAAAAGTACTGAATGAAACTGTGCCTAAAGCGATGAAGCAAATAAAGGTACAAAATATTGATGTTTGGCATCAGACGGGCAATGGCAATAAAGAAAAAGTAGTGGACAGCTATCGAAAATTTGGTTTGCCGGAAGAAAAAGTAAAAGTTACTGATTTTATCGAAGATATGGCAGAAGCCTATCAGTGGGCTGATGTTGTTATTTGTAGAGCTGGAGCACTGACAGTATCAGAACTTGCCATGGCAGCAAAACCCGCGATTTTCGTTCCGATCCCCCATGCAGTTGACGATCATCAAACAAAAAATGCTATGTATCTGGTTTCCAAAGGTGCAGCAAAATTATTATCACAAAAAGAATTTAATGGTACGACTTTGGCTCAAATGTTAAATAGTTTATTTATTTCTGACAGCGTAATTCAATCTATGTCGAAAGCAGCTCATGATGCAGCTCATGCTGATGCAACAGTTCGAGTAGCTAAAGTTTGTGCGGGGTATGTAGCATGACAGAAGTAATGAACAAAGTGACTGCGCCAATAAAAATACCAGAAATGCGTCGGGTGAAACGTATCCATTTTGTGGGTATTGGCGGTGCTGGTATGGGCGGTATTGCAGAAGTATTGCTCAATGAAGGTTATCAAATAACAGGTTCTGATATTAATGAAAATCAAGTAGTTAAAAGATTGACATGCCTTGGAGCAAAAATATTTAACGGTCATCATAAAAGTAATGTTGTTGGTGCCAGTGTCATTGTTGTCTCTACCGCAATAAATTTAGAGAACGAAGAATTAGTTGCAGCAAATGAACTTCGTATTCCAGTGGTTCGTCGTGCTGAAATGTTAGCTGAATTAATGCGTTTTCGACATGGAGTAGCAATTGCGGGTACTCATGGAAAAACCACTACCACCAGTTTAATTGCGAGTATATTTGCAGAAGGGGATTTAGATCCCACATTTGTTATTGGCGGATTATTAAATAGTGCCGGCACTAATGCTCGCCTGGGCACAAGCCGTTATTTAATTGCAGAAGCTGATGAAAGTGATGCATCATTTCTGCACCTTCAGCCTATGGTCGCAGTGATCACAAATATTGATGAAGATCATATGGAAACTTATCAGGGAGATTTTGAAAAATTAAAAGATACCTATATTGAGTTTCTTCATAATTTACCTTTTTATGGTTTAGCTGTGATGTGCGTTGATAATCCTGTAGTTCGGGAGGTATTACCAAGAGTTGGTCGTCAAGTGATCACTTATGGTTTTTCAAAAGACGCTGATATTCGCGCTACCAACTACAAGCAAATTGAAGGTATGAGTTATTTTACCGTTGAGCTAGCTGGTGAGCCTTCTTTTGACTTGAGTGTAAATCTTCCGGGTGAGCATAATGTGCTTAATGCTCTGGCTGGTATAGCTGTAGCAAAAGATGAGGGTGTGAGTAATCAGGCAATTGCAAAGGCGTTAACAAGCTTTGCCGGAATAGGACGTCGTTTCGAGCAATTGGCGGATTTAAGTACACCTAAAGGGGAGATGGTTCTAGTTGATGATTATGGTCATCATCCTACTGAGGTACAAGCCACAATAACGGCAATGAGAAATGGTTGGCCAAACAAGCGATTAGTCATGGTTTTTCAACCCCACCGATTTTCTCGGACCCGTGACTTATATGAAGACTTTGTTGATGTGCTTTCTCAGGTTGATTGCCTGTTATTGCTTGATGTTTATGCGGCTGGTGAAGCTTATATTCCCAGCGCAGACAGTAAAAGTTTAGCACGGAGTATTCGTCAACGTGGCCAGATTGAACCTGTTTATGTTGGCAATGACACCGAAAAGTTAGCACTGTTACTCAGCGCACAGCTACAAGATGGTGACATGGTTATAACACAAGGTGCAGGAAATATTGGTGTTATAGCCCGACAATTGGCCAATCATGCTTTATTGACAGTAAATGTTACTGGAGATGAAGTATGAGTTTATTGAGAAATACCGTTTCAGATAAAATTTTACAAAAAATGCCAGAAAAAATTGCAGTCGTTTATGGCGGTTTGTCAGCAGAAAGAGAGGTTTCTTTAAACTCTGGGCGAGCTATTGCAAATGGTTTAAAAAAGGCTGGCTTTGAAGTTTTATTGGTAGATACCCGTGATGTTGATATTGCGACATTGAAGGATAAAGATATTGATTTAGTATTCATTGCCTTACATGGTCGCGGTGGAGAAGACGGTTGCATTCAGGGGGCATTGGAATATATGGGGATCCCATATACTGGCTCTGATGTACTTGGCTCAGCTTTATCAATGGATAAGATACGAAGTAAACAAATTTTTCAATCATTGAATTTACCTACTGCTAGCTTTGTCATTGCTGAAAAAGCTGAATATTTGTCGGGTGATTGTCAGCAAAGTCAGGCGGAGCATATATTAAAGGATTTAGGTGGCAAAGTAATGGTTAAACCTGCCACTGAAGGATCAAGCATTGGTATGGCAAAAGCTGAAACTGCTGCGCAATTAGATAATGCATTAATCGCTGCTTTTGTATTTGATGAAGACGTTTTAATTGAAGCCTGGATTGATGGCCCGGAATACACGGTAAGTATATTGGGAGAGCAGGCATTACCGGCAATTCATATGGTGACACCAAATGAATTCTATGATTACGATGCAAAATATCAATCAACCAGCACTGTTTATAATTGCCCGTGTGGTTTACCAGAAAAAGATGAACTGGAACTGCAATCTATAGCACTTAAAGCTTTTAAAGCGACAGGAGCTAAGGTTTGGGGACGTGTAGACCTAATGCGGACTAAGCAGGGTGAACAGCAGGGGAATTGGCAAGTACTTGAAGTAAATACCGTACCAGGTATGACCGAAACTTCGCTAGTGCCTAAAGCGGCAAAAGAATTTGGTTTAAGTTTTAGTGAATTGGTTAAAAAAATTGTTGAAATAAGTTTGGCTATACCAACTGATAAGCCTGGCATTATATGAAAAAAATGACGGAACGAACTGTGCAAAACGCGATAACCAGTGAAAATAAATTTCACTGGTCGTTTTGGTTAGGCGTTTCATTTTTTGTGTTGGTTATTACTGCAATTTTGACTTCAGCATGGTTGTTAAGCGAACGTTTAGCCGCTGAGGAATCGGTACCGGTTACATCAGTGAAAATTAGTGGCGAAATGCCGTATACTACGCGGTCTGATATTTATACAGCGATAGAAAATGTAGATCTTGGCAATTATTTTACAGTTGACGTAAATGAAGTTCAGCAAAAAATACTGAATTTGCCTTGGGTATATTCTGTTTCAGTTCGTAAACATTGGCCCGATGAATTAAAAGTGTATGTTATTGATCAAAAACCTATTGCTCGTTGGAATGAAGATTTTTTCTTGAATCAATTTGGTAATGCATTTCAAGCACAGGTGAACCGAGTTAAACATTCAATACCAACATTTTTTGGTCCTGAAGGCAGTGAAAAAATAGCATTAGAAAATTATATAAATTTTAATAAATTGTTAAATTTTAGTGAGATGAGCATCGATGAACTCGTTTTGTCAGAACGTTTTGCATGGCAGTTAACCTTGAATGACGGGGTAACGCTAAATTTAGGAAGAGAAAAGCGAATTGAGCGTATCCAAAGGTTTATGGATGCTTACCCGCAGATTAAAGATCAAAGCAATAATAAAAATAACCAGCAAGTTGACTATATTGATTTGCGTTATGATACAGGAATAGCTGTCGGGTGGAAGCCTGCAGCTGTAAAACAGAGAGTTTAACTTTGATGCCAAAATTAACAGAAAGAAATTTAGTGGTAGGTTTAGATATTGGAACCTCTAAAATTTCCGTCGCGGTAGGTGAAATAACCCCGGACAATCAATTAAGCATTGTTGGTGTGGGTAATCAGCCTGCACGAGGTATGGACAAAGGTGGTGTTAACGATCTAAATTTGGTGATCCAGTCGATTCAACGTGCAATAAATGAAGCTGAATTGATGGCTGATTGCCGTATTAGTTCGGTATATTTAGGTATTTCAGGTAAACATATCAGTTGCCAGAATGAAAACGGAATGGTGCCAATTAACGACCAGGAAGTTATTCAGGAAGATGTTGATAACGTTATACATACTGCTCGTTCTGTACCACTTTCAGCTGAACGGAGAATGTTACATGTTTTACCACAAGAATATAGTATTGATTGCCAAGACGGGATAAAAAGTCCTATTGGTATGTCAGGTGTTCGTATGGAAGCTAAGGTGCATATAATTACTTGTGCTAATGACATGGCTAAAAATATAGTAAAATGTGTTGAGCGATGTGATTTAAACGTCGATCAATTAATATTTTCTGCGTTAGCGTCAAGTTATGCTGTGTTAACCGAGGATGAAAAAGAATTAGGAATTTGTGTCGTTGATATGGGGGCAGGCACAATGGATATTTCGGTATTTACTGGCGGAGCATTACGTCATACTGCGGTTATCCCTGTTGCAGGAAATCAGGTGACGAGTGATATTGCTAAAATATTTAGGACACCAATGAGTCATGCCGAAGATATTAAAGTACAATACGCTTGTGCGCTGCGTCAGTTGGTGAGCATGGAAGAAAATATTGAGGTGCCTAGTGTTGGTGGCCGTCCGGCTCGTTCAATGTCTCGTCATACTCTGGCTGAAGTTGTTGAGCCAAGGTATCACGAATTATTTGAACTAATTCAGGAGGAGATTAGAGAAGCAGGTTTAGAAGATCAAATTGCGGCTGGTTATGTATTAACTGGTGGAACGGCAAAAATGGAAGGTGTGGTAGAATTTGCAGAAGAAGTTTTTCAAATGCCGGTTCGAATTGCCAAACCAATGGATGTTTGTGGTTTGAAGGAATATGTCAATGACCCAAGTTACGCGACAGTTGTTGGTTTATTACATTATGGTATGAGAGCCAGTGAGCACGAAAGCAATGAAAAGAAGGGTAGTGAAGGTGTGTCAGGAATATGGTCACGACTTCATACTTGGTTTAAAGGCGAATTTTAAAATAAATGAGTAGTAAAAGTGAATAGTAATCATTTTTGGTGGCAAAAAAGTTGTTAAACGGAGAGTAAAATTATGTTTGAATTGATGGAAGATCATAACGAAGAAGCGGTGATTAAAGTCATCGGTGTTGGCGGCGGAGGTGGAAATGCTGTTGAACACATGGTGAGTCAGACAATTGAGGGCGTGGAGTTTATTACCGCAAATACAGATTCGCAAGCACTGCGTAATTCAGCGGCTAATGTAACTTTGCAGATTGGTTGTGACGTAACGAAGGGACTTGGTGCAGGTGCAAACCCGGAAATAGGTCGCCGAAGTGCAGAAGAAGACAGAGACCTCATAAAGCAAACTTTACAGGGAGCTGATATGGTTTTTATCGCTGCCGGTATGGGTGGTGGAACTGGAACTGGAGCCGCACCTGTAGTTGCTGAAATTGCCAAAGAAATGGGTATTCTTACTGTTGCAGTAGTAACGAAACCTTTCCCGTTCGAAGGTAAAAAGCGTATGAATTACGCTGATCAAGGAATTGAATTTTTATCTAAAAGTGTAGATTCTCTGATCACAATTCCAAATGAGAAATTGTTAAAAGTACTAGGGCCAGGTACCAGTTTGCTGGATGCTTTTAAAGCAGCAAATAATGTATTACTTGGTGCGGTTCAAGGTATTGCGGAATTAATCACTCGTCCAGGTTTGATCAACGTAGATTTTGCTGATGTTAGAACGGTAATGTCAGAAATGGGCACTGCTATGATGGGATCAGGTACTGCATCAGGTCCAGACAGAGCTGAAGAAGCGGCTGAAGCGGCTATATCTAGTCCTTTATTAGAAGATGTAGATTTAGCTGGTGCCCGTGGTATTTTAGTTAATATTACGGCTGGCATGGACATAAGCATTGATGAATTTGAAACTGTCGGTAACGCAGTTAAAGCCTTTTCTTCTGAAAATGCGACTGTGGTTGTTGGTGCAGTAATTGATCCGGAAATGACTGATGAGTTAAGAGTTACAGTTGTTGCAACCGGAATTGGTGCAGAGCGTAAACCAGATATTACTTTGGTTAACCCGGTACCACAGGTTGAGCAGCAAGTTGTCGGCGGCGATTTTATTCCTAGCCCGCAAGTAGATGTAAATACGATAACTGCTACTATGCCGGAAAGTAACGCACAAGCAGTGCCTGTTACAACAACAGCGGCAGAGCTGGAAAATTACTTGGATATACCTGCATTTTTACGCAAACAAGCAGATTAGGTTTTGAAGTAAAATCCTATATTTTGATTTTACTCAATATTTTTGCTATATTATGCGCCCGTATATGGAGGCCACCTAAATTGCGCCCGTATATGGAGGCCAACTAAATTGTGGCTGCGTATTGCTAATGTGAAATAGTGATGTGAAATTTATTTGCGTCATCCAGTGTCTAGTGAAAGTATAGTTAAGTTTAAAATCTAAGTTAATAAATGCAACAGGCGATATATGATTAAACAACGTACAATTAAAGAGAGCGTTTCAGCCATAGGGGTTGGATTACATAAAGGTGAAAAAGTGCAGATCACTCTCCGACCTGCACCGGCAAACACTGGTATTGTATTCCGCCGAGTTGACCTTGATCCTGTAGTCGACATAAAAGCGACTCCAGAAGCTGTTGGTGAAACCACTTTATGTACTTGTTTAGTTAACGACCAAGGGGTTAAGATTTCCACCGTCGAACACTTATTGGCCGCTGTTGCAGGTTTAGCAATTGATAATTTAGTTATTGATGTCGACTCTCCTGAAATTCCAATTATGGATGGCAGTGCTTTACCATTTGTATATTTAATACAGTCTGTAGGTATAGAAACATTAAACGTCGCCAAGCGGTTTTTGCGTATTAAAAAGACTATTCGCGTTGAAGAAGGCGATAAATGGGCCGAGTTAAAACCTTATGAAGGTTTTAGAGTTAATTTCGCTATCGAATTTGACCATCCTGTAATTGCAAATACTTGTCAAACCATGAGTATTGATCTTTCAAGTTGTTCTTTTATTAAAGAAATTAGTCGTGCTCGCACTTTTGGCTTTATGAAAGATATTGAATTTTTACGTTCACACAATCTTGCATTAGGCGGTAGTCTGGAAAATGCTATCGTGTTAGATGAATACCGTATGTTAAACAGCGATGATTTGCGTTATGACGATGAATTTGTAAAACACAAAATTCTAGATGCTATTGGTGATTTGTATATGGGCAGTGCAAGTATCTTGGGTGAATTGAATGCATTTAAATCTGGTCATGCAATAAATAATAAGTTGCTGCGTGAAGTGTTTAAGCGAACAGACGCTTGGGAATGGGTAACTTATGATGATGAAACTCGTGCCCCTATTCAATATCAGGAAATTAGTTCGACAGCGTTTTAACTTATGCTGTAGTTCATAATATGTTAAGTCTTAAAAAGAAAAATCGGTCATTTGACCGATTTTTTGCGTTCAGGATGAAGGGATCTAAATCAAGAATAAAGTGTCATAGCAGATTTTTGTGGTGTAAGTTTTTTATGCTTTTTGTCTTACTTAACCTGAGTTCGGGATAATGAGTACTTGATAGCCACGTAAAATCAATAGGTTAATAGATGAGAAGAATGTAATCCATACTATTGTGATATTTGATACTCAATCAATGCTTCATTTTTTTCGATTATCAAGGCAAAGCAATGATTAATAGCTGGCTATTTATCATTGTTTTAACGCAGAGAATCGGAAAAAAGGAAGTGTTGAGCAAGTGCTGCTTATCCCGAATTCAGGTTACTTAACCTGAGTTCGGAAAATGAGTACTTGATAGTAATGTAAAATCAATATGTTAATAGATAAAATTTAGATAATACAACCTATTCCTATATTATACCAATTGTACTAAGTAAGTGGTCACCCTCGATGGTCTAAATTTCCAATAGCTGCGTTGCCGACATGGATGTCGGTACTTAGGTTTTGTCTGGAACAAAAAACCTGTGCTTTCAATCCCAATAGCCAGCTATTGCTCAATCAAGCGCCTTGCCTACATGGATGTAGGTACTTAGGTTTTGCCTGGAGCAAAAAACCTGTGCTCTTGAAAATTTATCCTGATCGAACCCTGACCACTAACTTAATACAATTGGTATTATATACTCAATCAATGCTTCATGTTTTCGATTATCAAGGCAAAATAATTATTAATAGCAGGTTATTCATCATTTTTTTTAACGCAGAGAATAGGAAAAAAGGATGTATTGAGCCAGTGCTGCTTATCCCGAATTCAGGTTACTTAATAACGATTGCTTATTGACGATTTTTGTTCGCTAATGCAGCCAGCCTTTGAAGTGTGTGTTTTAATCCTTCAGGCGCATCTAAAGCTACTCTTTCTAGGTGTGCAGCTGTTTCAGGGGATATGAATTTTGTTTTTGAAGGAGCTTGAGGTTGTTTTGGAACAACTTTATTCCGATAGGGTGATACTTTAATTTCTATTTGTGTGAAAGCTCCTTCGGTTACAGATGACAATTTTGAACAAATATTGTTACGTTCAAATTGCAATCTTTGCCCCCATACAGAAGATATAACCTCTATAACCAAAGATTTATCTTTAAAATTGGCAATATGCCATGCATCCGCTGGCAGGTCGGGGCATATTTGTCGTACAATGTCGGCCAGTAAGTTCAAAGAGTTGGTTTTTGTTGCAATTTGTGCCAAAGTGCCTGTAGTTGACTGAAACAATGCTGACATGTCAGCCGGTCTTTTTGTTTTACGCGCCATAAAAATGTGCCACAACAGTAAATTAAGTATTAATTAGATAACTATGAGTTTAACACTACTATATCGCGGAAAGAACGTTAGATTTTCAATGAAGTTAAATAAACTTCATTGGCTATCGGCTGTGCTGTTTTTTGCAGTAATATCTGGTTTTGTTGTCCACCTGTTCATCTCAGTAAATGCTGTTCCTGTATCTGAATATTATTCAAAGACAGGAATTACACTAGATAGTGTAGGTGAAGATGACCTAAAATCAAATCAATTAGATGATCCTAGAGTTTTAGCATTAACAATGAAGCTGGCAGAATTACAAAGCCACGTTTTACGTTTAAATGCACTAGGTGACCGATTAGCAGATGAAGCAAGCATTCCGGATAATGAATTTAATTTTAGTCAAGAGCCTCCAAGCGGTGGCCCTATGTTGCAAACCAAAGAAGTATCGAACATATCGATAACACAGATTTTAATAGAAATATCTGCTTTAGAAAAGCAGTTGAGTTATGAAGAAAAACAATTGAAAATGCTTGAATCTTTAACTTTGGGTCACCATATAGAGAATACGAGTTATTTATCTGGTCGACCTATTAGTAAAGGTTGGTTATCGTCATATTTCGGTATTAGAAAGGACCCATTTAACGGTAAGCCAGCAATGCACAAAGGCGTTGATTTTGCAGGGAAAGAAAATGCTGATATTATAGCTACCGCATCGGGTGTGGTTAGTTGGTCTGGTGAACGTTATGGTTACGGTCATTTGATTGAAATTAATCATGGAGATGGTTTCAAAACTCGTTATGGACATAATAAAAAATTATTAGTAACGGTTGGGGACGTAGTTGATAAAGGTCAAGTAATTGCACGTATGGGCAGTACCGGGCGATCTACCGGTCCTCATGTACACTATGAAATTTTGCGGAATAACGCACAAATTAATCCGATAAAATATGTTTATCGGAAAGCAAAAAAACGAAAGTAAAAGTATAAATATAATTAAAAGTATAATAAGGTTTCTGTGATCGGCCGATGTCGGTCATTTTATTTTTAAACGGAAGGATGAATCTCCTTTCAATAACACGGTTAATAAGATGTTTGTAAAGTTAATGACAAAGCTGTTTGGTAGTCGAAATGACAGATTACTAAAGAAAATGCAAAAAGAAGTAAATAAAATCAATGCACTTGAGCCTATTCTTGAAGCTCTAAGTGATGAAGAGTTAAAAGCCAAAACAGCTGAGTTTAAAGAGCGTCTTGCACAGGCAGAACCGCTAGACTTAATTCTTCCTGAAGCCTTTGCTGTAGTTCGTGAAGCAAGTAAACGTGTATTTGGCATGCGACACTTCGATGTGCAAATGATCGGTGGTATGGTGCTCAATGACGGTAAAATTTCAGAAATGCGTACAGGTGAAGGTAAAACGCTAACCGCAACATTACCTGCCTATTTGAATGCATTAACTGGCGAAGGTGTGCACATTATTACTGTCAACGATTACCTTGCTAGCCGTGATGCTGACTGGAGTCGTCCATTATTTGAATTTTTAGGTCTTACTGTTGGCTGTAATATTGCGGGTGCAGACAAACATGCTGCTTATCAATCTGATGTAACCTATGGTACTAACAATGAGTTCGGATTCGATTATTTACGTGACAATATGGCGTTTTCACCAGAAGAACGCGTGCAAAAGAAATTAAACTTTGCAGTAATAGATGAAGTTGATTCAATATTAATCGATGAAGCAAGAACTCCGTTAATTATTTCAGGACAAGCTGAAGACAGCTCTGAGCTGTATCGTTCAATCAATCTGATTGTTCCTGCGTTAGAACAGCAAGAAGAAGAAGATAAAGAAGGTGAAGAAAGTACCGGTGATTACACCATTGATGAAAAAGCGAAGCAGATATATTTAACTGAAAAAGGTCAGATCCACATAGAAGAAATAATGCAGGAAAAAGGATTGCTTCAAGAAGGCGATACTTTGTTCTCTGCTTCCAATATTACTTTGCTACATCATGTAATGGCCGCTTTACGTGCCCATAAATTATTTATAAAAGATGTAGATTATATTATCAAAGACGGCGAAGTTGTTATTGTTGATGAACATACAGGTCGAACAATGGAAGGACGTCGCTGGTCTGAAGGTTTACATCAGGCAGTTGAAGCGAAAGAAGAAGTTAACATTCAAAATGAAAACCAAACTTTAGCCTCTATTACTTTCCAGAACTTTTTCCGAATTTACCAAAAATTATCAGGAATGACAGGTACAGCATATACCGAAGCGTTCGAATTTAGCCATATTTATGGTTTGGAAACAGTCATTATTCCAACCAACCAACCAATGGTCCGTGATGATAAAGCAGATTTGATTTATCTAACCACAGAAGAAAAGTTTGACGCAATTTTAGAAGATGTTAAAGAATGTGTTGAACGTGGACAGCCGATACTGGTTGGTACTATCAGTATTGAAATTTCAGAATTTCTATCTACCAAGTTTAAAAAAGAAAAAATTAAACATAAAGTACTTAATGCAAAGTTCCATCAACAAGAAGCTGAAATTGTTGCTGACGCAGGTAAAGTGGGTGCGGTAACTATTGCTACAAATATGGCCGGTCGTGGTACCGATATCGTTTTAGGTGGTAATTTAGATGCTGCGATTGCTCAGTTGTCTAATCCAAGTGATGATAAACTTGCTAAAATAAAAGAAGATTGGCAAGCAGAGCACGATAAAGTATTAGAGTCTGGTGGTTTGCACATTGTTGCAACTGAACGACATGAATCTCGTCGAATAGATAATCAGTTACGTGGTCGTTCGGGCCGTCAGGGTGATCCTGGTTCTACTCGTTTTTATCTTTCTATGGAAGATGGCCTTATGCGGATCTTCGCTTCTGAGCGTATTTCCAACATGATGCGTAAATTGGGCATGGAACACGGAGAAGCCATTGAACATCCTTGGGTGACACGCAGTATTGAAAACGCGCAACGTAAAGTTGAAGGACGTAACTTTGATATTCGTAAACAATTACTTGAGTTTGATGATGTTTCAAATGATCAACGTAAAGTTATTTACGAACAACGTAATGAATTGATGGATGATAACGATATTTCTGAGGTTATTACAGCAATCCGTCATGATGTAGTAACTGGTATAGTGGATCAACACATTCCGCAACAATCGCTTGAAGAAATGTGGGATATCCCTGGTCTTGAAGAGCGCTTGAAGGGTGAATTAACGATAGAACTACCAATTGCCAAGTGGTTGGAAGAAGATAGCAAATTACACGAAGAAACTTTACGTGAAAAAATTCAAGCTGAAGTAGAAGGGGCTTATGCGGCTAAAGAAGAGCTAGCCGGGCCAGAAGTTTTACGCCAGTTTGAAAAAGCGGTAATGTTACAAAGTTTAGATTCTCATTGGAAAGAACATTTAGCGGCAATGGATCATCTACGTCAAGGTATTCATTTACGTGGTTATGCGCAAAAAAATCCTAAACAAGAGTTTAAACGTGAATCGTTTGAATTATTCAGTGAATTACTGGACCACTTAAAATACGATGTAATTGGTATCTTATCTAAAGTACAGATAAAAGCAGAGTCAGATGTAGAAGCTGTTGAAGAGCAACATCGTAAAGCAGAAAAAGTGCCGAAAGAATATAAGCATGAATCGGCTACAAACAGTACTGCGCCACCACCAACTAAACGTGTCGGTCGTAATGAACCATGTCCTTGTGGTTCTGGTAAAAAATATAAACAGTGTCACGGTAAATTAACTTAGTTTATTTTGTTAACTCAATATTTTAACTAAGAAAATGCCAGTCTAATGACTGGCATTTTTTATGTTTGCCCAGCAAAGCTGGCAAACCCGCCTACTTGAAAGATAGTGGGATCACCCTGACTAAGGGGAAGATAA
>JABSOI010000069.1 GCA_013216015.1 Alteromonadaceae bacterium | reverse complement strand
AGCTTCTAGGCATCCATGCCTTCGCTGCATTAGTGCATCCGTGCACGTCACAGCTCCTAGGCATCCATGCCTTCGCTGCATTAGTGCATCCATGCACGTTGATGTCGGTACTTAGGTTTTGTCTGGAACTAAAAACCTGTGCTATTGGCAATTTATCATCATTGATGGTTGATTGTTGATTGTTGATGGTCAATTCTGGCCAGAACCAGATCACATCTTTTATGGACGGACTTTGGCAAATAGATGCTCATCAAAGTATTGTCCATGTTTACATATTGCTTTTATCAACACACCTTCTAATGAATAACCTGCTTTTTCCAGTACTCTCATTGATGATTTATTAGCTGAAAATACAGGCGCAAACAATCGAATAATTGGTGTTGAAGAAAATATAAAACTAGTGAATTCAATTAGTGCCTTAGCAGCAATACCTTTATTCCAGTATTTTTGAGCTATCCAGTAACCAACCTCTGCCGAGTGCGAATATTCTAATTGTTGGTTATAAACACCAATCACACCACAAAATACACCTTCGAATTCTATGGCTTTTACTATTGCGCTTTCCTTACTGCCAATTTCTACCCACCACTTAGCATCTTCTGATGTATAAGGCTTTGGTATTTTAAGCGAAAGATACTGTACAACTTGCTCATTATTCAAATATTGAACAAGTAACTCTTCGTCGTTCTTTTTCATATCTCGGAGTTTAATCATTTACTAAAGTCCATAACAGCTTAATACTATGAATCTCGGGTAAGAAATTTGTTAATTTCAAACAAGAACTAAAAAAATAAAAGATAGTTATTAATATTTTTATAGTTAGTACCCGTCCAGAAACGGGGTCGTAACGAGTGCGATCCAATGACACGAAATGGGCACTAGTTATCCATTTAAATAAAATCTTGAGGTTGCATCACAATATTCGTCCCTACTTTTGTGTTTGACACGAATCAAGTAGAATAAGGCTGGCCACAATAGCCAAACTGTTGCAGGAAGAGGGACAGCTACAGAGCGTACTAAAAAACTACCAACGGAGCCATGCGCTGAACTCAAAGAACCATCATCATATAATGTCCTTAGCCAGTCAGATTCGTCAATACCAGGCAGACCTGTTTCTCGTTTGACTTGTTCCATGTCATATACCCGTGGTCATTCAAGATGCGGGAATTTGAGGTGAATTTGAAAGTTTATCTAAAAGGCGCTTGATTGAGCAATAGCGGGCTATTGGGATTGAAAGCAACGTAGTAGATAATCTTTTAAAACGCTTCAAAACCTGCATTTTGAATGATTACGGGTATAGATAAGGCCAATATCTTGTTGACCTGGATTTCGGACACTGGAGCCCAAAAGGCCATAAGTATAGCTGCTCCCTGTACTGACTATATCATTCACACTATTTGTTTGATCAAGATAAGCGCCGCCTGTATCGCCCAGGGTATTAATCATTAGTTCAACGACCTCATAATCACCTATACCCATATCACAGTATGTATTTCCGAGTGGACAGGATGAATTTGTAGGTAGATAACCAAAATGTTGAACTAGTGCTTCAAATTCAGAATAATCAGCGTAACGCCATCCCTCAAACGCTCCCCCGGCCTAGAGTTGATCCTGTATATCGTTGTAGGAGGAACCAGTAGTTTCTGTCACATCGAGCCATTCTAACCCAGTAATTAAATCACGAGTATAGATTCCATGATCCTGAATTTCAGGGGTTACCTGAATGAACTCAGCATTAGTGAACGTTGAAATAGTCAGGCCCACCAGGACTAGAATTTTCTTTAGCATAATAAAATATTCCTTTACGTTATATTTATGTAATTGTATTGTAAATCCAGTCTGTTGTTAAGGGGCAAATCTTGTCTTTTGCTCTTTTAATTAAAACGCAAGACTGACCACACTCATTCACTCTGATGCCTACTTTAATAATTTAACCACATCAAACTGGCAAACAAACACAAAACATCGTCCCCTCACCAACAACCGAATTTACTTCCAACGTCCCCTTATGATCTTCAATAATACCAAACGAAATAGCCAAACCTAACCCTGTGCCTTTACCAGGTTCTTTCGTGGTGAAAAACGGGTCAAATATTTTTGTTTTAGTGGCTTCATTCATGCCGCAGCCATTGTCATTAATATTAATTACTAGGTTATTTCCCTCTTGTGCAGAGGTAATTGTGACTTGTCCTTTTGTTTTCTGGCTGGTTATTTCAAGAGGTTCAGGTTTCAGGTTTTGTTCTAGGTTTTGCTCAGAATTTTGTTCTAATTTATCTTCCACAGCCTGGCAAGCATTAACAATTAAATTCATAAAAACTTGATTAAGTTTTGATGGATAACAAGTCAACCACGGGTCGTAATCTAACTGTGTTGTTATGGTGATGTCATGATACTGGGTTTGAACTAATTTAACGGTCGATAGAATTAATTCTGAAATATGAACTTGTGACTCTTCAACATTGCCTATACGGGAGAATGTGCGTAAGTCTTCAACAATAGTTTTGATTCGGGAAGTGCCTTCACTTACGGTTTGGGTTAAATCTTCTAGCTTTGCAAACTTTTCATCAAAAGCTTCTATTATTTCAATATCGGCTTTGTCACCGCCAGCAAGTTGTTTTAAGAAGCTTTTTATCGTTATAATTTCGCCCTTCATCATATAAACAGCGACAGAAGCGTAGTTGGTCGGGTTATTAATTTCGTGCGCCACACCTGCTGTTAATGTACCTAACGAGGCCATTTTTTCTGATTGCGCTAATTGTTGCTGGGTTGCCAGTATTTCTTCATTTTTAACTACTACGGCAAGTTTTTGTTGTTCCAGTTCAACTGTGCGCTCTATAACTTTTTGTTCTAATTTTAAATTCAGCCTACGTTCCAAAAGAACTTTATAACGGTGAAGCCGGAAAAATATCAGCACCACACTTAACAATAATAAAATATAAATTGTATAAGCCCACCAGCGTTGCCACCAAGGGGGATTAATAATGAGTTTAACGCTGGAAACTTCTGGATTCCAAAGGTTGCTGTTATTACTACCCTTAACCTCAAAATAATAGGTGCCGGGATCTAAATTTGTATAACTGGCGGTCTGGAAATTAGATGCCTGACTCCAATGGTCATCGAAACCCACTAATTTGTATGAATGCAAATTATTATCAGGTTGTTGGAGATCAATCGCCGCAAATCTAAACTTAATATTTTTGATGTCGAAACTTAAATTTATTGGATGTTCTTGATCAAACATATACTGGCTGGACAATTCATTATCAACCCATACATCTGTAATAACTACAGATGGTATATGTGTATTTGGCATAACTTGTGACGGGGTTATTTTTGTTAACCCTCCAATTCCACCGAAGAATAGACTACCATCCTGCCCTTTATAAACAGAACCTTCTAAAATTCTATCTTCTTGTAAATCATGGTGTAAAGTATAATTTATAAATCTTTTTCTGCTTACGTCCAGTTGAGATATACCTGCATTTGTACTCAACCATAACACACCAAAATCATCTTCAAACATTGATTTTATATGGCTGTTAATTAAACCATCAGTTACGCCGAAATGCTCAAAACTATCATTGTCAGGATTATATCTATTCAAAGTTTGTTTAGTACCTACCCATATGTCGCCATCTTGAGTTTGATAAATTGTAGTAATGGCATCGTCACTAATACTATTTTTAAACTTTGGTTGATGAACGTACTTAACAAATTTATTATTTTCCCGGTCTAGCCTAGCTAGTCCCCCAACGTCCATTCCAATCCAGATCCTATTGAAACTGTCCTGATAAATCGAGCTTATTTCATTACTGTTCAGTGAACCTGAAACGGTATCATCCGCAGTAAATATGGTGGTTGATTTTTCATCAACCCCATTAATCATTACAATCCCGGAATACTTCGTGCCAATCCATAAATTTTCATTATTATCAAATAAGATCGTTCTAACTCTTTTGGTCATAATTTTTTTTAGCAGTTTATTTTGATCTGTCATTGTTTTACGTTGTTGGTCTATTTTGTGTAAACCACCCGGACCTCCAAGCCATAATTCACCCGATTTGTTCTCGTTTATTGTCTCAAAAGACAAATGACTCAATTTATTAGAAGATTTGAATCGGGTAATGAAATTTGTTTCATTGTCTCTGTAAAATAATCCTTCTTTTGTCCCTAGCCATAATACATTTTCACTGTCGACATAAACTGCCAGTACACCATTTAAAGTTTGTCTGCTTCCGTTTTCTGCAACATATTTATCTATCTTTTCAAAAATAACAGGTTTCAAATCAATTTTTATTAACCCGCCATTATAATTAGCCAACCAAAGCAACCCGGATGAATCAAAAATTATATCCTTGATATTATCGCTTTTAAAAAATCGATAGTTGTTTTCATCTGATGACTTGTTTTTATTCGCTAACATTTTGAATTTACGTTTATTAAGGTCATATTGATAAAGACCGTTTCGCGTTCCTATCCAAAGGTGATTGTTTTTATCTTGGCGGATCCTATTAATAGGAGCATATATTGCTGTATTTTCAGGGCTTATATCAGTGAATTTTTCTGTTTGTGTATCAAATATGCCCAAGCCTTTCTCCATTCCTACCCATAAAGTACTTTTTATATCATTATTTTTATCTTGGGAATGAACTACGTGCAAAGCTCTTACTAATGAATGTGTTAGTGAATTTGAATTTGATGGGTCGTGATAATAGCGTGTAAAAGTCTCCGTATTTTTATCAAATTTATTTAGCCCATCACTGGTTGCAATCCACAGTATGCCCGGTTGCTGCTCAACAATGCTCCATATTCTGTTGTGGCTTATACTGTCTGCTTTGGTTTTATCCACTAAATAGCTTTTGAATGAGTTTGTTTCAGGAATAAATAAAGCAAGACCTCCTCCATTTGAGCCAACCCATATATCACCATCGCTATCTTCAAAAATAGTCTGGACCATGTTTGATTTGAGGCTGGATTGAATTTTTGATCTTGTGTTTGAACTATTTGTGCTTGAACTAATAGTGTCTGAATTAGCTAGAACGTTCTTATTATATTTTCCTAACAATTTCATTTCTTTGCTGTAAAGCGATAATCCTTCACCCCAGGAACCAACCCAATATCTTTCCTTACTGTCAATAAATATTTGTGCTGCTCCTGACATAGCCAACGGATAAAGACTATTTACATCTTTAGAATAGCGCCTGAATTCATAACCATCGTATCTCACTAATCCTGAAGGTGTTCCTAACCAAAGAAATCCATTTTTATCTTTAGCCATAGAATATATAGTCAGATCAGGAAGATCATCACTTGCGGAAAAACGTTTAATAGACGAGTAGAAATTTTCGCAATAAGCTGAACTTGTCATTAAAGAAAATAATAATATATTACAAATAACATGCAGTTTTATTGTTGATAATATTTGTAGATAACGTTGAACATAAAAAATAGCACTCACTCCTTAAGCCAAATGATGGGTTACGCCTTTGGCTAACCCATCCTACAACTTTACAGCATGTATTATACTGGATGACCATTAAACTTTATATTATCTACAAGTATAGGTAACTTTGAATTTATTGATAATTTTATCTTTGTTGATTCTTTTTTATTCAGGACTTAGTTGTTCTGTTTAGTTGTTCTGTTTAGTTGTTCTGTTTTGCAAATCCTCATCGTTATCTCTTGATATTTGCTGAAAGGCAAATACAATTTTTATGATTAACACACGATAAATTTGCTATGTTTATTGTGAATACGTATGCAATTTTCTAAAGGAACTGTTTATCTTTTGCATTAAGTCGTACATTTATTACAAGCACATAAACGGTTATGAAATAATGAAAAATATAGTAGTTAAAAAAGTAAGTAAAACAATCAGGAAAATCCCCACCCTTTTTTTCACACTGGTTGTTATTGCGGTGCTGGGTGCTTGCGAACAAAAGCAAATAAGTGAAATTCCTGTGTCTGTTGACCAACTTGCTTTATTACCCGATAATTATTCAGCACATTGGCTTGAACCCAAGTTACTGCTATTACCTAAAAAAGCTACAGACTCTCAAACAAAATCCTATAAGCTGGTAAATGTAACGCAAAATAAAAAACTCGAAAGCAGCCCGGTGTTAACGCAAACCGATACGCCTGCCTGGCTGAAGCAAAAGCATCCTCATTTGGCTGATTTTCAGGCCTTTGCTGTTTCTTTATCTGATGCTCAAGCCAAGCTTTGGCTGAAACAACAATTAATGGTTGTTGAGTTTAATTCAGCCACCAGTGCACAAGCTAGTGACGAACAGTTACAGTCACTGTCTCAACCAAAGGCAATTACTTATGTTCAAACGGCCAATGTGCTCGACTATTTGTATACCCGCGGTGGAAATGATGCTGACGAGCATGATGATTTTGGTGCCGTTGTCCTTAACGACAAGGTTAACTTTAAACTTTGGTCACCAACGGCAACAAAAGTAACATTACGGTTATTTAATCAAGATATATCTGGGGCTGTGCCTGCGACAATTGTAATGTCGGAAGATATTAATACCGGCATATGGTCTGCTTCTACAGGGCTTGATAACTCGTCGGCTTATTACCAATACCAGATTGAACTTTACCATCCCGCCAGTAAAAACTTTGAGAAATTAATCACCACAGATCCCTATTCACTTAGTTTGTCGGCTAATAGTGAATATTCACAAGTTATCGATTTAAACTCTGCGGCAACTAAGCCTGCAGGTTGGCAGGCTCAAAAAGATATTATTGTTGGAAAGCCTGAAAATAATATCTTTTATGAAACGCATATCCGTGATTTCAGCGCCCATGACCCAAAGCTTTCCAATCCATTACACCGTGGGAAATATAAAGCTTTTTCTGAACAAAACAGTGCAGGAGTTACCCATTTAAAAGCGTTACAACAAGCGGGTATTAACAATATTCACTTATTGCCGGCATTCGACATTGGCACTGTTAATGAAAGTAAGGCGATTGATCTGAACGATAAAATAAGCAAAGCTTGTCTGCTAAGCCCTGACAATATGCTGTGCAGTAATAGCATTGATGCAAGTCAAACGATACGCACTTATTTAACAAAATTACCCAAAGGTGATGAGCAACGCCAAGCGGTGGTATCTTCTCTTAGAACAATTGACAACTATAACTGGGGCTATGATCCATTTCATTACACTGTACCGGAAGGCAGTTATGCGTTAAATCCTGAGGGTGTTTCACGTATTATTGAATTCAGAGAAATGGTTCAAAGCATTCATAACCTGGGTTTTCGGGTGATCATGGATGTGGTTTATAATCATACTCATCAGGCAAGCCTTGAACCAACAGCTGTGCTGGATAAAATTGTGCCAAATTATTACCATCGTTTAGATCCTGTTACTGGTGCAATTGCGCAGTCAACTTGCTGTGATAATACTGCTACCGAACAGGTAATGATGGAAAAGCTAATGATTGATTCGTTAGTGGTATGGGCGCGAGATTACAAAATTGATGGTTTTCGTTTTGATCTAATGGCTCACCAGCCAAAATCAGCCATGTTAAAAGCCCGGGAAGTAGTACGACAAGTTGATGCTGATACTTATTTTTATGGTGAAGGCTGGAATTTCGGTGAAGTTGCCGATAATCAACGTTTTATTCAAGCCAGCCAATTAGAGCTTGCCGGTACAGAAATAGGTACTTTCACCGACAGAATGCGCGATGCTGTTCGTGGTGGTGCTTTTACTGCCAGCGGTAAAGGTATTCGAAAAAGTCAGGGCATTGGCAATGGTTTAGGCACTGCACCGAATGATTTGAATGCTGAAGATGGCGATCTTAAAAGTCAGCAGGAATATTCAAAGCATTACACTTTATTGATGGATCAGCTTCGTATTGGCTTAGCGGGTAATCTGGCTGATTTCCCTATTGAAAATGCGCAATCAGAGCAAGTAACGGGTAAAGATATTCCTTACGGTAATCAACCTACAGGTTATGCGCTTGACCCCGCAGATACCATTAATTATATTTCAAAACACGATAACCAAACCTTATGGGATAATAATCAATACCGCATTGCCTACCATACTTCAACCCAAGACAGGGTGCGTATGCAATTGCAAAACTTGTCGTTTCCACTACTTGCCCAGGGTATTCCTTTTATACATATGGGCTCAGAGTTATTACGCTCTAAATCTTTCCTGCGCGACAGTTACGATTATGGCGATTGGTTTAATAAAGTCGATTTCACCATGACCGACAATAACTATAACGTGGGATTACCCCCTGCCGATAAAGATCAAGCAAATTGGTCAATGATTAAAGAAGTTCTCGACAAAAACGAAGGCAGAGATCATGTTACTCCCAGTGATATTCGATACAGTAACGCGGTATTTATCGAGTTTATAAAAATACGCATGAGCACACCACTGTTTAGGCTTACCACAGCTGATAGCATTATCAACCAGATAAAGTTTCATAACACGGGTAAAAACCAACAAACTGGTTTGATTGTAATGAGCATTGAACAAGCCAAACCAATTACCAGTAACAATGAGATAAACAAGCTGGTAGTAATTTTCAATACCAGTACCGAATCAAAACAAATTCCATTTACCAGTGCAACCCAATACAGCTTGCATACGGTGCAATTGAGCGGGGCGGATAAGGTGGTTAAAAATAGTAAAATATCTGAACATGGCTTTACTGTGCCAGCACTTACTACTGCGGTTTTTGTTGCTAAATAGTGGTCTTTTGTATCCACGATTCTGCTGTTGAGCTATGTAATGAGAAGTAACCATTAGCGAAACACCAGTGGTTACTATTATTTCACGTATTTTAATTATTATAGTGCAGTCACAAAACTTGAATTCGCCATTTTTAAACAGTCCGATAGTAACCCTACCATCTGGCTCAATTCGCTCTAGCAAATCAGGGTGCGATGAACTAGATTGGTATTTTGTTTTATTGACAGAAATAGTTTTTGATAATTCACCACTTTGCGAATGAGCTTCAACGTCTTGAATTAGATCATCGAAATCCACAACGGGATCTATACCCGTTACCTTTCAAAATGCGGGAATTTGAGGTGAATTAAAAAGCATAGTTACAAGACGCTGATTCGCCGGATAAGTTATTCTTATTTAAGATTCAGCAACGCAGTAAATATGTTTTTTAAACGAATCAAAACCTGCATTTTGAATGGTGATGGGTATATAATGGGCTCTACCAATATTTTCATGAAGCCCTAATTAATTAATAACAAAAATTCTGGTGAAACAAGTCCACTGATCTTTTGTCCTAATGATGCCCAATATTCAATCTGTTGAGCTGCACTACGGTTCATCAATGCACCAACTGTTTTCGCAGATTTAATAAGATCATTTTGAAGTATTATTGAAGGGATAAGCTTTAGGCATAACATCCTCTTTGATCTATTGTAACAACACACTACATTGAATAATGTAGCATAATATTGGCTTGGGTTTGAGCATTTTTAAACTTAAAACACCTCAACAAATCAAATAAAAAGAAACTCTCCCTGAATATTTTTAATACAATTATTCACCGATAAATGGTGATTATTCATATCATACTTTATAGTTTTCTTAAGCATAATAAGTAAATTGATTAAGGATATATTATGAAAATTATAAATTTATGGAACAAATCTTATTGTTTACTCTTAGTGGTTAGTAGTTTTTTTATCAACAGTTTTAGCGTAGCCCAAGCTACCGGGATGTTACTGAAACAAGGTCAAGAACGTATGATCAAAATAAGCAGCGAAGATCCTGAATTCGTCGCGAAGCACTGCCAAAATCAACAGATACAAAAGTACTTACAAAGAGCTTTACTCTGCTACGTTAAGTTACCTGAAAAAGTAAGCTACAAATTAACAAAAAAAACCAGCACATTAGGATTTTACCAAAGTTACAGCTATGAATTTAAGTCTCAACTATGGCCTAAAGTTGATGGAATATCGGTAAACAATAAACAGTGGAGCAACAGAATAACGATTATTAAACCGTATGATGTAAAAGATAATACTACAGCATTGTTATTTCTGGCTGGCGAAGGTGATCGTATTTTTGATGCCAGTAAAAAGATTAATGCAAATATGGATACTGCACTTAGTTTGCTCGCGCTAAAAACAAAAGCCATAGTGGTTGTATTACATGACGTGCTAAATATGCCACTTATTATTAATGACAGTAAGTTTTCCCCCTTTGAAGATGGACCTATTGCAAGGAGCTGGAAATACTTCATAGATAACAGTAAAAAAGATAAAGCTTATTATGTACCGTTAAATTTAGCTATGGTGAAATCATCTATACAAAGTTTAGATATAGCTACAAACGCGATCATAGAAGATTTAGGTGTTAAAAACATAGAGAAATTTGTTGTGGTAGGGGGTTCTAAAAGGGGTTGGACAGCTTGGTTGGCAGGTATGCTGGATAACAGAATTGTCGGGATCATGCCTATTAGTATCAATATTATGAATACGACAAAGAATATTGAATTAACCTTTAAAAAATTAGGCGAATTCCCCCATGCCTGGGAAAAACATATCAAAGAAGGGGTTATTCCGTTTTCAGCACATCGTCAACAATTTAATGATTTAATGAAAATAATAGATATCAATAATTTCCACGAAAATTGCGTAGATCCAATAAGTTGTCCTATTTATGAAAAACAATTGTTGTCAAAACCTTTATACATGGTTAACGGCACGGGAGACCAGTTTTTTCCGGCTGACGTAATGCAGTTGTATTTCGCTAATCTCAAAGGTAATAAAGCGCTCTATTTTGTAGATAATGCCCCGCACACCATTATTGTTCCACCTAAAAGTGACGGCATTTTGGATATATTACATACACTGGATGAGATTAATAACAAAGTTTTTAGAAGCATCAAAAAGTTTTATAATTTGGCTGCTACTGGCGCTTCTTTTCCGCAATTGTCTTGGAAGGGTGCAAATAATAATTCCACAATAATCGCCAGCAGTGCAATAAAGCCTAAGAAAATTAAACTATGGTATGCATATAATCCGAAAAAAGAAAATTTCATGCATAATCAGGGCATCAGGTATACCAGTATAAATATTGATAATAATTGCAATACTTCTGATGTAGATGTTGAGTGCGAATATAAGGTCACTTTGCCAGATACTTATAAAAAAGGATTTACGTCATTTTATTTAGAATTTAAGTATGGTGAAATCATGTTAACTACTGAAGTTTATGTGGTTAATCATAGTTTGTAATTTATTAAAATGATTCAGCTTTACCTAACTCCAATCGTGTTTTCTGGCATATATTGTAATAATTTGGTTATTTGAATTACTAAGAATGAAATATTTTTAGTATAGAAATAAAAAACCAGCAACAAGCTGGTTTTTTCACTGACTTTCTTTTATATCAGTAGCTTCAAAATTAAACTAAACAGTTTAACCATCCACTAGTCGCTTTAGCTGGGAGATACGCCCTTATTACTAAAACCAACTTAATGGTAACCTTGATTTATTAGGAGAGCAATGGCTTTTCCTTAATCTGTCGTTCCGCACTTACATAATTAATTAAACTAATGTTATTTATATAAAGTGTTGTTTATAAATATGTTAACACTTCGGTTATAGATAATTATTGCTTGACAGCGATCACCGATCTTGATCTATTACTCTCTTTTGAAAGAGTAAAAAACATGTCTTATCCATTCAGTACAAAATCATTAGAGCACCATGGTCTCGTAGCAGGGTTTTGCAAAGACATTAATTTAGCCCAGATTATTGATCAAGCGCTTGGGCAATCGGATAAAAGAAACATCAGCTTTGGACAACTATTTGTTGCAATGCTCATTAATGGTTTAGGCTTCACAGGGCGTACATTACACATGTATAGCGAATACTTTGAAGATAAACCACTCGATCGCTTAATTGCCCCAGGAATTTTACCAGAGCATATTAACGATGATGCTTTGGGTCGCTGTCTTGATTCTCTTTATGAACAAGGGGTTTCGTCACTTTATCAAAAAATAGGTGAAGCCGTTGTTCTCCATTTAAATCTCCCTTGTGAATCTGTTCATCTTGATTCTACCAGTTTTTATTATGATGGAAGAGGTCCGAAAATAGTGGATGGTGATATTGATGCTAATGATAGCAAAAGGCTATTCAGGTGATCATCGTCCTGATTTGAATCAAGTCGTCTTAAATTTGATCTGTGAAAATCAATCAGGTATCCCAGTTTATATGAAACCCGGCAGTGGTAACGTCAACGATATGGAAGGTTTTAAACGAATAGTAAAAGCCCATGTTCAAAGCTTAAAAGCCGCACAGGCAAGTCGATATTTGGTGGCTGATGCTGCGTTATATGTGAAAGAAACAATTCAGCATTTGGCAGAAATTAAACAATTGTTTATCACACGCGTGCCGCAAAAATTAAAAGAAACGAAAACTCTAATTGCTCAGTCACCCAACCTTGAATTTGAAACAATAACAGATGGTTATCAAGGTGTATGGTATGAAAGTAATTATGGCTCAGTTCCTCAAAAATGGCTATTGATCCGTAGTGAACAAGCGCTCAAACGCGAAGGTCACAATTTGGATAAACGCATGCTTAAACAATCAGAGCAAGGCAGAAAGGCTTTTAAAAAATTGTGCCAACAAGAATTTGCGTGTGATGTTGATGCACAAAAAGCCTTTGAACAATGGGAAAGCAAGCAACCTTACTTGAAAGGCGAACTAACTATTATCAAAGTCCCTGTATTCAACGGTGCAGGTAGGCCATCACTCAATCAAAAGCCCGAACGAGAATATTTTCAAATTACAGGCAATCTATATACTCATTGTCTAAACGGGAAGATGCACAACAAAAACCAGGCTTATTTATCATTGCAAGCAATGATCTTTCTAGTGAGCTAACCATGGAAAAAAATGCTAAGCACATACAAGTCACAGCAATCGGTAGAAAAAGGGTTTAGATTTTTAAAAGTCCTGATTTTTTGACCAGCGCAATTTATCTTAAAAAACCAGAGCGTATCGAAGCATTACTCATGGTCATGACGACTTGTTTGATGATTTACGCCGCTTTAGAGCATGAAATACGAAAACAGCTCAAAGAGCAAAACCGCTATTTCCCTGATATGAAAAAGAAACCATATCAACGACCAACCGCTCGCTGGGTATTTTAATGTTTTCAGGGTGTTACTGCTTTAACGATAGAGGATAAAACTCAAATATTGGTTAACTTGAAAGAACGACAGCAAACAATAATTGATTGTCTGGGGGATATTTATGGACAGATTTATTCTTAAAAGTGGTGCGGAATGTCAGCAGTATATTCAAAACCAGACTTTCCTCGATAATAAGGCAAACCATCAATTTCATTGATCCTAGGAAATCCATCTTCACTGATCCCATAAAAATGGTTAACCACATCTTCATTGCGATATTCAATTCCGACGGTGCTGTAAAAATTCCAATTATTGTATTGATAGTTTTGGCTTAACCAGCCCGAAGCATAAAGGCCTTTGGCTCCGCTAGATTCGGCGACAATAAATCTTAGATGAGTATTGTCATAATCCCCCAAAATACGTAAGCCACTTGTAAGTTGCTCACTCTGCGGCTGACAAAATTGGATTTAGGTAGTTTATGCTCTAGAACCCTGTGATTCGTTGCTATTCGAAAATCATATGACCAATGTTCGGTATTAAGAAAGTTATAACCATAAGACAATCTGCTCTTTTGCTGTTCGGATGCTCCCAAACGCAACTCAACAAAAAAACCATTCTTTTGATAACGACTCTTAACGGATAAAGCTAAGCCGTTCTCATTTTCGTTATCAAATATAAAGGGATCAGACTGATATGTTAGACCAATGCCTATATCAAGGTATGAACCGTCTCTTATATTCTCAGTTGTATCTCTTTTTTCTTTTTCCTCTTCCGCAGCCACTAAAAATGAAGGGCTTAACATGCTCACTATTAGGGTAGATATTGACAGTAACTTAGTAAATGTTTTCACATTATTTTCCAATAAATAATTTCTGAATAAGAGCTATTATATAGATGTTATTTTAATATGACGTATATCATTGTACAAAAATGTAGTTAAATGTACTCCCTTTTCATCGCCTTATCCAAAATAAAAAAATTCAATTTAAATAGACGTTTACACATTTTTTGTTGGAAAATCATAACTGACTTTATCAGTTATGTTTAACAGCGAGTTTTGCATAAAATTAATCGGGTGGATATCAGAACTAATTTATATGAAATTGAAATTAAATATATCATTTCAAGATAAAATATTGATGAAGTAAATCAGTAAAAATAGCAGTAAGGGCCGTTGTATAATTACGTACTCAACATCAACTTGGCGAGCATAGATGATGTGTGAACCCCTTCTATTTTGGGAGGGGATGACCAATGATTTAAGGTTCGCAGTGTAGCAAAAGGTAACGTCAGCTTTCCTATCAAAGTGATCGTTAGGTGGGGTGATTTTGGTTCATAAAAAGCGACCGCAGTGTGGTAGCTACTGTCCTTTTGATGTTCAATTTGGAAAATTAAATATTTTTATTCTGTGATTTTACCCAAAGGACTTTTTAGTGCGCTTAGTGAACATAAAAAATTACTGCATGCTAAAGTCAGGTTTCGGATCATACAACTGACATTAACTTTTATTCCTATGGCGTTAAGGGGTACTTAGCGAGATAGAATTATTCGGGCCAGTGTTGTTTTTGTGATTAGTTTTTCTATTAATAACGCATAAGTAAATGCTTGTAGCGCATCCGCTTACCTACTTGTTAACTGCCTTAAAGTTCATTGAACTCCTCCAGCCATTCGATGAAAGAATTAGATGCTTTTTTAATAGTACAAAAATCATGGTCAAAAAACCATACGGGTAAATCTATTTGTTTACTTGCACAATCGGTGAGTTTGAAACAAAACATGTTTCCCTTACAATCAGATGCAAACAAAATATGCCCTTTTGGCATACCAGTCATTTCATATAGCTTTGATAGTGAAAATATATCTTCTAGGCTTAAGAAATCTTGTACTTCAGAAATATCGGCACCTAAATCACAGATTTTAGTTAACACATTTGGTGTGTGAACCAAACCATATGTAGATATTAAATATTTATATGAGTCAGGTAAAAAAGCATTTAATTTTGATTCAAGTTCTACAATATCATTACTATCTATTGGAAGCATGGAGTGTTTACTGCCCCAGTTTTTTACAAATAGATCAATACTATTCATTTAGAAATACTCCAAGACAGCTAACAGCTTATTATGTTGACCGTTCAAGGTTAGCTACCTCGTAAGGTTACATTTTATTAAAAGATAGATAATAGCCTAT
Organism: Alteromonadaceae bacterium; assembly: GCA_013216015.1. GTDB lineage: Bacteria > Pseudomonadota > Gammaproteobacteria > Enterobacterales > Alteromonadaceae > JABSOI01. Next base: position 17,189 of record JABSOI010000069.1, on the reverse strand, counting down.
TAGAAAAAGTATTGATAAATTTTTTACGCTAATGTCCTTTAAAGCGAACTTTGTTAACCTAACACAGGGGGGAGTATTAATTTTTAATTGATTACTTTTGTGACAATGGCCATTTTTATCATTGTTCGGATAAGAAAATATATCAAATATTAAAACCTCATCAAACAAAATTTTGACAACCTAACTCGTTAAGGGTCGAAAGCGAGCTATAAGAAGCGTCGCTTTTACCACAAAGACGACCAAATATATTAACTGAAATCACTAAATATTAGGCCCGCTCTCGAAACATAAGCAGACATAAACATTTGATACGCAACCGCACTTTGTTAAGGTTTTTAGATACCAGCCAGTACACCAAACTTATCAACCACTCATACTCACAGGGCTGGTGTCTAAAAGGCCTACAATGAAGAAACCGCGGGAACCACACTCCGTGCTATGGGGATTGCTCTGTTGTTCTACTGGCTTCTTGGTTGGACGTCTCTATTTTTATAATCACAATTCGTGCTAAATCGTTTTGTAATTGGCTGTTTTTCATTAAATATCCCGCATTAATAACCGCTTAATCCTATTTTTTAGTGAGTTGACCAAAAAACTCCCTTATCAATAAAGTTCGATAATAGAAGCATTACGTTTCCCTCCTGTATTTGCTAATGCAACCGTAATGGCGGTGCACGTGGTAAATACATATGCGGTAAAACCTCAATCACCTCCATAGCTGAGCCACAATGTGGGCAAACAAAGGTTGGCGATTGTTCATGTGCTTTTATTTCATCTTTTGCGTTTTCTACGGTGGTTTTAATAGGCTGTGGTACTTTTAACAGGGCTCTTACTTTAGCCAAATTGGTTTTTCGCCTAGTGTTAGCAATTAAGCCATAATGCCGAATTCGATGAAAACCATCAGGTAATACATGCACTAAATATCGACGGATAAATTCATCTTGAGTAAGCGTCATCGTGCGATAGCGTCGTTGTTCTTCTACCTGACAGTTTTTCCATTTAAAGCTCACCGATTTATCATCCATTGCAACAAGTCGACTGTTAGCGATTGCAACACGATGGGTATATCGAGACAGGTAAGCCAACACAGCTTTAGGTCATGCAAATGGTCGCTTGGCATAAACCACCCACTCCAATTTGTCGAAATGAATTTAGCCACACGGTAAAAGGCGCTTCCTCCTCAAGGGGTTTGAATTCACCGAACAACAACAAGCGATGATGTTCAAATGCTTCACGTAACATCTCAAGATATAAACGCCGAAACAATCGAGATAACACACAAACAGGTAAAAAGAACCCTGATTTACAGGATATCCATTGTTCACCATCAAGCGACAAACCACCACCAGGAACAATGCCGTGCACATGCGTATGATGTGTCATTGCACTACCCCAAGTATGCAACACAAAGGTTACGCCTAAACGGGCCCCTAAATATTTGGTATCTGCACCAATGGTTAATAGCGTTTGTGCTGGCGACATGCCTCATGTTTAATAGTAGAAAAGAATTAATATGTTCGTGAGATACGCGGAACGGGAAAAGAGCACCATTAACGCGCGAGCGGTTTAGTTCAAAGTGCGCTTTATAGACATTAGCCACAAATGTTTTGCCATATATTTTCCAATGATTATCATTGCTGATTTAATCCATCGCACTTTTAGTGTGGGATTCTGTGCGAATAGTTTCCATAAAATATGATTTAGACAGTTTTTTTCTTTTTACAAGCTAGCTAATGCTCCTCATGCTGGTCGTTGGTTCCCAGAGGCATTCCAATTATTAGTTGCCAATGCTTATCCATTAACAACAGACTCTGCGGGTCCGCCGCCGCCAATATATTGTAAAGGTTTAGACCCTGCCGATCCTTTATTGGTGCCTGCCAGCAATGTGAAAGTCACTGTAGATTTGCGCTGTGGTTCTATTCACGTGCAATTTGTAGAAACCACCACCTATGTCTTTTTGAAAATACTGGTGGTCCATTTGACGTAACGCAGAGTTTAACGGTACCAGTCAAGTGATCAGTGGTCATTTCCAAAGTAGCGGCATTGTCACCGATGCCATGATCATTACTTTAAATGAAGGTGAAGAAAAATCACTGTAAGTAAGGTATTAAAGTAGCAATATTTTTAATTATACCTAGGAAATCCCTCTTGAAGCCCTTTATTCTAGGGGAGTCTAAAAATATTAATTATTACTTTGTGACAATTTAGAGTGGTGTTTTTGAAATATTTACATCAGACTAGAAGATTGGGTTTTTTGTTCTTCGGTTTAAAAAGAAAAACATCAGATAAGACATTAAATACTATCAATAAGTATTATTAGTTTCCAATTAAAAACCCAAATTCACTCTAACCGTCTGACTAAAGGTTCGAGTAAGTTCAATAATAAACTAACAGTAAATCAACACCAACAAATATATATAAATCAAAAGTTAATGGTTTAAGTAAAATTACAACTTAACAGGTCACATTATAGCTTGCATAAAAATCGTACACAGACTAAGTTATTGGCTGTTATTTTTTTTAAGCCAGATCAATAATCAAACAAAACTATTGATTGATTAAAGCCCTAACTGAATAACTAACGAACTATTCCGGTATGGAATAGTAGGGCTACTTACCAATAAAAAACATGGATGTAATCTAATAACCTTCTAACTTTTTAGCTGAATAATGTAAGCCCTACAATAAAAATTATAACGATCATGTTACGACCTGTTATAAAAACTAATAATAACAAGGACAAAAATAATGAAAAAACACAAGTATACTCGGCTTAAACAAGCGCTACTTTTTAGTGGTATATTTAGTTTACTGCCGTCATTACAAGCGCAAACCTTTGAAGCAGAAGATTACAGCGCGTTTAGTGATACCACACTAGGCAATACTGGTGGGGCTTATCGCAGTGACGATGTTGATATAGAAGCAAGTAGCGATCAAAACGGTGGTTTTAATGTTGGCTGGATAGCAGCTAATGAATGGTTAAGTTATCAAAACCTCAATATTACCCAAGCGGGTACATATCGCATCAGTTTAAGGGTCGCGAGCCCTAATGGCGGTCAAGTAACAGTAGATTTAGATGCGGGTTCACAAATACTGGCAGACTTTACCATTCCAAATACCGGCGGCTGGCAAAATTGGCAAACCATCACAGCAGATGTAAATTTAACTGCCGGAATATTTGACTTAGGCGTTTTTTCCAAAAGCAGTGGCTGGAACTTTAATTGGATCAAGGTAGAAGCGCTAGAGCAATCTGACTCGCTTGTGTTTCAAGCAGAAGATTATACCGCTTTTAATGATTTAAGTACTGGCAATACCGGTGCTGCTTATCGCACCGACGACGTTGACATAGGAGCTACCACAGATACTGGCGGTGGTTTTAATGTCGGTTGGATCGAAGCAGGTGAATGGTTATCCTACGATAATGTAAATATTACCACCACAGGAAATTATCAAATAAAAATGCGTGTTGCTAGCACAACCGGTGGCCAAGCCAATATTGACCTCAATGGCGGCAATATAGCGCTAGGCAGTATAGCTATTCCCAATACCGGTGGCTGGCAAAACTGGCAAACGGTAACTTTAGAAACTCACCTAACGTCTGGCGAATACAGCCTAGGTGTTTTTGCCGCAAGCAGCGATTGGAACTTTAATTGGATTGAAATTGTACCTGGTGGTGAGGGTCCACAAGAGCCTAACCTTGCTTGGAGTGACGAGTTTAATACTATCGATACTTCGGTATGGAACCTTGAAGTAGGCGGCAGTGGTAATGGTAATAACGAATTACAGTGGTATTCAAACGGTAGCAATATTGGCATTGAGTTTGATGCCCAAGTCAATAGTAATGTACTGGTTATTGAAGCGCGCCAAGAAGAAGGTGGAGCTTGCTGGCACGGCGGTAATTGTGGCTATACTTCTGGAAAAATAACCACTCAGCATAAAAAATCATTTAAGTACGGTCGTCTGGAAGCTCGGATGAAATTACCTCGTGAGCAAGGTATTTGGCCAGCATTTTGGATGTTAGGTGATAACTTTAATACCCAAGGTTGGCCACAAGGTGGCGAAATAGATATTATGGAACATGTAAATACCAATAATGTCACTTCTGGTGCCTTGCATGGTCCTGGTTATTCAGGCAATACGCCAATCAATGGACATTTAGTTCACAACAATAGTATCGATCAAGATTATCATGTTTATGCGATTGAATGGGATGCCAATGGCATAACCTGGTTTGTTGATAATACGCAATTTTACAGTGTTACCAAAGCCCAAGTGGAACAATTTGGTGAATACGTATACGACCAGCCATTTTGGTTTTTATTTAACTTAGCGGTTGGTGGCAACTGGCCAGGTGACCCTGACCACGCGAACTTTACTACACAACGTATGTATATAGATTATATCCGTGTTTACCAAGACTAAGCATTCACTATAAACGTAGTAATGTGAACGACAAAAATGGCCAGCATTGCTGGCCATTTTTTCGTAAAATTAGAATTTTTAAACTTAGCTCGGATAAGAAAATGTATCTTAAAAATTAAACATTCACCAATATCAACTTTAATTATCTAAGTCGGTATGGGGCGAAAGCGAGATATAAAAATTATGCTGATGTCAGCTATTGCTGGCAATAGTTATCATAATTCAGAGGTGTTTTTAATCTCAATTTTTGACCGCTATGTGGTAAAAGGGAATATTAGATTGTCCAATCTGATCTAACCTAAAATCGTAAACTGCAAGATCAGATTTGAACCGATACACATATACCCATCACCATTCAAAATGCAGGTTTTGATTCGTTTAAAAAACATATTTACTGCGTTGCTGAATCTTAAATAAGAATAACTTATCCGGCGAATCAGCGTCTTGTAACTATGCTTTTTAATTCACCTCAAATTCCCGCATTTTGAAAGGTAACGGGTATAAGTAGTGTTACAAAAATAAGCTGACCACATCACGGCTTATTTTTTTAAAAGACGCAGCTCCTTTGTTTTCTACCTTTTTCAACAGCCGACTTAAATCGTACAGGCCTTCATGGTTTGACGTGACTATTCGTTTAATTACCCACAACTCTATGCTGTCGATAACGTTTTCTAACACTAATTTTGGTTTATCAGGTACAGGAGGGTTTCCTGCATCTTTAAATAGTACATTGCTTCTAAATAAATGTTCAAATAATTCCATCAACTTACCTCGAATCGAAATGGCAATATCTGTACCTCCCAACTGATAAATTAATTATCGCAATGCCCGTATTCCGTTTGCGGTTAATATTCTATCATCAACCATGGTTAACCAATTGCAGGCCTGCACATAGCGTCTCAAATATTTCGTGCGTATACTGGATACACCTAAATCACCCCGCCAATATATTTTGTAAACCGCGTACAAAACACGTTCTCCACATTCTATCGTCATGGCAAGATAATCAGCACGGCTATATTGTTTTCCTGTCGCCCATTGCGCCTTAGCCCTGTTTTCAAAAATATAATCAAATAAACTGTAATTAGCAACTAAATGGTTGATTTTATTTAATAATGTTCAGGCTGCGTCAAAAGGACGTTCACAGTAGACATCCGTTTCCGAATGGGCACTAGTTATTTGAATAACCCCAACGTGGCATAATTTCCTGTTTTATACCTAAATGATCTAACATACGACCCACCATAAAATCGATTAAATCGTTAATAGATTTAGGCTCATGATAAAAACCCGGTGCCGCTGGCATAATGGTGACGCCCATTTGAGACAGGGTCAGCATATTTTGTAAATGAATGGTTGAAAATGGTGTTTCTCGCGGCACTAAAATAAGTTGACCACGTTCTTTAATTACAACGTCAGCGGCCCTTTCTATTAAATTATCACTCATTCCCTGACTAATGGCTGCCAGCGTTCCTGTTGAACATGGACAAACGATCATTTGTTTTGGCGCCGCTGAACCAGAAGCTACCGGTGAAAACCATTGCTCTTTACCAAAAACGGTAATTTGCTCTGGCTGTGCGTTAAATTTTTCGGTTAAAAACTGGCTTGCCGCATCTGGCGAAGCTGGAATTTTCAAACCTACTTCTGTGTCAAATACTATACGTGCAGCACTTGAACACAACAGGTAAACTTGATAATTAGCTGAGACTAAACATTCTAACAAACGCAGTGCATAAGCAGAGCCTGATGCTCCGGTGATTGCTAAGGTAATTTTTTTTTTGAACTTAGACACAATCGAAAATCCTATCAATAAATATTTATCATTGTTTATTTTTTAGTAAGTTGATTGATGGATTACACCAGCGGCTAACCCATCCTACAAAACTACACGGTTTTTAGTTTAGTTTTATTTTGTTAGTAATTAGTTTCGTTAATAATTAGTTTCGTTAATAATTTATCATGAAAGCCGCCGAAACCGCCATTACTCATTACCACAATGGTATCATCAGTTTTAGCCATAGAGGCTACTTTGTTTACCAGTTCTTCTATATTATTTTCAACCATACAAGGTTGATGGCACTGATAAATCAAATCATCCACAGACCATTGAACTTGTTCTCCTTGAAAAACAAAAACTTGGTCTGCATCACTTAACGATGTTGCTAAAGTATCTTTATGAACACCACTTTTCATTGTGTTTGATCTTGGCTCTAATACGGCAATAATTCCCTTATCACCCACATTAGCTCTTACCGCAGCTAATGTTTTAGCAATAGCGGTTGGATGGTGGGCAAAATCATCATAGACTTTTACATTAGTCATGGCACTGTTATTTACCGTTCCGCGAAGCTCCAGACGTCTTTTAGTATTAATAAATTCAGCCAGAGCTTCAATACCAACTTGGCTGGGAACTCCCGCATGACGAGCAGCAGCTATCGCCATCAGGGCATTTTCAATATTGAAATCACCGATTAAGTTCCATTTTACTGTACCTTGTTTTTTATTGTTAAAACGAACAATAAACTGACTTCCATCTGCGGTTAGCTTTTCTGCCGTCCAGCCTTCGTCATTTTCTGATCGTGAAGCTGACTGAGGCAATTCTTTTGAAAGACTAATGTCACTGCTGAACTCAGTAGGCGTCCAACAGCCCATTTTTAGGGTGTCAGTAATGGCTTGTTCATTTTCAGGTGACAAAATTAAACCATTGCCTGGCACCATTCTGATTAAATGATGAAATTGTCGTTGAATATCACTGAGATCATTAAAAATATCAGCGTGATCAAATTCCAGATTATTGATAACCAGAGTACGTGGTCGGTAATGAACAAACTTAGAGCGTTTATCAAAAAAAGCGGTATCGTATTCGTCTGCTTCAATCACAAAAAAAGGTGCTTCTCCCAATCGTGCTGAGCTGGCAAAGTTTTGTGGTACACCACCAATTAAATAGCCCGGAGACATTTGTGCGTATTCTAAAATCCAGGCGATCATACTGCTGGTGGTTGTTTTACCATGAGTACCGGAAACAGCAACTACCCAACGGTCTTTCAGTACATTTTCCAACAACCATTGCGGACCGGAAGTATATTCAATATTACGATCAAGCACATATTCAACCATAACATTGCCACGACTCATCGCATTACCAACAATAACCAGATCGGGTTGATCATCCAGGTGTTCAACACGATAGCCTTGCATCAATTCAATGCCTAACTGTTCAAGTTGCGTGCTCATTGGTGGATAAACATTAGCATCACAACCTGAAACACGAAAACCTAATTGTTTGGCTATTGCGGCAATTCCGCCCATAAAAGTGCCACAAATACCTAAGATATGAATATGTTTCATTAAATTTAAAATAAAAGCCTAAGTTAAAATTGTTTGTTATTATACCCAAGCAATTTAAAGATACCGTTTTGAGTATGTTTTTAGCCAATATACCTGAATAATGATCTGCTGACAGTTAAAAAGTTAACTAAATAAATGTTCTCACTCTGCAAATTATTCCATAAAGACTTAACCGTTAACACCTAAAACTTAATACTGAACGCTTAACACTAAAATAATTCAAAATACCAAATAAAGGACTCAACCTTGTCGACGATAAACCTAGCTCAAATAAATATATATCCAATAAAATCCAGCGCAGGTGTTCAATTATCTACAAGCTGGGTAGATGAATATGGCCTTAGTTCCGATCGCCGATTCGTTATCACGGATAACAAAGGGCAATTTATCTCCGCACGCACCGAGCCTAAATTGTGTTTAATTCAAGCTAATATTACCGCAACTGGTTTAATGCTTACGGCACCCAATATGCCGGTTTTATCAATTAACTACCGTACTTTCAGTCAAAGTTATCAAAATGTATCTGTCTGGAAAGATACAATAAGCGCACAGCATTGCCAGGCTAGTTACGATTTTTGGTTTAGTGACTATCTCAATAAACCTTGCCAATTACTGTATTTTGGCGATGAGTCAAAAAGATTGGTGAAAAACAAAACGTCTCAGGTGGCATTTGCAGACGGTTATCCCTTATTGCTAATTTCTGAAAATTCGCTGGCAGATTTAAACCAACGAAGCGGAATTTCATTCGAGATGTCAAGATTTCGTCCAAATGTAGTCGTTGCAGGTTGTCAGGCTTTTACCGAAGATACCTGGCAACGTATTCGCATTGGTGAAGTTGAATTTGAGTTGACCAATCCCTGTTCTCGTTGCATTTTAACTACGGTTGATCCTTTAACAGGCGAAAAACATCCGAATTTAGAGCCTTTAAAAAGCTTAAAATCTTACAGGAAAATAGCTTCAGGTGATGTAATGTTTGGTCAAAACTTAGTTCCTTTGAATCAGGGACAAATTAAGGCCAATGATCCAATAATTGTAATGGGTTACAAAGAACCACCTTTGTTTATCAGTGTTACAGCCGACAAAGATTCAGTAAAATCAACAGTTACTGAACCCTGTGAGAGTTCGATAAAATATCCCAAACAATTCCCCCTGCAATGCAAACAAATTATTAATGAAACTCCCGATGTAAAAACCTTCATTTTTAAAAATGAATTACCAGACACTTTTTCACAGCAAGCAGGCATCAATAAAATAACTTATCTTGCCGGACAACATTTACCGATTATATTGAATATCAATGATAAAAACGTTTCAGGTGTTTATACCCTGTCATCGTCACCTACTCGACCTGAAATGCTCAGTATTACCGTAAAGAGAATACCTGGTGGAAGAGTATCAATTTATTTACATGACCACTTTAAAGTTGGCGACGTTTTACAAGCAAAACCACCTGCCGGCAATTTTCATCAGCCTAAATCAAATGAGTTAAATAAGTCAGATAATTCAAATAAAGTACTATTGCTTTCTGCTGGCAGCGGTATTACCCCCATGCTAGCTATGTTAAAGGCAATGGCTGACCAAGCAATTGATAACGATGTTGTATTTTTTCACAGTGCCAAAAGTGAACGGGATCTAATTGCATTAAATGAAATATCGGCACTGGCAAAACAACACGGTAACTGTCAGATTTTATATACCTTAACCCGCAGAGCATCACCGCAATGGCAAGACTATCAAGGTCATATATCAGGCCAAATGTTAAAAAACATCCCGGACCTGGTGCAGCGTGAAGTTTATGTTTGCGGGCCAGAGGGATTTAGAAACAGTGCAAAAAAACTTTTACTGGCACAAGGTTTACCTGAGGAGCAATATCATTTCGAAAGTTTTGGCTACCGCAAAGCGCCTGATAGCAATAGTGAGAGCCACAGTGAAAACCACAGTGCTGATAACAAGGATGAAAACGCTTCTGTCGAACAAGCGGTCACAAATAAAAAGGTTTCCATTGTTTTTGAATCATGGGGGAAAAAATATCAGGGGAATAATCAAAAATCTTTACTTGAACAAGGTGAAGACGCTGGTTTGATCTTAAACTATTCTTGTCGGGCTGGTATGTGCGGGTCTTGTATCGTTAAGTTAAAAAGTGGTCAGGTAAAACAACTTGCTGATGATGGCTTAACTGATGACGAAAAAAAGGAAGGATATATTTTAGCCTGTTGCTCTATTCCACAATCTGATGTTGTGATCAGTAAAGACTAGTGAATTTATGAAAAAAGAGGTTTTGTCTAACATACGGTTTTGTCTAACATACGGTTTTGCCAGAAAAGACTTACCTCTTCAATATTCAACGCATACCCAAAACAACACATAACCAAAACATAAGCTATCTAACAATTAAAATCACTTGCAATTAAAATCGATAGCCAATGCCGAAAGCGATAACAGGGTATATTTCAAATTCGGATATATCATTGGCTAAATTAGCTTCCTCTACCCGTAAATTTTCATTTAACGTCTGAACTAAAAGATTATTGCTGTCTTGCACATTAAATTGATATTCAAGACCCAAAACAGATACTGCAGCTGTACCACTCGCATTCAAAGAGACATTCGGTTTTCCTGCAAATAGAGCACCCAATTCAAAAGAATACATAAAACCTGATGCTGACGAATTACCCCATCCTATGCCTAAATAACCGGCAGTACTTTTTCCTAATTCAATTCTGGCATTCACAATTAAAGGATCATTACTGTTAGCCGACCAATATTGTCCATAACCAATGTCATATTTCTCATTAGCGCTATCAATCGCTATGCCTGTTAATTCAGTGGAATTTGAATAGATACCAGCTGTAAGACGAAAATTGCCAATAAAGGGTCGCCAATCAATTAAAATTCCTGCGCTGGACAAATCCAGTTCACCCGTATATTCGATACCGTTCTCATCAAAATCTCTGGTGTAATTGAATCTATTAGCTTGTAGTCTAAGATTAAACGCTTTATTAATTTGGTAATCAATCTCAAGCCCCAATCCTAAAGTGCCTCCTTTGCCACTGGCACCTAATGAATTTGCATGAACAATGGTGATACTTAAAATTAGAATGCTAAGAGAGCAAGCTAACATCCTTGAATATCTTATTACATAACGAAAACTTTCCATTTCCAATTCCCTGTAGTGTTATACCCATCACCATTCAAAATGCAGGTTTTGATTCGTTTAAAAAACATATTTACTGCGTTGCTGAATCTTAAATAAGAATAACTTATCCGGCGAATCAGCGTCTTGTAACTATGCTTTTTAATTCACCTCAAATTCCCGCATTTTGAAAGGTAACGGGTATATATCAATTAACATAAATTGTCGTTGCAATATAAATTGTAGTTGATCATATCTGATCTGACACTTTTCAATTTCAGTCTTGAGGTCATCGGATTGCTGGCTAGAAAAAAACACCATTGCTGACAAAAATTAAGCTAACAATACCTATAAATTATGATCACTATTTATTGATGCAGCTGGCATCATGACTGATTTTCTGCGGAGCTTTCGATCCTATTAACGACTTAGGTTGTCAAAATTGAATTTACTAAATGTTGGAATATCAAGATTCTTATTCTTATTCTTATTCTTATTCTTATTCAAATTAGTTTAACAATTGCCACAATCACAATAACGAATTGATCTGTAATGTTTTTTCTCTTAACTAATTGCCATTCGACTCTACCCCCTTTGATAGTATGTTTCGGATCATACAACTGACATTAACTTTTATTCCTATGACGTTAAGAGGCACTTAGCGAGATAGAATTTATTGTGCCAATGGTGTTTTTTGGATTAGCAAAAGTATGACTAATACCTTGGTAAACATAAACACGGATTAATTTTCTATCTTGTTTTTGAGCTAAAGTGAATTACAACTTGTGTGGTTTTGCCTCACAGAAGACTATTTCCTGAATGCAAAAACGACCTCAGAATTAACTGTTTAGATACGAAAGCTGACGTTAGCTCTTACTTATCTAACGGTAACTGAGCCGACATATCAGTCATAAGGATATTCGCAAAGAAAGTATGAAACAAAAAAATATGATGTTAATTTAAAGGGTTTATCTACCAATATCTAGACCTAATTATTTGAAATAGGGGTGTTGTGCATATACAGCATATTATTCGATTAATGCCCTACACCACATGTCTGGCACAGGCTGTAGAGTATGGATGTTTTTCACCTAACCTTTTGAGTCTACTTAGGGTGTACTTATCGTAGATTACCTAAATACTTCAATATTTAGGTAATCTACACTCCGCAAATGCAAATTTGTAAACATGAATAAAGATTTTACTGACGGCAGAAAACTCCCCATTGCTGCCGGTCGATTACTGGCAAATGAGTGGCAGCTATCAGCTAGATAGCGGGCGTTCAACGCTCGCAGAAGGCGCGCCGTCTTTTGGCGTCGCTCTTTCTGCGATTGTAATATGGTCATTATTTGGGCCTAAGTGTCTCAATAATCTGCGCATCCACCCACATTCTATCAAAATCTGGTGGGTTACAACGGGGACAATAGGAAAGATATTTTCCGTCTGGCGTTACGTATCCTCCACCGTCCTCGCCACTTGTGTTTATCTTATCCCCGAAATTAATGGCGGCACCCCATGAGCCATCTCGCTGTCGAAAACTGATATACATATCACTATCACCATATCCGCCGTCTCTTTCACTATCCCAAATAATGTAAGACTCATCTAGAGCAATGAAGGGGTGAGCGGTCCATTTACCAGTGTTAATCACTTTATCAAGCGGCTTAGGGGCTTCACGTTCACCATTTATTATTCGTGAATATCGAAGAACACCATTTCCATCTTTCGTTCTCTCGTCAAAAACCAAGGTTCCTTTTAACGAAGCCGTAAGGCGCATGATGCCGATGTCTTCGTAAGGTGCACCAAGACTTTTTATCTCTGACCAACCAGAGTCGGTTCGTTCTATATATTTATCTTTCGAGTACATAATATTACCACCCGTAGAATAAAAATTGTATTTCTTCCAGACATGGTTTTCCTTACGGAAACTGACAACGAGAGGGCGAAAGGGTACGTCAAGAGATGAGGTCAAGTAAAACTCTTTCATGTCTGGAGCGTGTACACCCCCTAGCTCCCAGCCTTTTTGGAAGATGATATCTGGTGCAAACGGTTCCGCTACCATGCATGGAGGCTTTAGCCCAAAATAAAGGCCTTCAGGGGCTGAAAATGTATCCTGACTATAACTTTTGCTACTAATAGTTAGTACACGAAGCAGCAGAATAATTGAAATACAAATATGCTTCATAATTTTTTCCTATTTTAAATTCAATAAAAACCTTAACTTATTCATTACATAAAATTTTATTAATATAACGCCTATCTTTTTCGAAATTGAAGCGCAGTGTAGATTTTCGATAACCGCGCTTGGTTACGTATTTACTAAACCTTACTATTTCCCATAAGCAACACACCATGCATTCCCTAATCGACAGTGATGTAAAATTTTTTCCCGGCCTCAAAGGTCGAATCATTTTTTTCCAATTTGTTGTTGGTTGTTAAAAAAAGCGTCTCGGATAGTACAAAAAATAACTTCACTTTAACTAACCCTTCTATGGTTGTTTAAATATTTAACGGAATTAAGACTCAACTTATAATTAAATAATTAGAATTAACAGGGAGTTGCGATGAACTAACAATTTAGCAGGATAATCTAACTTCAGAATGAATAATTTGATTTCAAACTAGAAATAGTCGATTTATAACGGTGGGCAATGATTTTCTTGATCCAATAGTTCAGTAAACCAGAACAAGCTATCAAGTTGCTCATTGATTACAAGCTAAGGCTCACTTTTAAGATTGGTTACATAATTGTAGGAAAAATCCGAGTGAAATTTTAGGTGTTAACATCTAAAAGATATTCAAATGAAAATGGCAGATTTGTGCTCAAAAACGCCCCTTGATTTATTTTATGTGCATAATATCTGCATTAGTCCGCTATTGCTCTATAAAGCTCGGCTATAACAGCGTAAGATCAAACTAATTTAGATAAAAACTTAGGTTTGCACTTCAGGTGCACTAACATAAAAATATGCAACTAACCGCAAAATCATCACTTACTAACGCTTTACTTATTTCTATTTGTACGCCTGAGTTTAAAGGTGATGAGGCAACAGAGTCACTTGCAGAGCTTGCTCGTTTAGTGACTACTTTAGGGTTTAAAGTGGTCGGCTCCCAGTCGCAAAAGCAGAGTTCGACTAAAAAAGTTAACGTACTGGGTTTAGGAAAACTGGCAGAAATAGCGCATCTCACTGGTAACAAGGGTTTAGTTGAAGAAGGAGAAAAGGGCGAGGAATTATCTGAAGAAATAGCTGATGAAGCAACATTTGCTGATATTCAGTCAGACAATTTACCGTTTGCCTGTGCTGATGTAGTTGTATTTGATTGCGATTTAAGCCCATCTCAGCTGCGTAATGTCGAGAACCAATTGGGCGTAGAGGTGTTTGACCGTACAGGCATTATTATTGAAATATTTAGTCGTCATGCCCGTACCAAAACAGCGAAATTACAAGTTGAAATTGCTCGCCTTAATTATGTAGCGCCACGACTTCGTGAGTCATCATGTGGTGATAAAGAACGTCAGATGGGTAAAGGTGCTGGCGAAACTACGCTAGAGCTAAACCGTCGTAAAGTTCGCGACCAGTTAGCAGAACTCAAGCGTGAGTTAGTTAGTGTTCAAGATGAAATGAAGGGCCGACGAACACAACGTTCTGAACTTTTTTGTGTTGCTTTGGTTGGTTACACCAATGCGGGTAAGTCATCAATGATGCGAGCTATTACTGGTAGTGATGTTGTAGGTGAAAATAAACTTTTTGCGACACTTGATACTACGGTACGTGCGTTACAGCCAATTACTCAACCTCGAATATTAGTGTCTGATACAGTAGGTTTTATTAAAAAATTACCTCATGATTTAGTCGCCTCATTCCACTCAACCTTAGCAGAAGCCCATGATGCTTCATTGTTGTTATATGTTGTAGATGCTTCAGATCCTTCTTTTCGTGCGCAACTAGATGTGGTGCACGAAGTACTGGAAGAAGTCGGTGTTGAAGATAGTAAAAAATTACTGGTACTAAATAAATCGGATCAACTTAGCACCGAGCAACAACAAACACTGATGGAAGAGTTTCCTGATGCCATGATGACATCAACCCGTAATCCGTCGGATGTGAGTAAATTGCATAAATATATCGTTGCCGTTGCGCAGGATGAGATGATTGAAGATGAGATTATTGTGCCCTATACCGCTAAAGGTATCATAGGTGAAATCCGATCGAGCATGAGTGTCACTAAAGAAGACTATGAATATAGTCATATTAAGCTTACCGTACGGTCAAACGCGATTGATTTAGCAAGATTGAAAAAGAGGATGCTGAGTTTATAAATAGCTATGGGTTACTTAAACCTGAAAAATGTTTATATCTGATTATCTTTTGATCGTTGCCCACCACAAGATGAGCTGTTTTTAGTGGTATTAGTTGCCGTAATATTATCGCAGACTCTAATGCGTAATCTTTACCTTCTTTCAAGGCTTGTGCATTTAAGTATTCATGTTGTTGCGCTACAGGATAACCGGAGTATTCATGGTTTTTACTTTCAAAGTCTAAGTAACGCTCATTTGATAAAGCGAAAGACCAGCCATTAGGTAACTGTTTGGGCAACGAATCACTAAAGCCGCCATTTGATGCTTCGCCAATAATGGTTACTTTATCCCTAGCTGCTAATCCTATTAATAATATTTCACCTGCGCTCATGGTTAAACCACTTGTTAACACTACTATTGGTCCTTGGTATTGATCAGATTGTGCAGGTTGAATCACTATTTCCCTCGGTTGACTAAAACCCTTTTTCAACTTAGTTGACTTACTGCCAATATAAAGAGGGCTATTGATAAAATATGACAAAATTCGATTAGAGACTACATCGAATCCACCAGAGTTCCACCTTAAATCTATGATTAAGCCTCTTGAATTTTGCAATATTGGCGAAATATGTTTCATTACCTTATCAACCGTTATTAAATCCGCTGAAACAGTCTCTTCTTCGGTAAACTCACTCATATCATCAATACTTAAGTAACTTATTCCTTTGGGTAATTGCCCCAATAAAAAACTACGATTTAATCTTTGTGATTTAACATCTTCGATAAAGTAACTAGAAATGATTTTTGTTCGTTTTTTATTTAAGTCCATATGAAACTCATAAGGCGATGAAAAATCATTTTGCTTTGCAAAAGGCGTCTCTATTCTATCTTTTTGGAAAGACTTCCATTTGTTGTTATGCCATGCAACTGGGCGGCCTTCCATTGATTCTATACCCGTTACCTTTCAAAATGCGGGAATTTGAGGTGAATTAAAAAGCATAGTTACAAGACGCTGATTCGCCGGATAAGTTATTCTTATTTAAGATTCAGCAACGCAGTAAATATGTTTTTTAAACGAATCAAAACCTGCATTTTGAATGGTGATGGGTATAAATGGGCATGGGCGTCTCCCAACTCTGCTAGCAACTCTTCAAGAACTTCAGCTAATACATCTTCACTCGTTTGTGCTGATATTTTTTTTCGCCAAACAGGATGTTTTGTATTCCAATCCCAGTTTAACTCTTTACTAAAGGCAAAATTTTCCGCAAAGGTAAACCAAAAAACATCAAAGGTTTGCGGAGCAGAAAACTCATAGTTCTGGTCGTGAATACTTGCTATTAAGTTCTGTTGACATAATTTTGGCAATGCCTTAAGTTGGGTAAGCTGTACTGGGTGTATTGTCCCCCACTCAAGTTCTGCTCCACCTTGAGTGATACTAATATTACTACTTGGGTATTCATCAGTTTCAATATAATTTATTAGACAATGATTCTCGGTAATATCGTAAAAACGAATGTCACTCCCATTCACTTCTAAAATGTAACCATAACCTTGAGTTTGCCAAAGGGAATTATCTGCTACTTTCTGACCAACGCTGGGCAGCTTGACTTCATCTTTAGCCGTAGTGTCTGCGAATGTAGGATGAGATAAAAATATATAAGTAGTAAAACATAGTGATTGAATGAATTTCATAATAGACCTCTTAAAAGTTTCCTTATGATAAGGAGAGTTAATTTACGCGGTAATTTTTTCGACAAACTATATTATTCTCTCGCTCAAGGCACTTAAATAAACGACCAATAAAATTCATCAACCATGTCAGTATTATTAATATGCTAAACAATAGAGAACAAAGGGGTCAGGAGAACAAAGGGGTCAGTGTAATTGATTGTATAAATATTGCGCTAATCACCGAAAATGAGCGGAGATATAAAGTCAGAAAATCTAGAAAAGAATTGATAAATCATTAGATATGGGGCCGATTTG
>JABSOI010000007.1 GCA_013216015.1 Alteromonadaceae bacterium | reverse complement strand
TATACCCACGCTACTTCATTTTGCAAAACTGAACGTTTGAAAGTTGTCATTAATCCTGCTGTTTAAAGCATCGGCTATTTCAGGTAAAGTTGCCTCAAAAAATTTATCAATTTGCTGTCGAAACTCTTTGGCTGTTGCAAAATACCGATTATTTCGAGCATGTTCGTTTAACACCTTCCAAAGTCGCTCTATCGGGTTTAAATTTGGACTGTAAGGCGGTAAATAGTGCAGTACAACATTCAGTTCTTTTGCTTTGTCTTTCACTATTTGTGAACGGTGATATCCTGCACCATCTAATATCAAATGGATGCTTCCACTGGTCTCATATTGTGCTCTGATCCGCTCGAAAAATTCAATGACAGATTCACCATTAATAGTCTTGTATTGAGCTGTTACCGTATCGGCTAAGTGACCCAGTCTAATTGCTCCAATAATATTTAATCGTGTTCGGCTACCTGTTGTATTGATAATTTTATCAACACCTGTTCTTATCCAGCCACAGGTCACTTTTGTTGCCTGAGTTGGATGTACCGCATACATGAACAATATGGGTTCATGATCAGCAACACTAGACTTTAGCGTTTCATATGTCTCTATAAACTCGGCTTGTTTTTCCTCATCAAACTTATGAGGAACACCTTTGGGTTGCTTGTAGCTAAAGTCATGCTGATGTAGCCATTTGTTCATACCAGAAACAGAATAGCGCACTGACCATTGGTCTTTGACATAAGAGCAAATTTGATGGGTATGAACGTAAGTTATCTCGCTCAAATGGGCGATCAATAATGCTGTTTGTTTCTCATTAATATGACTTTCAGAGCCACCACTCACAGGACAAAGTTTTTGCTTATCAATGTAATCGTCAACATGTCTGATAATACTAGTCTCATGTAAAAGAAGCGCCTCAGCAATTGAAGCGGCAGACCAACCTTTCGAACATAACAAAATAGCTTTAATTCGATCACACTCACGCTTATCACGACATTTTTTGTGTCGCAACTCAAGTTCCAATTTGATTGCTGATGTAAGTTCGATTTTTCTCATGGGGTTATCATGATCTCATTTTAATAAAATGCAAGATTTTGTTTGAAAAAGCTGCATTTTCAATGATCACGGGTATATAAGGCAGTTTTGCTATTTAGCTGATGTAACGTACAAAAGCTGACATGTTCCGCTATCACTAGTTCTTACCCGTATTGGGTGCTCTGTTGTATGAGATGTTAATAACAATGAATAAATAGAATTATAGTTACTGCTGTTAGGGTCTAATGAAATATACCCTTGTGAACCAGCATCACAAGATAGCTTTGACTCATCTCCTGAAGTACTGATAATAGTAAGACCATCAGCTATTACATATATTTTGGTAATTTTGACGCCATAACAGTTATTTCCTCCGCATTCAGCGAAAACGTTGTTTGAAAAGAGAAAAATAACAAGTGATAAGATAAGGTATTTCATATTTACTCCATTTTTAACTTTGAAAAATCAATCATCAATAGACATTTGATAGATATTGCAATTTGTTGAAAAATTCATAACGCGACCATATACTTTTTTACCTCTTGCCTGAGCCGAAAGTAACATGCTAATTTGCGCTTCTTTTGTTTCTTCTATCCAACATTTGTTATCACTTCGACCACCAGGATCTGCCGGGCATGCTTCACAAAAATTAGTGCCGTCATCAGCTATTATTTTCAAAGTAATATAACCTGCTCTGTAAGATATTTCTTTTATGTGTCCTTTTTCTATTAATTCTGACGCGATAATACTAAACGAACACACGGTGTATCCTACACACATTAACTTGGATAATAAATTCATTTTTTTCTCTTTAAATTTAAAACAACTAGGATAGCCATCGTTGACTAATTTTATTGGTATTTTAACCAATTAGCATTGCTATGTCCCGCTTCACTAAACCTGGGATATTCATATATTAACATGCCTATGCACTTCACTCAGGTTAGGTAATAACTCTCAATTGATGTTAGAGGTAGGATGGGTTAGCCAACGGCGTAACCCATTACAGCAGTAGACCAACAAACCTTTAAGCTAATGATAAATGAACACTTTGATGGGTTGCGCCGGCTACTAACCCATCCTATGCAAGAGCCGACTTCAACTATATTTTGTCGGTGTTTTCAAAATCCCTGAACAAACTGCAGAGGCAGTATATTAATAGCAATTAGGTCAAGGTATAAACACCTTGGCAGACAAAAATCAGCCAATTTATAAAATTACAATGCTTGCAGCTATTGGAAGTGTTTTCCCCCAAGGACCAGCTTTGCAGCCATTTAACCACAAGGTGATTTTTTTATTAACCATATGAGCAGCTAAACCAGCACTCAACATAGAATCATAGCCAGTTGTGAAATCGTCTCGCCAAAATACAACTTTGCCTTGATCTTGACAACCCTCTGTTCCAATGTTCTCATTTGCAGAATAGACAGTAAAATATCGGTCTGTAACCTCAACTCTCAAAATATCAATCTCCCCACTTCCTGCAGAATGAGCTCGACTACTTGTCAAAATTAACAGTAGAAATAATGCATGTATAATCTTCATAAAATATCCTTTAAATATATTTTGTTACCACAACAACGAAACCATAAGAGTCTGGTATTGTTTTTACCTAAATAGCAAAAAATCGGCCTATTAAGAAACCCACCGCTAACGATTTAGAACCTGAGATACAAATAATTTTACCTTTAAGGATTGATAATGACATATCGTGTTGGCGTATAACTTGGCAATGTAGCGCATGTATATAATCCATTTTGTGAATCGATATATACCTCTAAGGCTTTTTTTGCAACCAAGGCTGACAGAACTATTGCATTTCCATTTTTTGACGTTGAACAAACCCATGTACCATTCGACGCAGATGTTTTAAATGCAGAGTTACCGTTGCACTTCCCGGGGTAATCCATCACATAAACAACACTTCCTCCACAGTTAATATCTACTGCATTTGCATTCGTCGCTAAGATGACAACTATCATAGCCATAAATAATTTAAACTTCATTTCTTAAGAACTCCTTATCATTTTATACGGCCTTGAGGTTAATCAGCCTGATTTTTTCGCATAACTTATCATATAATCATCAAAAACATCATATACATTAACTAACAAAGGTACCTTAAATGTACAAATTTTTACTCTTTTCATTCTTTTTTTCTTCACTTTCATTTGGGGGTACTATTCAGTGCGGTGGTACTGTTGAAAAATTAGGTTTGCATGCCTCAGACAAAATACTGCTTAAATTAAGCAGCATGAATCACCCCGTTTTTATATGCAATCCGAATGAAGAATGGAATGTTTCTGGAACCGCTCAGACAACTGGTGCACAAACATGTAAATTAATGCTTTCTATGTTGATGCACGCTAAAGCTACTAACACTTATATAGGTAGTGTTTACTTTGATGGTGATGAGGTGCCTGAAAGCTGTGATTCCTGGGGTTTCTGGAAAAATGCCAATGTTAGATATTTCCTATACTAAAGAGTCTTATTTTAACTAAAGTGCAACAAAGGCAAAGAAAAGACCTCACAAACAGAATAAGTTATAAGCTATCAAGAACATCTCAATTATTACATTTGAAGATGTAATTGCCGGTAATGGCAGCTGTAGTTTATATACTGGCGTTCAAGGTTTTGGTTACGCCAGATTTGCAAATTAACCACATAAACAATATTAACAACAAATAAAGTTTTAGCTCTTTTGCTAAAGCAAATTAATTCAATAGGTATTTCATATGAAAAATAAAATTATATTAGGTTATGTCCTCTTAATTTTTGCGTTTAGCACGCAAGCTGGGGAAAGATCTGACTGGGGAACCATTACTGAATTTTACGTAATAGGAGACGGTTCAGCCGTAAGAATTAGGTTTTCGGAAGCCATTGTTAACCCAGAAGGCTGTACTGGAACTGAGTATTATATGAGAGAACTTGATGAAACGTCGGGCAGCAATAGGTTTTTTTCTACCTTACTTGCTGCCTATTCATCTAAAGCGCAAGTAAATATATTTATAAGTGGTTGTACTAGCATTAATTGGTGGGGGAAAACCAGACCGCACATGCATGAAATTTCGGTAAAAAACTAAACTTACCATTAAACGTTTATCTCTTGTCTAACATGAAAAATAAAGAATAAGGTCCTAAACACTGTTAGATCTTGGTCATGTTCTACATGTTATAAATAAAACTTCCATTATTAGGGACCACACATAAACTTAACAAAAGTTGCGAATGGGTGATCCCGATTTTTCCTTAACAGAAAGCATTAAGCGTCAAAGAAAAATCCATTACCCTGCATCAATTTATACCATCCTTGAAAATCACCCAATGTTCTCGATTTACGAAATTACTGCTCTACTTTAAAATAACCATTATGAACAGTGTAATGAGCCCACCCGTCATTGCATGTAGTTATCGAGTCATCATTCATATAAACAATGACATTTTGTTGTGCTGAAAAGGCTGTAAGTAACATAGAAGTAGCGGTTTTATCTGTAAACTTAATATAACGACCTGTATTTTCCAACATTATGGATACATTTTCTGATCCTGACCATTTCAACACTTCTAAAATTTTACCACTGCAAGTCACATCCGCATTTACACTCATCGTTGTTAACAGAGCAGAACCAATAATAATTTTTTTGATAAAGTTCATTATCATTTCCCTTATTTTTTACAAATATAAGACCAAGATCTTTCCTTTTGCTTTTAAGAGGGAAAGTCAGACTTGGCCTAAGTTACTTACAGCAAGCGACGGAGATTAGGTCTAGCTTTATATTTATCCAGAAATCTGGGACAAATAACAAAAAATATACCTGATACCTGTATAAACAGGTCCATTTCAGTTATACCAATTGGGTCGCCCCATAAAACCAAATAACCCTATTGTTATTCACTGGTTATTCGTTTAATTTTTCAAGTCGATTACTAGTTTTCATTTAAAAAGCTTAGAAAAAAAGTCGGAGCTAATTAGAGATCATTCTGAAATTTCGAAGTAACGAACTTTACAAAAGGTATCACCTGTACCTGATGCAACATAACCAACATTTATTTTATTGCCCGATGCCTTGGCCGCTAAAGCAAGGCTAAATACTTCCTTGGTGTAAGTCCAAAGCTCGCAATTAACGGAAGGCACATCAGGATTTTGACCAACTCTAGAGTATCCGTTTAAAGCAATAAAAACTTGAGTAGCACCATCTGATCTCTCATAGGCTCTCACAGTTGTAACTGTAGCACCTAAAACGGTTTTATCAGCCGAAAAAACTGGTTCAGAAAATAAGACCAGTATTAGCAGAATTAAAAATTTCATGTTTATTCTCATTTTTTATATAATTTACTATGTAGGCTTTAAAAAAGTCATTCAGTAATAACTTTGATTTAATTTTGTACAATATTTCATAACATTAACTAGTAAAGGAAATCACGATGGTCATACTTTTTTCCTTTTCATTCCAATTACGGAAAAAATCCCCAAAAATACTGTTTCAATGAAAATTAACCATCCATTAATAACAAAAATAAAAACAGCCAGTTTAATTAAATGATTACGACCCCTAATTAAATTACAGGGTTAAGTATCATAACATAACCAGGATCAGGAGCATTTTGATATGTGCCTAAAGTTGCACACGTAGTATCGTCAGAAACAAAATATTGTACCTTAACATCCGGGTTATCCTTTACAGCAGTGGTCACAGATGAAGCCCAAAGAGAACATGTGACTACATCTGAATTTTTTGTATTACAAATTTTTGTAAAGTCTTTGCGCCATTCACCATAAATAACAATATCACCAGATTGATGAATGTAAATATTCTCGACTTTGCCAGTACAGTAAATATATCCAGCTGAGGCGGAACTTGCACCCAGGCTCAAAAGTAACAATAGGTATTTCAATTTATTTCTCTATTGCATATTCTCATGCATCCTGATCACCTGTTCTCATCGATGCTGATCACTCATTCTCATTCAAGCTGATCACCTATT
>JABSOI010000068.1 GCA_013216015.1 Alteromonadaceae bacterium | reverse complement strand
ACCCTATCTAGTGGTGTTCAAATTGTGCCAGTGGAACGTCCGCAGTAGACATCCGTTTCTGGATGGGCACTAGCTAGGCTACTGCGGTATTATTAATCGGAGGTTTCTTCTCGAAAACTTTCTCTAACTCTTCAAGTGAACATCCTTTTGTTTCCGGTAGCAAACGATATATCGCAATAAAACCAACCACAGCGAAAGCGCCAAAAATTGCAAAAGTTGCTGCCGTTCCTATAGTGGCGATTTCCCAAGGAAACAAAAATTGTACAGAAAAACTAACAATACTATTTATCAAGCCGGTAAAGGCAATCCCCACTCCCCGTAAATGGTTAGGGAAAATTTCAGCTAACAGCACCCACATAACCGGACCTAATGAAACAGCAAACGATGCAACAAAACCAAGAATGCCAAACATAATTAACGTAGCGTTCATGGAAGCTGCTGCTTGAATTAATTCAGCCTGGTTTTCTCTGGCTTTTTGCTCACCCAGTAAATCTATCAATGCTTTTTTAAATTTAAGATCACTGTCGTAACTTTGATTAAGCATTGGCGTTAATTTTTCTTTCACCTCAACCGATGAAATGCTTTTAATTGACTCACTGGTTAATTGGAAAGTGGCCTGATGAAAACCATACGAGGCTACAGACATACTTATCACAACCCCCGCCAACCCAATAAGCATCAGAGGTTTTCTGCCTAGTCGATCAATAAGTAACATGGCTACAATAGTAAAGACCACATTGATAATGCCAACCCATATCGCTTGTGAAAAAGCAGCATCCTGACCGACTCCACTTTGTTCAAAAATACTTGGAGCATAAAAATATACTGCGTTAACACCTGTTATTTGTTGAGAAACTCCAACGACCAAACCTACGATTAAAATTAAACGCATTTTTGATGAAAACAATATTGATAACCTCTCTTTAATGGGGACTGATGTTGTCCCTTGCTGTTGCTGAATTTCGGCTACAAATTTATCAGGAGATTCATTCGGAAATAACTTTTTAAAAATAGGCTTAGCTTGTTCAGGATATCCATTACACACTAACCAGCGAGGACTTTCTGGAATAATAAAGAGTAATCCCAAATATATTATCGCAGGAATAATTTCCAGTCCGAGCATCCAACGCCAAACATTTTCAGTTATCCCCAATGAGGAGACAATTTCACTTGCGCCACCACTTAATTGCAATAGAAAGTAGTTGGCAAAATAAGCCGCTGAAATTCCTATAACAATATTAAACTGATTTATTGAGATCATTTTCCCCCGATACTTAGCAGGGGATATCTCGGCTATATACATTGGCGCCAAGACTAATGAAGCAAATGCTAATCCGCCAATAAATCTAGATCCAATTAACATATGGTAATTCAAGGCAAAAGCTGAAAAAACAGCGGAGACAACATATAAAGCGGCAATTGCGATCAATACTTTCTTCCGGCCAAAAGCATCTGCACTTGGTCCGGCAATTAAAGAGCCTAATACCGCCCCTAATGTAGGAGAACTAACAACAAAACCCTGTTGCCATTCGTTTAATTGAAATTCCGTAGTTACAAAACCTACTACGCCTGAAATAACCGTAGCGTCAAAACCAAAGATAAAGCCACCAAATGCCACTACAACAGCCACATACACACTATAAGAAATTTTTCCCAACATACAAGAGTTCTTCAGTTACCTATCAATGCTAACAATAATACACATTGATAACGCTAACACAAGATTTTTTGTTACTATTAAGTAAAGATTAAGAAACTTTTAATTTGCGAAAAAATTTGTTTATCGGAATGTGAACAAAAATGAATGTCGATTTTTGCCTATTTACAATATTCACCCTTAACGTAATTATAATTGGTCAACAAGTAATCCCAACTCTGATAACCCACGGAAACTATTATATTACTTGAGATACAGACATCAACGGTTGATAGGTTCTTGTGCTTAATTAACGAACACTTAAGATGATAAAAACATGATTTAATATTTCATTAACTATCTTTAAAAGCTAAAAATTATAACAATTACATTGTAAAAATAAAAATCAACTGGTAATGTTAGCGCTAACAAGGCATTTAAATGAAAGATTTGATTATGTATTTAGGAATTGATTTAGGTACATCTGGAGTAAAAGTCATTTTATTAAATGACAACGACACAATTATTGGACAGACATCAGCATCATTAGACGTCAGTCGGCCAAAAGTATTATGGTCTGAGCAAGATCCCCAAGATTGGTGGAATGCAACCAATGAAGCTATTGCCTCCTTAAAATTAGAACATGGAGCTGATTTAAAAAAGGTTAAAGCGATTGGTCTATCAGGACAAATGCACGGTGCAACTCTTTTAGACGAACATAATAATGTCATCCGCCCTGCTATTTTATGGAATGACGGACGTAGCCAACAGCAGTGCATAGAACTGGAAACAAGTGAAAAAAATTCTCGTCAGATCACCGGAAACATGGCCATGCCCGGCTTTACCGCACCAAAAATAGCCTGGTTAAGAGCACATGAAAAAAATAATTTTTCTAAAATTGCTAAAGTCTTATTACCCAAAGACTATTTACGGTTTTTAATGACCGGAGATTTTGCTTCAGACATGTCAGACAGTGCTGGCACCTTGTGGTTAGATGTCGGTAAACGCCAATGGTCAGCTGAAATGTTAGCTGCAACGGGCCTATCAGAAAAACACATGCCAACCTTGTTTGAAGGTACTGAAATCACAGGGTTTTTATCAGATGATGTTGCCAACCAGTGGGGAATGGCTCGTGTTGCCGTAGTTGCCGGTGGTGGTGATAATGCCGCGGGAGCCGCAGGGATAGGAGTAACTAAACCAAAACAAGCATTTTTATCTTTAGGCACATCTGGTGTTTATTTTGTTGCCAATGAAAGTTACCAACCAAATCCAGATAGTGCAGTACACACATTTTGCCATTGCATACCAAAGCTGTGGCACCAAATGTCAGTTATTTTAAGTGCTGCAAGTTGTTTAACCTGGGTTACCCAATTAACGGGCTTTAAGGATGAAACGAGTTTATTGGCTGAAGTTGAACAACTAGATTTTTCAAAGCCTTCTGAATTGATTTTTTTGCCGTACTTGTCTGGTGAACGCACACCACATAACAACCCAGATGCCAAAGGTATTTTCATAGGCTTAACTCATACTACTGGTGCAGCAGAATTGTGTCGTGCTGTTTTAGAAGGCGTTGCCTTTGCTTTTGCAGATGGTCAACAAGCGCTAATTGCGGCTGGTACTGAGATTGACCAAGTATCGGTTATTGGTGGTGGTAGCAAAAGTGCTCTATGGGGAGAAATACTTGCAAGTGTCTTGAATAAACCACTCACATATAGAGCTGGCGGTGAAGTTGGTCCAGCATTTGGCGCTGCGCGTTTAGCAAAAGCAGCGATAAGTAATGATAGTTTTGCCGATGTTTTTAATGAAGGTGAAATAATTAACGTCATCAAGCCAAATAAAATAATGCAAAAATATTACCAAAAACAACATCTCAAATTTCAACAGATTTACCAAAATGTAAAAGCGCTATTTTAGGATTTTTTACATAACAATTAACTTATATACCAAACTACTTGGAAATACAGGATTCAGCATTTCCAAGTGGTTTAAGTCTATAGTAGACGTCCTTTTCAAAATGGGCACTATTTAGTTAGGACGGAGGTTGACTCACGTTCAATGACTTCAAAATCCAATACATGGCGAAAATCTCTTTTATTTACTTTCGACAAATCAGAAAAACGACCAGATGCAAAGATATCTATCGCAAGCTCAGCCATTTCTTGAATAGGTTGCCTTACCGTCGTTAAATGAGGAGATACCAAAGTTGCCAGATGCCCATCATCAAAACCAACAACTGATAAATCATTTGGAATATTAAGTTGATTCATATGGGCGACTGAAATTACCGCTGCAGCCATTTCATCGTTTGCAGCAAAAATTGCGGTCGGTTTATCATCCAGTGCCAACAGTTTTTCAGCAGCAGCCAACCCAGAGCTGTAAGTAAATAATCCTTGTTCTATATACTCTGGAGGCACATTTATTTGATTAGAACGCAATGCATCAAGATAACCTTGATAACGTAGCCGACTTACGCCTTGGTTTGGATTACCTATAATGTGTCCAATTTTAGTATGGCCTTTGTTAATCAACATTTCAGTAACATCAAAACTAGCCTGATAGTCATCCATACAAATATAAGGTGATAAACTCAACTGAATATCAGGGGCAATTCGCACAATAGGTATATTTGCCTTCTGTAAGGTTTCCAATACTTTTAGTTCATCACAAACGGGTGGCAATAAAATGACCCCATCAACCTGAGTAACATCAACCAGCTCTTGTACTGACTTAATAGATTTATCGATATCATCATCAATTTCATCTACTACTAAATGGTGTCCGGTAGCCCGACAACTTTTAAGCCCTCGAAGTAGAAATTTGCTGACATAAGAGGTATCTAAATCAAAATATAATAACCCGATAAAAAAAGTTTTCTTACCCGCCAAACGCCTTGCCGCTACATTAGGCCGATAATTTAGAGATGTTACCGCCTCCAGAACCAAAGCGCGTTTTGCATCACTGACCTTGGTATCTTGATTTAATACACGAGATACCGTCATATTAGACACACCCGCTTTTTCCGCTACGTCCTGTATTCTGGCTCTTTTTGGTTTATCCATTAAATATTTTTATCCAATGTAATGCTAATTATTTAAACAGTATGATGATATTGGAAAATGCTTCACAATACCTCTACCTACAGAGAAGTGCACTTTAACAAATATTGTTAACGATATCATGTTAAGTTGAAGAATAATTAACCAAAAACAATTCATCTTAAACTTTAACAGTGAATTCTTCACTACTTAACTAACTTTCATTAAGCCTAAGTCAACTATTTGAGTTTTAAGATAAATATCGAATAACCTGTACACAATTAAATCAGTGGTGCTGGCAAATTTACCTTACATATTTACAATTTCTTTAAGAAGACTTTAACTTTTATACATTAATTATTTCAACCGTCTATTCTTTCGCTGTTCACATCGGGCTAAAATAGCTTGTTTTTCTTTGATTGAACACTCCCGCCAACCCGTTATTTCATCTAAATGACGGAAGCAGCCCAAACAATAGTCTTCTAAATCTAAACAGCAATTACGAATACAGGGGCTTTGTACAACCTGCTGCGTTTGGTTTTTATTTAAACTCATGTAATTCCTTCAATTCATATAATATCCATTGTATAAATAACTGGTATAAGAAATTTATATTGCTTCAGCATAAGCTGTTATATCGGCTAACGCTTTTTCCATTTTCTTAACCAAGGAATTAACTGTTCTGATCTTTTTAGTGTCTAACGCCTTATTTAATTTATCACAAATACTTTGTAATTTACCGGCACCAAGAATTTGGGCCACTAACATAATTTCTTGTAAATTCTGTTGTGCGTTTCCTAGCTCTTTTGTTTTTATCGCTTGCCTTAATTTTTCAAAATGTAAGCGATTACTATCCAGATATTCATCTAACATATGGCCAGCAATTTCAGGTGACCCTTGAATACTTGCAAAGTGCTGCAAATCAAATGCAGCTTGCATCTTTATAAAATCATCGTCAGCTGTGACTGAATTTCTTAGTTGTTCCTGCAAATATTGCTCATCGAAATCTTCATTGATAATATCAATATCGATCGGTAACTTTCGACTGTTTTGCTCGTACGTTTCTATAAGTTCTGCGGTTTCAATAAGTTCATTTTCGCTGCAAGTAGCAGTTACCTGATCTTTTGTAATAGACAACATGAGTTCTTGATAAGATTTTTCTAATGCCTGATAGTCTGATTCACTCCGTTGTAATTCATTAATTCTACCCGTTAACTTTTTAATCTTTTTATCTGCTGCGGATTGATAATCAATTTTTTCAACCTTATTTATATTGACCATTTGCTGATACATCAATGTTGCCTGGCTGGTATTTAGCTGTAGACCTCTATGGAATCTGAACAACATAAATATCAACACTAACGTCCCAAAAAGTATGATAAATGTAAATAAGTTACTTTGCATTGCAGAGGTCGATGTGCTGCCTGTTTGCAAAAATGCAGTGCTGATAGACGTGGGGATAATATTTAAAGAAGCTAATTCAGGCGCTTTATTATCCCTCAACATATTACTTAACAGCTGTTTTTGTTCATTGAAACTCGATAAATAGTTCTGGGTAAGGCGCAGATGTTCCTGCCACTTAGCCAGGGTTTTTTGTTCTTTTAATAGTAAATTTTCTAAAGTTGTTAATTGTCCGCTAAGTTCAGGTACTACTCTTTGATTACTGTCTGTATTAATGAAAATGTTATATCGTTGAAACGCCAATACGGCTAACTTATTAATTCTTGCAAAATCAGTTATTGATGTATGTGCATTGAGTCGATAAAAAAGCGATAAAATATCACTAAAATCCCTTGATAACTGCTGATAAACACCTAAATCATGTACCGCTTTTGCGTGTGCCTCCACTCGGTTTATATCTATTTTATCTGTGGCCCGAACATTTATTATTCTCTGGAAAAGATTGAGTAACTGAGCATTTATTTTATCAATTTCAATTGTTAATGAATCTATAACTAATTGTAATTTAATTTTAGTACTTTCCTTTAGTTGAGAATTTCGAGCACTATTATTGGTTATAGTGATCACATTTTGTTTAGTGAATTCATTTTGGACAATAAACGATTCAAATTGAGAAACTTGTGGCAATTTTAACGCTGATAACAACTGCAAATTTTTGAATAATTGATGATGGTTTGTCAGCAAATTTTCAACACTTTTATTCTGTTGCATTAGTTCAAGCAATGATAGTTGGTTAATCAATAATTGTTGTGTCTGCTGGTACTTTTGCCATTGTAGATAATCGAACTCTGCTAACGTTCTAACTTGCCCGTCACGCTCAAAAAAAAGAAACGTTGCAAAAGCAATGGTAAGAAAAGCAATAATGAAGATAGTTACCAGTTGACCGGTAAACTGTTTATAAAGCGGTTTTGCTGAAAGGTTATTCATTAAAAAAGTATTCCCTACTCATCTGGCCCAATTATATTTATACCCTAGCTACTGGGTTCAATCACTTGGATATAGTTTAGGGAAATACAATTAAGAAGCAATGTAAATTATTTACAATACTTTTTCTACTATCGTGAAGCACAGATCAATACTCTACACAGAGGTTATTACCAAGAGATTAGTACGAAGAGATTATTTTCGTACTTTACTGACCCACGCCCATTGCATTAAACATTCGATAGGCTCTTGACCAGATTCATCAGTAATTTTTACCGCAATAACCACGTCACCTTTTTCACTGTTATTTATTTGTGCAATTTGTTCTGCACTGATTGTAGCAACGGCATGTAAATCACCTTGCATACGTCGTTGATAATTTATTGTCATTGATTTTATTAAAGGTATGTGGCTATCAGGTACATGCATTCCAAAAACCATCCCAGTTGTAGACTCGGCAAGTACGACTGCGGCTGCGGCGTGAATACCTCCAATATGATTCTGTACACGTTTTTTATTTGCTAATTTCATCTCAACTTCATTTTCACTTACTTTAAGAATTTTTATACCAGAAGTACCCGCAAACTTTACTTTTGAACAAAATAATTTAGTAATTAAAAAAGAACGAATAAAGTCCGGGCTACGATTAATTTTGCCCATGAGACGACTTAAGTGATTAGCCATGTTTAATTTCCATCAATTTATTTAATATTCATTGTCAACCAGTCTGGTCTGACCTTCAAGTTTTTAACAATAATTTCTTTAATAAAAATGAGACTAATTAATTTTTGGTATTTGCCGACAACGAATTTAACAAAGAAATTCAAAATTAAACGATTTGGCTTTTAATGGCCTTGTGGTTTTAAATCCTTAAAGTTACTGACTTTTTGGATTAGCCTGTTGTGATAGTTACAATAAAGCTGAAGCGTGAAACACATGCGAGGGCTTATTGTGGCTATTCAAACACTTTCTCTACAGCAACAACACCAGTATCAGCAAAGTCAAACATTCAGACGTGAAATAACTAAACAATCCATCGACATCCAAGATCAACCAATGCAAAATAATGCACTTTCATCAGTCAGTGGAATTATTGAAATGAGCGACATTGCATCGGTCGTTTCTGATGGAATTAAGGCCATAAACACCAATTCAATTAACCAACAAGCTATGTCAGAAGATGTTTACTTGCGACCCCTACCCGTCGAGATAAAAGCAATAAAATTAATTTTGGATCGTTTTTTTCACCAGGATTTTAACTTCGAAAGTAATTTTTTTGATTTCTATCTACAACAAAATACTATCTACCTCAGCAGTCAGAGACTATCAATAAATGAATTGTCTTCAGTTAATCAACAGTCTGTAAATAACATGCTAACGATTGACCAACAGCAATTTAATGCCGGAGATATTCTTCTGGTTGAACAATGGCAAACAAATACCCAAAGTTTAAGTTTCAAAATGCAGGCAGAATTAGCCATAAATGATCAAAATATCAGTATCGATTATTCTTTCTCATTAAAGGGTGAACATGTTAGTTACCTTTCTTTTGAAACTAACGCTGCCGCATTGAAAGATCCTATTTTAGTGCAATTTGGTTCTCAGGGCTTAGGCGAAATATCAGGTGAATCAGATTTTTATATCAACAATGATAACGCTCTGAACAAGCTGCCAATATTCTCTGGTGATGTGGGCTATCTTGTTTATGATATTAATCAAAATGGTAAAGCCGACAACGGTACAGAATTGTTCGGACCTCAAACAGGCAATGGTTTTACTGAAATGGCTAAACTAGACAGTAACCACAATGGGTTTATTGACCAGGAAGATGAGCACTTTGATAAACTTTATTTATGGAAACCCGGTGATGAACAAGTGACAGGTGATCTGGAAACTGAACAGGTAACCAATCAAGGCCAATGGATATCGCTGTCAGATATTGGAATCTATGCGATTAACCTTGCAGGTCAAAATAGTCCCTATTCCTTTTATGACCAACAAGGAGAAATTCAAGCACAATTACGCCAATCCAGCTTTGCACTTAATGAATCTGGTAATGTTTTAGGTGTCCATCAAATAGATGTGCGAATTTAAACCCTTGTAAGCATAAATTACAAAACTAAACACAAACTACTAAACAATAGTTTTTTATCGATAAACGGTAAAAAACTATTGATTAAATGTTGTTGAATTGCTAAATTTCATTATTCTTCATCTTAATTAATGTAATAAGGTCTCTCAAGATAATGTCTGACAACGCAATTTCATCAATTAAAAGAGTCAGTAAATTTGTCCGTTTACTTATTCTTTTTATTGCCATAATTCATATTGGCGGCTTCATATTAACTATGATTTTTGCCGAGCAAAGTACTTCATTTCATCAAGCTGAAATTATACACAATGATGCGACTTATAGTGCAACAGCAGGTATTACCGGCACAAATAAAGAATTAGCCGAACTGTTAGAAGGGGAAAATTTTAACAGCATGGCAATATTAGGCATTGCTGATATAGTGATGTATTCACTGATCTATTTTTTCCTTTTTCAACTTTTCAGCCTGTACCAACAAGGAAAAATTTTTACCAAGTCAAATATCAACTGCATTAAAAACATTGGCCGTTGTTTATTATTCTGGGTATTAATCAGCCTGATTTATCCGGTACTGGTGGTATTGTTTATTCGCTTTACTGGCTTATCTGAAACCTTACCTCTACAACTTGCGATAGGTTCTACCGAGCTGATTCATTTTCTCTGTGGCGCAATAATCACCGTTATTGCCTGGATAATGTCAGAAGCACAAAAACTTCATCAAGAACAAGAACTGGTGATCTAATGGCTATTGTTATTGAACTGGATGTAATGTTGGCTAAACGAAAAATGAAATTAAATGATCTCGCCGCAGCCATCGGCATTACTCCACAAAACCTTTCAGTATTAAAAAGCGGCCGGGCTAAAGCAATACGTTTTTCTACTCTTGACGCTATTTGTAAAAGTTTGGCATGCAGTCCCGGAGACATTTTGACTTATCAACCGGAACGTTCAAATCAAAGTTCACAAAATTCAGGGGCACTCAATCAAGGAATACTAAACCAAGGAAAACAAAATGAAGACCATAAATAAATCAACACGTATAATTATAGCAAGTTTTTCGATATTAATGAGCAGTTCACTTCAGGCTAATAGCCACAAACTGTATAGTTTCGTCGGCCTGGAATTAAGTAAACCCACTATCAAATTCACCGAACAAAATGTTACTTTTAATCAGAATATCACACCAAAATTTAGCTTTGGTTTAGGAAAAATCTTTCAACTCGATGAAAATTGGCAACTCATTTCTGAAATATCACTCGATTATTCAAGTTCTTCTATTAAAAGAAACACTACAACCAATAACCTTTCATCTGGTCGTTTCAACGAGCTTGGTTTATGGACCTCGGCAAAACTGAAAAGAAATAATATTTTTCAGCACGTCGCACCATTCGTTGAACTTAGCGTTGGAACCGTCAACGCTAATTATAAATTCAATGGAGATACCAGCAAGGATAGATTAACAGGTTATAAAGCAATGGCAGGATTGGAATTTAATATTGCAGATAAGTCTACACTTTCTGTAGCTGTGGGTTATTCAAACTTCGATGATTTACCTATAATGAATCCATCTTTATAAATCAAACACTGACCATCAACTAAAAAAATAAAATAAAAAATGAAAATACTCAATATAATCCGCTTTATACTGTTAGCAATAATTCTGCAATCTTGTACTGTCATTGTAACTGAAAAAAATATTATCATGCACGACGATATGCTTTCAATATTGAGTCAAGCTGATATTGCTAACATCAAAAACATGAAAAACAGCATTGATGTTTCAAAACTAAGTTTAAAGCGCAGTGATGGTACTACAGCAAAAGGTTTATGGATAAGACAACAACACAGCAATGCAGTAATCATCTATTTTTCAGGTAATGCTGTACGAATTAGTAAGGACTATTCCAAACTATTGCCTGAATTACTATCATTAAATACTGATATTGTTTGGTTAGACCATCGTGGTACGGGCAGCAGCGAAGGAATTCCCAACATGAAAAACCTTTTTAGCGATGGACTGGAAACTTTTGATTATGTAAAAGCTAACTCAGATAAAAAGATAATTATTCACGGTATGTCTTTAGGTAGTTTTATTGCTGGAAATATAGCAACCAATAAAAAAATAAACGCTTTGATTATAGAAGGTTCTGCAACAACCACTAATGATTGGATTGATGAATTAATACCGTGGTACGCTAAACTGGTTTCATCAATTACGATAGACGACAATCTTAAATCAGCGGGTAATGAACAAGTCGTCAAACAATATAGCGGACCACTATTCATATTGGTTGGCGAAGAGGATAAAGTGACTCCAGCTAATTTAAATCAAAAACTCTATGCTTTAAGTGTTTCTGAAAACAAACACATTTTTATCGCAAAACAGCTCCAACATGGTAATGCGATAACTAGTTCCGCTGCCAAAAAGGCTATTAGACAATTTATTAAATCTTTAAAAAAAGCATAACAGTAATACCATTCGCATTAAATAAGTGATCAATATTCTATGATTAGTGCATGGATGCACGTAAGTAGGATAACGCAGGAGCAATTATCGAGGATAAATTGCCAATAGCACAGGTTTTTTTGCTCCAGACAAAACCTAAGTACCGACATCGACGTGCATGGATGCACTAATGCAGCAAAGGCATGGATGCCTAGGAGTTGCCATGTCGGCAACGCAGCTAGCTAGTGGTGATTTAGACCATTTGAAGATGATCACCTATTTAGTGCTATTGGTATAACTAGGGATCTTTAATTTGGAAAATTATCGGATCCCTTTAAAAGGTTATAACTTAAAAAAATGTTTTTGGTATACTTTTAATTCCGCGATTGAATCACGTATATCATCAAGTGCCAAGTGAATACCATTTTTCACAACTTTATCTAAAACTTCCGGTTTCCAACGACGTGCAAGCTCTTTTATGGTACTTACATCCAGATTACGATAATGAAAGTAGTCTTCAAAATCGGGCATGTATTTGTTGATAAAACGTCGATCTTGCCCGATACTATTACCGCACATAGGTGATTCACCTTTAGTGACCCAAGGTTCAATAAATTTAATACTTTCATGAGTTGCCTGGTAAATATCAACCTTACTATCTCTACAACGTTGAGTTAAACCCGATTTTCCATGATGCTCAATACACCACTCACTCATATTATCAAGCACGTCATCGTTTTGGTGAATAGCAAAAACAGGACCTTCAGCAAGTGTATTTAATTGCTTGTCAGTAATAATAATAGCGATCTCCAAGATCACATCAACTTGAGGTTCTAGCCCTGTCATTTCTAGATCAAGCCAAATTAAATTTGTTTCTTTGCTCACAATAAAAAGTCCCTTAAAAAAAATACTATTATGCTGAGTTCATAAACAAGTATAATACGTGAGAATCAAAAGTAATCACATAACTATAAAATTTACTTAAAAATATTTTCTGGAATTAAAAATGATGAACAATCGTGGCTAAAATTAAGAAACTGACTAAAGGTCAAGTTCGTCGAATTAAAGCGAATCAAGATAACAAACTGCACAGTAAAACAGATAAAGTGCAATGGCAGGACGATGAGCTAGGTGAACCGCAAACAGGAACCGTGATCAGCCGATTCGGTCAACATGCAGATGTAGAAAGTACCGATGGCACTTGTTATCGTTGTAATCTTCGTCGTTCAATAAATTCATTGGTTTGTGGTGATAAGGTCCTATGGCGATTAGGAAAAGAAACTAAACATAGTATTAAAGGCGTAGTTGAAGCCGTGCACGAAAGAAACAGTATGTTAAGTCGTCCGGATGTTTATGACGGCGTTAAACCTATCGCTGCGAATATAAGCCAAATTTTAATTGTTTCTTCCATTCTCCCCGTATTTAATGCAGACATTATCGACCGTTATTTAGTCGCAGCAGAACAAACAGGCATTACGCCCGTTATTGTTTTAAATAAAATTGACCTGCTCACTGAAACAATAGACAAAACTATACAAGATGAGATTGAACAACAACTTCAAATTTATCGAAATATTGGTTACGAAATAATTTACGCCAGTAATGAGACTAAAGAAGGCATAGAAACACTCAGACAGCAGTTAAGTTCTCATACCAGTATTTTTGTTGGACAATCCGGCGTTGGTAAATCTACTTTAGTGAATAGCTTAATGCCGGAATTAGGCTTAGTAACTAAAATAGTTTCTGAAAACTCGGGATTAGGCCAGCATACAACTACCGTAGCCCGTTTATTTCATTTTGAAGATGGTGGTGATCTGATTGACTCTCCGGGTATTCGCGAATTTGGTCTTTGGCATTTATCACCTCAAGAAGTATGTCGTGGATTTATTGAATTTGACGAATATTTGGGCTTTTGCAAATTTCGTGACTGTACACATCAAAAAGATCCAGGCTGTGCACTAGTAGCCGCAGCAGAAAAAAATGATATTCATCCAAAACGTTTAGCAAGTTTTCAACGAATATTAGCGAGTTTAGGTGAAAATACCCTTACCTCTCGCTTCAATGATTAATCGTGGTATTTTCACCCTCAAATGTAAACTAAGGAATTTAAGTGTTGTTCAATAAAATTAAAATAGCCCTACAATATGCAATGCCTAAGCATGCAATATCTCGTTTAGTAGGTAAATTTGCTGCAGCTCAAGCAGGTTGGTTAACAACCAAAGCCATCACGTTATTTATTAAAAAATACAAAATAAACATGGCTGAAGCTAAACTCAAAAACGCCAGCGACTTTAAGACGTTCAACGATTTTTTTACTCGTGAATTAGAAGATGGAGCTCGAACAATTAATGATGATAACAGTACATTATGCTATCCGGTCGACGGGGAAATAAGTCAACAGGATGATATTGTTGATGGTCAATTAATCCAGGCAAAAGGCTTTAATTACAGTTTAACAACCTTATTGGGTGGTGATGAAGAAACGGCAGCACCTTTTCAAGGGGGTAAATTTTCTTGTATTTATCTGGCACCAAAAGATTACCACAGGATCCATATGCCTATGTCTGGCACCCTTCGTGAGATGATTTATATACCTGGCGATTTGTTTTCAGTAAATCCTTTAACAGCCAATAACGTCCCGAATTTGTTTGCCAGAAATGAACGGGTGGTAACTATTTTTGATACGGTAAATGGCCCTATGGCAATAGTGCTGGTGGGAGCAACAATAGTTGCGAGTATTGAAACCGTTTGGGCAGGTACAATTACGCCCCCTGCCGGGAAAGATATTTTTAAATGGCAATATCCTGCGACGGGTGTTGATGCAATTCACCTTAATAAAGGTGATGAAATGGGACGATTTAAATTAGGCTCCACCGTAGTGGCTACCTTCGCGCCAAATATGATTGAATTTAATGCTCAAGCTGGTCCTGAAACAGTGACTCGTTTAGGTGAGCATTTTGGGGATTTAGTTACTTAACCGATTATATAAAGAAAAACACTAACATTTAACTAACATTTTTTTTCAATGTGGAAATTTATATTTGTTAAGATTATCAATGACAAATATTTTTTTCACTAGTGTTTTCTTCGTTGTTATTGTGATTAATTGCATTTAGTTGTTGCTCATTAATCCAACACAGGATACGATTGTTATCGTATATAAGTTCAAACAACTTAAAATTTCAAGTTACAACAGAGCAAATTTTAACAGAGTGTTTGGATATAACAATTTATTTTGTTTTTAAAGCATTTAAGGAATAATGGATGGCTCAACGTAAAACTGGCTTAAAGCCGACCGAGGCAGAATTGATATTGCTGAATGTTCTATGGAAAATGGGACCTGCAACTGTCAGGCAAATACATGAATCGGTAAGCCACACTCAAAAAACAGGTTATACTACTGTCTTGAAGATATTACAGATAATGCATGAAAAAACTCTAGTTATTCGTGATGAAAGTAATCGTGCTCATGTATATGCTGCTGCTAACAGCGAAGTTCATACGCAATCTTCTCTACTTAAGGATTTAGTCACAAAGGCATTTGACGGTTCTACTTCGAAGCTTGTTATGCGCGCTATTGGCAACTCTATCAGCCAAAAAGAAATTGATGATATTCGTCAATTACTTAATGGCCTGGAAGAATAACTGTTATTTGAAAAATATTTAAAGAATACAACAGCATAGGTAAACAATTTCAAGATAGACAATGGCAAGGTAAAGAATGTTGGAAAATATAACCAGTAGCCCTTTTTTATATAGTTTAGCACTAACCTTGATCCATTTTTTATGGCAAGGTCTAGTTGTTGCGCTCGCATTAAAATCGCTATTTATTGTAATTTCCAATAAAAGATCACAGTTACGCTATGCATTTGCTTCACTATCGATGCTGATAAATTTACTGTTACCCTTCATCACTTTTTTCATTATTTACAAACCTGATTATTTACAGTTAACAAATCAGCTGCAATCTGCGCACACCATGTTGCCTTCATTAAACATTACTGCCGGTACCAGTGCCCATTCAAGTATGATCACTTACCTGCCATATGTTTCAATAGTATGGTTTGCGGCTGTTTTAACGCTCTCTGTTAAGTTATTAATGGAAATTTATAACGTTAATCAGCTGTCAAAATCTTCCGTTTCACTGGCTGACAGTAAAATCACAGCTCGTTTTATTCACTTGGTTAAACAAATTAATTTGAATAAAACTCCACGTTTACTGATTTCACTTAAAACCGATGTGCCAATGGCAATAGGTTGGTTAAAACCCGTTGTATTAATACCCGCCAGCATGATAACAGGTTTAACTCCTACACAGCTGGATATGCTGATATTACATGAATTGGCTCATATTAGACGCCATGACTATTTGATGAATTTCTTGCAAACGTTAATAGAAATTTTGCTATTTTTCCATCCGGCAGTTCAGTGGGTATCTAACCAGATGCGTAATGAACGTGAATATTGCAGTGATGATATAGCCGTACAAAATTGTGGTGACCCGCTCGCTTATGCTCATACCTTAGCAGATACGGCCGCATTATGTCGAAAGCACCAGAAACAACATAATCATTCTATACCTAACATGGCCATGGCAGCTTCTGGAGGCGATTTAAAACAAAGGGTTCTTCGTTTAGTTAATCACCACCATTGCTCTATCAGTAATGAAGTAAGCAAATGGTTGGCTTCTGCTGTAATTATTTTATCGATTATTGTGGTATTTACCCAGCAATTTATAAAAATCTCATTATTTGATTTAAATTCAAGTAGCGGGAGCTTCTATCAATCAACTGAATCCTCTTTTCATAACAACAATAACACTACACAGTATAAAGAGCTGTCTCAAACTTCCATTGCTCGACAACTGTTAGCAATAGATAGTGGCATTGATAGTGACAAAGTACATGAAATTGATAATATAGCGATCCCACAAACTATTGTTAACTTGCCAACAACAAATATTAAAAGTTCTTTTCAACCAGAAAACAACTCAGAGATACTTCAATATAAAACTCAAACTACAGCTAAAACACCTGTTGAACAGCCAGCTACAATAACCTTAGCAACTCAATCTTTGTTACCAGAGACTAATAACGACGCATCAAGCAGACAAACTTTAGAGCAAAAACAAACACAACTGATTTCATCAAAAGTTGAAAAGGCAGTTTTAAC
This sequence comes from Alteromonadaceae bacterium, assembly GCA_013216015.1. Taxonomy (GTDB): domain Bacteria; phylum Pseudomonadota; class Gammaproteobacteria; order Enterobacterales; family Alteromonadaceae; genus JABSOI01. The sequence goes on along the minus strand of JABSOI010000068.1, from coordinate 16,731 downwards.
AACCCCAATGGCACCTTTAGCTAAAAAATCTAAAACAAAAAAATCGATCTCTGAGTTAGCTTTTGAAAGAACAGATTCAACGAATAAGCAGTCTTTGATGACTAACCCATACGCAAAACAACTAGCAAGTTTAGTTAACGAGCCAACCGCTAAATTGGTTAATAATAGTCATGCCGCGACAAATTCAGGCACACTAAAATCAGCATTATCAGTATTTCCGCAATCACAAAAATTCGATAATGTTGTTAATTCCCCAATTACATCAGCAAAAGAAACTAAGTCAATTAAATATCAATCGCCAAGAATTATTTCATCAATAGAACCTAAATACCCCTCTTATGCTAAGCGAAAAGGGATCGAACTGGATGTACTAGTCCACTTTACTATTGATAAAGAAGGTCTTATAAAAAACATTCAATTTGAAACAAAGAGCAAAATTAGTTATTTCCGCAATACCATTCGCTCTGCAATAGCTAAATGGCGCTTTCTACCTGCTCAACGAAACAGTCAGCCAGTAGAAAGCCAAATGTCTAAAATATTTTCATTTAGCTTAAAATAAAGTCAAGAACCTTTACGCCACAAACGATGTAACTAAGACCCGTAGGGATTAAACCAACAATTTTAGTCACGATCTTTTTTTGTATCCTAACGTTTAGTTTTTCTCTCAAACTTAAAGAATTTTTCTTGCTGTTCCTTATTTAATATCTGCAACATTGCATGTTTGGATTTCACTTTAAATGATGCCATTTCCTGAAATTCTTCCTGGTATTGAGAATATAAAGCATTAAACCCTTGCTCATCAAATAACGATGCTTCCAACAATACTTTCGTTTTTGCATGAAAACTTTTCATTGACTGTTTGAATCCTGTTCGTTGTTCACTTGCGTTAGTACGAATACTTTTCATTTTCTCCTGTTGCTCTTCGCTTAACTTTAAATATTTGACCATCTTTTTAAAGTCACGAGCCATATGATTTCCTCGCTCATGTTTAAATGACGCCGTCTTCTGTGCAACATTTTCGCCTCTGTCATAAGCAATTGCGCTGTACGAACTAAATAACATTCCACATAACAGGGAAGTTAACATCAAGGTTCCAACTTTTTTACTCACTTTTAAAATCATAATTTTATCCTTTACTTGGTTTGATTTTTTATTAATTGGTATAAATATTAATTAATTTCAGGTATATATTGTATAAGCTGATTTCTACCGCTAACACATGAGGTATACCGAGGACATTTAAAGTATAAGAGTTACAATGCAAAGAAACGCAAAGCAATTGTAAAGTTTGTGTAAATTTCAAATTTAGTTTCCTGATATTTTAGATCATGTTTATACTCAAACTATCTGGAAATATACCTATACCCAAACTAATTGCTCTTATTGATAACTAACAGCAAAATACTGGAAAAAAATCATGACACAAAAGCATATATTATTGATTGATGATGACCGAGAGCTTGCTCAGTTACTTGGTGAATACTTAAAAAGTGAAGATTATCAATTCAGTTATTGCAGTGATGGTATATCTGGCTTGGAACAAGCTTATGATGACAATATCGACTTGATTTTACTTGATGTTATGATGCCGGGACTGAATGGCTTTGAAGTGTTGAAAGCCTTGGGAGGTAAACATAAAACTCCTGTTCTTATGCTTACCGCTAAAGGCGATGATGCCGATAGAATTCTTGGTCTTGAATTGGGTGCCGATGATTATTTAGCCAAACCATTCCAATTACGTGAATTATTAGCTCGAATCAATGCCATTTTAAGACGAATTAATATTGTGAAGACCCGCAACGAACATCCAACAATAACCTGTGTAAATAACGTTGAGTTACACCATGCATGTCGAGAAGTATCTTGTCATCAACAAATGATCGACCTTACGGGTACTGAATATCAAATCCTTAATTATTTGATGGATAAATGTGGCGAGATTGTCAGTAAAGAAATTTTATCTAAGGAGGTGCTAGGTCGTACCCTCACTCCTTTTGACCGAAGTATAGATATGCATGTCAGTAATATTAGACGAAAACTTTTACCTTCCAGCCCTTCTGACAAAATTAAAACCATTAGGGGTGCGGGATATATTTTTCTTGCTGGAAGGACAGACTAATGGGTCAAATGATCAAAAATAAATTGTCTTCTATCAGTGTCAAATTATTTTTTTGGTTTTGGTTAATTGCTATTACTTCAATTTCAGTAACACGTTTTATATCACTTCAATTAGCTGAAAATAGCGTTATTTTGCCGCCACTTCCGAATGAATTGAGCCAGCTGCACCGCGCAACTGAAAAGCTAAAACGAATGCAAGGTAAAGATGTTAACAACTATATTAAAAATTCCAGCAGTCATAATAATCGAATTGTAATATTAAAAAACCTCAAGACTAATCGGGTGTTGAGTTCAGCAAATTTAAGATTAAAAGTTTTAACTGATTATATCCGAAAAAATAATTTTACCAGCGTCACCAGCGTCCAGTTCCACAACGCTAGATTAACGGGGCCTATCAAAATTTATATCGGCTCACAGCAATATCAAGTGTACATAGCGAGAAAGAGCAGCAAACGTCATGTGGGCGGTATGTTAATGCAGCTTCCCACTTGGGCTAAAATACTGACTCCTATTACCATTAGTCTGCTATTTTGCTGGTTGCTTGCGCGAACACTCAGCAGCCCTATTTCTCGTATGAAACAAACCGCAGCAAGTATCGGAAATGGAGAGTTATCTGCACGGGTTGGAAAAGATGCACACCGAAGTGATGAATTAGGTAGTCTGGCAAAAAGTATCAATCAAATGGCGACAAAACTAGAAATTAGTTTGTCCGCACACCAACGATTGTTAGGTGATGTTTCTCATGAGCTTCGCTCTCCGATGACTCGACTTCAAATTGCTCTGGCTTTAGCCCACAAAGCTAAATCCAGCCCGGGTGATTTAGAAAAACATTTGAATAGATGTGAATTAGAAGTTAGTCGATTAGACAATATGATAGCTGATGTTCTGGTATTATCCCGATTGGAGAATACCTTGCATCAAAGCAATTTTAGCTCAATTGACTTAACTCAATTAATTGAATTGGTGAGTCAGGACGCTCAATACCTTGCCAATGAAAAATCAATAACAATTAAAACAACGAATCTGCAAGAATGTATTTTTGACGGCGATAGTCAATTATTAGCGAGTGCATTTAGCAATGTATTGAACAATGCAGTCAAATATAGCCCCCAAAACAGTAATGTAAATATAAAAATGTCGCTATCAGACAAACATATCACAATAACAATAATTGATAATGGTCATGGTGTACCAGAAAGTGCCTTACCTGAAATGTTTAAACCTTTTTATCGCGTGGCAGACGCACGTGATAGGGGAACAGGCGGCACAGGGTTAGGACTTGCAATTGCCAAACAAGCCATCGTTACTCACCATGGAAACATATTGGCTACTAATTGCCCTGATGGTGGCTTAGCGGTAACCATAACATTGCCAATAAAACGCCGATAACTCAAGATGATAAAGAAATGTGTTTACCTGATTTCAATGATCACTATTTTAATAACAGCAACAGGAATGTTTTCAATGTTAAACGCTAAAAACCTTGCACTTCCATCCTTAGAAGCACAACTGGAACAGCGACAATTACATGAAATAGCTGACTTTTGGAAACAAGGTCAATTCAAATATTTTACGGGTGTAGATGAATCGAGAATAAATTATGTTTCCTTTAACAGCGCACAAAATTTACGTTGCTTAGTGATATCTCCCGGGCGTTCAGAAGGATACTTAAAATATAAAGAACTTGCTTTTGATTTATACCAGCAAGGTTTTAACATTTATGTGCTGGATCACCGCGGACAAGGTATCTCACAACGTTTACTGGATAACCCTCATAAAGGTTACGTTAAAGATTTTGAATATTATGTCGATGATTTACATTCCTTTATAGAAAAAGTAGTTAATCCCGCATGCAATAATGATTCTGGGAATATGCATCAAAAAACACAATCCAAACCCTATTTACTAGCCCATTCGATGGGTGGAATGATTGCTATACGTTACATGCAGCGTTATCCACAGAGCATACAAGCTACAGTGTTATCTTCACCTATGATTGCTATAAACAGTGGTCCTGCTCCAGCTTGGCTTATAAAAGGTATTATTGGTTCTACGCAACAGATTAATCAATGGTTTTCTGATGAACCATGGTATTTTCTTGGTCAAAATAATTATAAACCGAAAAATTTCACCGACAATGTCCTCACACATTCATCGATTCGTTATAATCATTTTGTGAATTTATACAAATCAACAAATGACATCCAGCTTGGCGGAGTAACAGTCCAATGGCTGCATTCTGCAATAATAACCAACAACAAAATATTTGAAGAACTTGTAAACATTAAAACACCTACCTTGGTCATCCAGTCTGGTGAAGATACTGTAGTGGACAATTCTGCACAGGACGAATTTTACCAACAATTAAACAAATTCCATCCCCACTCATGTCCTGAAGGAAAACCTGTCATTATTGCCGGTGCATTTCATGAATTATTTTTTGAGCTCGATAAATTTAGAAATCAAGCGTTGGAGCAAAGCTTAAAATGGTTTAATAGCCATTAATTATAAATGACCTGAATTCTGGTTAAATTCTATATGCCCAGTTCAATAAAGTTGAAAACAAACAACTCATACCAATTGTATTGGCGCGTTTTACCTTTTCCTCTTACGTTTATTCACTTAATATTTGAAATTGGTATAATAGCTAAAAATTTCTTATCCAATGTAGGTTTTATGCTAGACGTTGTCCTTTTTCAACCTCAAATCCCACCCAATACCGGTAACATTATTCGATTGTGCGCAAATTCAGGTTTTCGCCTGCATTTAATAGAACCACTAGGTTTTGATTTTGACGATAAAAAATTACGCCGCGCGGGTTTGGATTATCATGAATTCGCTGCGGTAAAACGTCATGAAAACTTCAATGCTTTCATTGAAAATGAACAACCCGAACGCGTATTTGCTATTACGACCAAAGCAACTAACTATTATGCTGATGTTAATTTTAAGTCGGGTGATTATCTACTTTTTGGTTCAGAAACGAGTGGATTGCCGGAATATGTAAGAGTTAAAATACCTGATGAGCACAAAATTCGAATTCCTATGTTAAAGGATAGTCGAAGCATGAACCTGTCGAATGCAACCGCAGTTATAGTATACGAAGCCTGGCGACAATTGGGATTTGGTAATTCGGTTTAGGGGATGACTTCATGCTTGCTCAGCATTTACCTGAACAACATTCACAATAACAACTCGAACCCAAACGACTTAACTATAGATGTCAAAGTCGTTTGAATATAATCAACTCATTCAGATTTTTGCTCTCTTGAAAGTAAATCTGCTGCAGCAAGTCTGGCATTTTTATCGTTATAAAGCACTTGATAAACTTGCTCAACAATCGGCATTTCTACCTTCATGCGTTTAGCTAACATATATACTTCTTTGGTATTGCGGTAACCTTCAACCACTTGACCAATTTCTGTTATGGCTTGCTCAACTTCAGCACCACCGCCAAGCGCTAAACCAAAACGACGATTACGAGATTGATTATCAGTGCAAGTCAGCACTAAATCCCCCAAGCAGGCCATGCCCATAAAAGTAGCAGGATCAGCATCTAAAGCAACACCAAGACGAGTCATTTCAGCTAAACCTCTTGTAATTAATGCCGTTCGAGCATTAGCACCAAAACCTATACCATCAGCCATGCCCGCTGCTATTGCAATAACATTTTTAACCGCACCGCCAAGTTGTACACCAATAAAATCATTATTATTGTAAACCCGAAAAGTTTTTTTGCAGTGTAATAAGTCAGATAAATCAGCCGCGAAATCTTCATCTGTTGAAGAAAGAGATATAGCGGTGGGTAATCCGGCAGCCATTTCTTTGGCAAAGGTTGGTCCTGACAGTACCGCAAGAGAAACTTTATCACCTAAAATATCACGGGCCACATCTTGTAATAACCTACCTGACAAATGGTCCAACCCTTTTGTAGCCCAGGCAATGCGGGCATCTTCAGCCAAAAAGGGTTTGATCTGTTGCAGCATAGACCCAAAAGCATGGCTAGGAACAACAACCAAAATATTTCGACTTGCTCTAACCGCAGTAGCTAGATCTGTCTCAAGTTCTAAACTATGTGGAAAAATACTATTAGGTAGGTACTTATCATTACTGCGGGTAACGGACATCTGTTGAACATATTCAGTATCACGTCCCCACAATAACATTTTGTGGCCATTTCTAGCCAGACATATAGCAAGAGCAGAGCCATAAGACCCGGCTCCTAAAACCACTATTTTTGCTGATTCATTCAAACTATCACCTATATATTCTATTTTCAACAGTTAAAACACGCAGCAGTTAAACGCGGATCATCAATGACTGAGCTAACTTGATACCGATACTGTTAATTTACAGATTAGTGTGTTTCAGTACTTTCGGATGCTTGCTCAGCTTTAGCTTCAACAGCAGGTTTTTGTTGCTGTTGCACGTACGAAGCGAATAACGCTTCAAAGTTAACCGGTGCTAAGTTTAACTGGGGAAATGAACCACGATTAACTAAATTTGCAACACTTTCACGCGCATATGGGAATAATGTTGTAGGGCAGAAAGCACCAATAGTATGCGCTATTTGAGCTTCAGGTAAATTACCAATAGTAAAAATACCCGCTTGTTGTACTTCAGCCAAAAATGCGATTTTGCCTTCAATTGTTGCAGTAACAGTTAGAGCTAAAACAACTTCATAAGTATCATCAGCAAGTTTATTTGAACGGGTATCTATGTCTAATTTTACTTCCGGCTTCCACTCTTTTTGGAAAATTTCAGGAGAGTTAGGTGTTTCAAAAGAGATATCTTTAGTGTAAACACGTTGAATAGCAAACTGCGGTGTTGCTTTTTGTGCGCCGCTCTCAGCGCCATTTTGAATTTCTTCAGCCATAATATTTATTCCTACTTTATGGGCGTTATCAAACACTGATGCGCCATCTTGATTTAAATTAATTGTTTATTTTTCTAATTTTCTAATTTTCTAATTTTCTAATTTTCTAATTTTCTAATTTTCTAATTTTCTAATTTTACTTTTCTAATAATGCATCTAATTCATTACTTGCATGCAATGCAAATAAATCATCACATCCACCAACATGAACATCATTAATAAATATTTGTGGAACAGTAGAGCAACCGCCACTACGCTCAATCATTTCAGGTCTTAACGAGGGATTTTCATCGATCTTAATTTCTCTAAAAGCAAGTTCCTTCTGATTTAGCAATTCTATTGCCCGTGCACAAAAGAAACATGTCGCTTTGGTATAAATATCAATAACTGCCATAAAAATCCTACTGCTGAAATTCGTTAAATCCTGTCAAAAATTATTAATTGCTGTTTTATTAATAACACCTATTTTGCTACTGGCAAACCAGCATTTACCCAAGCATTCATTCCACCTTTAAGTAAATTAACTTTGCTAAAACCTGCTTTTAATAATTGATTTGCAACTTTAGAAGCCGAAATACCTGCCGTACAAACTACAATAATGGGTTTATCTTTAGACTTTTCAAGGCTAGCAAAGTCATTTTTGGCAATTTTTTCACTCGAAAAATATTTTGCATCAAGAATACGGCTCGCTTTAAATTCCTTTTCCGTCCGCGTATCGAGTACGAGTCCATCTTCACGATTAACTAAAAATGTTAATTCTTGTGGACTGATTTGCTTAATCGGTGACATTTTAATTTTGACAGTGAGAAGAATAATCAATAAAAAAATTGCCAGCCATGCTGTGCTAAGTACTGGTTGACTAATAGCGAAACTAATAAGTTGATCCATAAGGTATACCGCTTTTATGTATATAATTACTTGTGAAATTTTGCAACAGTATACAGACTAATAATCCAAACCCAAACCGATAAATTTTTTTCGTTATAACTCAAAGATATTTGTTCTTTAAACACCCTGGACAAGCACAACTTATAAATACGGTTCACCACAAGCATGGGTATAGAATCATACGGTACTGGTGTGTACAATGATGCACACAATCACGCATCGTAAAAAGCAACACTTTTCAGGAATAACGTAAAATGCCGAATAAAAAATCGACCGTACTTATCATTTTAGATGGTTGGGGATATAGAAAAAACCCCGATTCAAATGCTATCTTTCACGCCAAAACGCCTGTACTCGACGATTTAAAAGCAAATAATCCTCATATGCTCATTCAAACTTCTGGTATGGCAGTGGGTTTACCTGAAGGGCAAATGGGAAATTCCGAAGTCGGACATGTTAATTTAGGCGCAGGTCGAATTGTTTATCAAGATTTTACCCGGATCACCAAAGCAATTAAAGACGATGAATTTAATCAAAACCTTACCCTTTGCAATGCTGTCGACAAAGCCGTCACAAATAATAAAGCGGTACATATTTTTGGTTTAATGTCTCCTGGTGGGGTGCACAGCCATCAAGATCATATTTTTGCCATGATGGAACTAGCGCAAAAACGTGGAGCAAAACAAATATTTTTACACGCATTTCTGGACGGTCGCGATACACCACCACGCAGCGCAGAAAATTCACTCATTAAAGCACAACAAAAATTCGACCAGCTTTTTAATGCCGACAATGAAGGCGTTGGTCAAATAGCCTCAGTGATCGGCCGCTACTATGCTATGGATAGAGATCAACGTTGGGATCGAGTAGAAGCCGCCTATAACCTCATGGTAAGTGGTGAAGCTAAGTTTAAATTTGACAATGCCGTAGATGCTTTAACTGCTGCGTACCAGCGTGATGAAAATGATGAATTTGTTCAGGCTAGTGCTATTTTAACGGCTCAAGGGGAAATAGTTCAGATTAATGATGGTGATGCATTAATTTATATGAATTTCAGAGCTGATCGTGCACGTCAATTTACCCGTTGTTTTACCGAAGCTGACTTCACTGGGTTTACTCGAAATAAAACCCCTCAACTATCAGACTTTGTAATGCTGACTGAATATGCCGCTGACATAAAAGCCAATTGCGCTTACCCTCCAGCAAAGTTAAACAATGTATTGGGTGAATGGTTAGAAAAACATAACAAAACCCAACTGCGTATTTCAGAAACTGAAAAATATGCTCATGTCAGTTTCTTTTTTAGCGGTGGTAAAGAAGAGACCTTTATAGGTGAAGACCGTATTTTAGTCCCTTCCCCACAAGTAGCCACTTATGATTTACAACCAGAAATGAACTCAGCAATATTAACTGATAAATTAGTAGCCGCGATAGAAAGTGGTGATTTTGACTTTATCGTATGTAATTATCCTAATGGTGATATGGTAGGTCATACTGGAAAATTTGATGCTGCAGTAAAAGCTTGTGAAGCCGTTGACTCCTGTATTGGTCGTGTAGTTGATGCATTAGAAAAAACGGGTGGCGAATGTTTGATCACTGCGGACCACGGTAACGCAGAACAAATGGTCGATGAACAATCAGGCCAAGCGTATACAGCACATACATGCGAACCTGTACCGCTAATTTACGTGGGTCGTGAAGCGAAAGTTGCCGACAGTGGCACCTTAAGTGATATATCGCCAACATTACTACATTTAATGGGCATGGAACAACCAAAAGAAATGACAGGCTCTATATTAATGACTCTAAACAATCAATAAACAGACGATTATTTTAAAATAATGATTTTGATTTTTCTTCGAAACTTAATACGACTTAAATTTGAGCCAAATTCAACAGTTAGCACACAAGGTAAGACGAGTTTTTTAACTTCGAAATTTGGCTTGAAGAGCCTCTGGATGGCATTTTTACTATGTAACTTAAGTTACATAGTAAATGCTGCCGGATATTTAGCTTTAACCGAAAAAGACACGAATCAAGAGTCAACAAACGAACAATTAACCAATGTACAATTATCAGATGTTAAAAAAGCAATCGCAAAACAAAAAAATTCAATCACCAAAGTAAACCTAAAAAGAGCGAGTTTAGAAAAACAATTAAAAACTGACGATTTAGCCATAGCCAAAGTTGCTAAAGCAATAAACACTATCAATAAAGATCAGCAAGAAACAAAAAAGAAAATTTCTCAACTATTTAAACAAAAAGCCAAACTCAGCAGCGAAAAAAGGCAGCAGGAAAAAATACTTGGCCAACAATTACGAGCCGCATATTCCTCAGGCCAACACGATTATTTAAAGTTATTATTAAGTCAGAAAGATCCGGCAACAGTTGAGCGAACGACAACTTATTATAAATACTTAAATGCCGCACGCATGAAAGAAATCGACAACTTTCAAGAGACAATCGCTTCGTTATTTCTCATAACCACTGAGCATCAAGAACAAGTCACCCGGTTAGATAATTTAAAACAGAATCAAACGTTGCAAAAAAGCCACTTACAAAAAAACAAGACTGTACGTGCTCAAACAATCAAATTATTAAATAAAGAATTACTCACCAATAAACAACAATTAATAAAACTGGAGGCTCATGAAAGCAACTTAGTAAAGGAACTACAAAAACTCATTAAGATTGCAAAAACAAAAATATCAATCGACTTAAATGGCTTAGGTAAATTAAAGAAAAAACTGGCATGGCCGGTAAAAGGTAAAATCAGTCATAATTATGGCAGTAGAAAACAAGGGTATTTAAAATACAAAGGTGTGCTCTTTTCAGCACCTGTAGGTAGACAAGTAACAACGATTCATAATGGTAAGGTGTTATTTGCCGACTGGCTCAAAGGCTACGGTTTAGTAACCGTTATAGATCATGGTAATGGTTACATGAGTTTATATGGCCATAACCAAACTCTGTTAAAAGGTGTTGGCGACAGAGTAGAAACAGGAGAACCGATTGCTTTGGTCGGCCAAAGTGGTGGTCAACACCAACCGGGGCTGTATTTTGAAATTCGCCATAAAGGTAATGCTAAAAATCCTAAGCTCTGGTGTAAATAAAGAGTAATAAGTTGTAAATCAAAGTCTGGTTCGAGAATATCTCACTTATATTTCACTAAAACTATCACTTTATTTATCCATACATTTTCTTTATTTAGAACAAAGCACATCAATCTGCACAAACATCTACTTTTTGTTTAACATCTATTAAGATACAATAACATTACGTACTCCAATAAATTATAAGACTTTTTATCCGTGCCGAGATTTCTTGTATTTATCTTACTGCTGGCTGCAACCCATGTTTTTGCAGAACAAGCACAGGTCGCGATTATTATTGACGATATAGGCTATCGACAAAGTGATGCTAATGCCCTTAAATTACCTGGTAATATCACCTATTCAATTTTACCTCATACTCCTTTTGGAAAAACATTAGCACAACAAGCTCATGATCAAAAAAGAGAAGTTATGCTTCATATTCCTATGGAAGCCGAAAACGGTAAAGAACTGGGCCCAGGGGGCTTAACCGCAGACATGAATGAAAGCGATATTCAGGCAAGTTTAAATCGCGCATTTGCAGAAATTCCCTTTGCCGCCGGAATGAATAATCATATGGGCAGTTTATTAACCCAATTATATTCCCCAATGACTTGGACCATGCGCTTTTTAAAAAAACGAAAAGTATATTTTATTGATAGTGTTACAACTGGACAGAGTAAAGCAGAAAAAATTGCCCATCAGTTTGGCGTACCATCAATGCGTCGGAATGTTTTTTTAGACAACCAATTATCTACAGAATATATTCAGCAGCAGTTTTTGTATTTAATAAATCAGGCGAATATACATCATTCCGTTATCGCCATCGCACATCCTCACCCGGAAACAATAGCTGCATTAACCAAATTAATACCAATATTGGCTGAGAATAATATAGCACTGGTACCTATTTCACAGCTATTAACACAAGAAAAAGCGGTTAAATCCGTCAATATGGCAACTGATTAATTTAAACTTGCAGCTTGCTTGGCATAGCTTTAAAATTAAAGTGATTTAACGTTTTTGATTAAGTTTTTTGTTTAAGGATAATAATGAAAGTTACAGTATTTGGTATTGGTTACGTTGGTCTCGTTCAAGCTGCGGTTTTAGCATCCGTGGGTCATGATGTGGTATGCGTTGATATTGACGAAGCTAAAGTTGAAGCATTAAAAAATGGCAACATTCCTATTTTTGAACCAGGCTTAACGCCACTTGTTCAAGAAACTTATAAAGATGGTCGACTGAGTTTCACTACGGACGCAGCCTCTGGCGTTGCTCACGGTACAGTGCAATTTATAGCCGTAGGTACACCGCCGGAAGAAGATGGCTCAGCCGATTTAAAATATGTACTGGCGGTAGCACAAACAATTGCCACTCACATGACAAGCACAAAATTTATTGTCAACAAATCTACAGTACCCGTAGGCACAGCAGATAAAGTATCAGCAAAAATAAACTCTGTTCTGCAAGCTCGAAATGAAGATATTCAATTTAATGTTGTGTCTAATCCTGAATTCTTAAAAGAAGGAGCTGCGGTAAGCGATTGCATGAAACCAGATCGCATTATTGTGGGAACAGACAACCAAGACGCTCGCGATATCATGTCAGAATTATATGCTCCATTTAATCGCAACCATGACCGTATGATATTTATGGACGTGCGCTCTGCAGAATTAACTAAGTATGCCGCTAACTGTATGCTGGCGACTAAAATATCCTTCATGAATGAAATGTCAAATCTTGCTGAACTGCTAGGTGCTGATATAGAAGCAGTTCGCCACGGCATAGGGTCAGATTCTCGTATTGGCTATCAATTTATCTATCCTGGCTGTGGTTATGGCGGTTCATGTTTTCCTAAAGACGTTCAGGCTTTAGTCCGTACAGCCCACGGCATAGAGTATAAACCAGCATTGTTGGAAGCGGTTGAATCTGTAAATCATGCTCAAAAGCACAAATTATTTAATAATTTAAGCAGCTATTTCAAGGGTGATTTAGCCGGAAAAACCATTGCTGTTTGGGGCTTGTCATTTAAACCTCAAACCGATGATATGCGAGAAGCATCAGCAAAAGTGTTAATAGAATCCCTTTGGCAGGCGGGTGCAAAGGTACAGGCTTATGATCCTGAAGCAATGGATGAGTGTCAAAGAATATACGGTGTCAGAGCTGATTTAGCATTAGTTGGTACCAAAGAGTCTGCTTTAAATGGCGCTGACGCTTTAGTGATTTGTACTGAATGGAGTCAATTCAGAGCACCAGATTTTGACTTCATTGCCAATACACTCACTCACAAAGTGATTATTGATGGTCGCAACCTTTACGATCCAGCTTTATTGAATAAACGCGGCTTTGCTTATTATGGCATTGGTCGTGGTGACAGTGTAGTTAAGTATAGTCAGGTTAGTGTGGTTAAAACATAGTGGTTAAAAGATAACTAGATTTACAAACGATAAGTAAAAAGGATAAATAAAATGAAATTTTTAGTAACTGGTGCTGCTGGTTTTATTGGCTTTTATGTTGCACAACGTTTATGTGAACAAGGACACCAAGTAGTCGGCATTGATAACTTAAATGACTATTATGATGTCAATTTAAAACAAGCCCGTTTGAATGTATTGGCATCGTTACCATTATTTCAATTTATTAAATTAGATCTTGCTGACAGAGATGGCATCGCCAATTTATTCGCAGCAGAAAAATTTAACCGGGTCATTCATTTGGCCGCACAAGCAGGAGTTCGTTACTCAATTGATAATCCGATGGCTTATGCCGATTCTAATTTAATTGGTCATTTAACCATATTGGAAGGTTGCCGCAATAATCAGGTTGAACACTTAGTTTATGCTTCTTCCAGTTCTGTTTATGGATTAAATAATAAAGTGCCTTTCGATACTTCTGACAGCATCGACCACCCTGTTTCATTGTATGCCGCTACAAAAAAATCCAATGAATTAATGTCTCATACGTATTCGCACCTGTATGGCATTCCTACCACTGGCTTAAGATTTTTTACTGTTTATGGCCCTTGGGGACGTCCCGACATGGCTTTATTCAAATTCACTAAAGCGATTATTGAAGGCGATCAAATTGATGTATACAACCACGGAGATATGAGACGAGATTTCACTTACATCGACGATATTGTTGAAGGTATTATTCAAATTCAGGATCATATTCCAGCAAGTAATGAATTATGGCAAGTAGAAACAGGCTCTGCTGCACAAAGCTCTGCTCCTTACAGAATATTCAACATTGGTAACGGTAACCCGGTAAAATTAATGTCTTTTATTGATTCATTAGAAAAATCTTTAGGGTTAACCGCCAATAAAAACATGATGCCAATGCAACCAGGAGATGTTTATCAAACCTACGCAGAGGTAAATGATTTATTTGAAGTCACAGGACATAAACCAGCGGTAGGCGTACCTGAAGGAATTGAAAAATTTGTTCAATGGTATAAAGATTTTTATCGCGTTAAATAATAACCTCATCCCCGAGTAACCCTTCGGGGAGCGAGTTATTAATAAGATACTTTATTTTTATCCAGCAGCTCACGAAGATATTTAACCGGAATAGCATAAGTAATTCCGCTTGGATTACTTATTACCGATTCTTTAGTTTCTTGTACAAAAACTTTGTTAATTACCCCAATCACTTCTCCAGTATCAATATTGTATAAAGCACTGCCGCTATTGCCTGGATAAGCGGTAGCATCAAGTTGATAAACTAAATAAGGATCTCTCATGCGCTTTAACATTTTTATGCTTATTTGGCGTGAATCTGGAACAGGTACAGTAGTAGGGGTAATACTTGCAATTATGCCTCTGTGTGTCACAGGGTAAAGTCCTAAAACAGAACCTATAGGAAAGCCCGTAAAAGCAACATAACTCCCTTCCCGTTGAAATTTGTCCTGTGCCAAAGTTAAAGCAGGCAACGGGACACCTTCAATTTTTAACACGGCTAAATCATACATTTCAGAACGGGCAACAACTTGAGCTTTACGAATTTTTCCAGATTTCCCTGAACCTACAAATACCACCCTATGTTGCAATATACTCTCATCAAGTTCTTTACCAATAACATGTTCATTAGTAACAACGTATTGGCCATTGCCAATCACAAAACCTGTACCAAACAGACTATTTTGGGGTCTACCTGTTGGTGTATAAACACCAATACCAACCACTGAAGGTTTGACCTTTTCCAAGGTATCCGCTAAATCAGCCTTGACTGTTGTAATTGACAAACAAAAAAATAAAATCAGTGTTGTGAATATTCTCATTAATGTTCCCTTTTCCACGATTACATAGACTATCTGGAAATATTACTTATAGAAATTAAACTCTATAACTAACAATCACCAAAACCACTTGAAACAACAAACTTGACAAGCAATTCGCCATTTAGCTATAAGCATATCAATCTTCGCAATTTTTTCAATATAAGCCATACTATAATCTAGCATATAAGGATCAAGTATGATTAAAAAAATAGTGCCAATATTAGCTGGCGGAGGCACACGTTTACCAGCCCACCTGGGAATTTTAAAAGCATTAGAAGAACTAGAAATTAACTTCGACCATTTAGTTGGCGTGTCTGGTGGTAGTATAATAGCCAGCTTTTACGCTTCTGGCTTGTCAATTGAGCAATGCAAAACTATTGCATTAGAAACTGACTATGGCCAATTTCGCGGATTTTCTTTATATAAACTTATTCGCAAGGGCGGTTTAAGTTCTGGTAATATCTTTGAAAACTGGGTTGATAAACACCTTAAAGGAAAAACATTTTCCCAGTTAAAAAAAAACCTTCATATTGTTGCTACAGATGTAAATAGTGGCAAACCCGTGATATTTGATGCAGAACAAAAACCCCAATCTTCTAGTCTGATGTAAATATTTCAAAAACACCACTCTAAATTGCCACAAAGTAATAATTAAAATTTTTAGACTCCGCTAGAATAAAGGGCTTCAAGAGGGATTCCCTAGGAATAATTAAAAAAACCCTTACTGACTCACCAAGCCTCGCATTAATCGCAATAAAAAACAAAAGTAGGGAAAGGCATAATAGCCAGTGGCAGGACATTAAAAAAGAGTTTGGCTACAGGTAACTTTAAATAACATCGCCGTTCATCCTTACGCAACCCCAGGATTATTTTCACTGGAATATGTTGAGTGTGAAGATGAACAGAAAAATGAAATGAAAGAAATTATCTCCAAAGATATGAAAGAAATACTCTCCAAAGAGCAAGATCAAGGATATGGTTTAATATTTATCCGCTTAAGTAACAAACCAGCAGATTATAAAACGCCCAGTACTAATAGACGCCCTCTAAAGTCGTTTATAAAATAGATTTGCTATGTACCAATTAAGTGTGGCTACGACCGTAGTTCATTGTTTTATTCGTATTTATTTGTCAGCTCAAAATTCCAGCGCGTAGGATGGGTTAGCCGAAGGCGTAACCCATCAAAACACCAACTTTTATTAATATTATTAGATGGTTGCGTTCTACAAAGTGATTGGTTACGCCGTTGGCTAACCCATCCTACAACTTTTATAGCAACACTTAACTGGTACATAGACAATGCAATTGGTAGAAGTTGACATCTTTTCATCTTGATTACTTGTTGATTGATGTAAGCCAATGACTGCAAGCTGACAGATACATTCCAAAATCACTAATTACTAACTCAAGTTTCGGAGTTCAAATCGACTATGTTTCAGGCTGAACCACCATCGGGTTCAGCCTCTAGCTGCAAGGTA
>JABSOI010000067.1 GCA_013216015.1 Alteromonadaceae bacterium | reverse complement strand
TGTATTGTCTTTATCCATACCCATGGAAGAAACGGGAGTTATAATCCGCATTTACATGTGATTTTGGCTGAAGGTGGTTTTAATGAGAAGACTGCCCAATGGCGACGGTTCAGTTTTCTTTCTTTAGCACCCGTGCGATTATTATGGCAAAAACATCTACTGAACTTCATCTCTGAGCAAATGGGTAGCCTCAATGGATTAGTCGATAAACTTTTGACTGATTATCCTGAAGGTTTTTACGTTTATCCCGGTAATGACAAAAAAGTGCCGACTAAAAGCTATAAAGGTTTGATCCGTTATTTGACAAAATATCTCGCGTCACCTCCTATCGGTGTTTCTAGGATAACTAGCTATGTTGATGATAAAATGGAGTATTATTATAAATCACATCAAACAAAAACCATTCAATTTGAATCTATAGATGCGGAAGTATTTATTGGTCGCATGATGAATCATATCTTACCCAAGTGGTTTCAACGAGTGAGATATTATGGTTTACAACCAACGGCAAGCTTTAACAAATGGTTTGAAATTATTGCACGTATTGCACGTATTGCAGGAGATTTGGTGGATGCAATGGTGACGTTTGTTAATCGATAAACTTATGCTAAATTTTTTGAAGAGGTTGCAGAGCGAAATCCGTTTAAATGCCCACTTTGTGGTGAAATAATGGAGCTGACGCGATTGTTTCATCCGTTGAGAGGGTTTTTCTATGACATTTTTGCACCTGGTTAGCAGGCAACTTTTTAGCTGCCTGTTAGGAAATATTTATCGATGGTTAGTTACTGATCTTTAGTGTTTTGATTTTTGTTCTCCAACCACAACTTACTTTTGTCGCTTGAGTTGGATGCATAGCATCAATAAAGAATATAGGCTCATCAACAGCTTGTGCCTTTAACGCTGTGTATTCCTCAATAAAATTTGCTTGTTTTTCTTCATCAAATTTATGAGGGACACCTTTAGGGTATTTGTAGCTGAAATCGTGCTGATGTAGCCATTTATTCAAACCTGAAATAGAAAAGCGAATTTCATGAGTCTTCCATATGTACTCACTAATTTCGTAAGAATAGCGGTAAGTATTTTGAATAATATGAGCAACAACATCATCGGTTTGAGTTTGATTCAAATAAGGTTGTGAGCCGCCATTTTCTGGTGCTAACTTATCTTTGCTTATAAAGTCATCAATATGCCTAACAATAGTAGTTTCATGAAGCCGTAATGCTTGAGCTATCATTCCTATTGACCAACCTTCAGAGCGTAGTAATACCGCTTTAATGCGATCTCGAACACGGCCATCACGACTCGCATCATGTAGGGCTTCAAGCTCTATCTTTTTCTCTATGGTTAATTTGATGTTTTTCATGAGGGTATCATGATCCTCATTATTGTATAAATCAAACACCTTCATTGATCACGGGTATAATAGTACAGCACCTATTTTTTGATCTGTTTTAATAGATATAGACAAAATATTATCGCCATGGAAAAGGTTTTATAGCTCAGTTTTTTAATAATTCAATCATATTAAAAATCTGTAGATATAAGAAAAAAATCTACTATTCGGCAAATAGTGGCGCTTTTAGGACGGTGTTTACATCACTAAAATAACAGGCCTAAATGAAACTCAAAAAAATAGATTTAGGTTCTGCGCAGCAGGTTCTGAATTGTTTTTATGAGTTAGCAAACGAAGAGCGGTAGATTGTCTTGAATTAAAGTAATCCACGGTTGCACTTGTGTATATGTCATTTAACTCTTATTTATTTTAAATTATTTGACATGTTTTTCTGTGTGTATAACCTACTGATATTAATTGTTTTTTTTACGTGCTTTTCTTTGGTTATAGGTTTTATTTGTTCTATATATAAAACAAACTGTTGACGATCACTATTTTATAGAATACATTTCTAATCATTAAGTATTCAAGGGATTGATTGTGTCGTTATTTAGAAAGGAAGCTGTTTCCCATCAAAGTGTGCGTTTAACGGGTTCTATCACCTTAGCTCAACCACTATCACTCAAGCTTACTGTCGTTATTTTAATCTCTGTTGCTGTAGCCATTGTCACTTTCCTTTTTAGTGCAGAATATTCTCGTAAAGAAACTGTTCGTGGTTTTTTAATGCCTAATAAAGGCGTTATAAAAAGTTTTGCCGCTCAAGGTGGTACTATAGAAAAACTATGGGTGATCGAGGGTGATAATGTTCTAAGGGTCAGTCACTTGCGACCATTGTCATACAGCAAAATAATAGCAGTGGTGTTGATTTAAGTACGCAACTTGCCGAGCAACTCAATGCTCAAGCAAGTTTATTACGTGATGAAATATTTCAGCATCAAGTGTTAAAAACACAAGAACTTCTCAATTTACAAACTCAGAAACTAGCTTCAGATAATGAAAAGCTTGCACTTGAAAGTCAGTTAACATTAGCGGAAGAAAAGTTAAATCTATTGAATGAGCAGCAGTTAGATTTTAATCAATTAAATAAAAGTGGCTATTTATCTAATTTAGAAAAAGATCGCCAACAGCAAGCACTACTTGATGCAAAACAAGAAAAACAAAATATAGCTCGTTTATTGCTGCAACATCAAAATAAATTAATCCAAATTGCTTTTAATCTAACCAATATTCCACAGCAATACGCCCTACGTATTAATAATTTAAAGCGTCAACAAGCAGATATTCAACGTCAATTAGCCCAAGTCGCCAGTAATTATAAATACACAGTTATAGCAAGTCACAGCGGCATTGTTACAGGTATTCAGGTGGTTGAGGGTGAAACTTTATCGCAAAGTAAAGCACAACCTTTACTTCATATTATCCCAGAAAACTCAGAGCTTGTTGCTGAACTTTTACTACCCACACGCTCTGCGGGGTTTGTTGAAATTGGTAATATTACCCGTTTACGTTTTGATGCTTTTCCTTATCAGCGTTTTGGTTTTATCAGCGTTTTGGTTTTATCAGTAGTGAAATTGTCCGTATTGATCAAACCTTAATTTCCCCGAATGAAGTACAACTACCTATTAGCTTGCAAGAGCCTGTTTATCGTTTACGAGCAAAGTTAACCCAACAGCAAATGAAAGCGTTTGGTAAGGCGTTTGATTTGAAGAGCGGTATGTTGTTTGAGGCCGATATTATGTTAGAGCAACGGACGTTGATTGAGTGGTTACTTGAACCAATTTACAGCTTGCGAGGTAGAGTAAGTTAAATATCTAGAAGAATTTTCCTGATGAGGAAACTCTTTTTTAAGAGTAACTTTGTTGGAAAATAAAGCGGCTGACTTTAGTCAAACTTTAGAGAGAACAACTAAAGCCAGCCTATTAATCGCAATCTCAAAAGTTGAGATTTGCAAATCAATAACCCGATAATTTAATGTCGGATATATGGAGTATATCATTATGCGTGAATTAACAGAAACAGAAATTCAAGAAGTAAATGGTGGGTTTGTTATTTTTGCTATTCGAGGAGCACTATTTCTCGGTGGTTTAATATTTATGAGTAAAGCTTACTAAGTTACTTTGTAGAGGGGAATGTTATATTATATCTGTTTCCCTCTCCTTCATAAAAGTGAAATCATTCATGAAAAATAAATTTTTAATACTGATTTTTCCTGTTTTAATTAAAAATTATTCTCGATTATCTCTATTTATTAAAACAAAAAAGCTTTTAGAAAGTGTTTTATCTTTAATCTTAATTCTTTATGTGCTCGCTTACACATTTCCTCCATATACAAACCCATTAGATGTATGTGCTCAAGATTACTTTAAAAACGCTCATGTAGTTATTTCTTGTGATGATGTCCAAGCCAAAAGCGTTCGTAATTTAGCCATATATAACTTTTTAAGTGCGAGCTTTAATGATGATGAACTTGGTATGACAGGTATTACAAATAAAATTTTTATAAATAATTACGCTATTAATAAATTTGAACTTAAAGAAAGTAATGTTTTTACACATGAATTAGAACACATTAATCAAAGAGAAATATTAGGTTTTTTTAACTTTTTTTTTATAGCTCCTGCTTGGGTGTTGGAAGGAGGGGCTGAATATTATAGAGGAAAACCTACATTAGATATTTGCGATGCATTTAAAACTTGGGGGGAAAGTTCAAAACAGCAATTTTATTTTGAATCATGGGTTAAAGCTTATTATCTATTAGAAGTGAAAAAGGTTTCCTATATAGATTTTTTATTTATTAAGAGTGATAGTGAGTATGAAGTTAATAAAAACCTAGTTTTTAATGTTTTTTGCAAAAACAACAACTTTGAAAACTATTAAGGTACGGTTGATGATAAAGGTATTTAGAAAGAAAAATCACGAGTATACAACAGGAGAGAGATGGTATACTGCGGTGATCGCATTTTTACTGTTTGGTATTATTACAATATTATTTAGTTTGGATTCGACGTTATTTTCAGAGTTAAGTGATAAAAAAGGGAAGTATTTATCATACCTGTTCGGCTCTTTAATTGCTTTGTGTGCTGCAATATATAGTTTCAAATTCCCCAAGTTTATTCAACTTTTTATTTTTATTGTGCCATTTTTAATTTTAGGTAATTAATAGAAATTTACAGAGTACTTAAATCAAATGTCAACAGAAGTGATAAAGCAGCACCAGTTAAATTTTTCAACATCGAAGAGCGTTCCTTTAATTTTACAATCAGAAATAGCTGAATGCGGCTTAGCCTCAATGGCAATGGTAGCCTGTTATCACGGTCATCAACTTGACATGCCAGCCATGCGTAAGCGTTTTTCTGCTAACTTAAAGGGCATGAATCTTCAGCAACTTATTGAGCTAGGTGATAGTTTAGGGCTAGCGAGCCGAGCTTTACAATGTCCTATAGATGAAGTGCCTAAACTCGTTACGCCTTGTATTTTACATTGGGACTTAAATCACTTTGTCGTGCTCATTAAAGTATCAGGAAAAGGACAAGCAGCGAAGTTTTCAATTAACGATCCTGCAATGGGTAAGCGCACGTTAAATACGGAAGAGTTTAGCCAGCATTTTACTGGTATTTGTTTAGAACTTACGCCAACCAGCAAGTTTGAAGTTAAGCAAGAACAAGCCCAAATGAAGTTCACTCAGTTGTGGAGTTCTATGTCTGGTTTAAAGGCGGGGCTTTTTAAGCTGATTGGTTTATCTCTTGTATTGCAATTATTTGCCTTAATGACCCCTTATTATATGCAGTGGGTGGTTGATGAGGTGCTCATTAGTTTTGATAAACCATTACTCATGGTTTTAGCCATAGGCTTTGCGTTAATTGCCATTATTTCTGTAGTGACTAATGCAGTGCGAAGTTGGTTAATTTTACGCCTATCGAGTTTGCTTAATATGCAAATGGGAGTAAACCTGCTTAGGCATTTATTGCGCTTGCCAATGAACTATTTTGAATCTCGTCATATTGGCGATATTGTTTCACGTTTTGGCTCGTTAGCACAAATACGTGAGCGTATTACCACTGGTTTTGTTGAAACTCTGGTTGATGGTGTGATGGCTATTACTGTGTTAATTATGATGCTGCTCTATTCTGTTAAGCTTACCGTTGTAGTGTTAGCCGCAATAATACTTTATACCATTGTACGTTTAGCGCTATATCGACCGCTTCATCAAGCGACAGAAGAGATGATCCAAAACTCAGCCAAAGAGCAGTCTAACTTTTTAGAAAATATTCGTGCTATGCAAACCATCAAGCTTTTTGGTAATGAATCGCAGCGCCAAGGCATTTGGCAAAATCGCTATGCGGAAGTGATTAACAGTGAAATTCGTTTAGGGCGCTTGAAAATTAGTTTTGATTCTTTTAATAAGCTGTTGTTTAGTTTAGAAAATGTACTTGTTATTTATTTTGCTGCCATTATGGTGATGGCAAATAGTTTATCTGTAGGTATGGTTCTGGCATTTATTGCCTATATACCCGTTACCTTTCAAAATGCGGGAATTTGAGGTGAATTAAAAAGCATAGTTACAAGACGCTGATTCGCCGGATAAGTTATTCTTATTTAAGATTCAGCAACGCAGTAAATATGTTTTTTAAACGAATCAAAACCTGCATTTTGAATGGTGATGGGTATAAAGGGCAGTTAACCGATAGATTTGCTAATTTAATTGAGCAAATTATTCAATTTAAAATGATGCGTTTGCACCTTGACCGTATTGCCGATATTGCTTTAACTGAGCAAGAAGCTAATCGCGAAGGCGAAGTTGTTTTTTCAAATGGAGAAAGTAACGAACCCAAAGGCCAACTAACGCTGGAAAATATCTGCTTTAGTTACAGTGATGAGCAAACGCTCATATTAAACAATGTTAACCTAACACTTGATGCGAGTGATTCTATTGCGATTACCGGGCCTTCAGGTGCAGGTAAAACTACATTAATGAAGATTATGTTGGGGTTATTACAACCCACCTCAGGTAAAATATTACTCGACGGTAAGGATATCACCCAAGTTGGTCTTAAAAATTATCGCAAACATATTGCCGCAGTCACGCAAGATGATACTCTACTTGCTGGATCTATCGCTGACAATATTAGCTTCTTTGATCCTCAGCCCAATTATTTAAAAATAGAACAATGTGCTCACTTGGCGGCTATTCATGATGATATTAACAAAATGTCCATGGGCTATAACTCGTTAGTAGGTGACATGGGTTCTAACCTATCGGGTGGACAAATCCAACGTTTACTGCTCGCCCGTGCGCTTTACCAATCACCATGTGTGCTCTTTTTGGATGAAGCAACAAGTCATTTAGATAAAGACAATGAAGCTAAAATTAGTGAACAAATTCAGCACTTGCCTATGACGCGTATTATGATCGCTCATAGACAAGAAACAATTAACATGGCTGAGCAAGTTTATTTATTAAATGATGGTATATTAGTTAACGTAAATGAAAGTTGTTCGGAAGTTGCAAGTTAAGATCGAAGGTATTATTATGACGACTGTTATCAAAAAAAAATTTTTATAGTGTGGGTTTCTGATGTATGTTTTTAACTGCTTTTAGAGTGGTGTTAACATCCTATAACACCATTTTATTACACCTAGGAAATCCCAATTATAGCCCTTTGTTTATCTACGATCCAAAATGTTGGTTGAAAAATAACCAGTGATTAAGTTATACTAAATTCAAAGGATTTATAGCTAAATTTAAGAAACATGAATTTCAAAGGATTGAAATCAAAATTAGCACGGTTCAAACAGATCTTTACTGATCATTGGTCTGCGTTTGTCATAAAACATCCCCGTTATAATTCCGATTATTATTGTGCAGAAATCACAAAGATGCTCGACTGTGGCAGTAAAGCTACTGGGTTTGCCGTTTATCAATGTTTGTCGTGTGGTAAAGGCCATCACAAAGTTCATTTTATTATACCTAGGAAATCCCTCTTGGAGCCCTTTGTTTAAAGTGGCTTCAGATATTGATAATTATTTCTTATTTTTATATAAATCTGTTATACAGCATTGTGTACATGAAACGCTTCATTTTTTAAATACTATCAAGTGTTCATATTCAACGGCTTGAATAAATAAAATCTGTGATAGGTTGTTTGAATTTATACTTCCATTAGTGCTTGATATTCAAGATCAGATTTACGAACTTCACATGATGCTGAGCCTTCCATTATTATGCATGAATTATCTGTGCTACACGCCAAAAGTTTTAATTATTGCTTCTTGTATATACGTAGCGGCGGCAGAAGTTTGCTGTTGTTTTCTGCTCACCAAACAGCAGCGGTCAAGGTAAACAGGAGAATCTTTAACTTCTTCAATTGAATCACCATAGTGACTGTCTGCCACTAGTTTCGGTAATATGCCATAACCGATATCTGCCACAACCAGTGAAGCAATGACATGTAATTCATCAACATGCAATACCCGGTTACCAGCAAACAGCTTCTGAGTATGGGCTTGCTCCATCAAACGCTCACATTGAAACATTTTTGCGTTATACACTACAATACAGTTATCAGTTGGTGTTGTTCGCCTTTTCGATTGATAAAATTTCACTTGATCTTCAAACAACTGGACGTAACTTAGGCCTGGGTGGCTGATGGGATTGATGATGATACCAAAATCCAGTTCGTAGTTTAGGATTTTCTCGGTGATCAGTTGTGAACCGCCATGGAAGAATGAAAACGTCAATAGTGGGTGTTGGTGCATCAGTGTAGGCAAGAATTTGGCTAAAGTAACCGAAGAGAGGGTCGGATGGATGCCCATAGAATAACATCCGCTGATATGACTGTTGTCGTACGCAATAGCGCTGGTTATCCGCTCCCAATCTCTTAATAGCGACTCACTGTGGTTCAGTAATATTTTGCCTGCTCTGGTCAGTGATACGCCCTTTTTTGAGCGATGAAACAGTTCGGCTTTGAGTTGATGTTCCAATTTTTTTATCGACGAGCTTAACGCTGGTTGTGTTAGTCCTACATGGTTGGCCGCCTGGGAAATATTGCCGCATAGAGCCACTTCTTTAAAGTTGCGCATCAGTTCAATGGAAATACTCACCTTTTACCTCTCATAAATTTTCTTATCATAAATCTTATCTTTCATAAATTCCACCTATCATAAATTTTACTTATGCTTAAGGTTTATGATATCAATTATATTTCTGTTATAAAGCTGGTTAAGCTAAAAACACATTTACTTGAGGGTTTAATTAATGAAAAAACAACACTTGATGCTTATGTTGGTGGCAATGGGCTGTTTGGCTGCTTTGTCAACCGATATATATTTGCCTGTCATGCCAACCATTGCCGATGCGCTGGCTACAAATATGGCGATGGTACAGACCAGCCTAGCATTGTTCTTTGCCACATTCGCGCTGGGTCAGCTTATCTACGGGCCATTGTCAGACAATTTTGGCCGACGTAATGTGTTATTGGTCGGGATGGGGCTATTTGGTTTTGCGGCATTGCTGTGCGCACAGGCAGAATCTGTCGAAACGTTAATGTTGGGGCGATTCTTACTCGGTTTAGGGGCCTGCGCCGGTGCGGTTAGTTGCTTTGCTATATGCAGGGATGTTTATGATAAAACGGAACTGACCAAAACTATTGCGATCGTTTCGGCCACTATCGGTATCGCACCTTTAATAGCACCGACCATCGGGGCAATGTTAAATGAAATTTATGGCTGGCAGAGTATTTTTTATTTCCTGGCTATTTATGCTTTTTCACTGTTTTTCTGGATATTGACTTCACTGCCAGAAACTAACCCTGCCAGCTTAAAACCTGACCAAACGGTAAGGCCTGTGAGTTATATGCAGATGTTGTTGAATGCGAATTACTTTTCATATCTGCTGGTGAATTCCGCAGCATTTGTCGCTTTATTTGCCTTTATCGCCAGTTCTCCAGTGATCTTTATAGTTGATTGGCATTTAACAGAATTTCAATTTTCGTTGTTGTTTGCTTTCAACGCGGCATGGATGATTGTAGCAAATATAGTGTTATCAGCGGCTTTGAAGAGATACAGCACTGAAACTATGCTTAAAACTGGTTATATGACGATCATTATCGCCGGTACAGCAATGTTATTTTCGGTAGACTACGCAAAATTTATTGCCCCGCTTGTAGGTTTGGAAGTATCGGCTGTTGCTATCGTGTTATTTGCGCTGCTGATGGGCTTTGTAACCATGGGTATTGCGATAGTGTTATCAACCTCAATGAGCCAGTTATTACAGTGTATTAAGCTTCAGTCTGGCAAGGCAGCAGCACTGGCCGGTTTTATTCGGTTCAGTTGTGGTTTTGCGATAACTTTTGTCATAAGCCAAGCGAGTAACATTAACGTTAGTGATCTGGCCGTTATTATAATTATTTGTGGCGTTACTTGTTCGTTGGCAATGTTTTTTCACAAACAAAGCTCAGCAACATTAACCAAAATCCCTGAATAATACCAATATATTCATGACAACCTGTTTACAATACCCAATTATTATTAATAAAGTGTAGCTAAAGTATTCTAGTATTTTAAGTGAAATTAAGTATGGGTTGGTTCGGGCGAGAAGAAGATGGGCACTAAATATTACTTAGCCGTATATTGCAGCGTTATCCTGTTGTGTTCAGTAATAAAAAAGCCAGCATAACTTGAAGCTGGCTTTTGTTCTATCTTATAGTGATAAATTTATTATTGAGCTATTTTCACTCGAATTCTGTTCTTTGCAACCCTTGTTTCATGTAAAGTTGAAATTGCAGATTCCGCTTCAGTTTTATTAGGCATTTCAACGAAGGCAAAGCCTTTTGATTTCCCTGTTTCTTGGTCTAAAACTAAGTTACATTGAGTAACAGAGCCATGAGTAGAAAACAAAATACGGATTTCTTGTTCGGTTGTTGAGCGAGAAAGGTTGCGAACTAAAAGTTTCATAATGAGCCATGTGGTATGTTATTGCGGCCTGAATTGTCTCATATATTTTAAATAGTCCAAGTAATTTTTTAAACAAAATAAACTGGGACACTTAACGTTTGTTCGGTTTCGCTTCGTTTCACATTTTAGTAAGCATTACTTATTCCCTTCGTGGGGCGCTATCCACACAAATTGCACCTTAAAGTGTTTGTAACCATTTAGCGGCAATACTTGTCCAATTAGGTGCTTTGTTACTGTTAATTCCCAAGCTATATCCGTGGCCACCTTCAGGGTAGATATGCATAGTGGTTTTTACTTTATGTTTAACTAATGCCTGATACATTCTTATCGAGTTTTCTACAGGTACGGCTTTATCATCGCCAGAATGGATGATAAACGTTGGCGGTGTATTTGCTGTTACCTGTGTTTCATTTGAGAACTGCATAATTAAATTTTCTGATGGTGCTTTACCCAAAAGATTATTTCGGGAACCTTGGTGGGTAATACCATTTTTCATACTGATAACCGGATATATCAGCATCATAAAATCAGGTCTGAAGCTTTCAGTATCAACCGCGTCTTTAGACTTATAATAGTTTGTCGTTAAATGGGTGGCCAGAGTTGAAGCTAAATGTCCACCTGCGGATGAGCCGATTACGCCAACTTTGTTTTTATTAATGTTGAACGTGGTGGCATGAAAGCGGATAGTTCGGATAGCTCTCTGGGCATCTTGAATGGGTGCTTTATAGGAGGTAATGACAGATTTCGCTTGTGGCATACGGTATTTCAGCACAAAGGCGGCAATGCCCTGACTGTTAAACCATTTCGCATAATCCGAACCTTCCCAGTCGTAAGCAACTCCACTGTAAGCGCCACCGGGGAGTATCAGTACAGCCTGACCGTTAGCGTTTAGCTTCGAGGGTAAAAATATCTCTAAAGTTGGAATTTGAACATTTTTAATAAACACAATGTTTCTGGGAGGAATAATTTCTTTACCTTGTGAAGTCTGGTAATTGGGTATAGCCCCTTTCTGCCAAAGTGGAATGATTTGTTGAGCCCAGAGTTCGGAACAGCTTGCAATGGTTAATAGGAAAACAGAGATTAATTTTTTAGACATCATTTTAGACATGAATTTCTTTTACCTTACTTAAATCCCCTGATGAAACCATTCGGGTAGTCGTTGGATATTTCAGGAAAGGGTACATTGTTTGATAATATCATATTCTTGATAGAGTAGGTTGTTTTGACATGGTATCGTTTTCCTTTGTTCTTGCTGTTTGTTTAGGTTTAACGTGTTTGTATTTGTTTTGCACTAATGCTAATTATTAGGATTTATTAGGTTATATGCTTGTTAATTAGCGTTCGTAGGTTTTTTATATACGTTCTTATTGGTGTCCATTCTAATAATTCAATCTAAAAATGTCAGGTTATCGTTTTCCTTTTTGTATATTGTGCTGGCTGCTGGTAAATGTTAATGTGACATTTATATTATGAACTAGTGGCCCAAATATTTAAATCATGATCCTCTCCAGAATAAAAGTTATTAGCGTGTTGGTAGCAAGCTTTCTTATAGCAAATGCCAGTGCAGATGAAATACTTAACACAAAGAAAAGTAAAAGTTCTGAGCAAAAGCCAAATTTGATCATCATTTTAACCGACGATCAAGGTTATAAAGATGTTGGTTTTAATGGTAGTACAGATATTAAAACCCCGCATATTGATCAAATAGCCAAACAAGGCACGCGCTTTACTAATGGCTATGTAACGTTTTCAGTTTGTGGTCCAAGCCGGGCAGGGCTGTTAACTGGTCGTCATCAGGAGCGTTTTGGTTTTTCTTTTAATCCCACATTAAATCCAAGTGTCCCGCAAAATGGTCTTCCGACCACAGAAAAGAATATTGCAGAAGTGTTGCAGCCTGCGGGCTATACCAGTGGCGTTTTGGGTAAATGGCATATGGGGACACACCCTGACTTACACCCAAACAAGCGTGGTTTTGACTATTTTTATGGCTTCTTATCAGGCGGTCATCAGTACTTCCCTGAAGATTTAACCATTAACGACTTAAGCGAAGTAAAGTACAGATATGATTGGTACCGTACCCGCTTGCTGCGTAATGATAAAAGAATTGATATTGATGAATATCTTACTGACGAATTGTCACATGAAGCTGTCGATTTTATTAAACGGGAAAAAGATAATCCATTTTTCTTATATGTTTCCTACAACGCCCCTCATTCACCATTACAAGCCAGTCAAAAATATTTAGATCGTTATCAACATATTAAAGACAAGAAACGCCGTACTTATGCCGCTATGGTTTCAGCTGTTGACGATGGTGTTGGCCGTATTATGCAAACATTAAAAGAGCAGGGAATTGATGATAATACCATCGTATTTTTCTTATCAGATAATGGCGGACCGGAGCATGTCAATGCCTCAGATAACGGTGAGTTGAGAGATGGTAAAAACTCGTTGTTTGAAGGTGGCGTGCGAGTTCCTTTTGCCGTGCGTTGGCCAAACAGAATTCCCGCAGGTGTAGACTATAACAAGGCAGTAAGTTCGTTGGATATTATGGCGACTATTGTTGCCCAGGCGGGCATTGATGTCAGTAATAACAAACCATTGGACGGGGTTGATTTACTGCCCTATTTAACCAATGAAAATAACTCTGCTCCGCACGATGTATTATTTTGGCGTCATGTAAAAGCTAACTCGTACGCAATGCGTAGTGGCAATGACAAGATGGTACAAAAAAAGGGTCAGTCAATGTTATTCGATTTATCTGATGATATTGGCGAACAAAATAACCTGCTACAAGAACAAGCACAAAACAAAACTCATCAAGCATTGCAAAAATCCTATCAACAGTGGGAAGAACAATTATCAGAACCGGCTTTTCCAGATGCAAATCAATGGAAAAAGAAAAGGCCAAAGGGTAAAGGTCAGGGGCAGGGTAAAAGTAAAGGTAAAGGCAAAAACAAGTCGAAAAATAAGGCAAATAAATAATGAAGATTAAGAATCAATTAATAACCTCTTTAGCACTCACAACATTATTAGTGGGCTGTGGGCAGTCGTCCCAAGTAACAAGTGTCAGTGAAATCACTGTTCCTAAATCAAATGTTGCTAAGCCTAACATTGCTAAAAAAAGTTCCAAACCCAACGTGGTGATTTTTTATATTGACGATTTAGGCTATGGTGATTTAAGCAGTTACGGCGCAATCGGAGTTCAAACCCCTGAAATTGATCGTATCGCCGCCAACGGCATTCGTTTTACCGACGGACATTCATCAGCAGCCACTTGTACGCCTTCCCGTTATTCTTTGTTAACTGGTGAGCATGGTTTTAGAAACAAGGCCAAAATTCTTAAAGGGGATGCACCTGCGTTAATTCGTCCGGGTAAACCTACTTTGCCCGCCATGTTGAAAAAAGCGGGTTACACCACAGGCGTTGTCGGTAAATGGCACCTTGGATTAGGGGATGGCAATTTAGACTGGAATGCCGAGATTAAACCCGGCCCGCTGGAAATTGGCTTTGATTACAGCTTTTTATTACCAGCGACAGGCGATCGCGTACCCACTGTGTATGTAGAAAATCATAAAGTGGTTAACCTAGATGCTAATGATCCAATTACCGTAAGTTATAAGAAAAAAGTGGGGAACAGGCCGACAGGTTATGAAAACCCTGAACTATTACGTTATCAGGCCGACCGTCAGCACGCAGAGACCATAATTAATGGTGTCAGCCGGATCGGACATATGGCCGGTGGCGAATCAGCACTATGGACAGATGAAGATTTTGCTCAGATATTTACCGATAAAGCCATCGAATTTATCCGTGCCAGCAAAGACAAGCCTTTCTTCTTATTTAAGTCTTACCACGATATTCACGTGCCAAGACTGCCGAATGACAAATTCAAAGGAAAAAGTACCATGGGCGTTCGCGGCGATGCCATTGCCCAAATGGACTGGATGACCGGACGCATTATTAAAGAGATTGAAAACCTGGGACTTGCAGAAAATACTTTGATTATTTTCACCAGCGATAATGGCCCGGTACTCTTTGATGGTTATATGGATCAAGCGATTGAGTTAATTGGTGATCACAAACCGGGCGGACCCTATAGCGGTGGTAAATACAGTCGCTTTGAAGCAGGAACCCGCGTACCGACTATCGCTTACTGGCCAGGCACCATTGAACCAAAAGTCAGTGACGCATTAGTGTCTCAAATTGATATTTACGCCTCATTAGCCAAATTAGTTAATGTTGATTTGGTTGAAAATGAAGCAATTGATAGCCAGGAACAATTGTCTGTCTGGTTGGGTAATTCCGATGAAGGGCGTATCGATTTAATTGAAGAGTCTTTAGGTAATAGTGCTCTGCGTCACGGTAACTATAAATTCATACCCGGAAGCAAACTAAAACCTCGTTTTATAAAAGCTAAGAAAATTTCCGGAGGTTACGAAAAATTTGATCAATTGTTCGATTTATCAAAAGATCCGGGTGAAAACCATAATATCGCTGCTGAGCAACCAGAATTGGTTAAAAAGCTAAATAAACGATTAAAAGCAATCATTAATAATGGTTATTAAGGATTAGTATTAAGGAAGAATATTAAAGACCAATGTTAAGGACTAATATTACTGTCCCACTGCAAATAAATATTGCCAATGAAGAATATTTGCTGCAGTAAAGCCATTGTTATTGGCTATGTATCAGTAAGCTGTGGTTGAGACTGTAATTGGTTGTGTTATCTGTATTTATACACTAGATCAAGGTTTAAACGGGTAGGATGGGTTAGCCGAAGGCGTAACCCATCCTGTCAGTAAAATTTCACTTTAAAAGTTAAGTTGGTTTTAGCTAAGAAGCATTATAAAACAGTTTGTTATAGTCTCAGCCACAGTTAACTGCGACATAGTTAATACAAAATAATACAAACTATATACCTGGATGAAATGTAAAATGACATTAATTAATACATCAGCCAATAAATCACCCAAGACACCATCATTAGTACGAACTAACAGAAAAGAGCGAACTAACAGAAACCCATTATTAAAGTGTGTCTCCACATTGTGTTTGTTTGCTGCTGCTTTTGTTGTAGAGTTAAGTGCTGTAGAGGTAAGTGCTGCAGAGCTAAGTGCTACACCTATACAGCAATCAGAAAAACCTAATTTTGTTATAATCCTAGCCGACGATTTAGGCTACGGAGATGTAGGTTTTACCGGCAGTAGCCAGATCAAAACGCCTCATATTGATGCCCTGGCAAAGAACGGTGTTATCTTTGAGCAAGGTTATGTTTCTGCACCTGTTTGTGGGCCTTCCCGTGCTGGATTAATGACCGGTCGAAATCAAGTTGATTTTGGTTTCGACAATAACCCCGTGAAAAGATTGCCACAATTTAATAAGGAATATTTTGGTCTTCCGGTGAATGAAAAAACCATTGCCGACCGCCTTACTGAATTGGGTTACGTGAATGGCCTGATAGGAAAATGGCATTTGGGTGATGAAGAGCATTTTCATCCGTTAAAAAGAGGTTTTCAAGAAGTTTGGACCTATCCGGTTGGCGGACATGATTATTTTAGATCTGAGCCTGATGGCAAAGGTTATTTTTCACCGTTAGAAAGTAACTACAAAACGCCGGATCCCATTACCTATACCCGTGGTCATTCAAGATGCGGGAATTTGAGGTGAATTTGAAAGTTTATCTAAAAGGCGCTTGATTGAGCAATAGCGGGCTATTGGGATTGAAAGCAACGTAGTAGATAATCTTTTAAAACGCTTCAAAACCTGCATTTTGAATGATTACGGGTATATATCACCGATGACACAGGAAATGAAAGTGTCGACTTTATCCGTCGTCACAAAAATGAACCTTTCTTTTTGTATGCGTCATTTAATGCGCCTCATACCCCATTACAGGCAACCGAAGCAGACTTGAGTTTGTATGCGCATATTAAAGATATTAAACGTCGTACCTACAGTGCCATGGTGCATCGACTAGATGTTAATGTTGGTAATATTGTTAAAGAACTTAAAAAACAAAAGCTGTTTGATAATACGGTTATTGTATTTTTAAGTGACAATGGCGGCCCTGTAGCACGTAAAAATCCCTGGACTATTAATGCACCGTATCGTGGCGGCAAAGGCATTCTTCTTGAAGGCGGAATAAGAGTACTTTTTATCATGTCGTGGCCGAAAAAAATAAAAGCCGGCTCGACCTTTGAATATCCTGTTTCGGCGCTTGATTTAACGCCCACTTTTGTGGAGTTAGCCGGCGGAAAATTTAACGCTAAAGATAAAATGGATGGGGTTAATGTTTTCCCATATCTGACAGGAGATAAAACAGGCGCTCCTCATGCAGACATGAAGTGGCGCTTCACCATAAGTGCCAGTATCCGCGAAGGTGACTGGAAACTGGTGCGTTTACCTGAACGTTTGCCTATGCTTTATAACCTTAAAAATGATATTACGGAACAAAACGATGTTGCCGACCAGCACAGAGATAGAGTGGTACGCATGTTAAAAGCGCTAGGCGATTGGGATATTTCAGCCCCGCAAGTACTTTATCTTGAAGGTGATCGTTGGCGTAGAGAACAGGTTAACAGTTACGATGTTGAATACCAGCTTACTCAGCCAGAGTAAAATAACAATGATGAGTTCAATATTAAGAATAAAGTTATTTTTAATATTGTTATCAGCTGGGCTTCTGGACTTGTGGGTGTTCAAGCAAAGAGCCTGTAAAACACAATGCTCAAACCGACATCTGGTTTGAGCAAGCGGTAGATATTTGGAATGAAGCTTTCCCATCAGAAACGGCCGTTTGGGCGCCATGGTATTTGGTGACAAAACAGCTTGGTATTAAAAGCGAAATGAATTTGGCATTGTAAAATTAAAAACCCGTGCAGATACGGATTGTTTAGTAGTGACAAACAAAATTGAGTTATTTGTAGTATTAGAACTGAACCATGCATTTCTAACTGGTTTGGGTATAAATGAGAGTAAAAAGTGATTAAAACCAAACTAATAGCGGTATTCATTACCTTAGTTACATCGTTAAATTTGTTTGCCATGTCTAATGATGGCAATCAGGCTAACAAACCGAATATTGTTTTTATCGCGATTGATGATATGAACGATTGGGTAGGCTATATGGACGGCCATCCTCAGGCGATAACCCCAAATATGGATAAATTAGCCAATGAAGGTGTCGCCTTTATGAATGCCCATAGTGTGGCCCCTGGCTGTTCACCAAGCCGTAATGCTTTATTGTATGGGGTAGAGCCTTATAAATCGGGTTTGTATGCCTTTTATGATCACAGCATACATAAGCAACTTCATCAAAAATACACCAGTTTGCCACAATTTTTAAAAGAGAATGGCTACGCCACTTATGGCGCCGGTAAAATTCATCATGGCCCTGAAAAAAGTGAATTGGAATGGACCGGATATTTGGAGACTGACAACCATAAAAAGCAGTTTGCCAGAGGGAAAGGTTTTGGGAAAGGTAGTAAGGCTTCATATAGACCAACAACAAATCCTTACGGGGAGTTATATGATCATCAAGTGGCTTCCTACGGAATTGACGTGATTGGTAAAAAACATGATAAACCGTATTTTGCAGCAATCGGCTTAGTTAAACCGCACTTGCCATTTGATTGTCCGGTGGAGTTCTATGATGCCTTACCTGAGAAAATTACACCGCCAGAACTCTTAGAAAATGATTTGGATGATATTGGTGTTGAAGGCAATAGCATGCGACGTGCAGGCGATGATAAAAAATTTAAAGCCCAGAAAGTATGGGGAAAAGTAAGACGCGCTTATTTGTCTTGTATATCATGGGCAGATTACAATGTTGGACGAGTGCTTGAAGCGGTTGAAAACAGTCCCCAAGCAGACAATACCATTGTTATTTTATGGTCAGATCATGGTTTTCACTTAGGTGAAAAAAAATCTTTCAGAAAATTTACCTTGTGGGAAGAATCTTCACGTGTGCCTTTTATCATTCATGACAGAAGACAAACAGAAACAAAAAAACAACGCAAAGTTGAACAAGCCGTTAGCCTGATCAATGTTTACCGCACTATAGCCGAATTGGCCAGTTTACAAGCGCCTAAATATGTCGATGGCTTTAGTTTAGTACCGCAACTCAATGATCAAAATTCACCGGTAAAAGCGCCGGCTATCGCTAGTTGGGGACGAGGCAATTACTCAGTGCGCACGGAAAATTGGCGTTTGATCCAGTATTTTGACAAAACTCAAGAACTGTATAACAATCAGAAAGATCCTAATGAGTGGCATAATTTAGCTGGTAAACCAGAATATAAAGAAAAACTTACAGAACTTGTAAATCTGTTACCTGAAACAGAAGCGCCAACGGTAGAGGAGTATATTTCAAACTGGAGTATATATGGTGCTGATAAACAACGTTTAAAAGTTGAGTCTAAGAAGCAGGGAAAGAAAAAACAAAAAAAGAAAAATAAAAATAAGTGACGAATATTACTTGACCACTTCACCAGAGCATTTGGAAATGTAGGATCCGGCAAGTTGGGAACTTGTCTTTAACTTATCAGGACTCTCACTTTAAAAACCACTGCATCGGTTAGTTGTTTTTATTTTAGTGGGCACTTAATTTTTTAAGGTGAATGTTCTGGTAACTACGAAGGTAGGAATCTGCGTGATTCTCACTCCAAATTTTATAGGTGTAGAACCATATGTTTTTGATATCTTGCTTCGCCCGTGGGCGTTTTACAATGTTAAGCATTGTTCCCCATTTCTATCTTGGCTTCCAATATAATAGCATCCATGTCTAATGGGGTTACTTCGCCGCTTTCTTCACCTTCAATCAACACTGAGCATAATGCTGATTTTTTTGATTGGTAAATTTCATCTTGTTGCATCTTCAAATGTAATGCTTCACGAATAACTTCACTGGCATTATTGTAGGTGCCACTGGACAATTGCTGGTTGATGTAATTTTCAAATGTTGTGCTTAAATTAACGTTAACAGTGTCTTACCTTCATAATTAATAGACTTTATTATCCAATATTGTCAATATTGGACATTATTTTCTATTAATTCACCATACTAATAGCGTTATTTACCTTCATTCATACTAGATATTCGAGCACCAATTTCGGACGTATTACGAATAAATATAAATCAAGCTACTGGAAATATAACCATAACAAAGCCCTCTTGTCCTGACCGACCGACCTAACTTTTTCAATAATTGAAATATTCGCTACATTTCAAAGTATTAAATCAGCTTACAAGTACCTTTTTTAGTACTAAATACTACCTTTAAGAAGAAATATGTACTATCAAAATTTTGGAGTCAGGCTTAAAGTAGCCATTTATAGGCTGAAAACATACGTTTAAGCAATAAATACGGTAGGTTAATCACATTAAGTCCAGACTAATCAGCCTGTTATATAGGCTAGGCCCGTTCAGAAAGCATTCAGCATATTGTAATATAGGTCCGACCCGTTCATAACATAGAACGAACCGTTCAGAGCATCGAACGACCTATTCAGAACATCGAACCGACCTGTTCAGAACATCCTATAAAAGATACATTACCGCTGGCATGAAATTTATTTTTCAATAGACTCAGTTTCCTTTTCTAAAACTATCGGACTAACTCTGGAAGTAGCGGTTTTAGGTGAAATAATGTCAAACCAGCCTGGGAATGGGTAGTACTCTTTTGCGCTGATTTGATTGTTTCGTATTGGCAGTTGATTAATATTATTAGGTGCATTTTTTATTAAACTTTCTGCATTGGGAATAGATTTTAACAATGCTTGAACTGCATCTTCTGGCTGACGAAAGCTTTTAACACTGCCAAATTTAAAGTTTACAATAGCAATAGAATCTTTCTGAGCCGGGTTAATAATAACAACTGGCTTTTTGAGATAAAGCAATGTTTCTACTTCAACCTTTGTCCATGAGCCATACCCGGCAAAAACTACCGCTCCATCAGTAATTCCAGCTAACGCAGGGGTATCATCACCCCACATTTTTCCCACAATATCTTTTGCATCTACATATTTATGACTATCTTCATCGCCCGCCTCAGGCATAACAACAAGCGTATAAGCGCCAAGATCCTTAGCACGATCGTAACCTATTCGAGTATATCCATAAACATCGTCAAGCGCGCCTTTATATCCTCCAGTTAAAAAGGCTACTTCTCTATTTTGAAACAAATGATCCATCGCCCTAGTACCCGTTTTAATAGCTTGAACAACACGTTCGGGAGTTCCAATACGAGCTTTACCTAAAATAGCAATCACCGGAATACCATTATTATGCAACGAGTCAACCAAAAGAGTAGATTTAGGCGCAACCTTAGCAAGATCATATTCAACAAAAATAGACGCTTGAGCCAATATAGATAATGATATATTTCCATTATTATCAAAAGATTGAAAACCTACCCGAACGTAATCTGTATCTGTTTCCCTAAGTAATTGAACTTGATCAGGATCTAAGGCAAATTTTAAAGTAGGACTTTCTAATGCAATAAGTTTCGGTAGCGCTTCATTTTTTAACAAGCTTTTTTGAAGATAACCCTTTGCAATATCAAGTATCTGTTTCTCGATATGGGATAGTGGAATATTTCGTTTCTGTGTCAGAATAATAGCATTAAACTCTTGTATATCCTGTTGACTAAGGTATTGATAAGTCTGGAGTTCATCTACTCCAGTTTTATTGTAATTGCTGGAAGTATTGCTGGCACATGAAGTAATAAAAAATGAAAGAATAACAAATTTTAAAAAATATAGCTGATAACTCTTTGAGTAATTGAATGTTTTTATTTTCATAGCTAAATCCTATATAGGGGTGAACCAAAAAGTAGGGGTGAACCAAAAAGTACGTGGACATAATAAAACCACTACACCAAAACATGGCTCAAATCTTCTATAAATGACAAAGAACCAAATTATGATTTTGAGAGTAGCAAATAAGGTCAAAATCTTCAAAAAAAAGATACTTTAGTTATTTAAAAGCAAGGGTTTTCGATAGTTGGCACAATTAATCATATAATTAATCACTGCTGTAATACTTTAGGTGTTCTTGATACTGAATATTGACGTTTTTCAAGTCATTTTTATAGGTATTAATGGTCAAAGCCATCATGTTGTCAGAGTTTTGGATCGTTGTTACATATGTATCTAATATAAACCCCAAATTGAGGGATAATATACTGTTTTGCCCGTTAGATGTAACAAGATATTAATAAAAATAGAATATTGTTACTAAATGATAAATTTCAGCACAATTATGGGAATCCAATAGGTATCAAATATCATACAGAGTTGCAATTTGTTGTCCTAATAGGCAATATAATCAGGGTAACGTTTTGATACGATACAAAACATAATTATAATTTATAAATTAACGGATTACACAAATTCTAGAGAGAATAAATTAATATGAAAAATAACTATTCAAAAACATTCAAAAAATCCTTGGCAGCAGTAGCTGTCACGGCTATTTTGGGTTTTTCTTCATCGGTCTTCGCAGATACCGGTGCTTTAAAAATTCAAATTAAGGATATTTCTGGTCAACCGGTAGCGGGTGCTACAGTATATGTTCATACCGCTGAAAGTTTAACAACTAAGCAAGGTATTACTGATGCAAACGGTTATGTGCGTTTAGTTGGTTTAGATCCATCACGTAAATATGAAGTAGAAGTGAAAGGTAATGGCTTTGACCCAATTGTAAGAGATAAAGTCAAAGTGGTATCTGGCAAAAGTTTTAATTTGTCATATATCGTAGGCGGTGAGCAAAACATTGAAAAAATTGAAGTTCGAGGCACGCGAAATGCAGCGGTAATAGATACTGAAACCGCCACTGTTGGTCTGGATATTACCCTTGATTTAACTGAATCATTACCTACCGGCCGTAGTTTCACGTCATACTTACAATTGGCTCCGGGTACTATGCCATCAACTGACGGTAATGCTGCATCAAAATCAGGGGTTAACTACCGTGATGTTGGTGGTACAGTAGGTTCATCAACAGATAATATTTATTATCTTGATGGCGTTAATGTTACCGACAACTCAACAGGTAAAGCCGGCGCAGATATCAACTCTGAAATAATTCAGGAACAACAAATATATACTGGTGCTATTCCTGCAGAATTTAGTGGCGGCTCAGGCTTAGTGACTCGTGTTGTAACTAAATCGGGTAGTAATGAGTTTCATGGTTCATATAACTATTACTTCCAAAATGATAATTTAGTTGCCGACCATAAACATGAAGAAGGTAATGTTTTTTCTACTTTCGATACTGCGTTTACGTTAGGTGGACCAATTATTAAAGATGAGTTATGGTTTTTTGTCTCTTATCAAGAAAAACACCGCACTGATGATGTATTTAAAGACAGTGTTCTTTTACGTGTACCGGAAGAAAAAACGAAGCTTGGTTTTGCAAAATTAACCTGGCAACCAACCGAAGATGATAAATTGTCGGTATCATTTTTCAATGATCCACAAACGGAAAGTGGCTCTCAAGAGTCCGATACACCAAATAACCGTGATGAAGCGAAAAAATATGGTGGTAATAACTATAAGTTTGAATATTCTCATTCATGGGAAGATGTGATTCTAACCCTGAAGGGCGCGAGCCATGAAGGTGAAAGCTCTATCTTAGCTGCAGATACGACAACACGTGGTGATGTTGCTTATTTTGGATATAATCCAACAACGGCGGAGTCACTCAAAGGTGGTTTAGGTTCAACAAGATATCGTTCAAGAGATCGTACTGAATTTCACGTAACGTTGGAATATTTCCTTGATACTGATTTTGGTTATCATTCATTTAAGTCTGGTTATGCCAAGATTAACAATGAAAACTTCCAAAATGAAAAAAAGACAGGGTCAGATGCTGCGACATATAACAGTATTGGTAGTATGAATGCCGGTACTATGTTGGCAGATTATGCCGGAGGTAGTGGTTGGGTTGGTAACCGTTCGATCAGTGAAGAAGATTATCCTCGTATCAATGACCATATGATGTCAAGTAGCGATTATTCTTATTATCTTGGTTTATTGGATTCAGATGGTAGTGGTGGTATCAGTGACGCTGAAATGGGCGCATTGACTTTCTCTGATACTGGCAGTAACCCATACAATGACGTTAGTGTTTATCGTTCCATTGAATTACAAGCAGCGCCAGTGACCATGGAAGTGAAAGGTCAGGAAGCTTATATTCAGGACAACTGGAATTATGAAGACTTGAGCATTAACTTAGGATTTCGTGCTGAAAAATGGGAACATTTCTCTTCAGAAGGCGATAAAATAGCTACTTTCGATTGGGATATCGCCCATCGTTTAAGTGTTATTTATGATGTTATGGGTGACGGTGAAAGTAAAATATTTGCCTTCCATGGCCGTTATTATGATCCGGTACGTAGTGATATGACTGATTTTGCTGGTAACTTAACTGGTCCAGTTGTTGATGAACAAGTACGTGTTGGTGATAAATGGTTAACGTTCCGTACCCGTGGCGGCACAGGTACACAAGATGCATTTTTCTCTCCTACAACTAAAACACCTTATACTGATGAGCTATTAGTTGGTTATTCAAGAACACTTACTGATGATATTGGTGTGGAAGTCACTTATACTAATCGTAAAACCCGCGACATTATGGAAGATTTCGATTTAGGTGTTTACGCTGAAGATCTAGAAGGTACTGATTATTATTTACCTTATTCATACTTTGGTTATGATTCTAATCCAGGTTCTAACTATGTGATTGCTACCTTAAAAGGTGGTAAACGTGATTATCAAGGCGTTGAATTTTCTGTTAAGAAATTCCGTAGTGATAATTGGCTGGCATATGCTTCATATACTTATAACAAAGCCGAAGGTAATAGTAACTCGGATGGTAATGCCGATTTACAAGGTGACTTAGTGTATATGGATCCTCGCTCTCCAGGTGCTTATGGACCACAACCAGGTAGTGTTGAGCATTTGTTTAAAGCATACGGCTCTTACAATTTCGATAATGGTGTAGAGTTAGGTTTTGTTTATAACTGGAACTCTGGCGCATTGTATACGCGCGCAATGAACCAGTATCGCCGTTATATTCCGGTACGTGTTGATGAAGCATACAGTCACGGTGGCCACGAAGCCCGCTGGATGAAAGAAGGTCTATTAGGCTCAGAGCAGGCTCCTTCATATGGTACCTTAGATATGCGTGTTAAATACACACATGACTTCGGAAACTATAAAGCAGAAGTATTCTTAGACATTAATAACGTATTTGATGATCAAGCCATTACAGCAGAAATGCCGTTAGTTGATGGTGACGGTCCTTACAGCTTTGGTGATGGTATAGCATGGGTTGCACCTAGACGTTTGTATATTGGTGCACGTGTAACATTCTAATTGTTAACTAATTAAAATGTGTTAAAACCCGGCAACTAGCCGGGTTTTTTTTATATAAAAAGCCTTTGGGGTCACCCACCTTTTCAGATAACTATCCTTATAATCTATAGTTGTAAGTGAAGTTATACCAATTGGATTGGCTATGTCCCAGTTAAGTGTGGCTGTTAAAATTTAAAAACTTAACAAGCCCTTTGATGGCAGCTTCTGTGTAGAACGTGGATTTATCCACACATTACTTTAATGCGCACATAAATGTGCGAACTACAAGGTTGAAAAATAACAACTTAATGAGTCAGCAATAGTTAACTGGGACATAGCCAATTAACTTATTTGGACACTTATTTTTTAAAATTTGTTAGACATTATGTATATCCATATAAATATTTTAGTAAATCATTAACAGATTACAATGTGCCAAAGATCCAGCATTGCCTGATTACCAAATGAAGGAGAATAACTATGTTTCAAATGCTCAGCTGCTTTGATTTAAAATCTGATGTAACGATAGATGAGTTCAAGCAATCCATCAATCGGTTTTCTGTCCTGATGCAGGAACTGGGTCTCGTTGAATCTGTAGAACCTCTGAGCAGGAGGCAAAGACATCCCGTTATGGATACTGCTACTGAACATGATCAGGAGTATTTTTTCATTATGAATTTTCGTGATCGTGAACAGTGCGACAGGGCTGTTGATCAGATCAGGTGTCAAAAAGAACCAGGTGAGACTTTCCATAATTCCATCATCTCAAAAATCACCAATGATGTTTTTATCTGCTGGGAAAATGTTTAAACTTCACTTAGAATTGATTGTAATCTGTAGCTTATCTGTAACTTATT
This sequence comes from Alteromonadaceae bacterium, assembly GCA_013216015.1. Taxonomy (GTDB): domain Bacteria; phylum Pseudomonadota; class Gammaproteobacteria; order Enterobacterales; family Alteromonadaceae; genus JABSOI01. The sequence continues at coordinate 8,016 of JABSOI010000067.1, read as the reverse complement.
TGGAACTCATCTGTAACTTATTTGGCCCCCATTTTAAAAACGACAGCATAGGTTTGTGATGGAAGGAACCCACCACCAAACTCAAAAATTAGTTTGGTGGCGAGTGGTCTGTTGCTAATTATCAACCAAAGTTATAGATCGTTGTGAGTGCCAATTTTAATTGTCTGCCCAGCTTTATAACCCGGTGCTGACTCAATGGGTGATAATTGGAACGAATAGCTATAATCCGCCGCTTTTAACTGATATTTTTTCCATGCTTGCGCGCCCCAGCTGTTGTCGCCACCTACACCCGATTGTTTATAGTCGATATTTACATTAACTAAATTTCGCTTTTTGATATCAGTATAATGACGCTGTGCTTTTTCCATGCCGGGATCAAAATCACTTAACGGCTGGTGATGGGCACTAAAATCAAAGGTCGAAGAACCGGAAATTTTAATTCCGACACCGTTTTTATTAGTCAATGTTGCCCAGCGTAAGTCTGAACGGTTGCCGTTTTCCTGCGGGCGAATGTAGTTGAAAGCCAGATCTTCTACATTACCTTTATATAGACCTATATAAGCGGAGGTTTTACGGTCCCAGTAGTTTTCATGCGGGCCCCTGCCATAATATGTTACTTGGTCAAACTCAACGGGCATTTGAAAGTTAGAACCAATTCGTGGGATTTCACTGAACTTGCCTTTGCCTGCAAAGACAAAGTCAACATCGACTTTAATTTCACCGCTGGCGTTGATGGTGTACTGGTAAGTAACGGTAGAGCCCGATTCTGTCAGAACAATTTTTTGCTCTAAAGTTACTAAATTAGGTTTGCTTGATATTACCGTGATGCCTTGGCCTTTTTGATTTAAGGTTGAGTCTTTCCACGCTTTACCACGCTTAGGCAGGGTGTTTTTACCACCAAAATCATTATCTGTTGGTGCGCGCCATAAGTTGAACTTAAGCGGTTGTAACATCAATTCTGTTTCTTGGTATTGATAAGAACTTAAATAACCTGATGCATCAAAAGTAAGATTTGCAGGGCCGGCACTGATCACGGTGTTGTCACCATCTTTGCTAACTGCTACTTTTCCTGAACTTGTTTTATTAAATGTCGCAGGTGATCCTTGTTGCAATAATATTTGTTCGCTGGCTAACAGGTGGCCTTTTTCAACTAATAGCTGTTCGCCTTTTGCCGTTGCATAGAAGTTAATAAAGTATTCTTTACCTGCTTTAAATGTTGGCAATTGGCTGGCTAAGTTAAAGCGTTTTTTACCTTGAGGTTTTGCTACAGCATTCACTTCACCAGTTTTTACCACCAAACCGTCTTCTATTAAGCGCCAGGAAATGTCAGTGCTGGAAGAGTCGATAAAAAACTTTTCATTGTAAAGTTCAAACTCTGCATTGCCAACTTTGCTGAAATGGAGATCCTGATATACTTTTTTCACTTCAAAAAGACCAGGGTGTGGTGTTCTGTCTGGATTCACTAAACCGTTTAAACAGAAGTTACCATCGTTATAAATGCCTTCGGGTTCAAAATCGCCACCATAGGCCCAAAATTCATTGCCGTTTTCATCTTTTTTAATCAGACCCTGATCCATCCAGTCCCAAATAAAACCACCTTGCATCTGGCGTTCTTTACGTACCATATCCCAGTATTCTTTGAAGTTACCGTTACTGTTTCCCATGGCATGAGAGTATTCTGCCCAGAAAAAAGGTCGGTTTGGATATTCGCCTAAATAGTCTTTTTTGATCTTGCTGACTTTTGCATACATCCAAGTAAGCGCGTCAGTATGAGGGGCGGTATCTTTGGTATAGTCAGATTTTAGCTCTGCACGTTCGTATTTTACTAAACGGGAATCATCACGTTGTTTGATCCACTCATAACCTTTGACATAGTTGATACCGTCACCAGCTTCATTACCCATCGACCAAAAAGTAATAGAAGGGTGGTTTTTATCCCGCTCTACCATACGTTTTAAGCGGTCAAGGTGCATGCCTTCAAATTCTGGCTTATTGGCCGGCGTATCGGTTTTTGCATAACCAAAACCATGAGATTCAATATTCGCTTCATCAATGACATACAAACCGTATTTATCGGCTAAATGATAAAAATAGGGATCATTTGGATAGTGCGAGGTTCTTACTGCGTTAATATTGTTTTCTTTAAGCATCTTAACGTCGGCCAACATTGATTCACGGCTTACCACGTGGGCGGTGCGTTCGTCATGCTCGTGACGATTTACCCCTTTAAATAAAATCGGTTTACCATTAACCAGAAATTGGCCATTGCTTAATTCTACTGACTTAAAGCCAATTTGTTCGCCTATGTGTTGGGTAGGGGTCTTGTCACTGTATTGTGTGGTTATGTTAAGTTGATATAAATTAGGTGCTTCTGCTGACCATGCAGCAACATCTTCAACCTTTATAAGTTCATTGATGGTTTTATCTTCACCAGCCATTAAAATTATAGATTGGCTTCTTTGTGCCACTACTTTACCGTTAGTATCATTAAGTTGTATTTTAACTTTAACGGTTTGGGCCAGATCATCTTTGTTGGTCACATCTATTGCTAAATCTAATACGCCATCTTTATAGTTGTTTGCTAGTGTGGTTTTAGCAAAAAAATCTCTGATATGGGTATTAGGCGCAGTGTGCAAATAAACGTCACGTTCAATGCCACTGACTCGCCAAAAATCTTGATCTTCTAAATAGCTGCCATCGGTATGGCGAATAACTTTAGCGGCTAATACGTTGTCGCCTGATTTTAAGTATTTGGTAATATTAAATTCAGCGGCGGTTTTAGAACCTTCGCTGTAACCGACTTCCTGACCATTGATCCACAGATAAAAACCTGAGTTAACACCAGCAAAGTGCAAAAATACTTGTTGTCCATTCCAGTCGCCTGGCACAGTGAATGTGGTACGGTACGCGCCGGTTGGATTGTCATCTTGTGGCACGAAGGGCGGATTTATTGGAAAAGGGTATTTAATATTAGTGTAAATAGGGTAGTCATAACCATGCATTTGCCAGTTACTTGGTACCGGAAGGTTATCCCACTTTGTTACATCAAACGCTGGGTTGAAAAAGCCTTCAGGTACGGAAGACGGATTTGCTGACCAGTGAAATTTCCAATCACCGTTGAGTAGCTTGTAATAAGGTGAACTGGCATAGTCATCGGTTGCGACTTTGTTGACGTTGTCGTAAGGAATGAAGGTTGCTCTGGGCTCTTCGGTATTAACCTTGAAAACGCTTAAATCTTGCCAATATACATCTTGCCAATATACATTTTGCCAATATACATTTTGCCTGGAAACATCTTGCCTGGAACCATCCCGTTGAGAAACATAGGCGGTATTGGCCTTTTGTGTTTCTGTTTTCGCGTTTCCCAGCGAGTTACAGCCTGATATGGCAAGTAAGCCAGTTAAAATTGCAATAGTAAGTTTATTTTTATTCATTGTTTTTTATCCCATCCTGTCTTTTGCATTGCAAGACGTTTTAATTGTTGTAAATCGAAAGGTTTGTTGTCGCCAAAGATGTTATTGGTCGGACTTAAGTTTTTAATATTTTTCGAAAATTTATTGTTTTTGAATAATAGGTCTTTAATATTTTTGAGTTTTACCTGTAGTGACTCTTCAAAATAAATCTCATTGTTTTCAAACAAAGTGTTTATTGGCCAAGGGCCACCCCAGTTATCTATTTCAACCAGTGTGTTATCAACCTTGGCTTGTTTTTTGGGGATGATGATAATGTTGTCATAAATGTGGGTATCTTCGATAGGCCCGGTCAGATGAAATGTCGGTGAGAATATCCCTTTATTTTTTGTCGGGTAAGGGCGAATGCCGTCATTGACACTGATGTTGTGACGAATAATCGTTTTAACGGTACCTATGTTATTGTCTTGTTTGTAATTACTGCCTTTATTGCACACCAATAAAAAACCACCATAGTTATCGTGACTGTAGTTGTGTTGAATAATGGTACCGATTGAATTCCAATCTGAATCAAAGCCCTGGCCATCCCATTTCGCTTTATGACCACTGACCTCATTGTATTGAATTAAGGTGTTATCAGAACTCCAGGGCCAAATGCCTGCGGCGGCTTCACCAAAAGGCAAGGTGTCTGGAAAGTCTCGTAACAGGTTTCCTTCAACTAAAGCTCCATCACTTGCAACAATAACAATGCCATCTCCCGGTACTTGTTCAATTAAGTTACCTTTTATCACTACGTTAAGGTTGGGGAACCAGTTTTTTCTGCTGGAATAGCCCGTAAAATTGATACCGTTTCGTTCGGTATGATGGATATGAGAATTAAGTATTTGCAGATCGATAAATCGAGAAGGTATTTTGTTTCCTCTATTTCTAACAAGAATACCGCTACCCCCGCCTTCTTTTTTGATCAAGCTGCCATTAACATGGTGAATTTCCAGATTATTTAAAACAATATGATGTAACTCACCTATGTCTTTTGCACTGATAATGACACCTCTGCGACGGGCTTGTCGATTGTTTCCCTGATTGCCTTTATCCTCGTTACTTTTTCCTTCATTACATTTTTTCTCATTAGTAATGGAAAGATTGTTGATTTCCCAGTATTCAATATTATGAAGTAATAAGGTGTGTAACTTTTTACCATGGCCATTAATTTGTGGCTTTTTACCTTCACCGTATGAATTAATGATGATGGGTGCATTCGCTTTGCCACTGCCCTTGGGCTCAAGAGAGCCTATATAAACGGTTCCTGTTTTGAATAAAATTTTATCGCCAGGCTTAAAGACCTTTTGATTGATTTTTTTTAAGCTGGCCCAGGCAATATCTGGAGAAAGACCCGTATTACTATCCTTGCCTGATTTGGCATCAACATAGTAAGTATTGGCATAGGTTACAGTAGTACTTAACAGTAATAGAATCGTTACAAGTAATTTTGTCATTGAATAAAGCCTTGATCCCGTAAAAATTTATCCATGGCTAATACCGTTTCGTTGTATTTGGCTTTATTAAAAAAACCGTGCGGCTGATCTTTGTAAATATGAAGTTCAAAATGTGCACCGACCTCTTTCATTCGTTGTTGGTATTTAAGTGCTGATTTGACCTTTATTGTAGTATCTTTGTCGCCAAAAAATCCGATAGTGGCCGGAGTATCTTTGGTGATATTGTGCAGGGGTGAGAATTGTTGCCAATAGTCTTTCACTCTACCATGCCCATAGCCACCGGGTCCGTTATCAAATACAGGATTGAACAGCACTAACGCTTGAGGACGGTAACTAATCGATGTGTCTTCACCAGCTTCTTCAATGCTTGTTGCTGTTCCCGTTGCAGCTGCAACTTGTCCTCCGGCAGAGCCACCGCCGGCAGCTATCATATCAGGGTTTATACCTAGTTCTTTAGCGTGTGAACGAACCCAGCGCATAGCAGACTTGCCGTCTTTGACACTTTCTTTAGGCGTGGTGTTATGTTTTTTCCCAAGGCGATATTCAGCGCTAATAGCAACCATGCCTGTATCGGCCAGATATTGACTTTGATTGTAGAACTGATGCGGGGAACCGCCGTTCCAACCACCGCCGTGAAAAAATACGATGGCAGGTCGGCTGTCGTCTGCTTTATGATTTTTCGGATTAAAAATATGCAGAGACAGGGAAATATCGTCAATTCTTTTATACTCAACTATTTTGCCGGGTATTGGCTTTGCATCAGCATTTGGCTTAGTAGGCGTATTCGCAAAGGCTGGTATATTGGTAACCAAGGCAAATAGTGCTATTAGCGGTAAATAATATTTCATCATTTGTTTATTCCGTTAAATAGTGGAGTTTAGCAATATAGGCTTAATTGCGCGGCCATGTTTATCTATTGGATATTGCGCGTTTTGACGCTTCAGCTCGGCTATCATTCGTTCCATCATTTGTGCTAATTTTTTTGGCTGGGTTGAAGCCAGATCCTGAGATTCAGACATATCGGTTGCCAGATTAAATAGTTGGTAACGTTTAATGCCCGCATTATTTTCCGGATTATAGTTATAAATAATTTTCCAGTCGTTTAATCGGTAACTGGTAAAATAGGAATGCCTGTGCTGGTGCGGGAAGTGCATCAAAAAACTATTTTCACGTTGTAAGTCAGCTTGATCTGATAACTGCTTTTTAAGGTTAAAACCGTCAATGATATGAGATTCTGGATTTTGAGTTTCTGCAACTGCAAGTATCGTTGGATAAATATCTAATACGGTGGCGATTTGTGAGTTTATTTTATTTTGTTCGATAGGTAATCGTTGTTGTACCGGGGTGTTTTTATCAGGTTTAGCCCAGGCAACAATTAAAGGTGCGCGCATACCGCCTTCCCAACTGGTGCCTTTTTTCCCTTTTAGCGGGGCAGAGCTGGCAATGTTATCATTTTTTCCTAAAGGAGAATCACCGCCATTATCGCCAAGAAAAAGGATCAAAGTGTTTTCAGCTATTCCTAGTTGTTCAAGCTTGTTGACTATATCGCCCAAAGATTTATCCATGCCTTGTACCAGTGTTGCATAGGCTTTTGCGTTTTTTGGCTTATCACTTTTTTCATACCGTCTACTAAACCTGGGGTCGCTATTAAAAGGTGCATGAATCGCATAATGAGACATATACAATAAAAAGGGTTTTTGTTCGTTTGCAGCCAGGGTTATTTGTTTATTGGCTTCGAGAGTTAAGGCTTCAGTTAAAAACACGTCTTGTTCATAATACGCTTCTAAGTGAGGAATGTTGTGAGTGATAGGCTGATTTTTTTGCTTATGTTCTTGCTTATGTTTTTTCTTATATTCTTGTTTATATTCTTGTTTATATTTAGGGTGATTTCCATAGTGGTCCCGACCATAGTAACTTTTTGGTCGTCCCCAGGCTCCTCCCGCGATATTAACATCAAATCCTATATTTTCAGGATCAGCACCTTCGCTTTCCAATGGACCAAAATGGCCTTTACCAATATGAATAGTTTTATAACCATTATTTTTCAATAACGCAGGGAAGGTAACAGAATAACGGTTTAAACCTTGCCAATTCCATTGTTCAGGCCCAAATTTACCGCGGTTATTCTCAGTGGGTTTGATCCACGTTGTAGTGTGATGGCGCGTGGCGTTTTGACCAGTTAATAAAGATGCTCTAGTGGGAGAACAAACACTCTGCGCATAAAACTGACTGAAACGCATTCCTTTGACTGCTAACTTTTCCATGTTTGGTGTGTGATACCAGCTATTGAGAGGATATGACACAGCTTGACCTTGATCATTTGTAATAAACGACACGGAAGTATCCATTAACCCCATGTCATCGACTAAAAATACAAGGATATTCGGCTGTTTTTGATGATTAGTTGTGGCTTCTTTCGCTACACAAAGATGTACATTTGTTAGAAAAAGTGAAACAACAAGAAAAAGTTTCTTCATTTATATTCCTTTGCTTGCATAACGAAATAGGCTCCAAAAAAAGGAGCCGTAAAAATAAATTGTTTGGTCAATAAGCTTTATATACTAGAAGCCACCCCCTTAATTTGCGAGACAATGGTCTAATTAATATTATTGAAATTTAGCCGTTTTTATTCATTCTGTTGGCTTGTTCTAATTTATTACCAGCAAGCAATTCTTCCAAACTTACATTTTGATCATTGTTGGCATCATATTTATGGAATTTTTTAGTGGTTAATTTTATTTGTTTTTCTTCACTGTAGCCATTTTCAGTCATCCATTTTTGTGTCGTACCGCGCATTTCACCAGCATCTAATGAACCGTTATTATCATGATCTAATTTTTCAAAGTTAGTTCGTTGCCACTGAGTTATTTCTGACTGTGCTTGATTGTTATCTTGTGTTGATTGGCAAGCTGGGGTTACTAGTGTAACTTCCCAACTTAATATCGACCAATCCAGTTAATCTAAACCATTTTCCCATCAACCATTGGTTAACCCACTATAACGTTAATTTGAAAAAATAAATTTGTGCAATATATAAACAAATTTTATTGAAGGTCTGTTTAAATTTATATTTAATGGATTGATGCAGAAATTCTTTCAATCACTGGGTG
>JABSOI010000066.1 GCA_013216015.1 Alteromonadaceae bacterium | reverse complement strand
GGTAACGACGACTGATAGTTGATCTTGATTTGACATATTGCATCCTTAGTAATTGGTTGCAATGATTTAATCAGATCAAAAAAATAAAGTTGAGCTATCTCGGCGTAAGCTCACGTGTAATTCATTATCGTCACACAAATCACTACAGTTCTCTATTTTATCTAATGAACGCTCAACATTTCCATGCCAGAGATACCATTTAGCACTTTGAAGATAATCTTTTACTTGTGCGCCTATTTCAGGATCGGATTTCACCAAACCAGTTGCAAACTGATTAAGTACCGTGAGTCGCATAGTAACGTGAAACCAGTCGAGGACATGTAAGGATTCCGGATACATATTTAATTGTAAATTCCTTAAATTTTCGGCACCATCAGATAAAAAGGTTATTTGTTGATTGGCCTGCATCCCTTGCTTTGATAGTACGTTCATCAATCGTTTTCTTGGATGCTTATCAATTTTTTGGACAAAACCAAAGTGTTTAGCTGCAACCTCTTTTGAGTAAGATTTTCCTGCAATTATCTCAAAATTGGTGTTTTTTTCATGCCAGTTTCGAACATAACCACCATCAATGCCAACCACCATAGGTTTGCCTGGCTTAGGTAGTTCACCCCATTCATAAGGACATCCTGTCAGGTATTCAGGTTTTTCTTCGAGTTCTTTTTCCTGACGTTCAGCAACAGTATGTAAATGATTACGTACCGTTGCTGCATTTAATGCCTCACCAACCGGGAGAACATCTTTGAGTATATCAGCCGTTAACCCATAAGACATAAGCGAAGCCCATTTCGTTTCAATATACTGTAATTCTGGGCTATTATGATCTGGAAGCCAGTCAGTTAAAATATCTACCGTCTGAGTGGATACTTCCTCACAATTACAGGAGTAAACACGCAGGCTAGGTATTGGAATAATGCCAAAAAGTGTTCTGTACTGGATGGTACGATGACCTTTTACACGCCGCTTCTTTTGGCAACAAGGACAAGCAACATGTGTCTTTATATACGATTCAGCTTGTTGACAAACGATAATTTTCTGTAGTGATTTCAATACTGATTTTGATTCTTTTATTGATAAACCAATATCACTGGGGTTATCGATTAGCTTATTTAATGAGATTATTTCTTCAATTTTAGTTTCACCGTACTCATCTTCGATAGCCATCTGAATCGTAAATTTCATGCCGCTTCCCCTATGTATGTTAACTAACTATTCATAGCGAGCTGTTTACGTAGTTTATAATAAGTTGAAACCCCAAGGCCTACATTTTCACAAGCTAATTTTAACTTAATACCTTTTTCGGTAAGCCCATCAACCTTTGAGACTTTATTTACATCCGCAGCTGGTCGGCCTGTTTTTTCTCCTCTTGCTTTTTTCGCGGCTATACCTTCCGCTTGACGCTCTTTGATCAATGCCCTTTCAAACTGGCTAAAGGCAGACATCATATGAAGTTGTAATTCCTGCAAAGCATTATTTTCACTGGTACTAAATGTCAAATTCTCTTTCAAAAAGACCAGAGATACACCCCTGCTCTGTAGATTGGTTGTAATTGTACACATATCCATTATATTTCGGCATAGTCTGTCGATCGAGTGAATAATGACGGTATCGCCTGAGTTTAAAATCATTAACATTGCTTGAAGTTGCGGTCGATTGGTATCTTTTCCACTCGCCTTATCTGTGAATATTTTATCAATGTTTGGCCAACTATCTGCCAGAGCCTGTTGTTGTCTGGCTATATTCTGATCTACGGTGCTTACCCGAATGTAGGCGTATATCATTCCTTTCTCAAAATCTATAAAAATATAAGCCTTTATAGAATACTCCATAAAGGTTGGTTTATCGATGTTTTATAGACAGAAAAGAGGTTGAAATTACAAACATTGGAAAAGTATACGTTTATAGAAAGACTGAAAAAACGCGTTTAGTGAATATCAATAATCTGTTTCCATGGAGGGGGCGTTCAGATCTAAATTTTCAAGTGATCGATTAAGATTTCGACGGTTAAAACGTACCGCATTCAAGGCTTCAACAGGGGAGCGAATATCATCTGCTGTCAATCTTTCACGTTTATTAACAATAATTTTTAACAGTTCTATCGATTTTTCATGAACATCATATTTGGTTGCACCAGGCATTCCATTTCCACTGAGACAAAAGGGAGTTTTATTTTTTTGTGATGGTTCATCAATGGATTCGATCCGTATATCGTACAACCAGTGCTCATAAAAATTATATTCGTAAGTGAAACGATCACCTACGTCAAAATCAAAGTCATCAATGAAGGTTTTAAAGGAGTTATGTGAATAATTCAATCCTCCATCATAAGCAATGCCATAGTCTTTACCATAAATGTGAAACTGGTGAAGATGCTCATCAGTCCAACCTTGGGAAAACTGGAGTATGTAGTATAAACTTGCTAACGATGTATTGCCAGCAACCCGAAGTCGACGCGTGATCATGGGGCTGACTCCATGCAAGGCGACTTTTATTGAATAGATTTTCATGCAAAAATACTCATTCGGGTTGATGTATTTTATTATCTATGACTATTTTGCGGAAACAAAGTATTTAATGGATTGCCCCCCACATTTTTATGCTCTCGGGCTATACGCGTCAGTACGTAATACGTGTAATTTGTATCATTTCAGTATTTATTAGCACTTATTTAGGGATCTTGCTGTTTGAAAATAAAAATAGCATAACAAATAACTTTTGAGCTATCTTTAGAGTAGACTCATTCGATACTTAATAAAATCAAACGATTATACTATCAGATACATAATAAATTGATTTGTGATAGTAATATATCACAATATTTATATTCATTTGATAGCATCCTGAGTTCAAATAAACATTATTCACAAATAATCTGATTACCATTGATAAGAGTATATATTTTACTCTTTAAACAATACCTTAAAATTGTCTTTTAGACGTATGTGAACAAATTACCCGTATTACGTACAGACCCGAAATAGATGCATTACTAGAAGCAGGCTGTGATCGGTCTTTGATATTTACTGATCAAACTTCTGGGGCAAAATCATCTCGTCCTGGGTTAGATAAATGTCTAGAAACTTTATCTCCAACTGATATATTGATTGTTTGGCGCCTCGACCGACTAGGCCGTTCCATGTCTCATCTTATAAATTTGATTGAATCCCTGATTGAAAAGAAAATTGGTTTCAAATCTATCCAAGACGGGGCAATAGATACAACTACTGCTTCGGGTGAATTGATGTTTAATATTTTCAGTGCACTTTCTCAGTTTGATAGACGGTTAATTCAGGAACGAACAAACGCTGGGTTAGCAGCGGCAAGAGCAAGAGGTCGAAATGGTGGTCGCCCTAAAACGGGTATCAACAATCCAAAAGTTCAAATGGCAAAGCAGATGCACTTGAATAATTCTCTTTCAATTGAATCCATTTGTGATTCGCTTTCAATTTCCCGTGCTACTTTTTATCGTTATTTATCGATGGAAAGTTAATATTATAAAATTCCTCAGCTTTTATTGAGAAAAAAATAATAATTTCAATTGATTATCATTAATAATATCGCTTACTTTAAGCTGTTTTGATTCTATGAATTTTCAAAGCACATAAATCTATTTAATATTCAATCAGTTAGTGAATTATAATTTGTTGATTTCAAAATAGATATTTGCGCTGTAAGTCAATGGCACCAAAGGATGTAGCATAGGTTAGTGACAGATCGGGGCGTTAGTTAATTAACCCCTACATAAGAATAATTGAGACATTACTTGTTTTTTCTATCGTTATTTTTATCTCGTTTTAGAGAGAAAGTCAATTATAACGTGTGTCGATTTTACAACAAAATGGAAGTTAGTTTTGAATCGGTTTAGGCATTATTTCAGTCGCTTTGGAAGAGAAAGCAGACCTAACAAAGAAAAAACACCAGGCTAAACGACTGGTGTTTTCTATAACTAAATATTAAGAAATTAAATTAAGCTTGTTTCTTAAATCGACGTGATGTTAAACCCATTATACCTAATGTAAAAATAGCAAGAGTAGAGGGTTCTGGTACGTCTGTAGTGCCATCTTGATGTAATGTTAAATTGTCAACGGCACCAGAAAAATGCCCATCTTGCAAAGAGCTTCTAACTCTTATACGAACATCCCCACTACCATCACCAATGTAATTTAAACTGGCATTTTGAAACGACATGTTACCAGTCCAAGCACCCGGTTTAAATAACTGTGATGCCAACATTGAACCGTCTGTACGTAAAATGTCAAAATACATTCCATCATCTGCAGTCGTAGTCTGAGTGCCAATTGCATATACTGCGGCACTCATTTGAAAACTTAGATCGTAACTTGTACCTGCAATATTGGAGTCCGAAATACCTGAATTTAAAGTCAGAGCATGGTTTACCCATATCATTGCGGCCATGTTAGCACCATTTGTATTATCAAGAATGACCCCGTGCGATCTTCCGTCATTACCCCATCCTTGAAAGGTAAGTCCAACATTAAGATCTAAACCAGATTGAAATTGAGCGCCATTGTGGGATGTCCCTCCACTAAAATCGTTAAAGTCTTCCTCAAAAATAATTTCAGCTATAGAAGCGTTGGTAAATAATGTTATAGGCAAAATCAGACATGCTAAAAGATTGTTTAAAAATTTATGTTTCATTTAATTGTCCTTTTTAGTTGTTTGAAATGTTTTATTGTGGTTGAAGTCCATTTATCGTCATAACCACATGTTATTATTTGTAAAACTTGTAAAACTTGTAAAACTTGTAAAACTTGTAAATTTGGGATGTGTGTTCTATCAATCCTAAGTTTAGAGGTAAGAATCACACCTATGATACTTTTACCAACTATTACAAAGGATTATGGTTTGGTGCTGTGTTTACGCTTTTGGAATTGGCACAATGACTAGTATTACCCCAAGGTGACGTAATAGTATTCTGATATACTAAAGTCAGTGCTTGTCCTCTTCCTTTTTTTATTTTTTTCATGCATTAATTCCATTTCTACTTGTTCGAACATATTTATACTATCATCTTTATTTTAAACTCTAGATATATCTAAAGACATAATATCAAGAGGTTTTTTAATATTTTTTATAGCATTAAAATAAATAATCCCGACAGAAATAAAAAATACTATCTGTAGTAAATTATTTATAAAAATTTGAGAATTATTTAAACCTAGAAATGCAAGACGTTGGAAAACATCAAAGAAAAATTGAATTCCAGAAACACCAACAAACAGAAGGAAAAGCTTCCAAAAAAGATTGATCACACTCCCTTTCTCCCTTAATTATTTATTTCCGTGAATTAAAATAAACAGTCGTTCATTTCATCGCTATTATTAATAAATAACATTTTCATTTCCTTTAATCCGCACTAGTATCCGCTATTGACTACAGCGTTGACGTGCATAAATTAGTTATAGGTTAAAAAACAGCATTGTCAAGTGCTTATTGATAACAAATAGTTATTAATAACAGGGGTTAGTTCCACATAGCACTGGTTTGTATTCATGATGCTCTACAAGCCTTTACAATAAAGGGGTAGAGGTAGTTAGTAAAAAAACATTTTGATAAAAATTATTTTTGTAGTCAACTGATATATAAGTGTTTTATATATATTTGTAAGTTCAGTTTTTCTGCAATGTACACTAAAACATAGACGAACAGTGTTCGTTCGATAGGGGGGCCCCAAAAAGTGACTAATCTGAGTTAACATATCAGGTAAAAGCCCTGTTTTACGGATGATTAACTGAATATCAAAAGCTGTAGGTTTACACCCGTTGTAACGAAAAACAGGTGTTTTTCGTGATATTTAATTATAAACAATATTTGCTATCACGAACGCTGTAAAGGTTCACGAAAAACCCATATTATTCTAAGTCTGACAATAAGTCTGGTTCGATGGTTTATCGTGCATTATCACTCAATGGTGTTAATTACAGAGTGCCCATTTTTCACTATGAACACCTACAGCCCTGATGTAATATAGCTTAAGAGCAAAATAACAAATATATATCAGTTGATTACAAAAAAACTTTCCATTGACGTCTTATTTACTAACTACCTCTATCCCTTTACTGTAAAGGCTTGTAGAACAACATGAGTGCAACCTGTGCTCTGTGGAACTAACCCCAATTAGTATTTATATAGTTAAATGTTAAAAATATATTAATTCAGAATGGTCATTTTTGGCTTATATATAGTTAAAAGTATATCAATAAAGTTGATTGGCTTAAATTTATTGACCTTAGATAGCTTAATTCAAATTATATATGTATAAATAAAGTATATAAGTGTAAATATGACAACAATCGGTTTCAAATATAGAGCGTGATATTTATCTGGCAATTTAACGACCTGAGTCAGCAGTGCTCAGTGAAATTAATAGCCTTATAAACAAAGAACCGTCATTCTTACAGTGCCTGTCTCAGAATTTTTTTAATAGCTGTGACGAAGCCTGCTTTAAATAAAGGTCGGTTGTTTATGTCGAGAACTGCCCCCGTATCTTCTTTCACTTTCCAACCTTGACGAGCAATAAAAACATCTGAGGTAGCCGCTTTAAGCGCATCTATTTCTGAGGGGAGAAATAATCCCGCTAGTGCTGGCAAAACTTCAAAGTAATTGTGGGTTTGTGCCTGTGCATTTACCATGGATGTAGGTCGTATATCTACCACTACTTCGATGTTGCTTTTCAATACTCTGTTTTCTCGCTGGAGCTGGTTGCGTTCGGCAATGATTTGGCCAAAGATAACTCTAAGAGCAGGATCATCCAGCCGCTCAAGCAGTTGATTATCTGAAGGTACTTCCCGCTTCCTTGAGTGCAGAGCATGTGGTTTTTTCATATTCGTATCAGCTTTGACAGCCCAGGCTTCAATCAAGCGCCGATAATGCATGCCAGATTTGTTACGAATACTGATAGTGCTGATCCCATTTTGTTCTTTTGATAATCGACCTATAGTGGCGATACAAAAGTCTTTCTCATTTGCTTCAAAGTGGGTCTTAAGTAGTGTATTTAACCTATCAAGCGAAGTTTTCGCTCGCTGATTTTTACCTGCTTTTAACTCTTCTAGCAACAATTCCGGTTCAATCCGCATAAACTAAACCACCATCATTATTAACATTTCTCAACAGCCCGTCATTTAGTTTTAAAACGGGGTGCTTACTCTTCTCGTTCATAGCCTTAATCCCTTGTTCTAGCAAGCTCTCATCTTCCAAAAACTTACCCATTTCAAGGTAATTCGTCACCTTACGGTAACCTTCTAGCTTGTTTTTGTGATCGGTCATCTCTGCCATTTGGCGCATCATGGCATTTGCTGCGATAAGTTGTTGTTCTTTATCCATCATTAACAGGTGGGGCATATAGCCTTTACGCATCATGAAGTGGCATAATTTTTGAGTTCTTCGTTCGATTGCAGGGGTCTTCATTACTTCATCCAATAGGTCGGGATAAAATTCTGCATCATCACAGATCAGCGAAAGCTGTAACAATTCTGAACTTGTTTCCATAAAGCCGATGTTGATATCTTCATGGCTACCTACTGCAACTAACTTGTTGTTAGTCTCATCATCTGCACGATCTTGTTCGATTTCAATGATACGTTTAATAAGTTTAAAAGTAGCTATCCAGTCCTTAGTGTATTCATCTGCCTCAACCATTTGCTTTTCATATCGACGGTGAAGAGCTTGTAACTCACTGTGCTTGGTGAAGGGTTTGCTCTTAATTTCAACTATGTATTTTTCTTCTTCCAGTGCCGATATCTCCCTTTCAATTCCTACGGCCAGATTCGCAACTTCCGAGGCTTTGTAGCTCATCAAATTAAGATGAGCGTTGAGTGCAGGTAGGTAACGGGCGTCGCTGATGAACCAGCGACATCGAATACAATTCTCTGGCCCATGAGGAACAGAACTGTAGACTCGGTGCTTAGCATTCTTGCCGTCCTTAATCATCTCTCCACCGTTCCAGCATCCGCTTATACTACCGTTTTCATTTGAACGCACTGTATTGCCTCCGACCAGACACAGACCATGGTGACGGTATTCCCAACCAATCGGGTTTCGATTAACCAATACAGCCTCTATCGCATTGTCATCGTGATAAACTGTTTTACACTGAATTTGGCGCATGGACGCATCTTTTAGAAAGGTACGCAAACTCTCTTCAGATTTTTGCTCAAGCTGTTGGTGTGCCTCATCCATCTTGGCTTGCATAACCGCAGGAGTCAATTTAGTGTAATAGATTGTCATCAGTAAACGAGAGTGTCCGGCAAGCAATTTAGAGATAACTGGAATAGGTACATTTGCGTCCATTGCGTAGCAAGTGATAAGCGAGACTCGCAAGCTATGCAGTGGAAATTCTGTTTTGGCTTTGGGATCTGTATAATTTTCTCCATAATCATGTACCAGTTTCAACAATTCACCATTGCTAAGGGTAACGCCAGAGGCTTTCAGCTTTTCTTCCAACTGAACAAGGAGTTTGTACCAAAGTTTTTGGTATGAACCTTCTGCAATTGGCTTAATCTTATCTGCTGGTGACTTAGCTGAGGCGTCACGAAATAAAAAACAGATGTGTCCCATTGCGGACAGATAAGCTTTTGATTTTTGGTGTGCAGTGTGCTTTTTTTTCAGGGTTGTACAATCAGTTGGTTGAGTTATAGGGTTATATTTCTCCTGCCAGTTGCGCAATTTTTCCAGCCAGTAAAGCACATCCTCATTTTGCCAGGGAATTTCATACCCACGATCCAGCTCATCTTTGTTCTGGTCAGCGGTTTTATTGGTACTGATGTACAAGCCAGTAGACTCGTTCCTAAACACATGATCAACATGACGTCGAAATACTCCTTTGGAGAAGGGATGTTTTTCATTGCCTAGGGCAAAAGCAGCCTTGTCATTAAGTTTCCATTGCCCATGATCATAACGCCAGGTATCGGCTTCTCCACTGTCTAACATTCGAACCTGATAGCTACGTAATGGTAGGTGAAGCTTGATATAAATCATCATTGCTTTGACTGGAGACCAAATTTGGTAGAGAGTAACTTGCTTGTTACTGCTATTAACTACTTTCTCTCGCCACACGCAATCGGGATCGGTCTTATCAATTATGCTACGGTCGACCTTGAACCAGTCGCCGTGTTTCGTTCCTTGTCCTGTTTGCTTCTGTGCCCATATCCAATCAGAGAAGTGACCCCGTAGTTTTGGACACAATATATGGCGTAAGTTCAGGATATAGCGGTATGGTAATGGATTATAAACAGTCTCGCTGTGTTTTCCTTTGTATTTCACCTTCTGAAACGGGTTATTCCAGACTGAAATTAAATGACCATTATTATTCAGCTCGCTGAAATGGGTACGGAGCACCCAATCAAGGAAATCAGTGACAGCATTAATTAATCTTGCAAGGCTTGCATTATCACGCCTATCTGTATTTTTAAGCAGCACATTCTTATATTCTTCACTGGAGCAACGATGTGACTGCCCATACACCCCTTCGAAAAACGCACAGATACTGGAGGAATAAGGAATAAAACCAATCAGATAAGTCTCAAAGAAATGCGTTAGAGCAAGGAGTTTAGTATTTATACCTGTATCTTGTACCGACAACCATTCGGCCGCAAGCAAGCGCCATTCTTCCCACTCATCACCATAGGTGTGAGTCAACCATTTTAAATATAGGTCTGTAGACCGTCCATCATATCTTCGAGCTTGATTTATCATATCTTATCTTCTCAGTTTAGGGAACTTACCAGAAAATAAACCGTCAGGATCAATGTCACTAAACCCGTGCTCTAACAATGACTTCCAGCTTGGTGTAAGATCTTTTTGATTTGTATCGTCAGGTTCTTCCAAACGTAATGTGGCATCATTGAGGCACGCTGTGACTTCTATTACCGTTGGGGTGGTATATACCTCTTGAGAAGCAATAGATGCGTGGTGTAAACATTTCTTAATAACGACTTCCTGAATACCAGCCCGTCTTAGCCGACGACCATAACTGTGGCGGTGAGAATGAGGAGACAAGCCATTGGCTTTACTGGGTGTTAACCCGATGCGCTTCAAGCCCAAACGATAGTTGTAGTGAAAGGCATTACGGGTATAGGGTTGACCTTTTCTACCTTCTTTGAAACTAACGAAAGCATAAGGGTGTTGCCGCTCAACGGTTGTTAACAAACGTAAATAGTCCAGCCAAAGAATGGCAAACACACGTCCAAAGTCTCTTGAAAACCAGTGTACTTCCAAATAATCTCCAACCCCATCAGTGACAGTAGCTTTCCAACCAAGATGCTGCGAATCAGACAACATGGTGCGAGGTGTTAATATGTGCTTTTCTTTAAGATAAGCCGAACGATTTTTTCGTCCTGCTCTACTTTTCCAGCCTTCCGGTGCGTCACCATCTTCAGGATGGTAAATTCTAACTTTCACACTTCCCGAATGGTCGGGATCAAAGTACACATCCTGCACCCAAAGATGTAATGCTTCTGACTCTCGAAGACCACCGCCATGCATCAGTAATAAAATGAGCTTATCCCTATGCGAGACCCGTAAATCATTGGCTCCGCCAATGCCATTTAAAAAGAAGTTCTCAAAGTGACATTCAGGAAATTCGATGGCATCGTTGTTTTGTTTACCAAGCGGTCGTTTACCTCGAATATTGCGTGCGTAACGTACTGTTTGATTGATATGTTTATCTTTGATGTGTCCAAGAAAGTCGTGCTGATTCCTACGAAACCATGCGGCATAATTCAAGCGCTTGCTATAAGAGTCAGCCTCAACCAACGGATTGATCGAGACACCTCCATGTTCTTCTATCATCCAGTCTGTGAGTTTGGTTAATGCACCTATATATTGCTTGGCTGTTCTTGAACCAATCGGCAACCAACAAAGACCTGATGGATCATAACCATTATCGTCAAAAGTACCTGTGTACAAACGACTAGTAAATAGCTCAAACAATAATTTAGGATTATCAAAACCGCTTTCATTTGCAGCCATATACTTCAATAACAGTAGGGTTGCTCTTATCGCGATATCTATTGTGGAATTACTTAAACCATCTCGTTTCAGTTTTAGAGTATAGCTCAGTAACGGATCAATAATGTTTCCGCTCTCTGAGATCAAAACAGGTACATGTGAAAAGATTCCAGTGTCATCTTCAACGACTTTTGCTCTGACCTTTACTACAGTATTATTCATTAGTTTTGTTATTTGTAAATGTACAATCACATAATGAAGTATAAATATAATACATAATTCACTAATAACAACCACGTTACTAATATAATAAAAACTTTATTTAATTAGGTGTTTTTATATGTTTTATACATTAATTGGTACTATATATAATTTGGGGGTTCTTCCGCAGACCCCCTATCTACGGAAGAAAATAATGAAAATTACCTACTGTTTAGTTTTCTTATTGCTATTGCCCTCATGTGCTTATTATGGCGTTCAAGGTGTTTGTCAAAGGATAACAAGAGTCTAAAATCGCCTGAGATACCGGCCAATAAATATAAAGAGCAGTGCAGAATTGATTTAAGCAAATTGAATAATCAATTCAATTCAAGACAAATAAACCTCACAATATATTCACAACATTAAAACAACATAAATAATAGTATTAATAATCAACACTTTGATGAGAAAGTCAAGAAGTCGCGTTTTGAAGTACTTGTTGATTAAAAAAAACCTTGTTAATTTCTTCCCTGCAAAAAACGTGACTAGTTAATTGTGCAAATAGGTATTACACCTAGAACATCTTATTACACTTTTTCACGACAAAAATATAAAACTTATATGGTATAAGTTAAATAACCTTTGGTATTGCCAAGAGTTAATCATTACATAATAAAATTATTAAGGATTTATAATGAAGTTAGTTAAATTTATAGTACTAGCACTTTCTGTTTTTAGTGTTGCCGCATCTGCTAAATTTGATTCATCCATTCTATTTACATATTATTCTGATAGTAGTAAGACTGAAGAGGTTGGGTTTTATTATATTCCTTGTTACGGGCAGAGTCTTGGTATTATAGGGACGAAAACAAATGATTACGATAGAGAAACATCTGATGCATGTCAGACTGATGATATTACATTTTCTTCAAAATCCGGACAATGTTTCATTAAATATCATTATGAACCTGAAACTGATCCAGAAACCGGCGAAGTATTTGGATATAGAAAATTAACAGAGTGTTTAGGTTTGGACAATACAAATCCAGCCTAACCTTAATTTGATTTTTTTAGCAAGGCTCTTTGGTAAAAAAAATGGCTCATTTTTATGAGCTGTGGTTCTGCTAAGATGCTATTTCAGTTAAATTGATTAATCAACAGGGTTAATGTCATCCATTGACTTAACCCTTTATATTTATTTGATTATTTGGCAACTAAAAAGGCAATATTTCAACAGCAGCCTTTTTAACTTCCTCCCCCCTCATATCATATCTTTTAGTAGTCGGGGTCTAAGGTGCAACGGAACAGATAACCTTGTTAAGAGATAATTCCACATACGGAGCAGGTTAGGATATGTGTAATTATAGGACTTTGACTTCTACTAAAATGATTAAAACCTTTGTTATAACTAGTCTAGAGAGAATGTTGATTGAATAAACAGAAGGTGATTTTAATTATAATCTTATATTTTTGTTACTTCCACCAAGTATTCCGTATTGAATAGCCAAATTAAGTATAGGTAAGTTGGCCTCATTTTATTTGGCTATTTAAGTTGGCTACAGGGATACATCTTTGACTAAGGGAAGACTACGCAAAAGGTGAGCTAAAATCCTTAACTAGGTTTTCTGTTCCGTTGCACCTTAGACCCCGATTATGTCATGGTTCTGAAAGTCCGTGGAGAGACAATAGAACATAAGAGGGATAAAAAAAACAAAAATACTAGATGTATTTCCACAGACAAAAAGTGATACTCTGGTCAAAACAGCAGTTACACAGTAGTTACATATCAGTATTCTATTCATTGTGTAGTTTTATTAGCGTGAAACAAGTTTATATTTTCAGTTTCGAGCGCTTTGGTTAAATGGCAGGGTTTATCTTTGGATTTGGACAGCACTAATTTCAGTAACAATAATTTTGACAACATCGAATTAATAAAATTAAACCAGTGGACACTAGACCCCCTCAAAAAAACCTTAACCGACCATAACGGTCAATGTATAAACCTCGAAGAAAAACCTACTTTACTGCTGGTCTATTTGGCCAAAATGCGTGGCAAAATAGTCACCCGAGAGCAACTTATTGAACACGTTTGGAATAATCGATATATCGATGACCGTACTATCAATGCCACTATTTCTCGGTTACGAAAAAAGCTGGGCGGTGAAAAAAATGACTTTATCGAAACGTTGACTAAAGTCGGCTATTCACTTACCTGTAATGTTGAATTTATTGAAAAAGGTTCGCCTGAGCCCGTTAACGTTTCGGCTCAAAAGAGCAAACCAAAAACCGCTAAATTAACCTTATATAAACTCTATATAATTTTAACTACACTCATTATTTTTGTTGGCTTATGGCTATTATTTAATGAGCCAAGCCAGACAAAAAAAACATTAACACCAGCTGATGTAGCGATTGAACCCCTGACGTATATGGAAGGTTGGGAATATTCATTCTCACTTTCAAAAAACAAGTCTTTACTGGCATTTCTTCACCGTCCCAGTCAAGACTCGAACAGTAACGTTTTCGTTCAAAATATGACCAGTAAAAAAACGATAGCGATAGAGCCTAACGCCAGAACGAAAGCCCCTACTTGGGCTGCTGACGGTAATACTCTGTTTTATCAAACGTATGGTCAGCAACAGTGCTGGATTAAAAAAATCACCATATCAGCAAACTTAACACTGGGAGAAAGTGAAAAAGTAACCAGCTGTGGCAAATTATCCCTAGGTACAAAGATGTTCGTTAGTCGAGATAATCGTTGGTTATATTATATTTTTGCAGAGTCGGCGTTATTACCCTCCATCATTAAACGCTTTAATTTAGACAATAAACAAACTGAAACATTAACCGCACCGCCAGTAACGTTTCTGGGTGATAGATTCTTTAGTTTAAGCTTTGATAATTCTAAGCTCGCTTTTATCAGAGATTACGATGACATCTCCAGAGTGATCATGGTGTTAAATTTAAGCAGTGGTGAATTAACGTTGCTGGCAAAATTTAACTTTATCCAGACTTCATTAGCTTGGACAAAATCTGATAAAGAAATTGCCTTTATTACCTACGATAATACCCTTCAGTTAATTAACGTGAAAACCAAAGACGTTACCAAACTTTATCAACATTCAACAACTATCCAAGATCCTTTGTTTATTTCAGAGGACGAATTATTACTCTCGTTCGGCAACGCTAGTACGGCAAATATTAGACAGATTGATTTAAACCATCTTGAGCCAAAATCTCAAAGCTTGGTATCTTCCGCATTTAGCGATCACTCTGCCGCTTATTTTAAAACCCCAAACAATGAAAAATTTGCTTTTGTTTCTGATCGTTCAGGCAGCTATCAAATTTGGCTAAAAGAAAATAACGTATTAAGCCAATTAACGCATTTTGAAAACAAATCTTATATCATTAAGATGAGTTTTTCTGCAAACGGCGAAAAATTACTAATTAACTTGGATGATCATTGGCATGTTTTTAATATTAAAACCGGTAATTTACTAAAGCTTAAACGACCCGGAAAAATTATCAGAAGCACCATTTGGCAATGCCATTCTAATGACAATATTTTAACGATTGCTGATAACAATGGCATCTTGAACTTATATAGCTTGAATGTAACAACACAAAAAACAAAACAATTAGTTAGAGGTTTAACTTCTATTTATAGCGATTGCCTCACTAATAAATATTACGCAGCAATTGTTGAAAACACTGGCATTCATCAATTAAATAATGACTGGACGATTAATCAATCATTACACTATTTTCCTGAGATACCGTTTGCAACTGAGCTCCCATGGGCTGTGGGCAATAACGCTATTTATCGAAGAGATGATGACAATATCATTTGGCAATTTAATGTTTTAACGAAACGTATGAAAAAAATTGGCCTAGCAAATGATTATTACGCCGAGATATCAATCCACTATAACACGATGCTTATTCATGATATAAGAGTTGCTGATATATTTATTGGCAAACTCACGCTGCCCGAATCAATTGATTAAAATGTCTTGGCTATGTACCCGTAAACTGTTGCTGACTTAATAAGTTGTTATTTTTCAACTATGTTCAGAAAGAGGATATTTATCAAAAATTAAAAATTGAATAAACTCAATTTTAACCGTTTTAGTAAACCGCACATTTATGTGTGCCTTAAAGTGAATCGTAGATAACCGGAAGTGTAATATATTGAGTTGTTAGTCCTAAAGTGATATAGTTAAAAAAATAAACTGCTTGGGGGCATTATGGGTCAAAAAGCCTATATAATTATCTTCGAAACGTATGATCTAACTGATCCAGCACTTATTCTAAATCGTTCAACTATTATGGAAGAGTCACTGACCCAACCCACAAACCTTCATGATTTTTCGATAGATCATGAGAAACAAATTGAATTACTCCAAATCTCACTAGACAACATCATAGCCGAAAAAGTTAAACTTCTGAATCAAAATCAAACAGCGTGCCCTAAATGTAAAGGGCAATTAGCAAAGCTAGGAAAACAAACATCTGCATTTTATGATGTATTTACCGATCATCACGTTAAAATTCAGCGGCTCAAATGTAAAGACTGTGGTTATGAAGCACCTGCGACGGTAAGAAACCTGCTCAATGGTAACCTCTCGGGGGCATTGGTTAAAATACAGTCTGAATTAGGGGCATCAGAAACCTTTAGAGACAGTGAAAGCTTGTTTAAAACATTTACGGCTAAATCCAGAAAAGTAAACAATCATAATCGTATAAAAAAAGTGACTCAAAGTGTCGGTCAGACCATTATTGATATTGACCAGGTGGAAAAAGAACTCTTGAACGTTGACGAAGCGAACGAGCTGATTGTCAATGTAGACGGCGGACACGTAAAAACAACAGAAGAGCAACGGAGTATAGAAGCATTAACGTCGGTTATTTATCGTCCGGAAGCGCTTATTTCCAATAAAAAAGGCACAATAAATCATTTATCTGAGAAGAGTTGTGCCGCATCAGTTAAAGATGACGAGCAAAAAGAAATGATCAACAATACGATTGTTGCCGCGCTAAAACAGGGACTTACGCCGAACACCCATATTACAGCCCTGTGTGATGGTGCAACGAATTGCTGGAACGTTGTAGAATCATTACGTCCGCTATGCGCAAGCATGACGTGTATTTTGGATTGGTTTCATATCGGAATGAAAATGCAAAATATTGCTTTACCTAAAGCAATAAAAAATAAATTTTTACGGATAAAATGGCACTTATGGCGCGGTAATACTGATGCCGCAATTATTCGATTAGCACAATTAATCGCTTCGGTTAACGTATTAAAAGTAAAAACTAAACTGAGCCAGTTTAAACAATATGTTGAAAATAATCGTGATCGTATAGTTAATTATCGTGAACGTCAGCAAAAAGGACAGGTCTTCACCAGTAACCTAGCAGAGTCCACCGTTGAAAGTCTTATTAATCAACGATGCAAAGGACAACAACACATGTTATGGTCAAGAGAAGGACTTAATCCAATATTGCAGTTAAGGGCTAAGATCCATAGTAAAGATTGGGACAATAAATGGAAGATGGTGATATTAAACTCGCCATTATAAGACTGAATACACTACAGGTTAGACTCAACATATTACACTTCCTAACGCGGTAGCAGAAAGCTTCTTCGGCAGCTTAAAGTAAGAACGGGTGCATTGGAGAAATTACCAAACTCGCTCAGATGCACAGCAAGATATACTGAATTATATAACGATGTGGTACAACAGTTATCGTCTTCATTCTTACTTGGATTACCAAAGTCCAAATAATTTTGAATTGATGAGCGTGGAATTAAAAATGGTTGCTTAACTAGGGTGTGTGAATTTGGTTGACCATGTCAAGTCCTGCTTTGGTACGTTCGATCATCAATTCCCGTTCCATTTGTGCAAGACTCGCCATTACAGCACATCCTATACTCCTAACTTGTGTGCCTACGGCACACCTCTAATCTTTATCGATTTATCTTAGCGTACTAGGTCTTTTTTATCTTTAGATTTCAAATGTCACCATATTAATTTGACTTTAAAGTAAACTCTACTAACTTTAAATGCGGGAGTTAAAGAGTATCAATAAAGGGGTCAAGTCGATTGCTTCAAATACACAAATAAGAATAAAGGGGTCAAGTCGATTGCTTCATGATACTTTCTATAAGAATAAAGGGGTCAAGTCGATTGCTTCATGATACTTTCTATAACATTCTCTAACTTAGAAGAAAACACGCTACTTTCATTACGTAATGTTCGAATTTGATGAGTAATAAAACTCACTGAGCCACCATGACTGAGGTTAAAGTAATTCGCAATATCGTTAAGTCTTTGATCGAGTATTTCTTGGCATAAATACATCGCCACTTTTCGAGCTTCATTTCCCTTGTCTGGGCCTTTTATTACCAACAACAGTTCATCAACAGCCATGCCATAAAACTGTGCCACCCCATCAGTAACACTAGCCATCGTTAACTCAGGTCTAAGCACATGACTTTTTTGTAGTCCCGTTAGGCTCGGTAACAAGCTATCGTATACCCAACGTTTAAAGCCATCACTTGCTAACACTGACGCTAAATTGCCCTTATCATAAAAATCGGTTATTTCTTTTGAATTACCAAGTGCAATAAACTTAGCGTAACCGTGATATTTTTGTTTGTATCCTAACAATTGATAGGTGTAATCCCGCGCTAACCATTTTTCAGCATTGGCTTTACCCACAAAAGCGGGATAACTCGACCACGGGTAATCTTCCAATTTTTCAACAAGTGGTCGCTTCATCTTAATGGGATTAAGATGGATATAGCGACTTAATTGCAGTAGGTATTCATCTTTTTCAACCAATATCGCCTTATAGCGTCCACGAAAAAGTGGCCCATCAGTGCGCTTTAAGCGATTATAACGCTGAGTATATACCCCGTTAATATGACGCATTATCCGCCCCAGATTTGCACGAGGCGTTTCAATCAACAGATGATAATGATTACCCATCAAACAATAAGCATGGATAATACAATCAAAGCGCTCTGCTGCTTCACCCAAGGTGGTTAAAAAAATTTGGTAATATTCTTTGTTATGAAAAATAAATTGGCGCGCACGACCACGATTCATCACATGGTAAACAGCATAATCATATTCTATTCTTAGCGGTCTTGGCATCTTGTTTTACTGGTTTTTTGTCCTTTATAAAAGCTTAGTAGATAAAGTATTGCTAAACAAGAGACTTGACCCTTTATTCTTTTTCTTTATTCCTTTATTCACTAAGAACAACTCCGGGTATAAGGTTAACTGAACTTTTATGGTATCAGCATCAATAACTCTGACTAATGTCGCTGGATAGAAAAATTTAAACATAATGATTCCTAATAAATAACGGGGCTTTAGTCAAAATGGGATTTAATCTGAGCGGGTTTAATTCCTCGCCACTTATGGCGTAAAGTCTTTTGAACTTTACGCCATAAGCTACCCCTCTTCGAGAATCGAATTTGAGCCTAAGCGAAAACCTTGGCGTGGGGTTATTCATTTTAATTTAAAGCGGTTTAAATAAATTAAAGGCTGTAATCATAAACAACGGGATCAGTTGGGATACCACCTGGAAAGCTTTGATATTCCATTCTAAAGGTATTAAAGAAACCTCCACCGCCTGCATACATTGAAAACCAAGGTGTTTTTTGACTTTGAAAGGCAGCATTCACTTCAGACGTAATAACGTCGTCAGTACTATCTTTAGCAACCACGGTCGCCACATGAAAGTTTGTTGCGCCTTTGACGACACTTTTGGTCAAGTCCCAAGGAGCCGCGGTACCCGCTGCTACCGCCGACGCATTAGTCCCTCTGTGAGCCGGTGCAATAAAATAAGCATTGCCAATTTTTGGATCAGCCGTTGCAGCTAATAATTTATGCTTGTATGCAACGGGTTTTTTGCGTCCCTCTCCCACCAAAGAGCGTGCGTATTCACCACAGTCTGAATCATATTCTAGTTTTTTCAATTTGCTGTCACTACTGGCATACTTCACCGGATAATTACTAAAGCCAGTATTGGCTTCTGAAAATCGTGTGACTGGTCTAGGCTTAGCCGCTTTATTATGGCCGTATAGATCAGTAGCTTTGTTGTTTTGAATGGCGTAACGCTTATTGGTTGTTTCTCTAGCATTTGCGACATTCAATTTCGCAAATTGGGTTACGTTCGGCGTAACCTTTTGGGTTAAGGGTGCAGTAGCATGCATGAGTATATTCTCCTATTTGGGGTTTAGTTTTAGGCGGTTATTGTTGCTGTTATTAAAAGTGATTTTACAAAGAATTATTATCGACAATGAAATTTAGTAACGATTTAACAAACGCTAACTAGGGTAACGATTATTTATTGCTAATGTTTTGCACTATTAAGCGTCATCCAGCTTTGTTATTGCAGTATTAAACCACCCAGGTAGCTGGTCTTGGGTTTTAAGGGTGTTATAAAGTGCTTTCACCTTTTTTTCGTCAGGATCTAAACCGCGAATAAGGCGGACGCGAATAAGGCGGAATAAGGCGGACACCCACTCCAAAATTGGTATTCCATGCAAAACCCAAGTACGCGAATAAGGCGGACACCCACTCCAAAATTGGTATTCCATGCAAAACCCAAGTAAACTTATACTCAATACAAACTCAGGGACGAGAAACAACATGCCAAAACCCAGAAGCCAGCAAATATCTATTAACGAAACCCCGTTTTATCACTGCATTTCCCGTTGCGTACGTCGTGCTTACCTTTGTGGTCAAGATAAGCTAACCGGTGACTCATATGAACATAGACGTGGCTGGGTAGAAGATAGACTTTTAGCACTAGCAAAAGTTTTCGCTATTGATGTCTGCGCATTTTGCGTCATGAGCAACCACACACATATTGTGTTGTATGTTGATGAAATAAAAGCCAAATCATGGACTGCCGAAGAAGTACTTCACCACTGGCATCAACTTTTTAATGGCACGCTTTTCACTCAGAAGTTTATGAGAGGTGAAAAACTCTCAAAAGCAATTACCAATGTGGTTATTAAATCCACAGAAGAATACCGCCAACGGTTAATGGATATCAGTTGGTTTATGCGGGTATTAAATGAATCTATCGCAAGACAAGCAAATAAAGAAGATAAATGCACTGGCCGCTTCTGGGAAGGCAGATTCAAATCCCAACCTTTACTTGATGAATCCGCCTTAGTAGCTCGTTTAGCTTATGTTGATTTAAATCCGGTTAGGGCAAAAATGGCTGAAACACCTGAAACTTCTGCACACACTAGTATTTTATTACGCGCCGAATCTGCGAAAAAAGGTGAACAGCCCTTAGCTCTTTCCCCTTTTGTAGGCAACCCGAAAAAAGAAATGCCTAAAGGTTTACCTTTTACCCTTGAAGATTATCTCGAATTAGTTGACCTAACAGGCCGATGTATTCGCCAAGATAAGCGGGGGTATATTGATAATGCTAACAGTGCCATTTTAACGCGTTTAAACATATCTCCTGACAACTGGCTAATACTTACCACTAAGTTTGAGCATCATTTCAAAAGTGCTGTTGGCTCACCCGATTCAATCAGTAAATATTGTCAAAATCAACAATTGAAACGACGGCAAGATATTAAGAATAGCCAATTATTACTCGCACCTAGTTAATCGCAAAAAAATTCATTCATTATTTCAATTCAGCGACTCGCTGAGGATACATGACGTCTTTTAAATGGCAAATATGTCTTAAAGTTGATTACTTGTTCAAAATTTCTGTCAATTCCATGCATTAATGAAGAAAAAAACACTCAGAATTTTCAAATATCAATCCGCGCCTGGTTTCTACAATGTAAAAATTTAACGATGGGTGTCCGAATAAACTGTCCGAATTAAAATTAGAACCACCACCTCCGCCAAATCCGCCATTACCTTCACCGCCAGTACCTCCACCACTACCGCCACTAAAAGTTAATTTTGTCTCACCGGGGAATGTCCCTTTACCGTTTGATAACCAACCAGCACCACCCGCAACATGACCCGCGACGTGTCCGCCTCCGTTTCCGTTTTCCCCGCCAAGTCCTGGAGCAAAATATTGGTTGCCACTCTGCCCTGAATTACCATCTTGAGTAATAACAGCGTGCTCTCTACCATCACATTCTCCACCTCCTGCGCCACCGCCACCAGCAACAATTAGAAAATTTAACGATGGGTGTCCGAATTAAAATTTTTATCCAAAATTCTCCTAAATAATTTACTCACATTTTTAAATTTAATAAAATTTATGATTTTTGAGGTGAATTTGCATATAACTTTTAGTTCTAAGCCGAGATCTTTTTAAAGATGCCTGGCACAGTTAATTTTAATTTTTGAGACGACCGTGGCTATCAATTGCCAATTTAACCCGACCTTTAAGAAAAGTTACCATCTCATCATACTTCGTATTGAGTTGGTCCCGCTGTTCGACTGACAAAGCCGGAGTGGCATTCACTGCATCTCCCCAGTAACGGTGGTGCCTTACATTAGCCACAGGCAGAGTAGCGTGTACTCTCCCCTGTTGGTTAACAGTTGCGAATAGCGTAGCACTGAGTCCATCTACGTTTGCCCCCTCTACACTTAGTGAACCACCGCCCTGACCCGGACCAGGTGTAGAAACTGCATTATTGAAAGTGGTGTAGTGGAGACCATTTCCTGGCCCTCCTTTTGTGTTGTTATTTTGTCCTTGAATTCCTAAATGAGGAATCCAGCGGTTACGGCTCACAATGCATTGTGCCGTGTACTCTGCAGCCAGTACGTTCTGCACAGCAGCAAGATTTGCACCACCGTTTGCCTGACGTATTTCCCCAATTCGCCACGGTAGCAGCCGACCATCTTTGTAAGCATCGTAAGCCTGATCGATCGCTGCCCCCCTAGCTGCCGCTAAAGCTGCCACTTCGGTCTGTATAGACTGTACAAAATATGGTGGTACTGTACCTCGGCCCGGCCACGTTGTGGCAGCAGCAGCTGGGTATCCGGCGGCAGTATTGGCCTCGTAATTAACAGCACCTGCTGCAGCCTGTGCATTAAAGTTACCTTCATTGTCAACCCTTAATTCCTGTACATTCGCCAAATTAAAATGCTTGTCGTACATGACTTCAATTGCAGTTTGACCATACTGTTCCACACTTGCTGCAGGTGTCCCATTCAAAGCGACCAGTAGTGCATGGTTAGCTTGTAGGGTGATATAGTCTGTAGGTGTGTAAAGATCAGGGTCGAAATCATTGTTCTGTAAAAAGCCATCAACAGCAGCCAACTCAACGGCAGGAACACTCAGGTCATCCTCAAGCTGCCGCTGCACAACACCAGCACTTGCTTCATTACTTTTCGAAAAGCTCGACATTCCTCTAGCATGAGGAATCACGTTGGCCCGTGCAATCGACTTCCTTTGTGCTAAATACCCTGCTCGATTATCCACAAAGCCAATAATTTGCCTTCCATTACTTTTCTTTTGAGCTACTGAATTGGCTACCGCTCTACTTTTATTCTCTTTCGGTTTCTCTACTTGTGCATACATATCTCAAACCTTTTAATTGAACTTTAGCCATTGTTATAGGCTTTCTTCATTGCCTATAACATAGTGCTAAAGACAAAACGAAGCTTTTTAAAGATGCCTGGCACAGTTAATTTTGGTTAATTTTTTGGGCTAAAAGACGTTTTCAATGGCTTTTAGGTTTTGTTATGGGCTTTTTGTCCATTAATCCGTTTCGCCATCAGTTGTTCAACCCGAACCATCGCCAGGCGTTGGCCAGCAGAGAGTCATCGACGCCGAGGGTTTTGTCGGATACCCGCAGATCCGGATCTCCAATCTGCGGGGCAACAGGCGGGGTGAGGTTGGCCGGGCTGTTGCGGATGAGGAGCTCGTGCTTGGTTTCGGAGAAGCCTCCGAACTTCATGCCGGCCGGCACGTGCAGACCATGGAACTCGCCGGCCATGTTCGGCTGGTTGAGATCGTCCAGCAGGGCGTTGGCGAAGCCCGCGTCCAGGTTGGTCGCATCCTTGCGGAGAACAACGTAATTGTTGGGTTTCGCCAAGAAGTTCGGATCGTCGAGCGGTAGCGCGTAGGGCGTTCCGTGATCCGCAAAGGTCTGGATGACGCTACCTGCCCACATGGGGACTTCGTTCGCGGTCCCCGCCAGCACAAGAGCGTTGTCGACGTCCACTCGGTTGACGTAGGCGTTCGCCGTCCACTGCCCATTCTGATTAGCGAACTGAGCGTGCGCGTAGTCCAGGCACATCTGTGCCGTGTCAGCCACCGCACGAGGAATCACGTACGCGAAGTCATGTGTTAGCAGGACGCCCTGCAGCGCAGGGGACAGGTTGTTGGTGCGCCGGATGGTCTCGCGCATCGTTTTGCCCAGCTTCGCTGGCGTGTTCATGTCCACCAGATTCAACGCGCTAGCCGCCGTACTCCGCCACATAGAACCGCCACCATTAGCATAGATCTGTGCCGTGGCGCGCGGGCCCCACCAGGTGAGTCCGCCGTTGTGGTTCAAGGCGGGCGGGCCCGCAAAGTTGATGCCCTCGTACAGGCTCCCACCTTGAGCAATTCGTTTGACCGACAGGAAGCGCACGCGCTGGATCGGGTGCAGTTGTTTAGTGGAAGAATGATTAGCCAGCTCTTGCGGTTTTCTCTGTACAAAAGCTTCCTGTCGATTATACACAAAACCCAACCTTTTTTTCCCATCACTTTTTTTCTGAGCAACAAAATTAGCAACCGCCCTACTTTTATTCTCTTTCCGATTTTCTACTTGTGCATACATATCTCAAACCTTTTTAATTTGGATTTTATCGATTATTATAAGAAAACTGCTCCTGCGTTTTCTATATACCTGGCATCCATACCCATATGGGATTTTTATTGCCTATCGTTACAGGGATGTAACTTATTAGAGCACCAACAGTAGGCGCTTTAAGCGATGCAGGATCAATTGCCTATAACACCCCACTAAGTCCACGCGATGGGCTTAGTGAACTTTATTTCGACTATCTCTTTATTGCTTTTCAGTCGGTGGTGGTCCTTTACACCTAATCTAGCTGTTAAAAGACCAGTGCATTTCATCTCAACTCATTTTTTATCTCCACAATCCTTTTTATTAGTAATAATGTTTACAAAACCATTTGCCATCGCCAGTGGTCTTTTAACACCCTATTTAGGTGTTAAAGAGCCACTCCATTTGGTGTTCGCTAAATATCAAACTCATCCAAAGGCGAACTAATACCATCTAAACCTTTAGTGGTAATATGAGTATAAATTTCAGTAGTTTTACTACTAGAATGCCCCAACAACGCTTGGATATATCTCAAGTCAGTTCCTCGTTCTAATAAGTGTGTAGCGAACGAATGTCTCAAGGTATGCAAAGTACACCTAAAAGGGGTCAAATCACTTGCTTCACTACACCTACTACACCTAAAAGGAATCAAACCACTCGCTTCACAATACTCCCAATAAAAATGGTCAAACTACGCCTTTAAAAACACCAACCACCATTAACAAGCACAACAAAACAAGCACCCGACAAATTACCCTGCTACCCAAAACTCGCAGCCTTCGCCCCCATTACATCAGCCTCACGCTCTAAGCCAGCATTATCATTAACCGCCATCCCGCCAACAGACGTAGTAGCCTGCACCCGCCCTTGTTTTTGCTGAACCACATGCCAAGCCTCATGGGCAACATGTTTTTCTTGTCCCGAGGCCACATGAATATCACTGCCTTGGGTATAGGCATGGGCTTGCACCGCCGCCGGTTTTGGCGAATTGTAATGGACTTTAACATCAGACATATCCATGCCTGATAAACTCTCAATGCCATTTTTCACCTGATCCGATAACCCAGTATTATTGGGCTTTCTTTGCATGCTTGTTTTTCTGCTCGTTTGATTTTTATACATGATTTACTATTTCCTTGTGCAAGTTAATGATTCAATAATCAAGCGCTAACATGAGCAGCGACCGGAAAAACCGTATAGCCTGCAGTATTGATGGTAAAGTCTTGCCCTTGGGAGGCAATCGCTTTGACTTCTTAGATTTTGGTGGTTTTAGATTTTGGTGGTTTTTTTCCCGTCTTTATTTGCCAGTAGTGGATCACTTTACTTTGAAACATTAATACCTCCCTTTATCCAATATATTCAAGGTTAAGAATTTCTGGCACTATGATGCCATCATCGGCATATTTCACTGTTAACGGCACCAAGTTATTTTCATCTCCAGCGGCTCCGTCAGTCACCCACAGATTGTATTCACCCACGGCTAAATTTCTAAAATGATATCTGCCTGAATCACTAACACTTGTCACTTGCTCTTTGTCAGTGACGGTATTTCTTGCGTGTACAATAAGTTGGGTTAACGGGGCATCTGAGCTGGTGCTAACATTGCCTAATACCGCAACATAATGTTTATTATGTGCAGGATTTGCCTTCCAATCACCAGCAGAGTCGCCATCATTAACCGGTAAGTCGCGTGATCTGGGCTCTTTGAAAGAAATACTAACAATACTGGGTTCAGTAATTTCATTGCCGACACGAATGGGCACGGTTACTCGTAGGCTTAACGAGGGTTTAGGATGGCCGCCCAAGGCATTCCAAAATTCGCCCTGACTGCGTTTATCTTCAGGATCGTCAAGTAATACATAGGAATAACCCCATGGCAAAGGTTGATAATCACTGTCGACTTCTTTTGCGTATTGCTCAGGAATACCATCATGACTGCCTAAGGCTTGAATGAGGTTTGACAGCAAACTTTGCTCGATGAGTGCACTGTTTTCTAGGGCTTTACTCCAGACAGTGAGTAAAAAATGTGCCTGAATAAAGCGCGGCGGCACTTGAATCGTGCCACTTAGCCCATTGCCATTTAATTGCCATTGCTGGCCATCGCTATGCCTAACCGCTAGACGCTCTTCTATCTGGGTGAGATAAATATTTACTTCTGGGTTTTCTCCCAGCCGTGAAATAAAATAGGCATCGGGGGCATCAAGGCTAATATTAATGTTGTTATTGTCATTTAACGCTTCATGTTTTATTAAAGCTTTTAAGCTTAAACTGACACGTTCAAGATCTGTTTTCATCAGGATTTATCCGTATAGGTTGAGTTTATCTGGTTAGGTCGGTTTTTTAGTAATCGCTTCAAAAAACTTGATGTTCAGCTCGCCATTTTTTAAGCCAACTTTCAATTAAGTAACTACTGTCTAACTTTTGATGCTCTCGCAAAATGGCATCGGCTAAATGATCAACAGTTAACTGCTTTTGTCCTGCTGAAGGCTCTTTGCTAGCTGAAGGCTCTTTGCTAGCTGAAGGCTCTTTGCTAGCTGAGGGCTCTTGTCCAGACATCATTGACAATAAAACGGTGTGACGCGCTATATTGGCAATGTTCGCTGGGCTTATCGCTAAGTTCGTTACTAAATCTTCAACAATATCGTCGGTTAAGGTATACGGCGCTTTAAACGCTCGCTGCCACAAAACTCGACGCTCTTGCTCATCTGGTAAGGTAAATTCACAACTAAATTGAAAACGACGTAAAAATGCTTCATCCAAATTGCCTTTAAAATTGGTCGCCAAAATTAATACGCCGGTAAAAGCTTCCATACGTTGCAGCAAAAAACTCACCCCTAGGTTTGAGGTTTTATCATGACTGGACTCGACGTTAGTACGTTTACTAAATACCGCGTCTGCTTCATCAAAAAATAGAACACCTTGGTTTTGTTCGGCATCATCAAATAACTGCGCTAAGTTTTTTTCGGTTTCACCTATCCATTTGCTGGCGATATTCGAGAGATTTACTTGATAAAGTGGCAAGCCTAAATGCTGAGCAATCGCCTCTGCACCGATAGTTTTACCTGTTCCTGGTCGTCCCCAAAATAAACTCGAGAAACCAACGTTTTTAATGGCGTTGGCGTTAAGTAATTTGTTCCTTAAGCGATAACGCGCAATGATTTCGTCAAATTGTTTTTGCAATCGTGGATTAATCACTAATTCTGCCAAGGTGACTTTCGCTGTTTTTTTACTCGCTAACGACGATAAACTGCTGGCTGACATATCAGCTAAAACTTTCCAAACATCCCTTTGAGTAATTTCACTTTTTTCACTAGCAACACCGACTAAAGTACTCATCAACTGCATCATCTTCGCTGGGTTTAAATTATAATTTTCAACAACTTGCTGCCAATCGACATCACATTCATTTTGAGATTGTTTAAAATGTTCAATCCCTTGAGTTTGATTTTCTTTTGGATATGTCGGTAAAAAATGCTGCGCTAATCGATTCAATAACCACACTTTCTGCTCAATGGCAGTAATAGTGGATAAAATTGGTGTGATCTTATACGGCACAAGCTCACTTGGTATCGCGATGTGTTCAGGCTCTGAAAAAACAACTGCTGGGATATTGTTAGGGGTTAACGCTAACCATTTTATAAGCAATAACAAACTAGGCCGTTGAGTACTTAAAAAGCTTAAACCATTTGGCCAATAAATTAATTGATTGCTTACCAATGCCACACGTAAACACTCCGTTAGCGCACTGATACCGTCTGGCATCGCCAATAATTTTTGTTGATCGATTTCCATTACCTGACGATCACCCGCCAAATGTTGCGCAGCAATTCTGCGGCCACTACCTGACTCACCAATTATCAATACCATTGGTTGAGAAACGCCTGGAATATGCTGACAACTTACTGGGTGTAATACATGGTGTAGCTTAAATGCCGGCAATTCCAACGCCTGATTTTGAGGTGATTCATCTAAGGGGTTTTTATGATACTCAATCGCTAAATCTAACAACTCAGGCGCAATAAGTAACTGAGGAGATAGCGGCGATGATGCCGGTGATATCCTCACTAATCCCCATAAAACCAAAGGACTATGATGCAACAAGTGATGGCGAAATTTAAGCGCTTTTTCACTGTCGTCGCATAACATGCCAACCATGGTATCGCAACTTAAGCCTTGATGAATATGACTTTCTTGCAAACTGGCTAGCGCTTGGCAGAGACGATTATCCAATTGAACTAGGGATAAAATCAATAAACAAGCAACCTCCCTATTCGACAACTTAAATGTTGCTTTTACGCCGTCAAATGGTGCCGCATTTCCTAGATTTTCAATGACATTCTGCTCGCGATTATTCCAATAATCGGCGATTTCATCAGACAAATCAGTGAAATCACTATCGCCTTCTTTAACCTTATACCATTGATTAATCGCTAGCGCGGCTTCAACAACCTTAGCAATTTCATTTACTTCTGTGGCTAATTTCATGGTGGTACTCTGTATCTGTAGTTTAAGGGGTACTAAGTGATTGCGAGAATATGTGCCGACAATGCCGTTAGAGTTTCAATGATCCTAGATTCAGCAGTTGAAATCGTGGAAAGAGTGGTAGCCAATAGTGCGATTAGCGTAGTGAAAAAATTCGTAGTCACCTTATTGGTGAAGAGAATTTTTTCGCATAGCTAGGCGTGCTAGTGGGTGCCGCTATTTCTCGTGTTTTAACTGCTGAATCTAGGATGATACGGCTATTAGGCCCAATCTACGTGTACTGTGTACTCAAGCCACGGCAAGCGAATAGTCCCTATGCCCCATGGCAAGGTTTTCTTTAAAATATCGTGACTTTTACTAGGTACTTCTACGCGCCAATCAAAGCCTTTACGCTGCCATAACCCTTGTCGTTGAAAAAACAGTTGCTTGATTAAATCTGGGGTAGTGTTTGTTAACGCCGGCCAATGAGTTGAAACCGCAGTTAGTAATGGTTCGATCGTGCCTAACTGTTCAGCTGTCAGTGGCGAAGGTGATACATTAATGTCTTGAGCATATTCATCATTGATATCTAGACCCACTAAAATTTTAGCGGTTAATTGACCGGCATGAGGCCTAATACCAAGAATTTCACTTAATAACGCCCAGGCAAGATATTGGCAATTTTTATCTTTAAAGCGCTTTTTTGAGTCATTCAATAATTGGTTGCTGTTAAATAACTGGGTTAAAAACGGCCAAAGTATCACTAAACCACTGTCGTCACTGCCTAAAAAATCATCTCCATCTTCATCTTCGAGCAGTTGCTCTAATTGCGCTTTTACCGACTTGGTTAGTTTGCCTACTTTGTCCTGTAAACGCTTACTGGCGTTGCGGTGCTCATGTTGATGGCTTTGCACCGTTTTTAACATCTCTCGATACCAAGGGTATTTCATTGGTTGCTGTTTATTTGTGCTTTCCATTTCTTGGTTTGCTGCATAGTTCGTGGGGTTTGACGGTTTATTTAAGCTGTTATTGAGTAATTTGGCCATCGCAAATTTAAGTTCAGCCAGCTCAATATTTTGGTCACTAATTTGAGATTTTAATTGCGCGCTTAGTGTTAATATTCGTTGTATAAATGCAATTTTCAAACCTTTGTTTTGGGGTGAGTCATTGTTTGAGCCATTGTTTGAGCCATTATTAAAGTTACTGATTTCACTGACTAATTCATTAGACATCGCTGGCGATAATCGCTGACCTAAACGAGATACTTCTTTGGCATTATCCAAGGTTGACCTTCGGCTCATTTGCGCCAAGATATTGATATCATCGCTACATTGCCCTTGCTGCAGGTTCAGCGCTTGCATTTTTACTAGCAAATTATCAGCAAGGTTTTGCCACCAAATTGGTGTTTTCCCTTGCTTGGATAAGCTCGTTTGAATAGGCGTTATTACTTGCTTGGATAAGCTCGTTTGAATAGGCGTTATTACTTGCTCTCTAACTTGCGATGCAGTTTGCGCTTGTTGGGACAAAAAAGCGTTATTAATCGGCGCTAATGGCACAAGTTGCTGCAACCATGTTGCTGCTTTTCCATACCAGTTAGCATTAACGCTATAGCCTTGCTCCATCTTGTCGACGATTTGCCATTTCTTAATTATCTCAATCAATTTTCCACGCGTTATTAAACGCGACTTATCTTTTAACAGCGCAAGCATGGGTAAAATTCGTGCTTTTTGCATTAATGTTACGGTACTAAAACTTTGCTTTAATAGCGTTTTAAGCTCTGCGGCTATGCTAGATTCAATGGCGTATGCTTGATTGGTTTGATTATTTGAACGCTTACCGTCATGAGTTCGCAACGCCTGTAGCGTTTGCGTCAATATCGTAAGCAACACTTGCCCTTGATTGGTACTATTGAGTTTTTTAGCGCCCGAATCTAGCGGTTCAGCAAGTACGTTATTCAAGCTTTTTAATAATTTAACCGGAACAAACTCATCCCGGATCAGTGCATTTAGCAATGCGGTCAATTGTGCAAAGCGTTTAGCGTCGCTTTGCAAAATCGTTCGTAATGATTGCTTTAAACTATTTGTTAACGCCCAATTTTTACTGTTATCGTCAGTTCCAGACTGATTGGCGCTATTAATGCTATTTTTATTCAGTCGCTTATTTGATTTATCGCCATCAGAGCCTTCACTAAACAACCACTGGCTGAGTTGTGTTTTTAGTTGTGCTAGGCGGTTACCGGTAAGTGTGGTGTTTGATTGCAATGGCTCCAGCAGCAGTAGTTGTTCAATGTGACGATATTGTTCTGATAGCTGTTTATTGTTTGGTAGCCCAGTTAATTTGAATGATTGGGTTAATTTAGATAATAATGCTTTTATGGTTTTACACCTTGACTCAACATTATTGTCAGCAACACCTTGGTTAGCTAATTCAGATAATAACTGCTCAATTTCTCGCAAATGTTGTCGGCTTTGCGCTTTTGCCAAACTACGGCTATTGGCGATTAAAATGTCGGGTGAATTTGTTTTAACTGCCTTGGCTAAGCTTAAAACCTCAGGTGCCGTCACTGGGCGCTTAAGGTTAATGAATTTTAACAATTTTTGTAACCATAGCTTTTTCGTTAATGACGTCACCGCAGCCCTTGAAATTTGTTGGTTTAATTCGACAAATTCCGGTGAGATACCGCCAATTATTTGGCTGATTACCGCTGATGGCAACCGGTTATTTAATTGCTGACGCATCAAAGCACTGGTAATAAGCTGTCTTAACTTACCTTGGTAATGGTTCACCGTTAACAGTTTTGTTATTAACGCCGGTAAATTCCTGCTATTAGGTACTTGAGTCCATACCTTGTTTGAGTCACTATTGACGTCAAGAAGTTTTAAAAATTGTTGCCATATTTTTTGTAAGGTCTCTTTTTGCTCATTTTTTTTCTGTTCAATTTCACGCCAAAAAGCCTGTTTAACCTTTTGATTAATTGCCATAATATTATTAAATTTAATGCCTTCGTCGGTAAGCTGATAAAAAATATCGCCTAAATCAAGGTGTAACTGATTGATCACTAAGGATTCAGCATCTATCCAATTACCATTTTGATCATCTGAAGTTTTAAGCACTTTAGTGACAATATCGTCAATATTGCTACTGCTGTCACTTAGGTCATTGAGAGTGGAGTCTACCGTATCAAGCGCGCCGCCCAATTGCATTAAACAGGTTTTAACAGCTGATTTTACCTCCCTTACTAGGAGCTGTTTTTGATCATAATAATGACCTCTAATCTGTAAATTAACGTTGTTTATTGCAATATGGGTCATTCACGACTTCCGTTTAGGTTTAGGTTTAGGTTTAGGTTTATGTCTACTAATTGAGATAACGCATAACCACTATGGTTTGTGAATTATCTTTAACCTAGATTCAAATGAGGAGTTTAGATTTCATCTTCGTCATCAAGATTAACGGTATTATGTTGCCATTGCCCTTGACTCTCATTGGCAATACTGTTGCCATCCACCAATGCTGGCGATTGATCTTGATTTAGGGTAAATAACACCGCATCTTCGACGCTAGTACGTAACCAAGGTTTTGCACCATCATTGGCTTGCCAATCCGTTTTAACCCACATTACATTCGGCTCCATAACGGGTACCGGTTGTGAATAAAAATGTTCTTTTAAAACGAACCCATTGTCCTTTGAAACTAAAATATACTGACTCATAAAATCTCCAAATTCCAATTATTTATAGCATAAAAGTAGCTGAAAATAATTGGAAAGTTTTTGTTAGAAGGGAATAACTTATTTAAATTAAGGTGTGTAAGATCTTGTACCGTATTAGACTTTGTGTCGTATTAAATGTTGTAGCAATTCCATGGTGAATGACTACCGTAATTTTTAATACGACCACCAATATACAGCCCAGTCCAATACCAATCATCGTGATGATAGGTTGAATAGATGTTCGGTGAATGGTTGCTGGTATTTCCACCCCAATGACCGCTGCACACTAAGTTTTCACATTTATAAGCGCCGCCACCATAACTACTCGCCGTGCAATAAACGGCTAACAGTTGGATGTTATCACTTTCGTAAGCACCGCCCCCCCTGATGGCACAACAACCCACTGCTTTTATCGTGCTGGACGAACATAAGGCGACACCGCCACCATATTCTGAGCCGCAGCCATAGGCTTCAATCACTGAATGCATCAGGCCATAAGCACCACCACCACAAGAATTGCCTTGACCACTATCGGCTTTACACATAATGATTTTTTCTGCCGTTATTTTACTGCTGTTACTGCCGTAAATACCGCCACCGTTGCCGGTCACCCAATGTCCTACTATTTGACAATTGATGATACAACTCCGTGCAAAATCTAACTTAAAGGCACCACCATTACAGTCATTTCCAGTCGCAAATTGACAACCACCATCAAAAGTCCAACCTTCAATACGGATATTACTGACTCGGTAATCACTTGACCCAGTTAAACAAAATTTATCATTAGGGTTTTGTTTTAGCACTTTAGTCGTATGCTCATTAAAGCCAATAATACTGACACCGGTTTCAAGATTTACGGAATTTTTCATGATGTAAGCATAACTACCAATATCAGCAATATCATTACCTTGTCGAACTTCAAAGTCTCCCCAATTGGCGTCATCATTTACGGACTTCACATGGGTATAAGGTAAATCATGCTGCTGACATAATGGCGGCATAAGTACCACGGTTGAGTTAGCAACAATCGTTGTAATTTCCGTACCATCACCAAAGATTTCTTCAAACTGCTCTTGATTACGAATAATATGAGTTCTTGTTGATAGTCCAAATACCGGCGCATGGAAATCAATGTAATGCTTTATCGCATGTTGCGTTGCCAAGGCACTAGCACTTGCTAAATCCCCACCTAACAGGTGATTATTATCGATGGCATTAACAAAGTCGCCACTGGCTAAATTAAACTCACCTTCAACCGTTAAGTTAGCATTCGCAGTTACATCATCCACTAACCTTGATGTGCCAGTAACGGTTAAGGTTTTATCTAATTGTGTATCGCCTTGAACCGTTAACTTAGCATTCGCAGTTACATCATCGACTAACGTTGATGTGCCAGTAACGGTTAAGGTTTTATCTAATTGTGTATCGCCTTGAACAGTTAAATTAGCGTTCGCAGTAACATCATCGACTAACGTTGAAGTGCCAGTAACGGTTAAG
>JABSOI010000065.1:29285-34253 GCA_013216015.1 Alteromonadaceae bacterium | reverse complement strand
AATCCAATAAGAGCAAACATTGCAGAAACGCCTGAAACATCGGCTCACACCAGTGTTTTACTACGTGCTGAATCAGCAAAAGAAGGCAAACAACCCTTAGAACTTTTACCGTTCGTTGGCAATCCCAGACAAAACATGCCTAAAGGTTTACCGTTTGACCTTGAAGATTATTTGCAATTGGTTGATCTAACAGGGCGTTGTATTCGTCAGGACAAACGAGGTTTTATTGATGATGCATTACCATGTATTTTGACTCGATTAAATATAACGCCTGATAATTGGTTAAAACTTACTACTCAGTTTGAGCATTTTTTTAAAGGTGCCGTAGGGTCGCCTGATGCAATCAGTGAATTTTGTGAAAATCAAAAATTGAAACGACGGCAAAATATTTCTCGCAGTAAAGATTTATTGAATACTGCTTGATCTGTTCAATCGGTTAAACAATCCAGACTTTTCTTTAATTCAGCGGTTTGCTGAGATTTACAGCTGCGTGTAAAACTGTATATTCGGTCGATATTTAAAGGTTTAACTCCTATACGGCTTTTACTTCTTAGTTTTCACAAAAATTTCTGATAGTTCTGGTAATAAAAATAAAGCCACCCCGCAAATTTAAAATTTTTCTATGCGATGGGTGGCTTAATTAATTGTTTTGCGATGGGTGGCTTAATTAATTGTTTGTTTTTTTGGTTCATGCCGCCAGTATGGCGGCATGATTATGTTAGGTGGGATTCAAGGGGGTTAATGGATATTTCTTATTTGATATACTGGTAATTTAACCAGTATAGAAGTATTATTTAAACACCAATAAACTCAAGGACGAGATATATCATGCCAAAACCAAGAAGCCAGCAAATTAGTCTCTGCTCAACCCCGTACTACCATTGTATAACCCGTTGCGTACGCCGTGCATTTCTTTGTGGGGAAGACAAGCAAACAGGTCAATCGTTTGAGCATAGACGCGGTTGGGTTGAAGATAGAGTTTTAACACTGGCTAAAGTCTTCGCAATTGATGTTTGCGCATTCGCCATCCTTCACAACCACACTCACGTCATTCTATATGTTGATGAAAACACAGCGAAATCATGGTCGGTTGAAGAAGTGCTTCATCATTGGCATCAACTGTTCAAGGGTACGCTATTCACACAGCAATTTATGAGAGGTGAAAACCTTTCAACAGCGATCCTAAATTGTGTTTATGAAACGGCTGAAATATATCGGAAGCGGT
This sequence comes from Alteromonadaceae bacterium, assembly GCA_013216015.1. Taxonomy (GTDB): domain Bacteria; phylum Pseudomonadota; class Gammaproteobacteria; order Enterobacterales; family Alteromonadaceae; genus JABSOI01. The sequence continues at coordinate 33,028 of JABSOI010000065.1, read as the reverse complement.
TAATGGATATCAGTTGGTTTATGCGTGCTTTAAATGAGCCTATCGCAAGGCAAGCAAACTTTGAAGATAATTGTACGGGGCGCTTTTGGGAGGGGAGATATAAAATACAGGCACTGCTAGACGAGGCAGCCCTTGCCGCCTGTTTAGCTTATGTTGATTTAAATCCAATAAGAGCAAGCATAGCTAAAACGCCTGAAACTTCGGCCCACACCAGTGTTTTATTACGTGCAGAATCAGCGAAAGAAGGCAAACAACCCTTTGAACTTTTACCGTTCGTTGGCAACCCCAGACAAAACATGCCTAAAGGTTTACCGTTTGTTCTGGAAGATTATTTGCAATTGGTTGATTTAACAGGGCGTTGTATTCGTCAGGATAAACGTGGTTTTATTGATGATGCATTACCGTGTATTTTGACTCGATTAAATATAACGCCTGATATCTGGTTGAAACTTACTACTCAGTTTGAACATTTTTTTAAAGGTGCCGTCGGGTCGCCTGATGCTATGAGTGAATTTTGTCAAAATCAGAAATTGAAACGACGGCAAAATGTTTGTCACAGTAAATATTTACTCGATACTGGTTAATTCTTTTTAATCTGTTTGATAATTTATGTTTTTCTTTAATTCAGTGCTCGCTGAGATTAGATGCTGCGTGAAAATCAGGATATTTGGTTGATATTTAAAACTTTTACTCCTAAGTGGATTTCATCCCTCTGTTTTCATAACAATTGACGATATTTCTGGCAATAAAAAAAAGCCACCCCGCAAATTTAAAATGCAGATGTGCGATTGGTCGCCCGGTTTGTTTCGTTATTTACGTCATATTTTCAGCGCCCAAACGAAACCTTCAGAAATATTCGTATTAATGTCTGTAAAGAATTCATAGATAGTAGTGTATACGTCCTCCATCCAGAAACCAATGTTCATGATCAACGACGCGAGGAACTGTGTCACATTGACTATAGCACTGAGCAAAATCGCAGAACTAATTTGATAAGCTGCACATATCGAATCCTGGACGTCGACGCTTTTGTTTTCGCCTTCGTTCATAAGGTAGTACGCTAGCATGTTATGTGTATCCGTATATCTAGCGATGTTTGCATCTGCTTTCTCACGTATAGCTGCTGTGTAATGTTGGTACGACGGATTATCGGCGGGGTTACCATCGTAATCAGCTGTTAAGAACTCAACACGTTTACCCATGTCGTTGTAGTCACTTTCCTATCTCATTTTGTTGGAAATCAGTATATTGATGGTATTACTAGACATGATAGGTTGTGTAAAATATTCACACATCCGTTCCTCAATGATCTTTTTGTCTGAGTCTGGTATAGATGTAATTTTAGGTCGGTTAACTCCGTAGGTAAATAAGTCTTGTGCTTTATTAGCGTGGAATATATTTTCGTCTCTAATTCTTTCTATCTTTATTTTAAAGTTTTTGTTATCGGTGGTGGTCATTAGTGTTTCTCTCATGGTAGTTATGTATTTAAAATTCATAAGAGCACTTAAAGTGCTACGTTATACCGAGGGTTTGCAAAATAGTAAGGTACCTATGTTGGCAGAGTAATTGATATTAAGGTTTGTAAGAAAGACATGTAAACCAAAGTACGGCTCGACGATCAAACGTTCCTCGATCTCCTGATCAAAGGGGTCAGAGTAATTGATTTTAAGATTTTTAAGAAAGACAGGTACAAAAAACAAGATCTATAACTGCAAAATGTAGTTCATAGTCCTGTAGTACTAGGGTTAGTAGCCATCTTTCCATGTCCGTGCTTTCAATTTTCCTACCCTCACAATCAAGGTTAGCACAAGCAAGGTTAGCACAAGCTATTGAGTAGTTAAATAATTATTATAACAACTCTATAAATCAAAAAGAAAAACCAACAGAATAAAAACAACCACCAACAACAAAAACCCTAAACAAATCCCTCATAAACCCCATCAACTACCCCACCTCCAAAAAACCCCAAAACAACCTCCATCAAATCAATCTCAACCCCACTCCTAACCCAAATCAACCACCGACGCACATACCCAGCAACGCACTCTTCCGAGGCGCCCCGCTCATAAAGCTGCATAAGTTTAGCCCGATGATTAACCCAAGTCTTCCAAGCAACAGACAACCCATTCCTCAACCGATCCCCAATCCGATAACCCAAAAAATCAAAGCCTCCATCCGTAATCCGCCCAATAAAAGTCTTAAACGGATGTTTCGTCTGTTCAACATCCGCCAAAATCCGATTCATCAATCGAACCACAGTCCGCAACTGATTCCTGGTCTTACACAAAATCACCCAGTCATCCATAAAACGGTAATACTTCAACCCAAACCGCCGACAATAATCCCCAATCTGATCATCCATAACCTTCAAATAAACAGCACCCAAAAGAGGAGAAAGCGGATTACCCTTATTCAACCCAATATCAACACTCAACAAGGCACCATTAACATTATCCAACCGCGCCAACATCCGCTCAATAAGCAAAAGCACATCAGCATCAGGAACCAATTCAGCAAGTTGTTTCAACAAAATCCGATGATTAATCGTCGCATAATACGAATTCACGTCACTACGGCAAACATAACCATAATCGTCGACCTGATCTTTGATTTTCATCACACAAGCTTTAGTACCACCTCGCCCGACTAAATGATAACAATCGTCACTTAACTGAGGTGATAACCGTTCGGTAAGCACTATAGACATAGCCTTAAGCACCAAAGCATCTTGTGCATTCCAAACACCAATACTTTCACCTCCAATTTTATACGCTTTACAAGGTGAAAAGTGATATTGTCCGTTGAGTAATAATTGCTGGATTTGTGTTTTTTTTGTGACCCAATGAAAACGAAGATCCCAGATATCATTGTTATGATGGGAATCGATTCGGGAATGACACAGCCAGCTATAAGCCTTATCTATAATGGCATCGCTGGCTATGAGGGAAAGTAATTGACTCATTATATTATTTATTAGATAAGTGATTTGTTAAACAGGTGAGTTATTAAATAAGTGATTCATGAAATAAAAAACTAAAACAGTAAAGACATAAAGTAATATTAGAAACAAACCATAACAAGAAATGATTGTATTTTAAACAATTGATTAAAACAATTTCCCCTGACATTTATCAACAAACAACTTCCGCTGCTCAGCAACAATCTGATAAACCGATTGCTGAGTTAACTTATACTTCTTCATCAACACCCGATGATTACGCCCATCAAAATCATGATACATCTGCGCATCACGCAAAGCCTTTTTCAACTTATCATTACGAGGCAAATAAACCATACCACCACCTAAAAAGTGCGATTGACGAATAATCAAACGTTTAGCAATGCGCCAAGCCTCATGGAAAGTTATCAGGACACCCACCCTAACAAATCGAAATATATTATTTCTCATTCCACTTTTTAAAGTGGTTCCTGATTAAATAAGTATTTTTTGACTAAAAAAATATCCGGGGTTGGTTACAGCCATAGCCATTAATCACAAAATTTATCACCTCAGTATATTTTACAAACAAAGTGATTTATTCACATTTCACTTGAATTATTGTAAACAATAAATTTTACGTTTTAGGTGAATTCATTTTACATTTTTAGCGCGCGGCTAAAATTAGAAAATATTGGAGTTACTGAGTAAAAATCACAGCAATAAAGATGGTACCCGGAGCCGGACTTGAACCGGCACGCTTATTCGGCGAGGGATTTTAAATCCCTTGTGTCTACCAATTCCA
>JABSOI010000065.1:0-29185 GCA_013216015.1 Alteromonadaceae bacterium | reverse complement strand
GAGCGGCTAACGAGACTCGAACTCGTGACATTCACGTTGGCAACGTGATGCTCTACCAGCTGAGCTACAGCCGCTTCTCTTTTAACTTTTTTATTCCACTTACATGTATGCCAATACATGTAATTTACTCTCAACACTGCGTTGATGAAATGGTACCCGGAGCCGGACTTGAACCGGCACGCTTATTCGGCGAGGGATTTTAAATCCCTTGTGTCTACCAATTCCACCACCCGGGCATAATGGAGGCGGGTCCCGGAGTCGAACCGAGGTCCACGGATTTGCAATCCGCTGCATAGCCATTCTGCCAACCCGCCATTTTATCAACGTCGAACTGAGGTGTATTCCTTTGGATTTTCTTTCTCATATACATGAGAAAGAATTGGAGCGGCTAACGAGACTCGAACTCGTGACATTCACGTTGGCAACGTGATGCTCTACCAGCTGAGCTACAGCCGCTTCATATGTTGAGTCCCTATCAACTGAAGCGCATTCTACATTGAATTAATTCTGAGTCAACCCTTTAATTTCAAATTTGTTTTGACTGCTCAAAAACCGTCTAATTTGATGATTTTTTGAATAGAAAATGATAATTCGACTTATTTTTTCTTCTGTAACTCAGGCCATGAAAGCTTAAAATAAGAAACCATCGACCATATCGTTAAGACTGTTGCAACAAAAAACAGTAAATAGGCAAGCGACATCAACCATTGATAAGGTAATTCAAATAACATTAATGGGATATCATAGTCTGGGTTCCAAATCAGGCCTTGCAACGCAAGCATTTGTGCAGCCGTTTTATATTTTCCCATATCAGAAACAGCAACAGCGTCTCGTTTTCCCCTTGATGACATAAATTCTCGTAAAGCGCTGATAAAAATTTCACGCGCAATCATGAAAATGGCGGGGATTGAAATCCACCAGACTTGAAACTCTCCCACAATGAGTATTAATGCTGTCACCACCATTAATTTATCGGCAACCGGATCAATAAAGGCACCAAAAGCCGAAGACTGATTAAGTTTACGCGCTAAATATCCATCTAATGCATCGCTTACTGAAGCTAACCAGAAAATTACAAACGCACCAAAATGATTCCAAGAGACTGGCAAATAATAAACCATCACGAATATTGGGATAAGGATAATTCTAAATACGGTTATTTGATTTGGGATGGTCCACATATATACTTCACGACTAACATTTTTTTATCATTTTACACAGTTTATTTCTTAAATGTCATGCTTAATTTTCATGAAAGGCATCATAAATATTTTGTGCCAGAATTACACTGATCCCAGGAACTTTTCCAAGGGTTACTTTGTCGGCTTGTTTTACTTCTTGTAATCCCCCTAAATATTTAAGCAAAGCCTGACGTTTCTTAGCTCCTATGCCTTCAATTGATTCAAGAGTTGATTGTTTGCTGGCTTTTTGTCTTTTAGCCCGATGACCCGTAATTGCAAATCGATGAGACTCATCTCTAATATGCTGTACTAAATGTAAAGCCGACGATGTAGCAGGCAATGAAATAAGCTGATGACTGCCAGCTAAAATTAAGGTTTCTAATCCCGGTTTACGCGACTCCCCTTTTGCCACCCCCACTAATAAAGGAATTGACGCTAGATTTACCGACAAACTCAATTCTGCAAAAAATGCTTCTGCTTTTGCTAATTGTCCTTTACCGCCGTCAATAAAAACAATATCAGGCAAATTTTCAGCTGTTTTTACTTTGCCGTATCTTTTGTTTAACGCAAAAGCCATTGCTGCATAATCATCGCCCGGTGTTATTCCATGTACGTTGTAGCGACGATAATCACTTTTCAATGGTCCTTCCTGATTAAACACAACACAAGAGGCGATGGTTTGTTGCCCCATCGTATGGCTGATATCGAAACATTCAATGCGATGAATACCATTATTTAATTCAAACACTTCATTTAAAGCGGCAAAACGCGCTTTCATAGACTCTTTATGACTATTACGAGTAATAAGAGAATTTTGTGCATTTGTGCATGCCAGCTTGAGATACTGAGCTCGTTCGGATCTTACTTTTGTCGATATTTTAACTTCATGTTCAGCTTGCTGTGTTAACAACGGAACAATGTCAGCTAAATTATCAAACAATTGGGAGACCACGATCTCTTTTGGAATACTACCCTTACCAACTTCGTTACCCAAATAATGCTGGCTGATAAAGGCTTGAATAATGTCTGCGTCATCTGTTTGCGCAGGTACTGCAGGGAAATAGCTTTTGCTACCCAATATTTTATGATCACGAATAAAAAGTAAATGCACGCAAGCTTGAGACTTGAATCGGTACAAACCAACCACATCCATTTCAGACGCTACGCCACTGACATATTGCTGCTGCTGTACTTTGCGCAAGGTAACTATTTGATCACGGTATTTAGCAGCCATTTCAAAGTTAAGCTTAACGCTGGCTGTTTCCATTTGCTTGACCAATTCATCGATAACTTGCGAACTTTTCCCTTTAAGAAATAATTTAGCCAGTTTAACCTGATGACTATATTCTTCAGGTGTCACTTTATCTACACATGGTGCAGAGCATCTACCTAACTGGTGCTGTAAACACGGACGACTACGGGCTCTATAATAACTGTCTTCACATTGCCTGATTGGAAATAACTTTTGCATTAAACGCAAGCTTTCCCAAACAGCCCCAACGGTTGGAAAAGGACCGAAATATTCGCCTTTTATTTTTTTACCGCCACGATGTAAGCCTAATTTAGGATGGACATGATCTGTGATCAATAGATAGGGATAGCTTTTATCATCTCGTAATAAAATATTATATTTAGGTTGGTATTTTTTGATGTAGTTATTTTCAAGGATCAGTGCCTCACCTTCGGTATGAGTAACCGTGACATCAATCGCACAAATTTGTTTGACTAACGCTTTGGTTTTTACACTACCGACATCTTTTCGAAAATAACTCGTTAACCGCTTTTTTAGTTGTTTAGCTTTACCGACATAAATAACAATTTGTTCGTTATTGTACATGCGGTAAACACCTGCTTGCTCGGTAACCGAGACAATAAATGCATTATGATCAAATTGAATATTCGATTCAGACAAAATTTTAACTACCTAATAATACAGTTTGTAGTAAATAACTTGTCAGTTTACTTACTGCAATTGATTCTATTTGACTTAAATGTTCTGCAATTATTTTACAAGATGGATTAACTTGGCGCGTAACCCATCAGTTAATTTTGCAACATTTTATAATTTATAGATAATTTGAGTGGCAACCAGAATGTTATGATGAGTTACGCCTTCGGCTAACCCATCCTACTACTAAATACGTTTACCACTCATTTAAACAACGCAATGCTATAAAGTGTCAGAATTATAGCCTTTCTGTTTTCAGCATGCCATAACGTATTGCTAAGTGAGTTAGTTCAACATCGTTGCTAACATTAAGTTTTTCAAACATACGATAACGGTAACTGTTAATTGTTTTAGTGCTTAAAGATAATTGCTCTGAAATATAAGGCACTTTTTCTCCACGGGTAACCATCAGCATTATTTGAAGTTCACGTTCTGATAATGAATTAAAAGGATTTTCTTCCGCTGACTTAAATTGGTTCAGGGCCATTTTCTGGGCAATTTCAGGCGTAATGTATCTTTGTCCGCTGTTCACCGCACGAATGGCATTAACCATTTCATCAGTACCCGCACCTTTGGTTAAATATCCAGCGGCTCCTATTTGCATCACTTTGGTTGGGATCGGATCTTCGCTATAAACAGTTAAAACTATCACTTTAATGTCTGGCGAATAACGAATTATTTTTTTTGTTGCTTCTAAACCACCAATACCTGGCATATTCATATCCATTAACACAACATCCGGTTGGTTTTTACGACAAAACTGAACTGCTTCTTCCCCAGTCTGAGTTTCACCGATAACCTTAAGTCCTTTTACCTCATCAAGAATTTTACGTATCCCTGTACGAACTAACTCATGGTCATCAACTAACAAAACATTTATCAACAGTGTTTCACCTTATCGTTACACAATAAACTAATTTAAATTACTTATACCCATGTTTACTGAATATTAGATTTTATAGAGGCTAAGAGTATATTGAATCTTTATTTAACACAATCTAATTTAACAATATAATAACAAAATTAACGTTAATACAAGTTTTAAAGTCCTAAAATAAAAGCTAAAGTTCATTCTCTTTCAACCAGTTATTGAGCAAACCAATTTGGCCATTTTTATATGCGGCATAAGTAAGTCTTACTGCATTACTTAATATAACACTGTCTGACCAATTGGTTTGTTCAGAAATCAACTGATAACACTTCAACGCTTCTTTCGACAAATAACCTCGCATTTCCTTCTTACCACAATCTTTTTGCTTATCTCTATATCGTTTTTGCTTTTCTGCATTTGTCATGGCCATTTTTATTATTTGACTAACCTCTTTGAAATAATGCTCAATTAACTAAAGCATAACGTAAAATTTAACAATATATTAATTATATTTAGGTTTAAATATCAATACTGACAATTATTTAACTGTTCGGAGTTGTTTAGTGTACAAGTGTTAGCTAAAGTAGCATTTGAAATTTCCTTATCCTATTGAAAGAAGCATTATGGAACAAAAAAACTCATATACTAAAGAATATTTGATCAAAGCTGGAACGGGCGAATTATTCGGTGAAGGTAATAGCCAGTTACCATCAGACAACATGCTAATGATGGATCGCATTATCAAGATCACCGAAGATGGCGGCGAAAATGGTAAAGGTGAAATAATAGCTGAATTGGATATTAATCCTGATTTATGGTTTTTTGATTGTCACTTTAAAGGCGATCCGGTAATGCCGGGTTGTTTAGGCTTAGATGCCATGTGGCAATTAGTTGGCTTTTATTTAGCTTGGTCTGGTGGACCCGGTCGTGGACGTGCTTTAGGTGTAGGTGAAGTTAAATTTACCGGACAAATTCTACCGACTGCAAAAAAAGTTACTTATAATATTACTTTCAAGCGTGTCATAAAACGTAGATTATTTATGGGCATTGCCGATGGTACTGTTTCTGTAGACGGCAAGGTAATTTATACAGCAAAAGATTTAAAAGTTGGCCTGTTTACTGATACTTCTAAATTTTAACAACATTATTTAAATAACATTGCTGTGCATCTATATAAAATCGCAGCATAAATTTTAAATAAAAAGCCCAATAATTTTGGGCTTTTTTAATTACTGCAACTTATTCAGTCTATTTAATTAGGCCTTGATATCTATCTTCAATAGCCTCACGCCAACCGCCTAACCATTCTGATTTAACTTCCAAAATTTGATAAGGGCATACTTCCTTTGAACGACCTGCCAATCCTGCCTGATAACCCCGCGAATGCGCTCTATCCTGACGATCTCGTTTTTGTCGTTTCGTCATAAATCTAATCCCCACACACCATTTTTTTATTAAGTAGGTACCATAATAAATAGCTAACCATGTGGTATTTTGCAATGTAAAATCAATAGTATTTTTTAAGCGTTTGAAAGCGTATTAAATTTAATTCTGGACATCAGCCCGATATAAGAGCCAATAACAGATACAGAGAGTTATTCATACAAGACAATTCAATTTCAAGCCTAGATAATCGCAGTTATGTACCCAGCTATAGTCATTATAAATGAAAAATAAAAAAGGCACCTTTTTTAAGGGTGCCTTATTATTTTGACTGGTTTAGCAAAGTAAAAAAACGTCTACAAAATAAAACAGTTCTTTTTACTTACCTGTTTTTAATTTTAAATACCGGCGAGAAAAACCAAAGACCATTAAAGAAAATAAAGAAATAAAGCCTAATCCGGCTCCTTTACGTTTAAATTTCCCTTCAATTTCTGAACAATCTTCAATTTCACCCTCTATTTTCACTAGCATTACCGCGCGAGCAACATCTTCAAATAACTCTTCACCATCATCACCGTGCATCACCTGTCCCTGTGAATCAAGACGAGGAACTTTGATAATTGCACTAGCAGAAATTTCATCATTATCATTAATGCCTCTCGCTTCAATAATTGTGTATGGTGAATTACAACCTAGGAAATCATTAAGATCAGTAAATTTCTCTGAATTAGTGTCATACAAAAAACCATGACGACGACGCGGCGTACTACCGTCAACAACATGCGATTCAACTTCACCTTCACCAACAATTAAACCATTTTCATTTATTGCTCTGGCCGTACTTGATGAACCTAAAAAGAAGTCATCAGGTAATACCATTGACATATTTTCAATGTCATCAGTATCAACATAATAAAATTTTGTCGTTCGAGCACCATTAACCATAGTAGTTACATGACCAACTGCCATGCCTTGATCGTTTATATCATAAGCTCTGGATTCGAATTGCTTTACACGATCTTCGGTAAAATCATATATAACTCCGTCTTTATAAACAACAGCGTATAAAGATCTACTCTGATTTCTACTTGGGTCGGTTTCGTTTTCACCAACCCATTCATGAGTATAACCAACAGCAACACCGCTTGAATTAACGGCTAGTGCATAACTGGTATAGGTACGAGAATCATCTTCATGAGGAGTTACTGCAAGCCCTAAGTCTTCACTCTCAACAACACCATTTGCATCTAGAGTCCATTTAAACGCATTGATATTTAAACTTTCCACACAAACTTCTGAAGATGAATCATCAGTAGATGAATCATCAGTAGCATTAGAAATAATACACAAAGCACCTTCTTCTTCAGTCTCAATGGCAACTGAAGCATACCCAACAGCATAGTGGTTATCACTCATGTCTATAATCGTAGAAATACCACCATACTCTGCTGATGGCGGTGCCACTTGAATAATTGTTTCACCATTATCAGGTGAGAAAAAGCCTCTTAAATCAAAAGCTCGCGACCATTGAGTTACTTCTACACCTTCACTATTCTCAACAACTGAGGGTAAATATGGTGCAGAACCACTACCATAAACCCAACTATCATTGGTAATTCCTTTGATATAATCCTTGGTGGAACGAGAAAGACTCGATGTTCCAGGTATCATTTCATCAAAAATAACAAAATTTTCAGTGCTACCACTTAAGTTTGTCATTGCAATTACATTATCTAATTTTTGATATAAAGCGCTGCTACTTTTGCCGGCTAAATAAGTCAACGTCCAGGAAAGATCATTCGCCGTTGGTTGACCCGCTTTTAACGCATCAAAATCTTCTATCTCAGTTAAATTATTTACATTTCTAAAATTTTCCAATGCTAAAGTATTGATATCATCAAAGTCGCTTTCATTAAGGTACTGAAATTGCACAGGAAAGTTATATAACTCTGTGCCTGATATAGCCATTTCACCAGCATTGTTTATTTGTTGTGAATAGCTGTGTTTAAGTGAAGCTGCATTACCTTTGTCAATAACCTGGTAAGTGGCGGCATTTACTGAGGATAAACTTAAGGCACTAGTAATTCCCAGTGCTAGTACCGATTTTAAATATTTTTTCATTTAACTACTTAGCTCTCACTGTGTTGTTCTTGCTGTTATGGTTATACGGTATGGTTATGCTGTTATGCTGTTATGCTTCATCTAATTCTTGCCATCTGTCGAAAGCAACTTCGAGTTTTGACTCCGTTTCTTGCAGCTGGTTCAATATTTTCTTAGTAAATTCACTATCTTTGCTAAAAAAGTCAGCTTTATTCACTGTTTCCTGCAATGACGCCATCAAATTTTCCAGCTCATCAATCTCGCCTGGCAAGACTTCTAATTCTCTTGTCTCTTTATACGATAATTTTTTCTTTACTGCACTATTTGTTGCAGTATTAGTTGCATTTTTTACCGAACTATTAGCTTCAACATTATCGATATTTGTTTCTTTTGTACTTTTGTCAGCATTTTTTGTACTTTGTTTTTTCTTATCAACACCTTCTGCCAACTGCTTTCTCTGTGCTTCTTTGATTGCCAAATAACTATCAACATCATCGTAACCACCGACAATTTGCTTTATTTCACCACTTCCGTCAAAGTAAAGGCAAGTATTTACACAATTATTAACAAAATCCCTGTCATGACTTACTAAAAGAACTGTTCCGGCATAATTTGCCACAACTTCTTCTAAAAGTTCAAGTGTTTCGATATCTAAATCGTTTGTCGGTTCATCAAGAATTAATAAATTACTTGGCCGTAAAAATAATCGCGCCAGTAATAAACGGTTCTTTTCACCACCAGATAAAGCTCTAACAGGAGTTCGTGCCCTTTTGGGACTAAACAAAAAGTCTTGTAAATAACCTAATACATGGCGCGATCTGCCATTAACAATAACATCTTGTTTTCCTTCAGAAACAGTATCTTGAACTGTTTTATCTGGGTCAAGTGCATCTCGATGTTGATCAAAATAAGCAATATCAAGATTTACTCCAACTCTCAATTTACCAGACGTTGGCTGCAATTGCTCCATGATTAATTTTATTAACGTCGATTTACCCGTACCGTTAGCTCCAATTAGCGCTAAACGATCACCACGGGTAATTAATAAATCTAGTGAGCGAATGATCGTCTGATCATCAAAAGCCATTGTTAAGTTTTCTGACTCAAAGACTAATTTACCCGAGCGATCACCTTGAGAAATATTAATATCCTTCTGGTTTCTAACTTCCCTACGTTGCTGACGTTCAACCCTTAATTTCTCTAAAGACCTTACCCTGCCTTCATTACGGGTTCTACGTGCTTTAATGCCTTGTCTTATCCAAACTTCTTCTTCCGCAAGACGTTTATCAAACAAGGCATTTTGTTGATCCTCAACTTGCAGATCATGCTGCTTTTGTTCAATATAAAGATCATAGTCACCCGGATAATTTTTTAATTGTCCGCGATCTAAATCTAAAATTCGTGTCGACAGCCCTCGAATAAAAGCCCTGTCATGACTGATAAATACTATCGTGCCACTAAAAGCTTTTAAAAATTTTTCCAACCATAATACACTTTCAATATCTAAATGGTTAGTAGGTTCATCGAGTAACAATACATCGGGATTAGTCACTAAAGCTTTCGCCAAAGCCAGCTTACGTAACCAGCCACCGGATAAATCACTTACCTTTGTTTCAGCATCTAATGCTAATGTGCTCAATACCTGTTCTATTCGTTGTTCATCTTGCCAGGCATTCGCTTTTTCCAGCTGTTCTTGTACGTTAGCAAGTTTGTTTAAATTCGTTTCTGACGGATCTTCAGTGATGGTGTGAATTAATGCATGGTAACGAAGGATCAAATCTGCATTTTCTTTCACTCCTTGAGCAACAAAATCAAAAATAGAAAGTTCACAACTCTCCGGGGGATCTTGCTCTAACATACCCAATTGAACATTATTAGATATAACCATTTGGCCATCATCTAAATTTTGCTTGCCCATTAATATTTTCATTAATGTAGACTTACCTGCACCATTACGGCCAACTAAACAAACACGCTCACCCGTATGAAGTCGAAAATCGGTATTATCTAATATCTTGCCTTCACCAAATGCCAGCTCGGCATTGGTTATTCTAATTAATTCCATAATTTATATTTCTACAATCTTTTTTGATAAATGCTATTTAGTGTTAGTCCTGAAACAAGGTAATGTTTCAAGATTGACACTATTAACTAAATAAGTCGCTAAGTTCTTCATTTGAAAATGGCCAAAATAACTTAGCACCATCATCAACACGCTCTAGTACGGGAATATGAACCCCATATAATTCTACAAGTTTTTCTTCATCAACAATATCAACAATATCAATTTCATCTGCTGTTATCTGCTGTAAAATCAGTGAAAGTGCCTGTTCGCATAAGTGACAACCATCACTACTATATAAAATAAACTTTTTTTTATTCATTTGCTAACCCTGAGCAACTACTTTTCGGGTGATCAACCAACTATTGTGAATATTCTTATTCCGTTGAAAATCTTTATCTAGCGTGATGTCAGAAATAGACTTCGCGCTAAACCCCAACTTATCAATGGCATCAAAATCCATTTTAAATTTACGTTTATTATTAGTAAATATTAATTCACCACCAACAGCCAACACTTTCATTCCATCGTTGATTAAATCAATATGATCGCTCTGCACGTCGAAACTTTCACCCATACGCTTTGAATTTGAAAATGTTGGCGGATCAATAAAAACAACATCAAATTTTTGTTCTTCAGATAATTCAAGCTTTTTAAGCCATTGTAAACAGTCGGCCTGAACAAATTGATACTTGTGTCCGTTAAGTTTATTTAAAGCGAAATTATCTTGTGCCCAATTTAGATAAGTATTAGACATATCAACCGTTGTTACCGAACAAGCCCCATGTAAAGCAGCTTGCAAAGATACCGAACCTGTATAGGCAAACAAATTGAGCAAAGATTTATTTTTCGATTTTTTCGCAACAATTTGTCTCGTTTTACGATGATCTAAAAATAATCCTGTATCGAGATAGTCCCACAAGTTTATTTTTAATTTTGCCCCATACTCAGTAACAACAATAGACTGTTTACTTTTATCTACTTTCTCGTATTGTTTGCTACCCTTTTGTTTAGCTCTCGTTTTTAACACAACTTTATCAGTAGTGATATTTAAAACTTTCGGAGCCCAATAAATAACTTCCTGTAAGCGTTTAGCTGTTTTGTCAGCAGGAATATCAGATGGCGCAGCATATTCCTGAATAACTAAATGTTCACCATAAATATCAAGTGCAACATTGTATTCCGGAATGTCTGCATCGTAAACGCGATAACATTTAATCTGTTCTTTTTTAAGCCAACTCTTTAAATTTTTAATATTCTTTTTTAAACGATTGGCAAAAGCTGAGTCTTTTTGTTCAAAATTCCCTTGTGGATTAACCGCATCTTTTGCTAATTGCTTTTCATCAATATTATATAACGCCAACTGACAATCTAACGGACCGTTTTTAAATTTATAACGTTTAAAGCTCGCTAATTTCAACATTGATAGCAATTCAACATTCGCGGTCAAAATAGCTACACGCCAATCACTGAATTGTGCTTTAAGCTTTTGACCAAACAAAACAAAATTTTCAACCAGTTCAGGTAATTCACCAATACGCTCACCATAAGGAGGGTTAAACAAAATAGTGCCAGCGCCATCAAAGGTATTGTTGAGTTTATTCGCATCTTTACAATTAAATTCAATAAAACGACTTAAACCTGCATTTCTGGCATTTTGCTTCGCAGTATTTATTACCCTGCTGTCAATGTCATTACCAAAAACCTTCCCATTAACATTAAGATTAAAGCCGTTTAAACTATTATTAGATTGTTCAATGGCAAGCTGCAATTGCGTTTGCCAAATTTCTTCATCATGAGACAACCATGCTTCAAAGCCCCAATTTACCCTGTCAATCCCCGGCGCTTGCTTAGCTGCCATTGCGATCGCTTCAATTAAAATGGTGCCTGAGCCACACATAGGATCAACTAACGGCTTGCTGGTATCGTTTAACCAACCGGAGCGAACAACTAATGCAGCAGCTAAATGTTCTTTTAAAGGTGCTGCGCCTGAATCTCTGCGGTAACCTCGCTGAAATAACCCTCGGCCTGAGAAATCGAGATAAATAACTACCTGATTTCTTAACAGCCTGGCTTGAAAACGAAGCGATGGTGACACTTTATCAACAGACGGACGATCTATACCCTGTTCCCTGAATTGATCTACAATGGCATCTTTTATGGTTAATCCACCAAACTGGGTATTACGTATTTCTTCATTAACACCAACAAAATCGATAGCGAAAGTACTGTGGGTATCAAAAACATCCGACCAATTAATACTGTTAGCCGCTTTAAATAATTCTTCTTTATTATTAGCATCACCCTCACCTAGCTTCAGCATCACTCTGGTTGCTAATCTGGTCCACAAACAAATATGGTAACCTAGGGATAATGAAGCTGAAAAATAAACACCTTCCGGTTTTTGTACTACTTGCTCAGCCCCTAAAGATTTCAGTTCTTGCGCAAGCAAGACTTCTATACCAACAGACGTTAATGCTAAAAATTGATGCATGGTTATATTTCACATTCTTTATATACTATTTATATGGGCGCGATTATATACAAAGAAAGCCTAGACTAAAACAGATTAGTATAATTGTTACGCAATAGCGCATAAATAAAGCATTAACTGTACGATAAAACTCATATTTGAATATTAATGAAAAAATTTGTTAAAACATGTTGCAATATGCATTAGGTATCCTTATGATGCACTCGTTTTCAGGGAGCTGAACTTTACTCCTTGATTATTTATTCTTTAATAACTAGAATTGAAATTGTTATTGGCTTGTTTGTAAATGAATTAATTTACAAACCATTCGGACGCGGGATGGAGCAGTCTGGTAGCTCGTCGGGCTCATAACCCGAAGGTCGTTGGTTCAAATCCAGCTCCCGCAACCAATTTTTTCATTAGAAAATATAATACCAAAAGTACAATATATCCTGTCGCGGGATGGAGCAGTCTGGTAGCTCGTCGGGCTCATAACCCGAAGGTCGTTGGTTCCCTCTTTACAAAATAAGGGCTCCCGCAACCAATTCAAATTTTTACAAACTCACAAACTTAATTTTCAGCCTAAATAGTATTAATTATGTTATAAAAATGATAGCTTTACTTATTAACTAAAGTCCACATGAAGCTTGTTTACATCATATTTTATAAGTAGCTGACATTGAACAACACTAATGATAAATCAGATACAGTCCTGAATCATACTGATTGTCGCCCTATTGGAATTTTTGATTCTGGTGTGGGTGGTTTATCTATCGTTAAATGTATAGCTAAGCAGTTACCTAATGAACACCTTATTTACTTAGCCGATCACTTGCACGCTCCTTATGGCGATAAATCGACGGCATTTATTACTGACAGAGTTAATATCATTGCAAAGATACTTATACAGCGGCAAATTAAAGCTTTAGTGATTGCATGTAATACCGCAACAGTTAATGCCATTGATCAACTTAGAAAACGAATAACCATCCCCATTATCGGTGTTGAACCGGCAATAAAGCCCGCCGCCATTTACAGCAAAATTAAAAGGGTTGGCATTTTAGTCACTCAGGCAACTGCAACTAATGGACGATTTTTAGCGTTAGTAAAAAAACACTCCATTGATGTTGAAGTAATTATTCAGCCATGTCCTGGCTTAGTTGAATTAATCGAGCAAGGTGATATTAATAGTTATCAATGCGGATCATTATTACATAATTATTTATCGCCTTTACTCGCTAAAAAAGTAGACACAATTGTACTTGGTTGTACTCATTACCCATTTTTGCTCAGTAAAATTCAAAATATTATAGGGCATAACATGAAAATTATGGACACAGCCGCTCCGGTGACCAAAGAATTGCACCGTCAACTTCAAAAAAATCAACTTTGCCAAGCAGACCAGAATCAAGGAAAATTAGAACTTTACAGTTCTAACCCTTCGACATTAATAGAAAAAACATGCTCTGACTTAATAGGGCACCCCATAACATTAAAATATTTTTAGCCATCTAGACGTAAATAACTTTTAATAATTATGTAAAACAGGTAAACTGAACAACAATTAGATTGCGACTATTAATTAGTCACAGTAACTATTTGGTTTATTGAGGTTTTATGTCTACACATTTTTTTACATCAGAATCTGTTTCTGAAGGTCATCCTGACAAAATTGCTGATCAAATTTCTGATGCAGTTCTTGATGCAATTATTGCTAAAGATAAACATGCCCGGGTAGCTTGTGAAACTATGGTTAAAACTGGTGTAGCTATTATCTCCGGCGAAGTTTCAACAACTGCCTGGGTAGATTTAGAAAAAATCACCCGTGATGTCATCAACGAAATTGGTTATACCTCATCAGAGGTAGGTTTTGACGGTGCAACCTGTGGCATTATGAATTTAATTGGTCAACAATCACCTGAAATTGCTCAGGGTGTAGACCGTAGTAAACCTGAAGATCAAGGTGCTGGCGACCAAGGTTTAATGTTCGGTTATGCTACCAATGAAACCGAAACACTCATGCCTGCTCCACTTTATTATTCACACCGTTTAGTTGAGCGTCAGGCGCAAGCTCGTAAAACAGGTATATTGCCTTGGTTACGCCCCGACGCGAAATCGCAAGTAACCTTTATTTATGAAAACAATAAACCCGTATCTATTGATACTGTTGTTTTATCTACTCAGCATAATCCTGAAATTAAGCAGGAAGATTTGTATGATGCGGTAATGGAAAACATTATCAAACATACTTTACCTGCTGAATTATTAACAGAAAACACAAAATACCATATCAATCCGACAGGCAGCTTTGTTGTTGGTGGCCCGGTTGGAGATTGCGGTCTAACTGGCCGTAAAATTATTGTCGATACTTATGGTGGCATGGCACGTCATGGTGGTGGTGCTTTCTCAGGCAAAGACCCATCAAAAGTTGACCGTAGTGCTGCTTACGCAGGTCGATATGTTGCTAAAAATATTGTTGCCGCCGGCTTAGCTGATCGATGTGAAATTCAAGTTTCTTATGCTATAGGCGTTGCTGAGCCAACATCTATTTCGATTGAGACCTTTGGTACAGGGAAAATTTCAGAAGACAAGCTGGTTGAATTAGTACGTGAACATTTTGATTTGCGTCCTTACGGCATTACTAAAATGCTCGATTTGTTGCATCCTATGTACCGACAGACTGCGGCATATGGTCACTTTGGTCGTGAACCATTTGAAATGACCGTTGGTGATGATACTTTTACCGCTTTTAGCTGGGAAAAAACTGATAAAGCTGCTTTATTAAAAACTGCAGCTGGTTTGTAGACTATTGTTTATAAATTGAATAAATATTATTAAGCCTCCCTCTGGAGGCTTTTTTATGCCTTGAATTATCACCACCACGCTAAATATAGCCCCCTTCCATTGTAATTACTATTTTAGCCCTCATGTTGGTATCACAGTAATTTATTATCGTTGAGCACTTAATTTTTTATGCGCAACCCTAGAATATATCTTAATCAAGCTATGAAAGTTGGCGATACCTTACCACTTAGTGATGATGCTTTCGGGCATACGGTCAGAGTGTTGAGGTTAAAAGAGGGTGACATGGTCACACTTTTTAATGGTAACGTTTCTAATAATCTAAGCACTGATACAGTCTATGATGAATGTGAATACCAAGGCAAATTGATTAATGTCAGTAAAAAAAATGCTGAGATTATAATCATTGAATGTCAGAAAAAAATAATTGAATCACCCGTAAATATTCACTTAGGTCAAGGTATATCCCGTGGCGAACGTATGGATTTCACTTTACAAAAATCCGTTGAATTAGGCGTAAATACTATCACTCCTTTATTCACGCAAAGGTGTGGAGTAAAACTCAGCGGCGAGCGTTTAGAAAAAAAACGCGAGCAATGGCAAAAAATAATTATCAGTGCTTGTGAACAAAGTGGTCGTTGCACGGTCCCCACTGTAACAACACCAATAAGTTTGCAATCGTGGTTACAACAAGAAAGTTCAGCGCTTAAATTAAATTTACATCCAAAAGCCGAACATTCAATCATGACCATACCTAGCCAGCAACCAAAAGATAAACCAAGGGTAAGACTACTTATTGGCCCTGAAGGTGGTTTAACCAATGAGGAAATTGGCTTAGCAAATAATGCAGAATTTGTTGATGTATTACTCGGACCACGAATATTACGAACTGAAACGGCAGCCCTTACGGCAATAACAGCAATTCAGTGTCGCTTTGGCGATTTAGCGTAACATAAATCAAAAATTTAAAAATTAGTAAACAGGATAAAATATGACGATAAAACTTGGGTTAGTGATGGATCCAATTTCACAGGTGAAAGTACACAAAGATTCTTCAATGGCAATGATGTTTGAAGCTCAAGCACGTGGTTATGAAATTTATTACATGGAAATGAATGACTTGTATCTTGATCAGGGAGAATGTCGCGCGACAGTCAAAAAAATCAAAGTTTTTGATGATCCACAACATTGGTATGAGCTTTCTGAAGAAAACGATATTGCCCTTAGTGAATTAGACGCTGTAATAATGCGCAAAGATCCACCATTTGATACCGAATATATTTACGCTACCTACATGTTGGAGCGCGCCGAAGTTGCAGGAACTTTAATCTTAAACAAGCCGCAAAGTTTACGTGATTGCAACGAAAAATTATTTACTGCCTGGTTCCCTGAATTAACACCACGCACAATGGTCACCCGTAACAGCAAACACATACGCGACTTTCACCAGAAACATCAAGATATAATAATTAAACCACTTGATGGTATGGGTGGCGCCTCTATCTTCAGAATCAAACCAGAAGATGCAAATGTAGGGGTAATTATCGAAACATTAACGGAGCATGGTAATCAATACGCCATGGTACAAGAATACATGCCAGCAATTAAAGACGGTGACAAACGCATACTTATTGTTAATGGCGAAGTTATGCCCTATTGCTTGGCCCGTATACCTGCTCAAGGTGAAACTAGAGGCAATTTAGCCGCTGGTGGTCGGGGTGAAGCAAGACCATTAAGTGCCAGTGATAAACTAATTGCTGAAAAAATAGCTCCAGAATTGAAAAAACGTGGTCTATACTTTGTAGGTCTAGACATAATTGGTGATAAAGTAACTGAAATTAATGTCACCAGCCCAACCTGTATCCGTGAAATAGAAGCTGCTTATCCGATTAATATCAGCGGTAAACTGATGGACGCTATTGAAGAGAATATCCGTCAGTAAACAAAATTATTCTTTTAATAACCAAGTGTTATATAGGAGACAAAATGGAAAGTTTAGAGAACCAATTGCTCATTGCAATGCCAAGCTTAGGCGATAGTTATTTTAGCAAAACTGTTACCTACATTTGTGAACATAATGACCAAGGTGCTATGGGGTTAGTGATTAATATTCCAATTAACATTACCTTAAACGATTTACTGACTCAATTAGAACACGATGAAAGTAAGGATGAGTCAACTGAAAAATTGACACCACAGCAAGCAAAACCACATGAAGATGAGAGTGGGATTGAGAGTGTGAGTGATCAAAAGGGTATCAAGCCAAAACATGTGCATCGGAAAAGTTCAATACTTGATCGGCAAGTTTTAACGGGTGGTCCGATAGCACAACAAAGAGGTTTTGTATTACACAGCCCGCAAGATTGCTGGAGCAGTTCATTATCATTAAGCGATGACATAATGATCACTACTTCAAAAGATATTCTATTGGCTTTGGGAACCGATGATGCACCCGAGCAGTTTGTAGTGACTTTAGGTTATGCTGGTTGGGGGCCCGGACAATTAGAACAGGAACTTTCTGAAAATTCATGGCTGACAACTCCTGCCGATTATGAAATATTATTTAATACCCCTATTGAACATCGGTGGAAAAAAGCGACCGAAAAATTGGGGATTAATCTGGTTCATTTATCGAATGATGTTGGTCACGCTTAATAATTATTCAGTGTTAACTCTTGCTCTAACCAAAGCACTAGCTACGGTACTATCCGTGACACAAACCAGAACACAGGACATTAGACATTAGTATGGTAAAAAAAACGACCCCGGTTGGTGCGCGAACGATCATAGGTTTTGATTTTGGCAAAAAATATATAGGCGTTGCCGTTGGACAGGAAATTACTGGCAGCGCTTCGCCTTTAGGCTCTGTTAAAGCCAAAGACGGTATTCCCAATTGGGAGACTTTAACCCGTTATATTAAGGAATGGCAACCGGATTTCATCGTGGTTGGCTTACCGTTAAATATGGATGGTAGTGAGCAGCAACTAACTTTAGATGCCAGAAAATTTGGCAATCGCCTTAATGGACGATTTGGACTCAAAGTAGAATTTCAAGATGAACGATTAACAACCGCAGACGCCAAAGAGCAATTATTTTCCCAAGGTGGTTATCAAAACTTGAAAAAAGATAATATCGATGCAGAATCAGCAAAATTAATTATTGAAAGTTTTTTTGAAGCACAATATTCTTGATACCAATTGTATTAAGTTAGTAGTCAGGGATCGATGAGGATAAATTTTCAAGAGCACAGTTTTTTTGTTTCAGACAAAAACTAAGTACCGACATCCATGTCGGCAACGCAGCTATTGGAAATTTAGACCATCGATGGTGATCACTTACTTAGTACAATTGGTATAACATCTTTAAAATTTGCAGCATTCTTACATTATTGCTATTTCATCTCATTGAACGATTAAAACCTTACTCTTAACTTTATGAATATTTTCACCGTAATTAGTCCGCTTGTTTTAATGACCTTATTAGGTTTTATTTGTGCCAAAAAAAAATGGTTTAATAAAACCCAAATAGAGACGATCGGTAAGTTTACTTTCAACATCAGCATTCCTTCCTTTTTATTTTACCAAATGGCAAATGCCAAATTTTCCGATCAAATCAGTCCAGAATTATTCGCGGCTTTTTATCTGCCTGTTTTATGCTGTTATTTACTGGCTGGATTGGTTAATCATTTTTTTCATCATAAATACAAACAAAACAATGCTGCTTCAGCAGTATATGCTTTAGGAGCAAGTTATTCGAATACGATAATTGTTGGTTTACCCGTACTTTTAGTTGTAATTGGTGAACAAGTTATTGGCATTGTTTTCTTGATTGTCACTTTTCACAGTGCGATGTTATTTGCCTTAACCAGCGCGATAGCTTCAACTGTACCAAATAAAAACGGCAACAAAATGATCATAAGGACTTTTATTAAGCAGACTTTTAATAACCCATTAATCATTAGTATCTTATCCGGATTATTTTTTAATATTGCCAGCATTCAAATTCCAATATTTTTAAACGATAGCTTAGTTTTAATTGGTAAACCAGCAATTACACTGGCGCTATTTATTTTAGGTGCTTCACTGGCCTTTTATCAAGTTCGCAGTGAGCTTAGTTTCATATTAATAGCCAGTTTTCTCAAACTTATATTATTGCCCATTATGGTTTACTTCAGTGCGACAATCATATTTGAACTAGAGCCTCTGGTCACAACCGTTTTAGTTGTTCTTAGCGCCTGCCCTACTGGAGTAAATGCTTATTTAATTGCCAAAGTTCAGGGACAGCATCAGGAAACTGTTGCAAGTTCAGTAGTGATCAGCACTCTTGCCTGTGTTATTACTATACCTTTTTGGCTATGGTGGTTAAATTTATCATCATAAATGAAGGCCATTGCTGTTGCCTATGTCCCAGTTAAGTGTTGCTGACTCATTAAGTTGTAGCAACATTTAACCGGGACATAGCCAATGCGATTAAATAACTAATCATCCAAGCAACTATCTAAGTAATCATAGCGTTATTCACAGTTTCAGCCATAACATTTGACAAGTAAGATATTGCAACTAGTCTTACCCTCAGTATCTAGCACAGGCAAGTGTACTTAAATCACTACGGCATCCATAGCATTATGAATACTTTCATCGTTATTAGCCCGCTTGTTTTAGTTACTTTAATCGGTTTCATTTGCGCTAAGACACAATGGCTTAACAAACTCCAAATTGATGCCATCAGTAAATTAACTTTTAATATCTGCATTCCTGCTTTTATTTTTAATAAAATGGCAAATGCCAATTTTGGAGATCAAGTCAGTCCAAAATTATTCGCTGCTTTTTATCTGCCTGTTTTATGTTGCTATATACTGGCTGGGTTGACTAATCATTTTTTCCATCATACCTACCGAAAAAATAACGCTGCTTCAGCGGTATACGCTTTAGGATCGAGTTTTTCGAATATGATCATTGTTGGTTTACCCGTTCTTTTAGTGGTATTAGGTGATGAAGTACTGAACATTGCATTTCTGGTTATCACTTTTCATAGTGCTATGTTATTCACGATAACCAATCTTATCGCTTCTACAGAGCCTAAAATAAACAATAGTGGTGAGAAAAACATTTCCTTTCTCAAACAAACATTTGCTAACCCATTAATCATAGGTATATTTTTAGGTTTAATTTTCAATGTTGCTAACATTAAAGTTCCAATATTTTTAAATGGCGGACTGGTTTTAATTGGACAGCCAGCAATAACACTAGCGTTATTTGTTTTAGGTGCTTCACTGTTCTTCTACAAAATTCGTAGTGAGATTAATTTTATATTAATCTCTACTTGTTTAAAACTGATGATTTTACCTGTTATGGTGCTCATTAGCGGTACATTTGTTTTTGGATTAGATCCTCTAGTCACTACCGTTTTAGTTACACTAAGTGCCAGCCCTACAGCTGTTAATGCATATTTAATTGCCAAAATACAAGGTAAACATCAAGAAACGATTGCCAGTTCTGTCGTTATCAGCACCGTTGCTTCTGCTATTACCATCCCTTTCTGGTTGTGGTGGTTAAATCTATCTTCTTAAATTATAACAATTCTGTTTATAGCTCCAATTCAACAACTATTTCAACAACTGCATTAAGATTAATTATTTTTCTGTTAAATTATTCAAAAACGTGAACCTTTTTCTACCCGCCTTCGTTTGATAAGGTATAACCAAGCCAATTGATAGTTGAAGTTAAACTTAAACTACAAGCTTGGTTACCCTAACGACAATAAAAGGTATGACATCATATGGAACAGGCACAAATAGAT
The DNA here is from genome assembly GCA_013216015.1 of Alteromonadaceae bacterium. GTDB lineage: Bacteria > Pseudomonadota > Gammaproteobacteria > Enterobacterales > Alteromonadaceae > JABSOI01. The sequence goes on along the minus strand of JABSOI010000065.1, from coordinate 8,566 downwards.
CTTTGGGTATTAGAGGCAAAGCAAGGAGACAAGAACGCCTTCACACATCTATGCCGCCATTTTCATCCAAATTTATTACGATTCTCTTATAAATTATCTACAAACGAACATCTTGCTCATGATGCGGTGCAAAACAGTTGGCTGAAAATCACCCGCTCAATCACTCGTATTGAAGATCCCCGTGCATTCAGAAGCTGGATTTACCGTAGTGTTCGTTGGGAAACATATGACTTATTGAGAAAAAATAAACGTTTGGATGAAAAACAGATTGTCGATGATGTAGATAATTTTTGTGCTACAGAGCCCGAACAAAATGACACCTGGGAAACTGGTGATTTGCTAAACCATATTTCAACCCTACCTGATATTGATAAACAAAGTATTCATTTGTTTTACCTTGAACAAATGAGTTTACAAGAAATAAGCATTGTTTTAGAGGTGCCCGTGGGAACAATTAAATCACGTCTTAATCGCGCAAGAAAAATACTTAAACAAAGATTAACGTCAGAGTCACAGTCAAAGTCGTAACCACATTAACAATTGTAAAAACATTCAGATTAATCAGGAGAATCACAATGAATATAGATGATAAAATCAAACAGGAATTAGAAAATGAAGCCAAACAGATAGATAAAATATTGGTACATGATCCAGGGTTATTTAAAATGTTAGCTAACGCTTATAAAGGAAAACTAGGTGGTTGGTTGATTCTAGTTGGCGTTGCCACATTTATTTTCAGCATATTAATGTTTTGGTGCGGCTATGAATTCTTCTTTGTTGAAAGACCACTCGAACATAAATTACAGTGGGGTGTAGGTTTACTACTTAGTGCTATGGTACAAATTTCATTGAAGATGTGGACCTTTATGGAAATGAACCGACAATCTACTCTTCGGGAACTAAAGCGGTTTGAGCTTTCTATCAATAAGTTAGCAACTAAAGTTAATGGGAATTAGTTAATTTGAATTAATCTTAAGCTACTTGGAAACAAGCAATTGAATAACGGGTAAAGTTCAGGCTAAACCCGTTATCACAAAACAACAATCCGAAATTACACTGGTTTACTCGTCAATTTTAGGCTCTAAACCCGCAAGAGTGACACCACTTAAAGCACCAAGACCATCTTGGTCGCCACTGCGTAATTTGATCATCAGGCGTAAATCGTTTGCCGAATCGGCATGATGTAAAGCGTCATCATAATTTATAGTCCCAGCTTGATAAAGGTTGAATAAAGCTTGATCGAAACTTTGCATACCAAGTTCATTTGATTTTTCCATAACCTCTTTAATGCTTCCCAGATCACCTTTTTTAATAAGTTCAGCTATATATGGGGAATTAAGTAATATTTCAATTGCAGCAACACGACCAGAGCCATTTTTAGTAGGAATTAATTGTTGAGCAATTATTCCACGTAAGTTCAGTGCCAAATCAAAAAGCAATTTACCATGCTGGTCAGCGGGAACTAAATGCATAATTCGGTCAATGGCCTGGTTAGCATTATTAGCATGCAGAGTTGCAATACATAAATGCCCTGTTTCAGCAAAACTAAGCGCATGTTCCATTGTTTCCTGATTACGAATTTCACCGATTAAAATAACGTCAGGCGCTTGTCGTAATGAGCTTTTAAGCGCTGCATCGAATGACTCTGTATCTATACCAACCTCACGCTGAGTAACCATACACCCTGCATGTTCATGAACAAATTCAACCGGATCCTCAATAGTCAAAATATGGCCACGTGAATTATGGTTACGATAACCAATTAATGACGCCATGGAAGTTGATTTACCCGTACCCGTACCACCCACAAACAAAACCAGACCACGTTTAGACATAACGACATCTTTTAAAACCGATGGTAAACCTAACTCATCAGCATCAGGTATTTCAGTTACGATACGTCTGATAACCATGCCAGCCATATCCCGTTGCCAAAATGCAGAAATACGGAATCGACCAATACCTTCGATTGATATGGCAAAGTTACATTCTTTGTCCTCGTCAAATTCTTTGATCTGTTTCTCGTTCATCGAGGTATGAACCATATCAAGTGACTCTTGAGAGGTTAAAACATGCTCCGCAATAGGTTGTAACTCACCATTAATTTTAGCGCTAACTGGCAACTTAGCCGTAACAAACATATCTGAAGCATCTTGTGCTACCATTTTACTTAACAAATCGTGAAAGTTCATACCGTTACCTATTTAAAACTAATAATTAGTAAATTGTTTTTTATCAGCTGCTTTTTCCATTGCATCTTGCTTTGAAATCAAGCCGCGGTTAACTAAACCTTGTAAACATTGATCCATAGTTTGCATACCATGCTGCATGCCTGTTTGGATCGCAGAATACATTTGAGGAATTTTATCTTCCCGGATCAGGTTACGAATTGCCGGTACACCAATCATAATTTCGTGTGCTGCAACACGCCCACCACCCACTTTTTTAATGAGGGTTTGTGAAATAACGGCACGTAATGACTCAGAAAGCATTGAGCGAACCATTGATTTTTCTTCCCCTGGGAAAACATCAATAATACGGTCAATCGTTTTTGGTGCTGAAGTCGTATGTAAAGTACCTAAGACTAAATGACCCGTTTCAGCCGCAGTCATGGCTAAACGAATCGTTTCTAAATCACGCATTTCACCAACCAGAATAACATCAGGATCTTCACGCAGTGCTGAACGTAATGCATTGCTGAAACTTAGCGTATCACGATGAACTTCTCGTTGATTAATCAAACATTGCTTGTTTTCATGAACAAATTCTATTGGATCTTCTATGGTCAAAATATGATCGTTTTTATTTCTATTAATATAATCAACCATGGCTGCTAAAGTTGTTGATTTACCTGAACCCGTAGGGCCAGTAACCAAAACCAAACCACGTGGCGTATCAGCAATATCACGAAAAATATCAGGACAACCTAAATCTTCTAATGACAAAATAGTACTTGGAATAGTTCTAAATACCGCAGCAGGCCCCCTATTTTGATTAAAAGCATTAACCCTGAAACGAGCTAAATTTGGTACCTCAAATGAAAAATCCACCTCTAAATTTTCTTCATATTCTTTGCGCTGACGATCATTCATAATATCGTAGACTAAAGCATTAACTTCTTTTTCTTCAAACGCCGGAATATTAAGTTTACGAACATCACCATCAACTCTGATTAACGGCGGCGACCCGGTAGATAAATGTAAATCTGATGCATTGTTTTGCACGCTAAATGCTAATAGTTCGGTAATATCCATAAAAACCTCTTTGCTGATAATGTGTTGATTGCTCGTCGGTAGCTTGTAGCTTATCCCTGAGGCTAAGGCTAAGACTAAAACAAAGCCAAAACCGGGATGAATGCACTTTTTATTAAAGTGGCTTGAAAATACAAGATTCAATAACTCTTTTAAGTATATAATAAGTTATTAGAAATTTTTGAATAACTTTTATCTAAACTCTTTTTTCAATTACTCAAGGTTTTAATAACTTTGCCTTAATCAAGCGGGTCTAATGGCATACACTTAGTAACTCTTAGGTTAAAAAATGATGAAAAAAGTTAAAATGTTAATTATAAATTTCAAAAAAATAAATACTGTAAGTAAAATATCAAATGAGACACACAACCTCTAAATGACTAATATTAAAGACAACCTTGCCATAATTAAACAACAAATCGCCCACGTTTGCCAGCTAACCCACCGTGCTTATGACGAAGTCAGCTTGTTGGCCGTCAGTAAAACTAAACCTGGCAATATGATTGAACAAGCCTATCAAGCGGGACAACGTGAATTTGGTGAAAGTTATGTACAAGAGTCAGTTGAAAAAATCCAACAGCTCAAGCATTTACCAGATATCAGCTGGCATTTTATCGGACCTGTCCAATCTAATAAAACCCGGCAAATTGCCGAGAACTTTTCATGGGTTCACAGCATAGACAGAGTTAAAATAGCCACACGTCTTAATGAGCATAGCTCCAGGCGAGATACTCGCCTGAATGTTTGTATACAAGTTAATATTAGTAGTGAACAAACAAAGTCTGGTGTCACCATAGAAGAACTTGCTGAATTAGCGCAAGTCATTGAACAATGTAAAAATCTGGAACTGCGTGGTTTAATGGCTATTCCACAGAAAAATGCAGAACGGACAACTTTTGACAAAATGCATCAACTTTTTAATCAACTAAAACAAACTCATCCACAGATGGACACATTATCAATGGGCATGTCTGGCGACATGCAAGATGCCATTGCTGCTGGCTCAACCATGGTTCGTATCGGCACTGCCATTTTTGGTGGTAGAGATTAATTGCTATTATTTACTGCATATAGTATTTAAATTCCATAAGTAATAAGCGTCTTAGCAAGATTTTACTTAACGGTTTAACTTAAAGGTTTAAAAATGACAAAATTTGCATTTATCGGCGCTGGTAATATGAACAGCAGTATTATCGCTGGTTTAATAAAACAAGATTGGCCAGCTGAGAATATCATTGTTGCAAACCCTTCCCCCGAAAAACGTCTTAAACTTGCACAATTGTACGGCATAAAAGAAACCGCCAGTAATCTTGAAGCGGCTGAATTTGCAGACTTTATTGTTTTGGGTGTTAAACCCCATCTTATTGATGAAGTCTGCGTAGAACTCGCAACCATTGCTAATATCAATGAAAAATGTTTTCTTTCTATCGCAGCTGGTTGCACAATCGAACAAATTCAAACCACCTTAGCAGGTAAATATCCAGTTATCAGAACTATGCCTAATACCCCGTCACAACTAGGTTTAGGTATGACAGGCATGTTTGCTTCAACTGAAGTCTCAGAGCAACAATTAGCCTTAGCAGAAAAAATGATGTGCGCGGTAGGTGAAATTTTATGGTTGAAAGATGAGCAGCAGATTAACTTTATCACCAGTATTTCAGGCTCTGGACCAGCCTATTTTTTCTTATTTATGGAAGCGTTAGAGCAACAGGCAAAAAACCTCGGATTTTCCAGCCAAGCCAGCAGAATACTTGTTCAACAAACAGCTTTAGGTGCAGCATCTATGGTAGTTGAAAATTCTACCCTTGAAATCAGCCAGTTACGCACCAATGTTACTTCTAAAGGTGGCACTACACAGGCAGCATTAAATAAGCTAACCGAAGGTGGTTTACCACAATTGGTTACAGAAGCCGTTGACGCTGCACTGCAGCGTGCTCTGGAAATTGCACAAAATAACGGGTAAAGTTACCAAATATCAAATTTTGATGTACGACAATTTTAACAATTTAATACACAAGTATTATTCCCTTTTTTTTGGAGTTTTAAATGGAAGCAATTATATATTTACTTAGGTTTGTGTTCGACGCATTCTTAATGATTTTAATTATGCGAGTATGGTTACAGTTAGTTAGAGCTGACTTTTATAACCCTTTCAGTCAATTTATCGTTAAAGTCAGTAATCCCCTAGTTATTCCCTTACGTCGAATAATTCCGAGCCTTGGTGGTGTTGATCTAAGCACATTATTACTAGCTTATGTTGTTGCAACTTTAAAAATATTCGTTGTAGCCCTCCTTAGCGGTACATCATTACATATTCCTGTGTTTTTATTCGTTGGCCTGTTGGTATTAATCAAACAGGCTGGTTTTTTACTCTTTATCATCATGTTAGTAATGGCTTTAATGAGTTGGGTTGTACAAGGCTACAATGCTACCATGATGATCTTTCAGCAATTAACCGATCCTTTTTTACGACCAATCCGTAAACTGGTCCCAAATATCGGTGGTTTAGATTTATCTATTTTAATCGCATTTTTGTTGCTCAATGTCATTAATATTCTGCTTTCTGGTAACTTGATTTATTGGGCTCAGGTTTAGCCTAAAATTTTCATGTTAATTGTAGGATATGGTTTATACTGAAGACCGCATTCAATCATTCATTCGGAGTTAAAAGTGAATTTTTTATCTAAAAGCATTATTTTATTTTTATGGGTCGTTGGTTCATTTGCTGGCACAGCAAGTGCTGAAAACATGAAAAAACTAGGCTCACTGAATGTCCATTATATGGCAATAGGTGCGACTTTTTTAACACCTGAAATAGCTAAAGCTTATGGTATTGAACGCAGTCGTTATAATGGTTTAATAAACATTTCTGTATTAGATAACTCTAAAAAAGACACACCGGCAAAAACGGTTAGAATTACAGGTCAAGCCCGCAACAATTTAGGTCAGTTTAAAACCCTTGAATTTGAGGAAGTAAAAGAAGGCAATGCCATCTATTACCTGGCCCAAATTAAATATAGCAATGAAGAAACATTTCACTTCGATATTTCTATTTCTGATGGTTCAGAGAAACATCAATTGAAATTTTCTCAGAAATTTTATGTTGATTAGTTGTACCTTTGCTGCATCAAATACACGACAAAACGAGACAATATAAAATTAGTTGTAGGATTGGGTTAGCCAACGCCATAGCCCATCACTTTGTAGCACGCAAGTATCTAATAATATCAATAAAAACTGGTGTTTTTGGGTTACGCCTTCGGCTAACCCATCCTACGCGCTTAAATCTTGAATTTAAAAATAAACACCAACAAAATAAGGGGTTATGGTCGAAACTACACTTAATTTGGACATAGTCAATCGTCTTAATTAATGAGCGATTTTCAAAAACAAACCATTCTAAAACCCTTCCTTTAAAAACAAAAAATCAATTAATGATAGTTCATTTCCCCAAACTTTAAGGTATTATGCCCGCCATTAACTGCTTGATTTATGAACAGTTAATTTAATAACTCCTTATTCCTTAAGCTAGAATAGAAAATTGATGATAGATGCTTGTTTTCATCAGTTTTGTATTTTTTCAAAAAAGGATAAAAAAACTTGAAAAAAATTGAAAAAAATCCGGCTGAGATTTTTATTTGTTCATTAAATACCCATGTTTCCATCAGAAACTGCACTTCAACATTAAATACGATTTCCCGATTTATGGGTTTTTCCTCCTTAAAAACGTATCCGTGGCACGAAGTAAATTATATTCATATTATCGAATTAAAACGTATATTGATTGACCGAGGTCTTAAGCCAGCCTCAATTAATACTTATCTCGCAATATTCAAAGGAGCAGTTAGGGAAGCTTGGCGACTTGGCCTAATCGACATTGATACTTACATGCGAATTAAGGACGTAAAAAGAGTAAGGGGTGATTCAGAACTTGTTGGAAAAGCTTTAGAGGCTACTGAAATTAACCGATTAGTTAATTATAAATGTAAAAAAAACAGAATCAGAGAAATAAGAGATTCCGCTATTATCGCCGTTTGTTATGGTGCTGGTTTAAGACGTAGTGAAATAGTTAAACTCGATTTATCTGATTATTCAGATAACAAGCTAATCATTAATGGTAAAGGCGGCTATGTTCGAACAATGTATATACCCAAGTTTGCAATAGACTCGCTCAATCAATGGCTTGAAATTAGAGGGAATGACGAAGGTGTTTTATTTAACCGATTACTCATTGGTGACAGAATAACAGACCAACGATTAGCACCATGCGCTATTATTCGCGTAATTAATAGAAGATGTAGGTTAGTTGATATAGAAAGGATAACGCCACATGATTTAAGGCGCTCATATGCAACAAACTTGATTAGTAGTGGTGTTGATATTTTTACTGTTCAGAAATTAATGCGACATGCGAATATTGAAACGACTAAACGGTATGATATGAGGGGAGAGGAAGTTAAAAAGGCGGCTGTTGATATATTGCCGTTTTAAATATATCATGCTGAAAACGATGGTAAAGAAATGATTTAGGGACGGAGGGTCGATTCCCCCCCGCTCCACCAAACAATACCCTTTACAATCAATAGGTTGTGAAGGGTTTTTTATTTTAGTACCAGAAAAGTACCATGTAGGATTTATTTTATACTAATAACTATAGATTTATGAACATTATGACTTAGATCATTTTAATCATATTATGGATCTAACTAGATTTAGGCGCTAAGGTTTGTCTTACATGACTTTTAAGAGTTGTTCGTAAAGGGTCTGTCGTATGTCTCCATAAACTTAATGACTCATCATGAAACTTACCAAAATCAAAAACTGCTGTCTCAGGCTTTAGAAGATTTTTACGAAAAGATTCTTGTTCTTGTGCATGTGCTTTCTTTAGATGATCATGACCAGTCACATATTGTTTATGTATTGTAATCAAGACTGACTTAAGCAACTTTTCTAAATCTTCATCAATGTATATTTCTTGAACTTCAATAATTTGATATGCTTCAACAATTTTAATAAAAACTCCACTATAAGCCCTAAATGTTTTATCAAAAGCATCAAAATATGCTGAACAAAATTTTCAGTTTCTTGAATTGTCCCCAAATTTTGATATTTATTAAATCCACCTCTTAAAAATGAGGTGGAAATCACAGCGATAAATATTTTTTCTATTGCTTGCCTAAGAAACTCATCATATCTAGAATATTTTAAATTCTGTTGATGAGCATATAATGACAAATCTAACTGCAAAGAATCCTTCTTAACGTCAAGCTCATGTTGAGACTTCTGAACAGATTGTTTTAATTTATTTTCGATTA
>JABSOI010000064.1 GCA_013216015.1 Alteromonadaceae bacterium | reverse complement strand
ATCATTGTTTTAACGCAGAGAATCGGAAAAAAGGAAGTATTGAGCAAGTGCTGCTTATCCCGAATTCAGGTTAACTATTTAGAATTTGCAGGAAAGCTAGATCAACCTCGAACGCAGCAAATTAACGGCTTTGTTAGAAAGCTATCCAGATATGCACCTGATCTAAATATAGGAAATATAAAGCATTGGTAAGATGTATTTTACCTATTGGAAGATTACATAAATACACTCCCGACAAATGATAAGTTGGTTTTGTTTTTAGATGAACTACCATGGATGGATACCCAGAAGTCGGGTTTTTTGGGGGAAGTTAGCAGCGTTCTGGAATGAGTATTGTTCGAGGAAAAGCAATATCATCTTAGTTGTTTGTGGTTCGGCTGCATCCTATATGTTGAATAAACTAATTAGGGACAGAGGCCCCTTACACGGAAGAATAACCGCAAAGCTATCAATGTCTCAGTTTAATCTGCATTCAACAAAGGTATTATTGAAGTCTAAAGGCTGGCAGCTTTCCAACAAAGCCATAACTAACATATATATGGCTCTTGGTGGAGTTGCTAAATATCTTATATCTTTAAAAAACGACTTAACTCCCTCTCAGGCAATACAAGAGCTTTGCTTTTCAAAAGATGCATTACTTAAAGATGAATACAAAACCCTATTTCATTCTCTGTTTAGAGACGCTTCAACATACTATTCAATTATGAATGTGCTTTCCAGGCGATGGCAAGGTCTAACACGAGAAGAAGTTGCGAATAAAACAGGTTTAAGTAGAGGTTACATCACGATCGCACTAGAAGAACTAGTTGCTTCAGGCTTTATATCAAAAAGGCCGTTTTTCAATCAAAAAACAAAGGAATGTTGTTCATAGCGACTGATTTATTTAGCTATTTCCATCATAAGTGGATGGCTCAGACTAGGATCATCGATTGGACACAAGAAGCCTTTACTCAATCGTACAAATCATGGTCGGGTTATGCCTTTGAAAAAATCTGCCATATGCATGAAAACCAAATAAAGAAAGCTCTTGGCATTAATGGTATTCCTGTAAGCTCTCATTACTGGTCATTTAGGCCACAAGGCAAGGATGAGAAAGGGGCACAAATAGATCTTCTTCTTAAACATGAAAATAGAAGCAATAACGTTGAATTAATTGAATGAAAATATTATGAAGACGAATTTGTTTTAGATAAGGAATACAAGGATGAACTGATTCGTAAGCGTAACGTGTTTAACGAACAAACCGGAAATAGATTTAATGTTAGAATTGTTCTTGTTACCCCATATGGCGTTAAACGAAACGAGCACTTTAACGAGCTTAATGCACGAGTTATTACCCTGGATCATTTGTTTGAACAAGATCCAGATTAGTTTTATTGAACAGCTTAAGCAATACTTTTTCTAATGAATAGATTAAAGGTAGGTTTAAATTGTATTACAAATTTATATTGATTGTGCTCGTTCAACACACTAAAGCTTTAATATTTAAGTGATTATTAACTAGCAATCTGATGTGTTACCCCTGCGGCTAACCACATCCTACAACTAAAAAATCAATAATTGTTTTAACGCTAAGTGACATAATCAATACAAAATATAATTTAAACTACTGTTATAACTCCAGTACTAAATGTCTTTTAAGTGGTAAAAGGAAATATTCGATTTACCAATCTGGTATAGTCTAAAATCTTAAACGGCAAGACAAAATATGAAACTGATACAAAAAAATCGAGATACAAACAAACCGAAAAGAAACCTAAGCAACCTGATCTGAAACATTTTCACCATTATTGCTATGTTTCTCAAACCAATTTAAAACATGCTGCCACAAAGGGCGGGATTTTCGGCTAAAAAACTTCATATGGCCTATTTCAGTCAATCCGTATTCTTGAGGTGATAAGGTAAGAGTCTCGGTTTTTAGCTTTGTGTAAACCGCTATCATGTCAGCAACATTTTCATCATTTGCAATGTCATCATCTGTTGCGTTAACCCACATTGAGGGGATCGCAAGTTCATCGTACAGGTGGTTTGTTATTGTTTTTCCAAACGCTGTTTTTACATAACCTTGTCCGTTACACCATTCTCGCCATTGTTGGGCGACTGCTTTGGGTAAAGGTTCACCCATTCCCAGTAATTGAGATTTGGTATGTCCAAAAAGTAGATTGTTAAGGGGAATAAACAGATTCATGAAGAAATGCGCTTTTGCGAAATACGGCATTTTCATGTTTTTTAAACTACCTGAAGAACAGGCAAAATTATACATCGAAGTTAATTCTTTAGCATTAGGCATTAAGCCCACCAGTTGACCACCAGCACTATGACCCACCAAATGATATTGAGTTTGTGGGAAAGCGCTTTGTAACATTGTTAATGCTGCCGGCATGTCTTGCTCCCCCCAAATTTGAACGCAAGCGTCACTGTCGCTGACTTTACCTGATAGAGAATCACCAATCCCTCGATTATCAAAGGTAATTACGCCATAACCCTTGTTAGCTAAATAACGGGCAAAACTGGCATAAAATTGCCTTTTTATACCCGTAGCAGGACCAATTAAAACGGCACCTTTAACTTTATTTTCTGGTTTAAAAAGCGTAGCAGCAAGGTCATAGCCATCCTGACATTCAATGGTTATTTCTTCAAAGTTAAAATTAGTCATATTCGAGCTCTATCAATTAAAGAGATTTTCTGTATTAGTTTCTGTGTATTAGTTGCTGAGTATTCTTTCAGGAGGTCGGACCTGCGTCAATGATTTTAATTTTCAATTGTTTTTTAGTGGAAGTTTTAGGGATGAATGTGAGGTATAAACGTGAGGGATTCTGGCCTAACCGATTGTACGGTTAGGCCAGTAGAAGGCTATAAAAAGTTTCAGATTGTATTAAACCTTAGCTAAAGCTTAATTAAGCTTGACTAAAACTTAATGCTCCAAGGTATAAATAAACTCACCATTGTCAGTACTTACTTCCACTTTAGTAACAGGTTTTTTCTCTAACAAATGCGTCAAAAACTTATTACTGATTTCAGGCAATAACGTATTAGTAAGTATTGAATCAATCATCCGTCCGCCGCTTTCAAGTTCGGTACAGCGACTAACCACGAGATCTACCACAGTATCATCATAATGAAATTCAATTCCCTGGCCTTTTTCAACACGATCTTTAATTCTGTTGAGTTGTAACCGGGTGATAGATTTGATCATTTCATCTGATAATGGGTAGTAAGGAATAGTCACAATACGTCCCAATAATGCGGCAGGGAATACACCTAATTGTGGTTCACGTAATGCTTTAGTGATCCCTTCTGGTTCCGGCATCAAATCAGGGTCTTTGCACAGGTTCATGATTAATTCACTGCCAACGTTTGAAGTAAGTAAGATCAATGTATTTTTAAAGTCGATCATTCTACCTTCACCGTCTTCCATTACACCTTTATCAAATACCTGGAAGAATATTTCGTGAACATCAGGATGCGCTTTTTCAACTTCATCAAGCAATACCACCGAATAAGGTTTACGGCGCACGGCTTCGGTTAAAACTCCACCTTCGCCATACCCGACATAACCCGGAGGCGCACCTTTAAGAGTTGAAACTGTATGGGCTTCTTGAAATTCACTCATGTTTATGGTGATCACATTTTGTTCGCCACCGTATAGAGATTCCGCTAATGTCAGTGCCGTTTCTGTCTTACCTGTTCCTGAAGGACCACAAAGCATAAATACGCCAATAGGTTTATTCGGATTGTCTAGGCCAGCTCGTGATGTTTGAATTCGCTTGGCGATCATTTCCATGGCATGATCTTGTCCAATCACCCGCTGTTTCATAAGCTCGGGTAAATTTAAAATGGTACTAATTTCATCATTAACCATTTTTCCGACAGGAACGCCGGTCCAATCAGCAACAACAGAGGCTATAGCCTGATCATCACATGAAGGTAATATCAATGGTGATTCACCCTGCATTTCTTCAAGTTTCTTGTGTTGTTCATCTAACTCTGCCTTAGCGGTGGCAATAGCGGCTGAATTATCTATTTTCTCTTCATCTGAATTATCGTCTGTTGCTGGTTCACTTTCGTTTGGTTCGTTTGGTTTGTCTTTGGCTAGCTCGCTCCCTTCTAATTCACTTTCTTGAGCAAGGTACAAGTCTTTCAGAGTGCGTCTTAATTTTAATACGCTATCAACAACCGTTTTTTCTTCGTGCCAGCGTTTTTCCAGATCTTGCTCTTTAGCTTGTTCTTTTTCAAGAGATAGTACGAGTTCATCAATTCGGCTTTGGTTTACAATGCCAATGGTCGCTTCTTTGCCCAAAAGGCGTTGTTCAACTTGCAAGTTTTCGATACGTTGTTTGCAGTCTTCCAATTCAGCCGGGGTGGCAAACTGGCTTACGGCAACGCGGGCAGCAGCTGTGTCTAATAAGCTGACTGCTTTATCAGGTAACTGTCTGGCGGGTATATAGCGGTGTGACAATTTAACCGCTGATTCAATCGCTTTATCCAATATTTCAACATGATGGTGTTTTTCTAACATACCAGCAATGTTACGTAGCATTAGTATGGCTTTTTCTTCATCGGGTTCTTCCACTTTAACAACCTGGAAGCGGCGGGTAAGGGCAGGATCTTTTTCGATGTGTTTTTTATATTCTGCCCATGTGGTTGCACCTATTGTTCGCAATTCTCCACGGGCTAAAGCTGGTTTCAGTAAATTGGCAGCGTCACCTGTGCCTGCTGCACCACCTGCTCCTATCAGGGTATGAGTTTCATCGATAAACAAAATTATTGGCGTAGGAGATGATTTAACTTCTTCTATAACTTGTTTCAGACGATTTTCAAATTCACCTTTCATACTTGCGCCAGCTTGTAATAGACCAATATCAAGGCAAAGTAATTTAACGCCTTTAAGTGCTGGCGGAACATCGCCTTTATTTATTCTGTGGGCAAAGCCTTCAACTACTGCAGTTTTACCAACACCTGCTTCACCGGTAAGAATAGGGTTGTTTTGACGGCGACGCATTAAAATGTCAATCATTTGTCTGATTTCATCATCACGACCAATGATAGGATCTAATTCACCTTTTGCAGCTTGTTCAGTTAAATTAGTGGTGAATTGATTAAGGGCTTCTTGTTTGCCCATAGTTGCAGGAGCCATAGCATCGCTGGCTGTACCCGGCTCAAAGCCACCAAGGCTTGAACCATCAGTAGCCGGAGCATTATCTTCAGGTGAACCGTCAATTATCTGGGTTAATTCGTCTCCCAGTTGTTCAACTTTAATTTTTCTGAATTCGGTAGACAAGCTCAGCAAAGCATTTTTGAGGTCGCGGGTTTTTAACATGCCAATAATAAGGTAGGCAGTTCTTACTTTAGTATCACCATACACTAAACTACCATACACCCAACCACGTTCTATTGATTCTTCAATATGACTCGATAGATCAGAAATAGAGGTTGCGCCCCGTGGTAAAGCGTCTAAAGAATTTGTCATGTCTTTAGCTAAAATTGATGGGTCTATCTCAAAATGTTTTATTATTCTGTGAAGATCTGAGTCTGGTAATTGTAATAACTGTTGAAACCAATGTACTAGTTCAACATATGGATTCCCTCGTAGTTTACAAAATACAGTTGCACTTTCAACTGCTTTATAAGCGATGGGGTTGAGTTTTCCGAATAGGCTAACGCGACTAATTTCTGTCATAAAATTTACTCCCTCAATATTTTTATTTTTAAACTGTTGTGCTTCGATACCACATCCACTGATCAGTTAGTCATTTATCCTTATTGAATATTGACCGATTAATTAACGGAGGTGGTATAAACCAGCTTTGGCTCACGCTGTTGTAAGTGGCCTGATTTATCTTGACTCCATGAATTAATACCAAGCAGTGCCGAGCCAAGTTGGCACGCCTGTGTCTGTTTCGCTTTCAATAGTATATTTATCGAAAATTCATACTCTTGTCCGAGAACTTTTTTCGTTAGTTCAATTACTTTGCTCAATTGTCGGCTGTTGTTAAGCAATGCAATATATTCCTGATAATAAATTGGGCCAATATTAATGGCAAAATTGAAGCTTCGCTGAAAAGTTCTTGAACCTAGCATTGTATCGCAGCCCAGAGTGGCATTTTGCTGACCTAATCTGGTTTGATCATTTGGTTCCAGGTCGTACCATCGGCCCTGAAACTCTTCAATAGATACCTCAAAATGTAAGTATTCGGCTAAAAGTTGCGTCAATACTTTACCACTGCGGTTTTTATGGCTTAGCAATCCAGACAAATATTGATGAACATGCTTATGTTGGTTAAATACTTCTGAGCTTGAATCACTTGTACATTCACCAGAAAGCGCATTTAAGTAGCGTTGAAAATTATCTTCTTCTGGTCTGTCATGACTAACGGTAGGTTCAGCATCAGCCCAGGCACGGTAAAACAGAGAAATAAAACGATGGTTGAAAACGTCTAAAAACCCGGTAAAGGTAGAGTCCTGAAGGCGATAGTTTCTTTCTATTGCGTACTCAGTTAAATGGGTGGGTAAAGGACCATTTATACCCAACATGCCCCAGTAACTGTTATTAAGTTTATAATTACTCGTTGTCTTGTTAAATTTTACGTCTGTAAAAGCAGCCGGGTAAAAATGTAAAAGTGCTGTTTGTCCAAATCGAACAAAATCTTGTTTTGGAGACACAGAATAGCCGACACGCGTAGCCAGAGGCGCGTTGGCCGCCAAATATCTAACCAGGGGAGTAAAACCCTGCGTATGAAGTTGTTCGGGATCGTTTGCTAATTCTGCTAAATAGCGTTTCGCAAGCCGATTCGAATTGGCCATTTAAATATTTCTCCGCGATCAGATGAATTAAGTATTAACTGTGTAAATGAGTTAATGCTGACGTATTGGGCAAAAAATCGATCCAGAATCATACCCAGCATAAATGTGCTGTTACCTTCGAAGGCAAGTTCATCAAGGGTAATAATAATAGCGACACCCCGGCCAAAACATATTGGCCCGGGAAAAGGTAAACGACTAGTGATCTGTTTGATTTCAACCTCTATTATGCCATCAACTTGTTTGTTCTGGGCAAAGTCGTTTCTATCCATCATTAAACTAAGTAAGGTTTTTAAACTTGCTAAAGCCGATTTTGAATCGCTGCCAGTAATCCCGAGAAAATTAATTGATAATTGATTTATTAAATCCCATGAAACATTTCCCTGACAAGAGGGGGGAGAAGGCCGGGTTGGTTCGCCTACGCAACGTACTGACTCACATGGAGCGCCTGTTTCAATGGTGAAGTCAGTTTTTCCTTTGCCTAATGGCATCATTAGCGGCAAATCACGGTTACAACATAATGTTTCAACAGATAATTGGCGTAAGTCATCAGCAAAGGGGGCTTGTTTGGGATCAACAAGTGAAAGGTATACTTCAGAGCCAATATAGCTGGAACGATGACCAAACTTTCGCTGATTAGCATTAAGGCGACGAGTATCTCTGCTGATTGTATAGTAGGCATTGTGCCTGTTTTGCGAGGAGTGTATGGAGTGTGAGGAGTTTGTTGATTGTTCAGACCCATACAAGGGTAAAAATTGTGACGTTGCCTCAATACCAGAACTGAAACCTTTAATATTAGTGACAGTACACACTTCAAAATCAAGAGGCCTGAGTTTGTCGGGAACGATATGAAAATCATGATTAATTCTGGAAATATTAATTCGCTCAGCGCGTTTAGGAAATAAATTGATCGCCGGTGTGCAATACAAGGCGAAATTATCAGGTGTAACTAAACTTTCCAGACGAGTATCGTTATGATCAAGCAACAACAGCAATTGAATTTTGTCTTCATTGCATTGAGCAAGGGTTGCCTGCAGGTTATCAATAGACAAGAACAAGTAGCGTTTAACAAAAGCAAAATATTCTTTTAATAAGCGGAAACCATCAAATTGTCGATTGTTGTAGGGTAAAAGTGCCTGATTTTTGTTATAGCCATGTGCGGTAACTTTTGTTGCAGCTTCCTGGTTACGCCACATATTTTTATTTGTTTTATAAAGACAACCTTTATAACCTTTGAAAATAGCTTCAAACAAATGTAATGGAAACGATTCGGTTCCTCTTAAGTGAAGCATTAACGAATCAAGGGATATTTCAGCAAAGGTAAGCCCCGGAGCGGCTTCTAAAGTTATTAACACACCGCTCTTAGGGGTATGATCCAGGTTTGTTTTTCCTACATAAGAGGCTAATTCCTGCGCGTTTATGTATTCGGCATTCGTTAATTTTATTGGCCATAATGTTACGTCGTGTGAAGTTCTGTATTCACAAGCGGTTTGCTCGCCCTTACCCAGTAAACTGTGTAATGCTGTGTCGCGCGGTATGGTAACCCCTTCGGCTAAACTACCTTCTTCAAAATCAGGATTAAACTGCGTAACTAACATTGAAGGAGCTGGCTGTAAAAAACCCGGAAAAAGTTGTTCCATTAAATGCTGGGTAAATTTAGGAAAAGAAGCATCAAGTTTGGTATGTATTCTTGCCGAAAGAAAAGCGAAGCCTTCTAATAGACGTTCAACATAAGGATCAGAGCAATCAAATCCATCAAGGCCTAAACGCCCTGCAATTTTGGGGTATTCTTTGGAAAATTCAGCTCCGCTTTCCCGGATAAACTTTAATTCCTGATTGTAAAAAGATAAAAATTTCTCATCCATTTTTTTATTCCAATCGCTTCGGTTAATTCAAGTGGCTTAGGTTAATTCCAGTGACTTAGGTTAACGCTGCCATTTTCCAAGTCTATTTCTGTTTTTAAGAATAATTGTAACGGAAGTGGTTGCGCCCAAAGATCGCCACTTATTTCAAAGGAAATTGTATTTTTACTCATTTCTTCTTCTGCTACTTTTATTTTTACTTTGAGCGAATTAGGAATAATGCGGGGTTCATAGTTTTTAATACATTTAGTTAATTCTCTTTCTATGTATTTTGGATTGAACACCATACTGCTAAAACCTGACAGGTCGATAATTCCGTAGTTCAATGTTGACTTAGCTACTTCTGGATAATTGCTAAAGTCCATATTCGCAGATGCGGCTACTGAATTAAGTAACCAGGCCAGATCTCTTTGTACTAATTGCCTTAATCGGGAAATGGAAATAACGCGTTTTTCTCTTGATTCAGTTGTCTTTTTCGGTTCGTCATCAGACAATCGATCAAGTAACGATAACTGCAATCGTTCTTTTTGCGATAGTTCAGGCATTATTCGTGATCAAATTTAATTGAATTAACGTTAAGTAATGGAATTTCGTCATTGTCGGTAACAAAAATACGTTGTCCGTGGCCTATGTAAAAATTGTCGAGAGGTTCTTGCCATTCACACGTTCTGGACAGTAATTGACTGTCAGTTGTTTCTGCATTTATCGGATAGCGTACCGGAAGAAATACAATTAATTTGCCTTTGTTTTTTAAGGTTAAGTTAGCTGGACGCCAAACCATATCGCGTAGATCTTCTACGGGTTCAAAAGCAAGCTCTAAAACATTTTCCAGCGGTAACCAGTAATAACCACCATTAATCATTACTTCAATTGAAGGACCAAATCTAACATCGCCGTCACTTAACCAATTAAACGATTTGATTTTCTGTTCATTTCCAAAATTTATACTGCCGGAGATAGCGGGAGCCATTTCTGCGCCTTGATGAATTAACTTAGCAGCTTGTTGATATTTATTTTCAGAAGCATTATTTTCAGAACCAATTATTTCAGAGCAAAGCTGAAAAGATTTTACGTAATAAGCAAGCCATTGAGATGGCTCTCCAAAGCAAGTAGGTTCTTTAGACCCATCAAGTACCAGTTCACGTTTTTGTTCACATGCAATTAATTGCTGATAGGTATTAACCATGGCAATTGTAGAATCATCCAGATCTTTCAGTACACCTAATTGAGTCAGCGCACGGTCCCATTCACGGTTTATACAAAACAATTGGAATAAAAAAATTCTTAACTTCACATCACTGGGTGATTTTTTTATTTCAATAACGAGTTCTTGCATGCATGATTTAAGATCACTTGCTTGTAAAAAACTTTCAGCGTTCATTTGTTTTCCAACTTTGACTCAATTTAAATTTAACTTGAACTTATCTTAAAATAGTTTCATATCATAAAAAAAGAACCAACCTTTACCCAAGTAGTTAACGGATAAATTAGGTTGGTTCTTTATTAAGACTATGCTGTTATATTGGCTGCGATATCGAAACCAAATTCAATTTCAGCATCACCTGAACCATCTTCTTTCTGTGGAACATACTTAACTTTTACTTTCGCAAAGTTTAAAGTGATATTTTCAGTTAATCTGTCTTCACCACCTGAGCCACCGGTTGAGTATGAAGTGATCATGACTTTTTCCATATCAATAATCACATACTCTAATGGTGTTTTACCGGCCTTACGAACGGTTAACCTTGCTTTAGGTATATGTTCACCCGTTGCAATTTTTGCCATTAGTGTAGCTGAAGCTTTATCTACCCATTTAGTAACACTGATATCTTGGAAGTTTGCTTTACCAGCACCCCCACCAGCACCTGCATGGAAAGTACCACTTTGGCTCATACCCCAAGACCAGGCAAGAATATCAATTTCTTTACCATGGCTCTTATCTACTGATTCGCCATCAATCCCATCTAATTTTAAAAACATGTCTACAGCCATGCTCACTCTCCTTTAATGTGTGTAATTACAGTTGTTTAGCCGCTTTTTTCTGAAGGTAGTTTAGACACCAGTCTTAATGATGCAGTTAAACCTTCCAATTGATAATGAGGACGTAAAAAGAACTTGGCATTGTAATAACCAGGGGCTCCCTCTACTTCTTCAACCACCACTTCTGCCGCAGACATAGGTTTGCGTGCTTTAGTTTCTTCTGATGAATTCGCTGGGTCACCATCAACATATTGGTTTATCCAATTTTGTAACCAGCGCTGCATATCATCACGTTCTTTAAATGAACCCACTTTATCCCGAACAATACATTTCAAATAATGCGCAAAACGACAAGTAGCAAATAAATACGGTAATCTTGCCGCCAGTGCCGCATTTGATGTGGCATCAGGATCTTCATACTCTGCTGGTTTTTGCAATGTTTGAGCACCAATAAAGGCTGCCATGTCACTATTTTTGCGATGAATCAACGGCATTAATCCGCACGCAGAAAGCTCAGCTTCACGGCGATCACTAATGGCAACTTCTGTCGGACATTTCATGTCAACGCCGCCATCATCACTCGGGAAAGTATGTACAGGTAAACCTTGTACATCACCGCCAGATTCAATGCCGCGAATTCTTGAACACCAGCCATATTCTTTAAATGAACGGTTAATATTTACCGCCATAGAATATGCAGCATTTGTCCATGCGTATTTAGATGAGTCTGCCCCGGAGACATCTTCCTCGAAATCAAAAGCTTCAACAGGTTCTGTTTTATCACCGTAAGGTAAGCGAGAAAGGACTCTTGGCATTGTTAACGCGACATATTTTGCGTCTTCTGTTTCACGAAGTGATCTGAAAGAAGCAAAATCAGGTGTAGAAAATACTTTAGTTAAATCTCTTGGGTTGCTTAATTCATTCCAGCTGTCCAGTTGAAGTAAACCTGGTGACGCAGCTGTAATAAACGGAGCATGTGATGCCGCGCATACTTTTGACATGTTCGCAAGTAAATTGACATCCCCTGGACTATTATCAAAATAGTAGTCACCAACAATAGCACCAAAGGGTTCACCACCAAATTGACCGTACTCTTCTTCATAGAATTTTTTGAAGATAGGGCTTTGATCCCAGGCAGTTCCGGCAAATTTCTTCAGGTTTTTGCCCAGTTCTTTTTTAGAAATATTAAACGCACGAATTTTTAAGTACTCATCCGTTTCAGTATTATTAACTAAATAATGTAAACCGCGCCATGTACCTTCAAGTTCTTGATAGTTTTCATGATGAAGGATCAAGTTAACTTGAGTTGAAAGCTTCTTATCAATTTCAGCAATAATCGATTCAATAGAATTGACCGTGTCTTCTGAAATAATGTTAGCATCTTCCAACGCATAACCAGCCAGCGTATTCACTGCTTTTTCGACTTCACCTTTTGCACGGTCAGACTTTGGTTTGAATTCCTTTTGCAGTAAAGAGGCAAAACTATTCGTATCTAGATCTTCCCAGGCCGTTTGTTCTAATTCACTTTCGTTTTCTTGTTGTTCAGCCATAACTTCTACTCCCCGCCATCTTCATCTTGCGGTTTTGGTGCCGCACTTAATGTAGCCAATAAAGAAGGATCAGCTAACGCTTTAGAAATAAGCTGTTCAGCACCTTCTTTACCATCCATATAGGTCACTAAATTTGCCAGTTGCGTTCTAGCTTCCAGCAACTGTTTTAGTCCATCAGTATTTTTTGCAATAGCTGCCGGACTAAAGTCATCCATACTTTCGAAGTTCATTTCAATGGCTAGGTTGCCTTCACCTGTCAATGTATTAGGAACAGTAAACTGTACTCTTGGCTTAGATGCTTTTAATCGATCATCGAAATTATCAACATCAATTTCCAAAATTTTACGTTCAGAAATAGGTGCTAAAGGCTCTGCCGGTTGACCACTTAAATCAGCCATGACTCCCATAACAAAAGGGATTTGTACCTTTTTCTCTGCACCATACAATTCTACGTCGTAATCTATTTGTACGCGGGGCGCTCTATTGCGCCCGATAAATTTTTGACCACTAGCCACATTTTTCTCCTTTTTATTTTATGAGTAAAGCCAGTTATGTTTTTGACTATAATTAGCTTTTTTTATGATCATATTTACAACTTTTTTATTTATCATTTTTTACCATGAACTATCACTTGAACTCGTTTCTTCTTCAGCAGTAATGCCGCCTAACTTATTTATCTGATCTAATGAATCCGGCAATATTTCTTTTACAATATCGAAAAAGTTCATGTGCACGAGTTTTTTAGATCGGTTGATTAATACAGGAATTGGACTTGAAGGTTCGTATTGCTTGTAATAATCGCAAATTATATCGAAACATTTTTCTACATCTTGTCGGGAGGTTAACTTCATTCCAGCACTCTGGATGGATGCTGTATTGCTAGAAGTTTGATTAGTTACAGGTGTTTTGTTTTCACCATCTACTTGTTCTGTTTGTCCGGCCTCAGTTTCGACAGACTCTTCAATTATCTGAGATTGTACATTACCGTACTTTTCCAGAGTTTCTGCTAAATGGGTCAGTGTTTTGCAAACATTATCAAAATTTACATTGTAGTTATTACCTGCTTGTTCCACAAAAACTTGATTGATGCTTTCAAAATTACTCAAGCATAGATTTATCGAATTATAAGTATCGGTTACACCATCATTGCATTCTGTGAAAATAGCCCTGATTTGCGAGAGGTCCAGATCTGAGTCAGTTTTAGTGGCAGAGTTGTCATTTGCTCGGTCAATCAGACGTAGGGTTACTTTACCAAATACTTTTGATTCAGCAATTACGGTATCTTTTAAAACACTAATGACATAATTTTGGTCAGACAAATGGCCAAGTGCGGAAATACGTTCAAGAGGATCACCATCATCTTCATCCAGAGACGGAAAAACTTCGGTCCATTGATTTGTGACTAAACCGAGGATACCGCTTAAACATTGTTCAAATTTAAGTAATCCTTCCGTATTTAAAACTGATTGAGCCATTATGCTGATTAGTTTTAAATCACGGGTTTGTTTCATGTAGGAAACGGCTTGCTTTTTTATCGTACGCCATTCAGGTGGCTCTGCTGGTATTGTTTTTTGTCCATCAAACCTTTCAGGAGTGCCTTCGGCTTCGAAAAAATAGTTTTGAAAGCTAGAGTCATCCTCTAGGTTAACACCACATACATCAACATCTGAAACTTCAGAAGAGATCAGTTGATCGTAGTCCATATACAAATAGTTCCTTTATTTTCCGTTATATATTGTTTGTTATAGGATATTTTTCTTATTAATTAAACATAGTACAAGTTTTTATTAATTAAACATAGTACAAGTTTTTATTCATTAAACATACTACAAGTTTTGAACATGGCAAAGGTGGTTCCAGATTGTAACGGCTAAGTTGACTCAAATAATTTGTACATTTATTTTATTCGGGTACAGAGGTAGTTGTCGGTGTATTGATTAAGCTGATGATATTTGATGGTTTATTTTGTATGCGAGCACGGGTTTGCCGGAGGTTAACCCATCAATTTTCTTGTTAATTTATTGTAAAATTTTTTATCTATTATTTTTTGTCAATTGAGAAAACTGCGTTTGAATACTGGTTATTTCTTATTTGTTACTTATTTTTGGCTAAGTCCAGGTTAATTGTGGCAGAGACTATAACAAGCTGTTTTATAATGCTTAATAGGAAAACTACACCAAC
Organism: Alteromonadaceae bacterium; assembly: GCA_013216015.1. GTDB lineage: Bacteria > Pseudomonadota > Gammaproteobacteria > Enterobacterales > Alteromonadaceae > JABSOI01. Next base: position 20,543 of record JABSOI010000064.1, on the reverse strand, counting down.
CATTTTTAAATTGAAATTTTACCGCGTAGGATGGGTTATCGCAGGCGTAACCCATCATAAAAATAAGTTTATCAGGTGATTAACGCCTTGGCGGTCAGAAAATGTGATGGGTTACGCCGTTGGCTAACCCATCTTACAACTGCTTACTTATTATTGGTTAAGTAAGCCATAAACACCCATTGAGTATGAACGTTTGTCTTTCTTACCCAGCAATGAATTTACGCTGATACTCATACCAAAGGTTAATGGGTCATTGGTGTAACGGCTGTTACTTGTACCAATGTTATAGCCTATGCCAACATTTTTGTTAAATTCGTAGGCAATCACATCGCCTCTTTCAACACCAATAGAATTGGCAAATTGATGTCGGCTAATACCAACAGTTGTCATATTTATAATATTACTTTCCCAAATCACAACAAGCTTCTTATCAATAAGACGTAGAATTTTCACCTTCATTGATGTTGGCTGCATAACATAAGCACCAACGCCTGTTAATACACCGGCACTGGTTATTTTATTGCCTAAATCAACGATTGTAGACGGTTTGTTTTCTACATTACTGCGTTCAACAAGTTCGCCGCCAATATAATCGAGCAGCCTACCCTCAACGAGAAATGCTTTTAAAACGTCAACCTGATTTTGTACGAACTTTCTAACCTGGCTTCGTAAAACGGATGATTCCTCAACCCGAGAACCTTTTTCAGTATCTAAAACGGTAATCACTTGATCTAGAGTTTCAATTTTTCTATTTAATAAGATGTTATCAGCACGTAATTGCGTATTTTTTTGCTCTTCTAATGCAATTTGATTTCTAAGGTTGGTATTAACTGCTTTTAGGTCTCCTTTATTGTTGGTTGAACCACAACCTAAAAGTATTGATGTACAAACTAGTGTTATTATTAGTGAACGCATATTGACTCCATTTTATTATTGTTCATATATGATTTAAAAATACCCATAGTGTTATTTTCAAGTTCCTTTAATTTATATTAGACTAGTTTTCGATAGAAAATTGAATTGTAGTGATTTTTTGATTTTTTAAAATTAAATCAAGGAAGTAAGTGCCATCAGCAAAGCCATTTACCGGGCGGGATATTCTAAAGAATTTATCACCTTCATTTTTACTGAGTATTACGGGAACAGTACTTATTTTAACCGTTCTTGAACCTGCAAATAGCAAGGCTTGCAGAACAGATGTACCCTCACCGAAGTTAGTGTATTTTAAACCGATATAAATGGTTCGGTCAGCACTGAATTTATCAACAGCTTCTGTTGTTATTTCAGAAAAAGAGTCACCTTTTATATTTATGACTAATATTTTAGGTTTTGCAGCTTCTTCAGATTCAGTGATTGTGGTGTTTAGTTTTAATTGTAGTTGATCAATGAATTGGCTTTTTGGGAAATGTTTCAAAACACTATCTATGGCTTGTTGCGCTTTAACAAAGTCATGGCTGGAAATATGTGCCGGAATATCTTTGACTATTGATTGCTCTATATCTTTAACCGCTGTTAATGCAGTATTATTATCAGGTTCCAGAGTTAATACCTGCTGATACATTGACAGTGCATTATTGTCTGAAGGGAGCAGTATATTATTGGTTTGAAGTTGTAAATCAGCGCCAAACAATAATTCTTCCACCTTTTTTTGTTTTTTCTCTTTTGCTTGTTTTTGTTCTTTAATTTGTTTAACTAGCAGATTAATTTTGTCTTGCAGAGCAATAAGTTTACCACTGTTTCTGGGGACAATCTTTAACCCCCGGTCAATGTAAATTAATGCCTGTTGGTATTTTTCTTCCTCAACGAGCGAACTGGCAAGCTGATGATATTTTTCACCAATATCAATAATTCCTTGAGCCGCTTTTTCGTGTTCACCTTCAATGGCTAAAATTTTATTATATTGATAATATGCATTATTTTCACCTTTTCCTGTTAAGTTGTTACTGGCCAGGTATTGTTTTGCAATAGATAATAATTCAGCTAATTGACTCTCTTTGTCCAAACGTGCGCGTATCGCCAGAATATGTTCAGCTTGTACATTATCCGGAAATTTACGTAAATACTTATTGAGTGCTTTGTCAGCCCTTTCATATTGTTTGTTTTTAATATCATCTTGAATAATATTTAAGTAGATGGTTCTAATATTATTTATGCCATCGATTACATCAGGATGATCATTTTGCAACAGTGATATTAATTGATATTTTTGATGTAACTCGTCAATAACATCGACGTTAGTGGCTAATTGCTGTTCTAGTAACTTGGCTTCTTTTAACAAGCTACTGAGTTTTTTCAGACTCTTTCGGTTTTCTTCTTCTCTGGCAAGTTCTTCTGTTGTTTTACCCTTTGTATTGTCGGAATTTTGTTGCGTTTGTTGTGAGGTTAAAGTCGAGTTAATTTCACCTGACCTTAATGTTGAAGAAGAAGAGGACGAAGCTTGAGGTATGTTTGTATTATCTGAAGGTATTGTTTTAGAAGGTATTGTTCCAACAGGTGTTTTACCTGATGGGAAGAATAAATATCCGGCAACACCTGCGAGTAAAAGCGAACCTGCAATACCTGTGGCGATAATTGGTTTTGAGGGTGATGAGGTGTTTTTTGAGGCATTTTTTGAGGTCTTAGATGCTTGTGATAAATCAATTATTTTTGTTGTACCCGTATCGCTGTCCAATGTTTGAATATTACGTTGGATAGCACTTGTTCCACCAGGAAAAGGGGTAGCGACTTTATGATCTATATTTTGTCCGTTTTCTCTATTCTCATTTTCAGAAAATGGCTCGCTTATTTCTGCTAATTGTTCATCAGATATTGTATTAAGCACAGCTACAATATCACCACCATTTTGATACCTGTCCTCAGGTGCTTTTGCCATCATTTTTTCAATGATAACCTGAAAGGTTGGCTGTAAGTATTCGGGGATTTTGGGAATAGGATCGGTTAAATGTTTAATGCCTACTGAAACGGCTGAATCACCCTGAAACGGAACTTCTCCAGTTAATAACTGGAATAAAACAACACCTAGGCTATATAAATCTGAACGCCAATCTACCTCTTTTCCTTTAGCCTGCTCAGGACTCATATAATAAGGTGTGCCAATAGCCGTACCTGTTTGAGTCATTTCGCTAATAGTGTCAAAGGCTTTTGCTATACCAAAATCCATTAGTACCGCACGACCGTCTTCATTACTGATCATAATATTTTCAGGTTTTATATCTCTGTGGACATAACCTTTTCTACCGGCATAATCTAATGCCAATGCAATTTCTTTAACGACCTTCATGATGTGGTAAATGGAAATGGTTTTTAGTCTTTGTTTTAATTCATCACCTTCAATATATTCCATAGATAAATAATGATGATTATCAACAACGCCAACATCGTACACGGTGACAATGTTCGGGTGTATTAAGTGACTGACAATTTTGGCTTCCCGCAGGAAGCGTTCTCCAAAACTAGGATCTAAAGAGAGTTGTGCTGCCATTACTTTAACAGCAACCTTTCTGTCAAAACTTTCTTGAATTGCTAAATAAACGGTGGCCATTCCACCGTGACCCAGTACATTTTTTATTTGGTAACCATGTATTTGAATTGAATCAGCGTCCATTTTATATTGATCTCTTTTTATTATTTATAATTAAAGTCAATTTTGTTGTTCATAGCATTACATAGCACTAAAACTATAAACTTGATCCTTAATACATCCAAACTAATTGGAAATGTTGAATTTTATTTCAAATTGTTGAAGATATATAATTAATATTACACCCATGTAAATATTTTGCTGAATATTTTTTATAAATAAAACGGCGATTCTTTAACTTGTTATAAAATAATTGAATTATCAATACACAACCAACTGGTATAAGCTGTAGATCTAAGTTACTCTAGAATATAGCCTTAATAATAAGTAAGTTTTTTATATAGATACTATCGAATTTTTTCATAAATGAGGAAAATTTGCGAAGAAGATAGTATATAATAATATAAAAATAAAATATAGGGACTGTAAATCATTATGGCTTATTTGTTGCTGAAGTTAGTTTTAGGAAATTTAGCCGATCAAACACTTCGTTGTCAGTTTTCTTCTCTGGGTGGCTCTATTGGTCGTTCCGAAAACTGTGATTGGGTCTTACAGGACGAAAACCGTTTTATCTCCAAAAAACATGCACTGATCTCTTATCGTAATAATGAATTCATTTTGACTGATATCAGTACGAATGGCGTTCATATTAATAATACCAATAATTTACTTGGCAGAGACAATGAGCATGTTTTAACGCCAACCGATACAATTATCATGGGTGAATTTCAAATAACCATTGAAGCGCTGGAAACTGGTGCCTGTCATGTTGGTCAACATACTTCAGATGCAGATGGCGGTGGTCTTCTTGATTTAATTATGGGTGAACAAACACCTGATCCAAAAGAGTCAAATCAGCAGTCGATGGATCCTATGTCTTTCATTGCGAAGCAGCAAGTGTCTGGTCTGGATAATTTAAACGATCCCGCACAAATAGGATCAGATTTAGGGCTAGACGATTTATTATCATCGCCAGTACCGGGCAATTATAAACCAGCAGCTGTTCAGCAACCGTCCGTTCAGAATATTGATGATCTGGAACAATCAAAAAAACCTAAAGTTACTTTCCCCGATTTTGATGCTTCGGGTGATGAGTTAAATTTCAAGCCTGATGAAAAACATTCAGGAGTTGATAACTCTAACCATAACCTAAGCCACAACCCAAGCCACAATTTAAGTATTCCGGAAAATTGGGAACTGTCAGGTATTATGCCGCCTATTAATGATTTTAAAGATTTAAAAGATTTAAAAGATTTAAAAGAAGCAGGTGTTAAAGAAAATATTCCCCAAGATAATGTTGTCAAGCAAGAAGAATCGTTAGCTGAACCAATAGCTGAACCTAAAGCTGAACCTAAAGCAGAGCCAAAAGCAGTTGAACCTGTTTCAATACCAATGCCCAGTGAAGAGATAAATAAAGCAGAACCTGAGCCAGCTATGTTAGAACAAGAACAGCCAGTGGAAGAAGCAGTACAAAAACATGAGCAAAAGTCTAAGCAGAAGCCTCAGAAAAAGGCAGAATCAAAGCCAAGAGAACAAGTTAAAGAACCTGTTGTATCTACCTCAACAGCTACCTCAACACAAGAACCAGCAGAAGATGTGTTCTTTAATCGTCTCTATAATAAATTAGGTTTACCAAAAGAATATTTATCTTCAATAGATCCAGAAGTTTTTGCTGACGATATTGCGACGGTACTTTTATCAACAACTCAAGGCTTAATGTCCCTGTTAAACGGCCGGACTATTTTTAAACAAGAATCCAGATTATCACTGACATCAGTACAACCTAGATCGAACAACCCGTTAAAATTTTCAATTGATCCGGTTGATAGCCTGGAAATGTTATTGCTGAAGAAGAAGGTCGGATATTTAACCACAAAAGAATCGTACGATGAAGCTATCAGTGATGTTCAACTGCATCAAATGGCTTTTTTATCTGGCTTGCAAGCTACAGTAACCGGTGTTCTGAACCAGATAGAACCAGAAAAGATCGAAACAGAAGTAAAAGAAAGCGGACGTAACTTTATGGGATTAAATACAAGTTCGCAGTACTGGCAATTGTATAAAGATAAGCAAAATAAGTTAGCTTCCTCTGTTAAACAAAATCTTAATGAAGTGTTAAGTCTTCATTTTGCTGACGCTTACCAAGACCAAATTAATAGGATTAAAAAAGAAAATGGATAAGGAAAATAGTATGTATAAGGAAAATAATATGAATAAGAAAAATAATATGGATAAGAAAAATAATATGTTCAGTTACCTAAAAATATCGTTTGTTGCAGTGTTTTGTATTGCACTGGTTGCTTGTTCAAGTACTACTGAAAATAATGTCGATTTTAGTTATTCCATCAGGGCAGCGGCTGATATAAATCCCGATTTTGAAAATCGGCCGTCACCGGTGCTTGTTCGCGTATATCAGCTAACGAGTCGGATTAATTTTGATGATGCAAGTTACACTGCTTTATTTGAGAGCAACCACAATGCCTTAGGCGCAGAATATATCGCGCTTGATGAATATTTAATTCATCCCGGCACTAATAATGAAGTCGAATTGCAAATATCAGAAAATGCAAAATATATCGGCATAGCTGTTGGTTACCGAAGCATTGATATGGTTAATTGGCGTACAGTAGTTACTGTTCCTGATGGGCAATTCTGGCGTGATTCAGGTTTAGAAATTAAAGTTGATAAATTATCTGTGCGTGTTATTGAGCTTTAAGCAGTAACTTTGCCTTAATAAAGCACGCTTAAAACAAACAGATCATTGCAAAGCTAGTTGTAGGATGGGTTAGCCAACGGCGTAACCCATCACATTTTGGAGCTATAAACCTTTAAGTACCTGAAAAATGGTGTTTTGATGGGTTACGCCTGCGGCTAACCCATCCTACGCGGTAAAATTATTTGTAGCTAATAAGCATTATAAAACAGTGTGTTCTAGCCTCGGCACAGTTAGTTGATGTTAAACAAAGGAGTAGGATGGGTTACCAACGGCGTAACCCATCACATTTTGGGGCTATAAACCTTTAAGTAAATGAAAAATGTGTGTTTTGATGGGTTACGCCTGCGGCTAATCCATCCTGCGCAATAAAACTATTTGCGACACAGTTTCAGGACGAATACGAACAATTACACTAATAATAATATAAAAATATTTATGCCAAATGGCATAAGAAATTGCATAAGGATAATCATAGTATGGCGTGGGAAAAACGAATAGTCTGGTCTGAAGGAATGATGCTACAGCCTCAGCATTTTCAACAACAATCCAGATATCATGAGTCTCAACTTCGCAATGCTATCGGATTGTGTCAACCTCATTCATGGGGAATATTTTCAGTAGAAATTGATAAGTCACATTTGAAAACAGGCAAGTTCAGTATCGCCGGAGCTGAAGGTATTTTACCTGACGGCAGTTATTTTTGTTTCCCTAATGTTGATGTTATCCCCGCTGCACTGGATATTACTGAAGATCATTTAAATAAAACGCTTTATCTGGCGTTGACAATAAGGCGTCACGGAAATACGGAAACGATGCGTGATAATCATGAAGGTATTCAGTACCGTTATCAGGTTACTGAGCATGATGCCCGAGATATTTCAGGTACTTCTTCATTACAGCAAACGCTTGAAGTGGCAGGGTTAAGTTTTTGTTTACTTAGCGATAATGACAACTTGAACGAGTTCAGTTGTATTCCGATTGGCTATATTGAAGATGTCAGTGAATCAGGAGTAATAACCCTGAAAAATGACTTTATTTATCCGGCCTTAAATATTAAACAGCATCCCTTTATTAAAGGTTTTATCAGCGAATTAGTTAATTTAGCCCAGCATAGGGTTAATGCGTTATCTGCCAGAGTTTCTGTTTTGGGTAAGGCAACTACCACAGAAGTTTCTGATTTTTTAATGTTGCAAACCCTTAACCGTCATTTACCTTTGATAAAATATCTGGACAGTGCTGAGCACATAACTCCTCTTGATTTATATCAAAAATTTATCAGTCTTATTGGCGATATGTGCACATTTATTAAAGCTGATAAGCAAGTGCCGGAATTACCTACGTATCAGCATACCAATCTAACAGAAACTTTTAATGGTTTAATTGATGAATTAAGACAAGCGTTCAGTGTAGTACTTGAACAAAACTCTATTAATATTCCACTGCAAGAGAAAAAATATGGGATCAGAGTTGGCCCTATTTCAGACAAAACACTGTTTACCTCAGCATCTTTTATATTAGCGGTTACCGCAGATATTTCTCCTGATGAAATACGACAGTATTTTGCACCCCAGGTAAAAATTGGTGCTGTTGAACAAATTAAAGAACTTGTTAACTTGCAACTTCCGGGAGTACAACTTAATAGCCTGGCAGTCGCACCACGAGAGATCCCTTACCAACGTAATTATGTGTATTTTGAATTATTACCAACGGGTGAATATTGGACTGCTTTGGCTCAGTCTGGCGGGATCGCGTTACATATAGGGACAAATTTTCCTAACTTATCAATGGAATTATGGGCAATCAGGAGTAAATGAAAATGAGTGACGACAATTTGTCAAAAACATTGATTATCCCTAATCCGGGAGGTAGAAGGAAAGGCGGCGAACAGCTTTCTTCGGCAACAGCAGCTTCAAATGCAATGCCTTCAAGCCAAGTACCTTCAAACTCTGTACCTTCAAACTCTGTGCCTTCAAATCCGACGTCTTCACCACTGGCGCCGTATGGCAGTGATCAATTTAATCCGTCACCAGCGTCTGGGCAAATGCCTCAAGGGATGGGGCAGGCGGTAGAATTCAGCCAGGTCAGCGGTGAAAACATCATTCTTACTTTTGGGAGTGAAATATTAACTTTAGCCAGTAATATTCGGTCATTAGAACCAAAAAACACCATTGAGCAGCTAAGACAGGATATTGAACAATTGATCACTAAGTTTGACAGTCAATTAAGTAACGCCAATGTTAGCAAAGAAGTCTCTCTGACTGCGCGTTATATTATGTGCTGCCTGTTAGATGAACTGGTGTTATCAACCCCTTGGGGGGCCGACAGTGTCTGGAGCCATCAAACGTTGTTGGGTAAGTACCATAATGAAACATCGGGTGGCGAAAAGTTCTTTTTAATCGTTAATAAATTATTAGAACAAGCGCAAAGAAATATTGATTTAATTGAGTTGTGCTACGTTTGTATATCGTCAGGATTTTCGGGTAAATACCGAATTAGTCAGCAGGGAGAACAAGAACTGCTTCAAGTAGGTCAATTACTTTACCAGCATATTGAACAGCAACGACCAACAGGCAGAGACTTGTCGCCTAACTGGCAAGGTGTTGGTGTACAGACCAAAAGCTTTGTTAAACAATTTCCATCCTGGGTTTTCTTCTTGGGTTTAGGTTCTATTTTACTTATTGTCTATATTGGTTTCTTATCGAGTTTAAACGCAAAAGTAGAGCCCATTTATCAAAAGCTGGAATCAATTGGTTGGGATGATTTCGTTCTTAAAATGAATAAAAGTCAGCCTGAAAGTGTCGATGTAAATACAATAGCATCTTCAATGAAAAGCTATTTCTCAAAAGAAATTGCCAATCAAATGGTCGCTATTGATGTACGTGAGAATATGCTGGTAATTCGTTTGAAGAGTACTAGTTTATTCAAATCGGGTAGCAGTATTCTCAATGAAGATGCGCTACCCGACGTAAATCGTCTGGTTAATTCAATTAAAGAGCATGCCGATAGTGTATTGGTTATTGGTCATACAGATTCAACGGGTAAAGCAGATTCAAATTGGGTTATTTCCCGTAAACGAGCCGAAGCTGTGGCAAAGTGGTTAAGCAAAGGCAATTTTCAACTGACTAATACCGTAACTCGCGGTATGGCTGACAAACAGCCATTAATTGATGACAGCGACAGTACGTATAATCGAAGTTTAAATCGTCGTGTTGAACTTATTTTAGTTTTAAAAGGATAGTGTGAATAATGGAAACAATAAAAAAAATAATTCACAGTAAATGGTTTATTCTGGTATTGGTTTTTTCATTCATATCTTTGCTGATTTGGTATGCCGGTCCTTATATATCGTTTGCTGATTATTCTCCTCTGGCTGATGTCAGTAATCGACTTGTTACGATTATTTTTATCCTGTTGATTTATGTTTTAGTTAATTTATTTCAATATCACCGAAATAATAAGCTGCAACAAAAAATGGTTGCGGATATGTCTGATGATGGAGGCGTAGATGAGGTTATAAACGCAGAGTCGGCAGAACTAAAAAGAAAATTTGATCAAGCGTTCAGTTTACTTAAAACGAGTAAAGGTGGCCCAGATTCGTTAATTAGCATGCCCTGGTATATGATCATTGGTTCGCCGGGCAGTGGCAAAACTACATTGCTTTCTAATTCGGGTTTAAAGTTTCCTTTATTCAATGAATTTTCGAATCAGGCAATTCAAGGGGTTGGCGGGACTAAAAATTGTGACTGGTGGATAACTCAGGAAGCCGTTTTGCTTGACACCGCTGGTAGATACACCTCTCGCGACAGTCATCAAAAAGCAGACGAGTCTGGCTGGAATAACTTTTTAGGGTTAATTAAAAAGTATCGCCGTAAACCTATCAGCGGCTTATTGGTCAGTTTCAGTATGTCTGATGTGGTCACAATGAACGAATATGAGATGGGGCAACAACTTATACTGATCAAACAACGTATTGCGGAAATTAATGACTACTTTGAAACAAGATTTCCTGTTTATTTAATTATTACCAAAACAGACATGCTGGCAGGTTTTAGTCAGTTTTACGAAACCTATTCCCATAAAGAACGCGAACAGACATTTGGTATTACATTCGATGCTGCAGACAGCGAAAATGGTGATTTATTAGCAAGCTTTTCAGGAGAATTCAATCGGTTAACTCAATCTATCACCCGTCGTCAGTGGCAACGTATTTCTTTAGAAAGAGATGCAAGTCGTAAATCTTTAATTTATAGTTTCAGTGATCAGTTTGCGTCGTTGAAACCTGTGTTAAACAATATTTTAGAAAGTTTAACCCAGAAAGATAACAAGTTGTCTACCGGGATTATACGCGGGATGTATTTTACCAGTGGTACTCAGCAGGGTGCACCTATAGATCGTATGATCGCAAAAGTAGCTCAAACCTTTGGTCTTAAAAATAACGCTCAGGTATTGTGGAATAATGACCAGCGTAGTTATTTTATTAAAGAATTATTGCAGCAGGTTATTTTTCCAGAATCGGATCAATTCGGTGTATTGGCAGGATACGAAAAACGAAAAAGATTATTTAAAAGAGTATCAATGATCGCTGCTGGCGTATTCTCCATAGCATTTTGTTTAGGCTGGTTGATCAGCTATAACAATAATGTGAGTTATATAGAATCAAGTGAAGCATCAGTTGTAAACTGGAACAAGCAATATAAAAGTCAAGGTGCTGGTTCAGGCAGCGGCGACATACGTCACTATCTTCCCGCGCTGAATGACTTCTCTACTAATTTAACCGCACTGGTCAAGCAAAAAGAAGCGAGTTTTTCAGGTTTGGGGTTAGCGCAGTCAAATAACCTGGAAGTAGAATTTTCTGCAAGTTATAACCGCTTACTTAAAACAATTCTGCTGCCGTATGTTCAAGAGCAGGCAGAATTTCAATTAAAGGCAACTAAAAATGCCAGTGATAAATATCAGGCCCTAAAAGCTTACTTGATGTTAAAAAATGTAGATAACAGAGATAACGAATTTCTCATTAAGTGGTTACAAAATAGCTTGAAGCAAAATACAATATTTACCGCGACCGAGCATATTCAACTTGGTGCCCATGTTGAACATCTGGTTCAAAATAAGATGTCGGTTGACAGCCTGGACCCAAAGCTGATTCAAACCACACAACAGGGTTTACAATCTGAATCTTTAGCCAACATATATTATCAGCAATTTAAACAACCTTATTTAAATGCTCCTAAACAAATGTTGTCAATGGCCCAGCTTGCCGGACCTGATTGGCGTTTGCTTATGGCAACCTCTCTGGATGAATTCCAGACAATATCACGTTTATTTACTCCTGCTATGTTTACTCAGGTATTAACAACAGATCTGTCTCAATACATCAGTCAATTAAACAAAGAGTCGTGGTTGTTAGGAGAGAATAATTCTATTAATAAGCGAACTTTAGCCAAAGAGTTGGAAAAAGCTTATGCCAGAGATTATGTAAAAAGCTGGCAGTTAGTATTAAGCTCTATATCAATTAAACCAAGCGAAAGTTTACCTAATTTAGAGTCAGCTTTGATGGTGACAAGTACCGTAGATTCTCCTTTAATGTTGTTGCTAGACAAAGTATCAACAGCGACACTATTAACTGAAGATGGCTCAGCATCGAAATTGGCTGATTTTGCCAGTAAGATAAGCAGTAAATTTGCCAAAGCTCAACAATTTAGTGACTTGCGAAGTAATGATTCACCCGAAATTTTTATCACCACTCAATTTAGCAAAATTCATGAGCTAATGCGCGAAGAACGCAAGGCACTTGTGCAGCAACGTTTGTCGGCAATTATTTCAGAACTTGCACTGTCGTTAACCGTTAATTTTAATAACCCTGCCAGTGAAAACAGTGGGCAGATACTTAAATCACTGCAGGCGTTTGCTTATTCTCAGCCACAACCGCTGAATTTATGGTTAAATCAGCTGAGCAACAGTGTTGTAAACATTAAAAATAAAGTTAATAAAGCGAAAATGGCACAAAGCTGGCGACAAAATATAGTGCCTCAGTGCGACAGTATTATCGCCTACAAATATCCTTTTGCCAAAACAGCTAAACCAGACGTGAGTTTAAGAGAATTATCCACGCTGTTTGCAAACACTGGCAAAATGCATCAATTTTATGCCCATAATATTAAGCCACTAATTGTCAGTGAATCTTATCCGTGGCGGTGGAAATCAAATGTCGCTGAAAATTATGGATTTAGCGAAAAGGTTTTACCATTTTTTGAAAAATGGCACCGAATACAAGATAATTTATTTGCTGGAGGAAGTGCCATTCCCCGCATTAATTTATCACTTAAACCGCTATATTTAGATTCTCGGTTAGCTAAGTTTAAAATGTCACTTTATGGCCGCCAGATGAGTTATCAATTTGGACGTCCTGTTACTACCCGAATAACCTGGCCACCGGAAAATCCTGATTCAGGCAGCAGGTTCCATTTTGTTCGTCGCGATGGCAGTGAGGTTATTTCAAGAGAAGAGGGATTATTTTCTATTTTCAAATTATTTGATAAAGCGGATATTAATACCGTTAATGCCAATAAAGTTGAAGTTACTTTCACTAAAGAAAATTATAAAGCCATCTACGAATTATCGGCTGGTGAAAGGGTCGACCCCATGGTGATTTCTCGATTATCTAATTTTAAGTGTTTATCAGACTTATAGGAGGCACTATGAAAATTGGATTTTTTGGTAAATTACCGGGTTATGGCGATTTTATTCAGCGTAATGTGTCGCCTCAATTGATTAACTATTGGGATAATTGGATATTACAATCAATTGAAAGTTCCCGAACTCAATTGAGGGATAACTGGCAAGTTAGATATTTTAACAGCCCAATTTGGCGTTTCGTTATCGGTAACGATATTTTAAGTGAAACCACTATCACGGGATTTATGATGCCAAGTGTTGATAAAAGTGGTCGTTGTTATCCTTTTACCGTAATTTGTCAGGCAGATTATCCGGTGAATCCCTTTGTTTTTGCCCGAAATATGGATAGCATGCATGAACAAGCCGAAGATTTTGTTTTAGGGTTATTAGAAAAAAACAGCCCTAATTTAGACGACATTAATAGAATATTGAATGAAATGTATTGCTCAGCAAAAGAATCATTTTCTGTAGGTGCAAGCTCTGTTACTCCATCGTCGGCAATGGAGATTGGATCAATCGCCGATCAGGACGTGACTGATTTCAGCACTTGCAACGAGTCTTTTCTGGACAGTTTATTAAAGATGAAACAAGTAAAAACAACAATATGGTGGATGAGTGGCGGAGTGGGTTTTATACCACAAAAGCGTTACTTTTCAGGAATGCCACCTACAGAATGTTACCAATCTTTTTTGGTGGGGGCTGATGCTTAATGGATAACAATTGGTTTAGTTTTTCAGTGACTGACGTTGGTAAAAAGCGCAGTGTTAATCAAGACTCAATTTATGCTGACGACCAACAGAAAATTTGGGTGGTTGCTGATGGAATGGGAGGTCATAGAGACGGCGATAAAGCCAGTCAGGCGATAGTTGCAGTATTCGCCAATATGACACTTACTAATGTAATGTCACAACGGATATTAACCATAGAAAAAACGATACGTTCACTTAATGCCCATTTACAAAATTATTCATTGAATGAATTAAAGGGCCAGCATATTGGTTCAACTATTGTTTTGGCCACCGTTTGTCAGGGAATGCTGGCAATACTCTGGGCGGGTGATTCTCGTTGTTACCGCATGAATAATGGTAATATCAAACAACTTACCTGGGATCACAGTTATGTTGACGAATTATTAAGAGCCGGACATATGGTTGCTGAAGAGGCAGCCACCAGCAAATTATCTAACGTGATCACCCGAGCAGTAGGCGCACATACTGAACTATTTTTTGATCACATATTAATGCCTTTTTCTGATGAAGATACTTTTCTGCTGTGCAGCGACGGTTTAACCAATGAGTTATCCGACAAAATAATTAATAGTGTGGTCAGCCAACAGGGTTGCTCGCAACATAGCCTTGATGTTTTACTTGAACAAACACTGGAGCATGGCGCCAAAGACAATGTTTCAATTATTCTAATTTCCTCTCGCCAGCGCAGACCAAGGAATGCACAAGAAACCAGCTTGATCACTAAATTCAGTAAAAATGTAAATTCAATCGCTACAACACTCTTCGACAGAGACATTGATTTTGATAACTATTATACGCAAATATCAAAAATAATTAATCAGGCAGTTTCTGCGCACAGTGAGTTTAAAGGGCAAGACACTCAGGAAATCCCCTCCACTTTTAAAGTAGCACAGGCAGTAAAACAGACACAACAACAAGAGCTACCAACAGTTAATTACCCCAAAATAAGCACAACAGAAACGATGAAACACCGCTTTGATCCAACGTACGTTATATTAACGGTTGCGGTTGTTCTTTTGTCATCAACGTTGCTTTATTTTATGTTTAATTAGTGTGATTTAAATGGCGGTATGAGCCAATAATTACAGTGAATGAAGTTACCTAACAAAGCGGTAGTTATTTAATTGGTTGGCTGGGTAAATTTGGCTGGGTAAATTTTTAAAACATAACCGGGATAAATAACTAATAATGAAACTGTTTTTCATTTTTAAAATAGTATTATTTTCTTTAATGACTACTTCAGCTTATTGCGAAAACTTCTCTTCGTCTATAAAACGCTTTTCGATAAGGGATGGTCTTCCTGACACCACTATACCCGTAATCATTCAAAATGCAGGTTTTGAAGCGTTTTAAAAGATTATCTACTGCGTTGCTTTCAATCCCAATAGCCCGCTATTGCTCAATCAAGCGCCTTTTAGATAAACTTTTAAATTCACTTCAAATTCCTGCATCTTGAATGACCACGGGTATATATTTTCTATGGCTCAAGATAAAATGGGTTTTCTCTGGTTGGGAACTCCAACAGGGTTAGTGAGATATGACGGATATGAATTCAGGCGCTATTCCAGTGATGCCAATAGTTCCTATCCATTGGTTTTTTCTGAAGCTGATAACATATTTATAGACAGTAAAGGTAGGTTTTGGATTGGTTCTTGGGGACACGGATTAGCTGTTTACAGCAAGGAAATGAAATTATTAGGAAAATATACTAAGCATGATTTACCTAATTCAACTGAGGATTTAACTGCTGGCTCAACAGCTAATTCAACAATTCAATCAAACAAGATCCAGACATTTTTTGAAGATAGTGATGGTGATATTTGGATTGGTACAAATGGAGGAGGTCTTGCTTTATTTATTCCTGAAACCAATTCATTTAAAAGCTATTTATTTGATGTGACTAAACCCAATAGCATTAGTCACAATAGGATCTGGAGCATTGTTGAGTCGGAGCCGGGCGTACTTTGGGTTGCTACCAGCGATGGGCTTAATAAATTTGATAAAGAAGCAGAGTCTTTTAAAAGGTTTAACAACGATCCGTCAAACCCAACTTCATTGGATCATTCGTTAATAAGAGCTCTGCACGTAGTTAAAAATACTGATATTAACCATGAAAAAAATAATGTTTTGTGGGTAGGTACACAGCAAGGGCTGGGTCTTTTTGATATCCAAACCGAAAAATTTATTCCTATTAACCCTGAAAATATAATGATCAATACTTCTATTACCAAGATCCGCCAAGATAAAAGCAACCATCTTTGGATTGGAACTAGTAATGGGCTTTATCAATATGATCTTAAAAATAATAAATTCATTGTTTTATCAAATGAAAATAAAGGATCGGATGAAAATAACTATCGTTTGTTTAACATTGATGATATTCGCGACATAGCTATAGATTCCTCCGGATTGCTTTGGTTGGCTAATCGTTATGCGGGGTTAGTTAAAATAGATTTAAAGCCCAATATTTTTGAAAAAATAGACGAATATGTTACAAAAAATGGAAGCAGTAAAAAGTTAAACCGTGTGCAGGCAATCTATGAAGACAGTTCTAATGTACTATGGCTAAGTACAAAAGAAGGAATATTTTATAAAAATAATAAAACAGGATTAATTACTCGTTTTACATCAGAGGGTCAATTCAATCATTTATCTATTACAGCTATAGGTGAAAATAAATCAGGCGAGTTATGGTTTGGTGGACACAAAGGATTATATAAAATAGATAAAGAACGTTCAAACCTTACAGATCAAAACAAACTATTAAAAAAAATTAAAATCAAAAATATAAAAACGCTTTTATTTGATAAAGATGACACCTTATGGATTGGTACTGGTCACTCTGGAATTGTACGGATTGATGGTGGTGAGGAAAAATCAACCTCTTTACATACAACGCAAGCTAATACCCTTAAGTCACTGATTGATACCGCCATAACCTCAATTTATCAAGATAACGCAGGTAGAATATGGATTGGAACTAGAGAGGATGGGTTGGTCCGATTGGATCCCAATCGCACAAAGGTAGTTAAGTATGTGCATCAACAAAAGTTTAAAAACAGCATTAGTGATAATGCAATTACAAGTATTTATCAAACTTTAAATGGAGATATATGGGTAGGCACTAAACGTTCTTTGGACAGATATAATGGTGATACTGATAGTTTTGAGCATTTCGGCGATGTTTATGGTTCAACGAACGGCAATATAAAAGCAATGATTGAAGACGATTTTGGTGTGTTATGGTTAAGTACCAATTCAGGTATTTCTCAATTAGACCGTTCCCGAAAAAAAATCATCAATTATGATTTTAAACATGACTTACAAGAAGAAAATTTTTTAGCGCGTTCTGTTTATAAAGACCAGGATGGAAGTGTGTTTTTTGGTGGAAATAGCGGGATCACAAAAATAACCCTTGCTCAAGTTAAGCAAAACAATAATATTCCATCAGTGGTCATTACCGATGTATGGATCGATAATGATTTATCAAACCAATATACTATTGGTCAACAACAACCATTAGATTTAAATTTCGATATCAAGAATATTAAATTTAGATTTGCTGCTATTGATTTTAAAGAACCCGGTAATAATTTGCATTCATACAGACTAATAGGTTTCGATGATGAATGGAGCCAACCATTAAATTCACGTACCACCAGTTATACTAACTTAGTGCCTGGTGAATATTATTTTGAGGTTAAAGGAAGTAATAATAGCAATGTCTGGAACCCAGTTGTTACCCGTATCAAAATCATTATTAATCCACCTGGGTGGCAGCGGTGGTGGGCCTATGTAATTTATGCATTAATACTGGCAGGTTTATTTTTTACTTTTATCCGAGTACAACGAAATAAAGTACTTCTTGAACGTAGATTGAATTTGCAATTAGAACAAAAAGTAATTGCACGTACATCTGAACTAGAGCAACAAAAACGTGTAGTGGAAGCTAAAAATAGAGAGGTTGTCGCTAAAAATCACGAAGTTGAAGCTAAAAATGAAGAAATATTAGCGGCCCAGGATAAGTTAGTACAATCCGAAAAGATGGCCTCGTTAGGTACATTAACGGCGGGTGTAGCCCACGAAATCAACAACCCAATAAATTATACCAACGCTGCTGTTTATATGATGACAGATGAAATTAAGAAGATAAAAAATTTCTTAATACAACTTGCTGGCGGTGATAAAGCAGATGCCAAGATATTAGAATCTTTTGAGGACATTTTTTCCAAGCTAATAGACTTAACCCGTACGGCAAGTGAAGGCAGCAACCGAATTAAAATCATTGTTGGGGATTTAGGCTCCTTTGCGCGTCTGGGAGATGTAAAAAAGTCAAAAGTACAAATTTCAGAATTAATTAAATCTACCATTAATTTAGTTAAAACCCAGTACGATAGCGTAGCCATAAAAACACAACTGGAATACGACCCGTTATTGACTTGTTTTTCATCAAAACTGAATCAAGTGTTTATGAATATGATTGTTAATGCTTGTCAGGCTGTTGAAACCCGGCAAGAACAATTGTCGAATACAGAAAACGAATTTCAAGGGCAAGTTATTATCAGCTCAGAACAAGGAGACAATGAGCTCATTATTCGCTTTAAAGATAATGGCTGTGGTATGGATGAAGCTACTCAAGATAAAATATTTGAACCATTTTTTACCACTAAAGTTGTTGGCAGAGGAACTGGATTAGGTTTGGCAATTTCCTTTGGCATTATTCAAGATCATGGTGGTAGGATAGAGGTAAACTCTATTATTGGTGAAGGAACTAGGTTATCTATTTATTTACCAGTTTAGGGTGGTAAGAGGTATAACTAAACGAGTGTTTAATGACTCTAACAATTCATTTTGTATGTTAACAAAATAAGTGTAAGCTTTTGCTGGCGTTTATCGTTGTTTTTATACTGAAAATTTGGACATCAGAATACTCAATGCGGATCAGAAAATAAGCCATACTTATTAGTTAGTTCGTTACAAGCGTCAATGGCTTCGGTATTTTGTTCAAGCCATTCTGTTTTAAGGCATTGGCTTACTTCTTTCTCTAATGCCTTTTTTATTGTGGCAGAAAGATTGATTTTTAGTCGTTCTTCCTCTGCTAGTAACTCGCTGTTTAAACTTAGGTTAGTTGCTTTTTTGGCGCAGCTTTACTCAATAAAGTTCTCATAAATCACATTGTGCGTATTCGTTGTGCCAGCATTGCTCATGGCTATGGGCCGTTAATTATCAATACTTCCTATACAAGACCAAATTCGAAAATTAACATTGGCGCGATAGATTTGGTCTCGCTTTGTGCCCACAGTGAATTATTGATTTTTTATCTCATTATACCAATTGTATTAAGTTAGTGGTCAGGGTTCGATGAGGATAAATTTTCAAGAGCACAGTTTTTTTGTTCCAGACAAAACCTAAGTACCTACATCCATGTAGGTAACGCAGCTATTGGAAATTTAGACCATCGAGGGTGACCACTTACTTAGTACAATTGGTATTACTGCTCCCAAGCGGCTTAGATCCAAAGTTGTTCTTCCTGAATATTTAATTTTTGAGATATATTTTCATTATGACCATTATTTCCGTGATGAAGACGATTTGGTGAGTCAGGTGCACATCGCACATATATGTGCGGCCTACATCCGTGTGGTGCCTCAAACGCCTATATAAAATATTTGGTTACGCAAGCCTGTTTTGTTAATTTAAAAGTCATTACTGCATAGGCTTATAACTTAGATTCATCCTTAAAAATATCGATAAAACGACTCATTTCTTTTAAAAATCAACACTGAAACAGGCGGTATTTTATAGAAGCTTAGCTAAAAAGTTGACTTAGTTACGGGCATCATTTTTAATGATATAAAATTATAATAATAAGGAGTATTACTATTTTGGATTTTAACTATTTTTCCAATATTTTCTTTTACAAAAAAGTTATTTTTGTTCTTTTTCGTATTTTCCACTGTTTTCAGAATTGTCTGCAATCTTTGGTAATGAAACAAATAGTAAATAAGGCACTTTTTGGTTTAGTTGCTGTCTTAGCCATTTTCCCTATATTTCTGTCATTTAATGCGTCTGCTGAAGCGTTATCTTTAAAGTTTGAACAATTATCGGTTAAGGAAGGATTGTCACAAAGTTATGTTTACGGTATTGCTGAAGATGATGACGGTTTCATTTGGATTGCCACTCAAGATGGCCTGAATCGTTACGATGGTGAGAGTTTTGTTCATTATCGGCATGATGTATCTAACGTCAATTCTCTTCCAGATAATTTCATTCGCGAAGTTTTTATAGATAAAAATAATGTACTATGGATTGGAACAAACAATGGCCTTAGTCGTTATAACAAAGCTTTAGATAATTTTGATAACTACTTTCATATTAAGAATGACAATAATTCGCTTAAAGACAACCTTATCTGGGATATTTATCAGGACAATCATGGTGTAATGTGGATTTCAACCCAGGAAAGTCTGCATAAATTCATAACAAAAACCAATAACTTCCACCGTATTCACATTTCAGGATTTGAAAACAAATTAAAAGAAATTAAAACAATTTATCAAGACAAAAAAGACAATTATTGGGTAGGTACCTATGATGATGGCATATACATGCTCAATAGCACTATGTCTTACGGTGTATCTCTTGAGTCAAAAAATAAATGGAACTTGGTGATAAATGCAAAATCGCTATTTGACCTCAAATACATAGACAATAATTACTGGTTAGCAACTGATAACGGGGTTTATGTTATACCCGTTACCTTTCAAAATGCGGGAATTTGAGGTGAATTAAAAAGCATAGTTACAAGACGCTGATTCGCCGG
>JABSOI010000063.1 GCA_013216015.1 Alteromonadaceae bacterium | reverse complement strand
CTGGATTCAATTGCAACGGAACCACCGGCAAAGGTTGAAGAAAATGTTGAATTAACTGATCCGGATGATATAGATGCGTTGCTGGATTCAATTGCAACGGAACCACCGGCAAAGGTTGAAGAAAATGTTGAATTAACTGATCCGGATGATATAGATGCGTTGCTGGATTCAATTGCAACGGAACCACCGGCAAAGGTTGAAGAAAATGTTGAATTAACTGATCCGGATGATATAGATGCCTTGCTGGATTCAATTGCCGCAGAATCATCGGCAAAAGTTGAAGAAAATGTTGAATTAACCGATCCTGATGACATAGATGCTTTATTGGACGGTATACAACAACAAGATGACTCTAATGTTGATGTTGATAAAGTTTTACCGGATGTAGCTCAGGAAAAAGTAGTTAATGACAATGAAGATAATGAAAATGCTGAATTGATCAGTAACTTTACACAAGAGTATGTTACTCCATTTTTGTCGATGGATTTTAGTGAATTAAGAAATGATACAAATGCTGAAGAAAATATAAATGAACTGGATCAAGAACAAGATGATTTGGCAAATGACGAAATTGTTGAACAGTCAGATATTGAACTTGATTCAGAAAATATTTCCGATGAATTAGATATTGATGCAATAATTTCTGAAGCTAATGAACAATCCAGTACTATTGACGATGATGATTTAGATATAGGAGATGATTTACTCGATAATGTTAGTGAATCAGTTGCTACTGAAAATGACGAAGATGAATTACCTGAATTTATGAACGATTTTGATGAATCAGCTTTAACTGATTTGTTGAATGAAGAAAAACTTGATGATGATGTTGAATTATCCCCTGATTTTTCTGACAGTGATGTGTTGGCTGATCTTCTTAATGATGATGAACAAATTAACGAAGAGGTAGCGGATACAATTGAAATTGGCGATATTAAAGAGCTTGATAATTTAGATTTTGATGAAATATTAGCAAATATAAAAGATGAGACTATTTCACCAGATAGTTCTGAACCTATTGACGAACCTGAATTTACTCATCTTTTTGAAGATCAAATATTAGATATCGGCGATGAATATGACGAAATTGACTCAGAAAGCGAAGCTGAAAAGCTAAAAGAAAAAGAGAAAGAAAAAGATTACATCTCGGTTGATTCATTATTATCTGAAGTTCCAGGTCCATCTGCGGAAGAAGAACCTTACGATAAAACTAAAATTGATGTTGGCTTAGGGGAATTTCCTGAATTTACCAAAGATGTTAATCAAATTGATGTTGATGAAGTTGATGGTAATGGTATTGCCGCCAAATTGGATTTAGCAAAGGTGTATTTAGAAATTGGTGATGTTGATAATGCGGAAGTTATTCTTGAAGATGTTGTTAATAAAGGAGATGAACAACAGCAAAAAGAAGCCCTGCAATTGCTTGAGACTTTAAAGTAGCTATACGTAGATATGGTATAAGCAATTTCAAATAGTAGACACGACATAAAATTTAACTAAAAGTCATAGCATCCTTGGTAAGCAGGATAAAATAATGGATAATGCGCCTCCACAGCAACAGGGGGTAAATATGCGTTATGCTTTAGGGGTAGAATATGACGGGAAAAAATATTATGGCTGGCAGCGTCAAAAAAATGTGGTTAGTGTTCAACAAACATTAGAGCTTGCATTATCTAAAATTGCTGATGAACCTATTGAAGTAATATGTGCTGGAAGAACCGACACTGGTGTTAATGCTACCAATCAAGTTATACACTTTGATACAGATAA
Organism: Alteromonadaceae bacterium; assembly: GCA_013216015.1. Taxonomy (GTDB): domain Bacteria; phylum Pseudomonadota; class Gammaproteobacteria; order Enterobacterales; family Alteromonadaceae; genus JABSOI01. Next base: position 33,265 of record JABSOI010000063.1, on the reverse strand, counting down.
AGTAAGAAAAGACGTTGCTTGGACTTTGGGGGTTAATACCATTTTACCTTCAGATGTAGCCGTGAAATGGGTTAAAGAAGTTAATCAGGACTTCCATGCCCGCTTTAGTGCGACAGCCAGAAGATATCGATACATTATTCATAATTGCAGATTACGTTCTGCCATATTAAGTACCGGACTTAGTTTTTGTCATTTTCCGTTGAATGAACAATTAATGCATCGAGCTGCACAATTTCTTGTTGGCCGTCATGATTTTACTTCATTTAGAACAGTGCATTGTCAGTCTCATTCTCCAATCAGAACACTATATTCATGTAATGTTTCAAGGCATGGTGAATATATAATTATTGATGTTAAAGGTAATGCTTTCCTGCATCACATGGTAAGAAATATTGCGGGTAGTCTGATGAGGGTAGGGCAAGAGCAGGAAACTGTGAGTTGGATCAAAGATGTTCTTGTAGCTAAAAATAGATGTCTGGCGGGTATGACAGCATCTTCAGCTGGTTTATATTTTGTTGAAGTCGATTATCCTGAGCATTTCAATATACCAAAGAAAAGTTTAGGGCCATTATTTTTAGATTAATATTGTTTTAAATACATGTTGCGTTATATTTTAATTGTAGTGAGTTATTAATTTTTTGATGATTGGTTTGTTCAGTATTATTTTAAGTTTTATTTTCAGTATTAAGAGGTTAATGAAATAAAACAAACAAAACAGACCAGTTTTTTATATAAAACAGTAGCTAAACTGTGCTCTAATGCTCTGTTATATTCGTTAGCATTAGATCTTTGATGGTAAAGTGACCAGTGACAGATCAATTTTTCGTGCTAAATAGTAATACCGATGCTATTAAGTTTGTTTTCAATCAACGTTTGTCAGTGGTTTGAGAACAAATTTAATCGTATTGATATAAGAACAGACTAAAATAGAACAGGCAAAAAATATATTATGAGCTGGATAGAAAAGATTCTCCCTAAAGCTAAATCGACCCAAAAACGCAATATTCCAGAAGGAGTATGGAGTAAATGTACTTCTTGTAATGCGGTACTATATAAAGTTGAATTAGAACGACAAATGTCAGTATGCCCTAAGTGTGATCACCATATGCGCATTTCTGCTCGTAAAAGGATTGAAGGTTTTTTAGATCAAGGTGAGCGTATTGAACTTGGTGAAGAGTTTGAAGCACAAGATATTTTGAAGTTTAAAGATTCTAAGCGTTATAAAGATCGTCTTACAGCGGCTAGAAAAAATACCGGTGAAAAAGATGCGCTTATAGTGATGAAAGGTGAATTACATGGAATGCCTATTGTAGCTGCTTCCTTTGAATTTGCATTTTTAGGTGGTTCTATGGCGTCAGTAGTTGGTGCACGCTTTGTTAAAGGCGTTGAGTATTGTTTAGAGCATAATATACCTTTTGTCTGTTTTTCAGCAAGTGGTGGTGCTCGAATGCAAGAAGCTTTGATTTCATTGATGCAAATGGCAAAAACCAGTGCAGCATTAGCTAAAATGAGTGAAAAAGGATTACCTTATATTTCTGTGTTAACTGACCCTACTATGGGCGGTGTATCTGCGAGTTTGGCAATGTTAGGTGATGTTAATATCGCTGAGCCTAAAGCATTGATTGGTTTTGCTGGTCCTCGGGTTATCGAACAAACGGTACGTGAAAAATTGCCTGAAGGTTTTCAACGTAGTGAATTTCTGTTAGAAAAAGGTGCAATTGATTTAATTGTTGATCGTAGAGAAATGCGTGATACTTTATCTCGATTATTGACAAAATTTATGGGTCAACCAACTACAACTGCATAATTTTATGTCTGAAAATCAAAAGAATGTTTCAAATGCTGTAAGTCGCCGTTCATTGAGGGATCTTAATGAGTGGCTTAGTTATTTAGAAAACATTCATCATACCGAAATTGAATTAGGTTTAACGCGAATAAAAAAAGTAGCAGCAAAGTTGTTTGTTGCTCCTTTTTCAAGTGACAAAGCATCAAGTGAAATAGCATCGGGTGGAGTAACATCCAAAGAAAAGTTGGGCATTGATTTTAGTTTTGCTCAAGTGATCACAGTTGCAGGAACTAACGGTAAAGGTACTACTTGTGCATTTCTTGAAAATGCCTTGTTGGCAGAGCAAAAAACTGTCGCGGTATATTCTTCTCCTCATATAGAATTATTCAATGAACGTTTGCGCATAAATAAAAAAGATGTAGACGACGAGTCGCTTATTGATGCGTTTCATTTGATTGAAGAAGCTCGTGGTGATATTTCTTTAACTTATTATGAATTCACGACACTTGCGGCTTTTGTGGTGCTAATGAAGGTCCGTCCGGATATTATTATTCTCGAGGTCGGTTTAGGGGGCAGATTAGACGCAACAAATATGATTGATGCCACCATCGCTGTTATCACTACTATTGATCTTGATCATCAATCATTTCTTGGTGATAACAGAGAAAGTATTGGTTATGAAAAGGCTGGTATTATGCGTACTGCCAGATTAGCGGTTCTTGGTGATACTAATCCCACGAATTCTGTTATTAATTATGCGAAACAAATTAATGTTAATCTTCATGTTCGTGAACAAGATTTTTCTTTATCTTTAAATTCTAAAGGTTGGCAATGGTGTTTTAAGCAATATTCTCTTGAAAATTTAAATAAACCCCATATTCCGAAAGATAACGTCGGCACAGCCCTGACCGTATTATCGTTACTTGATGTTGAATTGACAACAGAAAAAATTAATCAGATCATTGAAAAAACTCGTGTGAATGGTAGAACCGAACTTTTTAAACGACAAGCCACAACAATACTTGAACCCAAAGAACAAATTGATGGTACAACAGGTTCCTGCGCTATGGCAGATGTTATGCTGGATGTTGGACACAACCCCCAGGCAGCCCGTTATTTAGCAGCAGAAGTTGCAACGAGAGGATATTCACGTATTCTTGCTGTAGTAGGTATGTTAGCTGATAAAGATATAGCCAATACTGTGTTGCCAATGGTTGAATTGGTAGACGAATGGTATCTTGGCAGTTTATCTGTGCCAAGGGCAGCTACCGCTGATGATATTAAGAATTCATTGTCTAAATTTGAAGAATCGGTTAATTGTTTTGACAATGTAACTCAGGCATTTAGAATGGCATGTAAAAATGCAGATGAAAATGATCTGATACTTGTTTTTGGTTCTTTTTTTACGGTATCAGAAATACGACGTTTATTAGTTATACCAGCATAAATCAAACAATTTTATGGTTTAACCCAAGCGGTTTGGGTGTGATTCTATTATTTTTATATAAAGAAGGAGCTTCATTTGTCTACACCTTTTCAAAATCGGTTAGTTGGAACAATAATTGTTGCAGCGGCAGCAATAATATTTCTTCCTGATATTCTCGATGGTGAAAAAAAAATTCACCAGGCTGATTTTGAAGGTATTCCGAAAGCACCTTTATTTGCAAATAAAAAGGTTACAGGGATAACGGATCAAACTCAAAAAAGTAAAACCTTTCCCAATGATCAACTTGCGAAACTCCCCTCTGAATTAGTTGTAGACGAAAATGCAATAGACGATGAGCAATCTTCAGCTGTTGAAAAAAACAATAGGGATATGTTGGGAACTCCTCTTAAAGAAGATAAGTTGGTAAAGGTAAATACATTAGAAAAAAATAAAAAATTTGCTTCTACTACCTCAACAAACCAGAAAAACAACAAGATTAAATCTAGATCAGCTCCGAAGAAATCGGTGGCAAGAGAAGCATGGGTTATACAGTTAGGTAGTTTCCGTCATAAAAATAATGTCGATGAATTAGTCAAAAAGCTTAAAAAGAACGGTTATGTGGCTTTTACTAAACCTATTAAAACTAAAAATGGCACGTTAACAAAAGTTTTTGTCGGGCCTGAGCTTGTAAAATCGTCTCTTGAGAAAAAAATAGCTTTACTGAAAGAACTTACAAATGTGCAAGGTAAAGTTTCTCGATTTTACGCCGGAAATTTTTCCGGGACAAAAAAATAAAAACTAGGTATCTGTTAAAAGCATCTGGTAGAATGCGCCCCTCTAAATTCAAGGAGAAACTTAAGTGATGGTTTGGATAGATTATGCCATATTAACTGTGGTTGGTGTCTCAACACTAATTAGTTTGGTTCGAGGTTTTGTCAAAGAAGCAGTTTCTTTGATTATTTGGATCAGTGCCTTTTTTGTTGCCAGTACATTCTATGCAAATTTAGCAAGTTTACTCACAAACATTTCTGATCAATTTCTGCGAAATGCCGCAGCAATTGCAATATTATTCATCTCGATATTAATTCTTGGCGCCTTGATTAATTATTTGATAGGGCAATTAGTAAGTAAAACTGGTTTGTCAGGAACTGATCGTGTGCTTGGTTTAGCATTCGGTGCTTTGCGAGGTGTATTAGTTACTAGTGCAATATTGTTTTTTATGGATGCTTTTACACCTGTTGCATCCAGTGAATGGTGGAAAAACTCTCAACTCATTCCAGAATTTAGATTGGTAGTAGAATGGTTTTTTGAATATCTCAAACAATCTTCAAGTTTTTTAACTAAGTAAAGTTGACGGAGAAAAAATTCATGTGTGGTATTGTTGGCATTGTAGGAAAAACCCCAGTTGGCCAGTTATTATATGATGGTTTAATTGTTCTTCAGCACAGAGGACAGGATGCAGCGGGTATTGTTACTATTCATAACAATACATTTCGATTGCGTAAAGGAAATGGCTTAGTGAAAGATGTTTTTCATACTCGTCATATGATGCGTTTGCAGGGTAATTTAGGGATTGGTCATGTTAGATATCCTACTGCCGGCTCGTCAAGTTCATCAGAAGCTCAACCATTCTATGCAAATTCCCCCTTTGGAATTTCACTAGCGCATAATGGTAATTTAACGAATGCTCAGGAATTGATTTCCTGGTTACATACCGATGCTCGCCGTCATGTAAATACGACTTCAGACACTGAATTATTGTTGAATATTTTCGCACATGAATTACAGGAAAGAGCTAGTTTAAAATTAACTCCTGATGATATATTTGTCTCTGTTGCAAATGTTCATAAACGTGTTCGTGGAGCATACGGAACTGTAGCCATGATCATAGGTCATGGCATTGTGGCATTTCGTGATCCAAATGGTATACGTCCTTTGGTGTTTGGTAAACGGGAAACAGAATCAGGTGTAGAATATATGGTTGCATCCGAAACGGTTGCACTTGATACAACCGGATTTGAATTTGTTCGTGACGTAGCCCCTGGTGAAGCTATTTTCTTTAGTGAAGATGGACAACTATATAGTCAACAATGTGCCGAAAATCCAACATTTAACCCCTGTATATTCGAATTCGTTTATTTTGCACGCCCGGATTCAACGATGAACAAAATTTCTGTTTATGGTTCACGTATTGAAATGGGAAAAAAATTAGCGGCCAGAATAGCGACAGAATGGGAAGATTTAGATATAGACGTTGTTATCCCTATTCCGGAAACATCATGCGATACCGCGTTAGAAATGGCTCAGCAATTGAATATTCCTTATCGTCAAGGATTTGTTAAAAACCGGTATATTGGTCGAACATTTATTATGCCTGGCCAGGAGATGCGTAAAAAATCAGTTCGTCAAAAACTCAATGCTATTGGTGCTGAGTTTATTGGGAAAAATGTACTATTGGTTGACGATTCCATTGTACGTGGCACTACATCTAGTCAAATAATTCAAATGGCTCGTAATGCAGGAGCCAAAAATGTTTATTTTGCTTCAGCAGCTCCAGAAGTTCGATTTCCTAACGTTTATGGTATTGATATGCCAAGTGCAAATGAACTGGTTGCTCATGGCCGTGATTTAGATGATATTTGTCAGCTTATTGGTGCTGATAAGTTAATCTATCAAACTATTGATGATTTGGTGAGTGCGGTTGGTCTTGCTAATCCTGAAATTAAATTGTTTGATACTTCAGTATTTGATGGTAATTATGTTACTAATGATATAGATCAAGCTTATTTAGAAAAGTTAGATGCTTTACGTAATAATGCGTCTAAAGAAATGTCAGATAAAAATGCAGATTCTATTATAGATATGCATAATGAAGGTTCTTAAAATAGCGAATAAGTTCTTTGACTATATATTTTGAACACTAATCTAAACAATTAAAAAAGGCACCTGAGTGCCTTTTATTTTGTCTTGATGTAATTGTTATCGTTATTGGTATTGATATAGACGTTGCTAAGAAATATATTCTGAGCCAAAGCCCATACCCAACATAATTGCACTTACGCCCATTAGACCAACTAACATTACCAGTCCGCAGGTTACTACTGAACTTGAATAAATGAAGCCTTTTTCTTCAGGTATATTCATCATAATTGGTACACCCGAATATAAAAGGTATACAGAGTAAGTTAATGCAGCTAATCCGGCCATTGCTACAAACCATAACACAGGAAATAATGCTGTAACGCCAACCATTAACAAGGGGGTAGCTGTATAAGCTGCTAATTCCAATGATTGTGTATAATCAGGTGATGAATCGAATGTCTTGGCCATCCATTGGATCAAATAAGCTAAGGTAAAGACACCAAGGACTAAAGCAATATACATAGCAATAGACATCATTATTGCACTTGATTCAGGTAGTTTAATTGCATCACCTGCACCAATCGTCCATCCAATATGTGCAGTTGCGAAATAACTACAAATTGCGGGTATTAACGCTATCGTTAATATGTGTACCAAGCTATAGGTTAAACTTTCATGACGTTTTTCTATTGTTTGCCATTCTTCTTTAGGGTGAGTGTACAGCCCCCATATATGATTTAATATCATAACTACTATCCTCTCGCTATCCCCAAATAAATTTCAGCTTTTGGCTGATAAATGTGTGAGTCAACTCTTTTATTTTTATAATCGACACGCTATTTATGTAATATGGCAAGACATTCGTCAAGTATTGTTTGGAAAATAAGGCTGGATATGGGAAATAAAAGTGTTTTAATAACTTTTAAGTCTAAATATTGGTGAATATAGTTTATACCTCTATATGTGTTGCTGGTTTTTTGAACTGGTTTTAAGAGGGACGGTTATCGAAACAAAAAATTGAAACCAGCTAAAATTTAGTGAGTAAAAATGAATTATGCTAATTAGTATTAGGTAACTTTAATTCTAACAATATTCATTATTTCAATATCAAAACCCGCAATTGTTTCAGTGCTTGGATAATACGTAATATTTACTTTTTGTTTTTGCAACGACTTGTACATTGTCTTTCTTTTATATTTGAAAGGGACATCAATGTTTTCTAGCATTAAGGTATTTAATATCCATTCATTGTCTTCTCTTTGGACGTGAGAAACCACGCTAATATCTTCAGTATGAATAAGTTGTTGATGTTTAATTAAAAGTTTATTAATGCTTTTTTTCATTGGGGTATCGTTGTTGTTTTTTTCTAAATAAAATATGTTTATTTAACCGGGAAACACAGAGTTTAACTAATTGTAGCCTGAAAATATATCTGATTTTATCAGTTATCGTCATATTGCCCTATAAGTTGTAGGATATGTCTTACAATCTTGTAAGATAAATATACTAGTGCAATAAGACTTATTTTAACGTTGTTTGTTAAGTGCATGTTTTAAAATTTAATTTTGTAAAATTCCATTTTTAATTACTTTTTTGGTGATTATTTATTGAAAATAACATCTATCTGAAAATCGCTTATTTGCTAATATTTAAATTGTCAGGAAGACGAGGTTAAGGACAACCTTCACAAGGAAGTGGCTAAGGAAATGGCTAAGGAAGGTGATTTATTATGGATAATAACTTAGGGTATACCCTTGGATGGGTTAAGTAAATAGGATGTTTGTTTAACCCATCAACCGTTTCAAGGATGAAAGTTTATGGAGTGTAGGTTAACCCGTTTGGGAATTACAGAGCAATGGATTGTATAGATGGATTTACTAAACGGAATTTTGTAAACGGGCTGTTGGCTAAATGGATCAAGCTAAAAGGAATGAAGGGAATCAAATACGACCTAGGACGGGTCAAGCAAGGATGTATTAAAAGGAATAAAAGGATTTAATATTAAAATCAATTGTATAAAGTTTGTTATTTCGCTTTGAGCAATTTAACAAATACATATTACTTCTCTGGATGATTGGTGTTTATACGAGTGATTTATGGAATTAGAGCATGGATGTTCAAGGATGATATAGATAGCATTTAGCTACTAAATAAATAAGCGACATTTTAGTCGCTTTTTTATTGTCTGTATTTTAATATCAAACGGTGACTTATTTTAATCGGTGTTAGCTGACCTAGTTTAATGGATAACTAAATTCGGTAAGCAGGAATGTTAATGTCATCGAGTTTATAACCTTTCAAAATTAAGACACCTTGGTATTGTGACTCTCCATCACCGCTAAATTCAAAATCAAAAATACTTAACCAAAAAAAACCTTGTCGCTTGCTAAAAGATAGTCGACTGGAACGACGTGCTATTGATAGAAATTGTAAATTCCCTTTTGTGCAATATTTATTTGCATGCGAGCGGGCAAATTCTGAGACTTTACGTAAATAAACAAAGTACCAAAAGATGAGACAAACGATAATTATGTAATATATATTTTCCATGATATCTTCTTTCTTAGTCAATTCTTATTTAATGAGGTTTGTTTAAGCTATTTTCAACTGCTTGACTAAACAATAAACCAATAGCCTGACTTAATTTATCACTACGGCTTGTATCTCGCATGCATAAAAACATGTTAGGTCTAATAACAGGAATAGCAACAAGATCTTTAAAAATGGCGGTAAAAATGTGTGTTTCCTGGCTCTCGACCATTAATTCTAAAAACTGCATTAACCTGAATTGATTTTGAAACATTAACCAACATCTTCCGGCTAATGTAATAAAATCATCCGTTGATAGTTGTCTTTTTTCAATAAGTTCGTCAACCAGTTGCTCATTATGCGGGTGATGGCAATTTGATGCGATACATCTTAACAATTGAGCTTTAAGCGTAATGTTATTTTGTGAATATTTAATTTTATTAATAATCAGATCAATCAGACCAACAGGTAATTGCTCATTTTCTAAAGCTGCACAAAGTGGCGATAATACTTCTTCAGGTAAATGTGGAATGGCTTTTATTAATAAGTCAGTATTATTTTCATATGATAACCTTACTGCAAAGTCGGTTAGACCTTGTACTCCTACATTATGCCAGTCAGACCACGCTGACTGTCCAGAAATATAAGCAAGGCATTGTTGATAATGTTGGCTAGCAGGCTGTTTCAAGCCGAAATTAATGATGCTGTTCAGAGCGGCTAACTTATATTGTGAAGGCGTAAAAAGGTATGGGTTATTTTTAAGTAAAGCTTCTTGTTTTTTACTGGGATCAACCGTGAGATCAGAACCAAGCGCTTCAACAATAATCGCAATAAAGTGATTAAGTGCCGCACAATTTAACAAACCCCGTTCATCTAAAGGAAGTTTAACGAACCATAAATAGGGTTGTGGTGAATTTTTTTGCCAAAAGGCAATAGCAATACAAGCATGACCTTGAAGTGGAAAAGGGTAGGGCATTTGATTGTTTTCTATTTTTTCAAAATCTTGCCGGGAAATTTTATCAATTTTTCGACCTATATCATAAAACCGAAATTGAGAACCAGACAGATTTAATAACGCTGAAATAGTAGGAATGCTTGTCATATTTTAATTTGCTATCGAATTATTGAGGCATTATAGAGAGAATAAGAGATGAACTCCAATAGTTGAGAAGTTTTTTGAATATATACGATGAAAATGAAATGCTCTTGTTGCTTGGCTTTTTCATTATATTAACTTTGTTGTGTTTACATGAGTTAACACAACAAAGTTATATCAATACCGAATATATGAATTTTTTGATCATAGGTTTAATGTTTTCTGAATTTTGAACAAACTGCTCCAAATTAAATCAGTTGTAACTTTTCCTCATCGCTTTTTTAATTTCACGCCTTGATGGTCTTGAATCAGCAGGCGACCATTGGGCAGAAGACTCAGTTCCTCTTAATGTTCTGACATAATATTCACCATTTTTAAACTCAAGTACTCTGATGGCGCCTTTGGGAGTTAAAACATAATTTGGCGCATTACTGAGCACTGGAAATGCGTGATCTCCAGGACCATGTATCTCCCTTTTTTTATTTGTTAATAGGGCTAAACCGAAATGATTTTTCTTGCTCTTAACATGAGTATGCACAACAAAATAGACATCTGAAGGAGTAACTTCAAAAGTACAGTTGTGGTTTGTACATGACACTGGGGCTACACTAGTACCATCTTTCATAACGGCTATAGCCTGTTCATTTTTAGAAAGTTTAAAACTATCAAGTATTTCAATTGCTTTTTTATCAGTTTCAATAGTGCCCAGTACATTTCCTGTGGGAGTAGAATATTTAGTTAGTTTAGATTTTTTGCCTGAAGCCGTTACTTTTATTTGATTTTTATTGGGGTCATTAATGGATTTAAAAGGCATTTTATCAGTTTTATCCGGCAAATTTATTGTTGGATAAAAAGATAAATGTTTAGTTATAACCTTGTTGGTTATTACATCAATACTTAATAAGCTAATTGAAATAAAGCAGAAAAGTGCAATATATTGGTTTATCGTGTTTTTACGATTAATTTCTTCCATGAATATTTTCCTACCAACAGACTAATTGTTGGACTACAAAGTAAATATAATTTTTGAATTGTTCCGTTATTTAACGTTATATAGTGGTTTTAAGTGTCAAAACCAGCATTGTTATACGATTGGTATTTTTAACGGTTTAAGTTAAAAGTTATTTTAGATAATTAATAAATGACCATGTTTTAACATCCTTGTTAATTCTTGATGACTGGTCCGATGATAGAGGAAAACTAAATTTATCGCAATACATATCTGTATAATATTTCAACACCCTAGAGTGTTTTGTGGTCACTAAAAGTTGTTGTATGGCATCAAAATATTATTATTGTAAAATAATTTAGTATATATAAATGCTAGTTAGCTGATAATGAGGTATCAATCTGCGGCGTTTTTGCCACACTGTTTTTAGCCGCACTGGTTTTAGACATACGGTTCTTAGCGGTACTAGCCTCAAGTTGCTTTAATCTTTCTATTAAACGTTTTAAGGATTTGTCTAATTGATTAACATTGGTTGCTACCTTCATTTGTTGTTGATCTCGACTTGATGATTTTGTTTCAAGCGCGGCAAATTTTGATGCTAACTTCTTAATTTCTGTTTGGGTATTATTGGCAGCAGCAATTTGATCTGTAAGTAGATTAATATTGAATTCTGTTGATGTTTGTTTTTCTTCAAATTTGCTAACTGAAGTTGTTAAATTAGTGATTGCATTGTTTATGTTTTTATTGCTTGCTGTAAATGCATTGGTATGTTTTATCGCTTTTGAACGTACTTCTTTAATTTGTGCTTGATTTCGTCGCCAGGCTGAGGCCCAAAGTTTATCCATTTCCTGCCAGAGTTGATTGGTTTTTTCAGTTAAACCTTCAAGCCTAACTTTCATGGCAACATCTGATTCCCCCATTTCTTCACCTGTAGCAGAGAGCTGCTGTTCTAATTGCTCAATACGTTGCTGTGAAACGGCTAGATGGTTTTGCAATTTCATGTTTTCCTGATAAAACCACCAAATAGCGCCTGCTACTGTTATATAAATAATAAACATAGCGACAGTGTTTAATGATGACGTAGATTTACTTGTTTCACCTGAATTGTTTGAAACGTTTTGACTGTTATAAGATTTACTACTAGAACGGCTTGTGCTCTTTCTAGTATTTTTGAATGTCTCTACCTGATCACTATCAAGCGTAATACTGGGGATTTCTGGTTCTACACGTTTGGTCAAAATAATTTCCTATACAACAGTGTCAATACCAATTGGTATTATGAAAAAGTAATTTTACCAATTGTGCTAAGTAAGTAATCACCCTCGATGTAGGTACTTATACCAATCGCACTAAATAAGGGATCATCTTCAAATGGTCTAAATCACCACTAGCTGCATTAGTGCATCCATGCACGTCGATGTCGGTACTTAGGTTTTGTCTGGAACTAAAAACCTGTGCTATTGGCAATTTATCCTCGATAACTGCTCCTGCGTTATCCTACCTACGTGCATTCATGCACTAATCATTGAATATTGATCACTTATTTAATGCGAATGGTATTAGGTTTTGTCTGGAACAAAAAACATGTGCTCTTGAAAATTTATCCTCATCGAGCCTTGACCACTAACTTAATACAATTGGTATTTCACTTGCAACTGTAAAGCAAATCGTTTTGATATTTAACCCTTAATTGATTTTTTTTAAACATAAAGAACAAAAAAGCCGATAATTAATCAATTATCGGCGCAAATACAGGGATGTATGCAAATTGTGAGTTATTAATAACTGTTTTTATGAACACTCGTTACTGCACGTCCTGAAGGATCTACCATGTTTTTGAAACTCTCGTCCCAAGCTAGCGCTTCAGGAGTACTACAAGCTACAGACTTTCCACCAGGGACACATTTAGCAGCTGAATCAAGAGGAAAGTGTTCTTCAAAAACACTGCGATAGAAGTAAGCTTCTTTTGTATCAGGTGTATTGATACGAAACTTAAATTTCGCATTTTCAAGTTGTTGATCACTAACTTGTGTTTCAATAAATGCTTTTAAGCTATCAATCCATGAATAACCGACACCATCAGAAAATTGCTCTTTTTGACGCCATAAAATTTCTTTTGGTAAGTACCCTTCAAATGATGAACGTAAAATGGCTTTTTCCATTTTGCCGTTACCACACATTTTATCTTCTGGATTGATGCGCATGGCAACGTCCATGAAATTTTTATCTAAAAATGGCACTCGGGCTTCAATACCCCAGGCAGACATAGATTTGTTGGCACGTAAACAGTCAAACATATGTAACTTATCAAGCTTACGGTTTAACTCTTCATGAAATTCCTGCGCGTTTGGTGCTTTGTGGAAATATAAGTAACCACCAAAAATTTCATCAGCGCCTTCTCCAGAAAGTACCATTTTTATACCCATAGCTTTAATTTTACGAGCCATTAAATACATAGGTGTTGAAGCACGAATAGTTGTTACATCGTATGTTTCAAGGTGATAGATGACTTCTTTAAGCGCATCTATACCTTCTTGTTCCGTAAAAAGTACACTGTGATGGGTTGTGCCGATACTATCAGCCACTTTTTGTGCAGCTAATAAATCGGGAGAGCCTTCTAAGCCACAAGCAAATGAATGTACTTTAGGCCACCAAGCCTCGGCCAAATCATTATCTTCAATACGACGGGCAGCAAATTTTTGTGTGATGGCTGATATCAATGAAGAGTCTAAACCGCCAGAAAGTAAAACGCCGTAAGGGACATCGGTCATCAAATGACTTTTAACTGATTCTTCCAACGCTTCACGTAATTTTACTTTGCTGGTGGTGTTGTCTTTAATTGCAGAGTATTTTTGCCAGTTACGTTTGTAGTAACGTTGTATTTCACCTACTCGACTATCTAAGATATGGCCGGGAGGGAACTCAGTTACTGTTTTACAAATAGGCATTAAAGCTTTCATTTCTGAGGCAACATAAAAGTTACCTTCTGCGTCATAACCGGTATAAAGAGGTATGATACCTATATGGTCACGGGCAATTAAATAAGAATTATCTGTTTCGTTATATAAAATAAAAGCGAACATTCCTTGAAGTTTGTCAATAAAGTCAACACCAAACTCTTCATACAGAGGAAGAATTATTTCGCAATCGGAACCAGTTTTGAAGGTGTAATCTACGTTTAGTTCTTTTGCTAAAGTTTTATGATTATATATTTCACCGTTAACGGCTAACACGTTAGTTTTATTTTGATTGTATAATGGTTGTGCACCGTTTTCTGTGTCTACAATTGACAGTCGTTCGTGAACTAAAATTGCATTGTCATTACTGTAAATGCCGGACCAATCCGGACCACGGTGACGTAATAGTCGTGAATATTCCAGTGCTTTTGGACGAAGTGCCTGAGCACCAGTTTTTATATCTAATATACCAAAGATCGAACACATTGAAGCGCTACTCCTTTATTATTTAAAATTCAGACAATCATTCAATACCCGAAGGGTAAAGTTGAAATTATTTAGTTTTTTGTCAGGAGTTTTTAAGCTCAAGTCAAAAATATAGATAGCCAGTCAGCCATCTATCGCCTCACTTTGCCAGTTTTTTGATAAAAATCAATAGTAAATTGCTGTAGATTGAAAGAAAAGTTAGAACAGCTAACGCCAGATTTCATCAGGAATCGTTGTAAGCAACGAGTAGATAAGAGTTTTTGCTCTAAAATATATCAATATGAGCATTAGACGGAATAAAAAAATGTTATGTTGGTTATGTCTTCACCGTTAATGTCAACATAGCCAATAATATCGTTCAGTATGGCTATGTTGCAGCTAACAGCGAAACATAGCCAATCGGTATAACACTGGAAAGTGGAGTTTAAATATTGTTAGTTACATCAACAGACAACTTTAGCATTTGTCCTGGTTGTAGGTGTTTTTTGCGATTTAAGCCATTCCAACGTTCTATATCTCGTATTGAGACATTGAATTTATCAGCAATACGAGCGAATGAATCTCCCCGACGAACTTTATAGGTAATATTACGTATAATTGCCTGTTCATTAGGCTGATAGATAGCATTTACCAATTTGATATTTGAACTGCTTTTCTGCCAAATTACCAACTCTTGACCGGGTTTAATGGTATCTCTTGGAGCCATACCATTCCATTTAGCAATGCTTCTGGTACTTACGTTATAAGTTCTACTAATATCCCATAGGGTATCACCACGTTTAACTTTATGGATATTTTTAGTGCCACTTTGCGTTTTATTCTGGGTTTTAGTTAACCGTTGTTGCTGTGAAAAAATATAATTATCTAGTGACTTAGCTGCAACAGGAATAAGTAAATGTTTGCCTTCACGTATTTGGCTGCCTTTGATGTTGTTAACTTGTTTGATCAAATCTGTACTGGTGCTGAATTTTTTGGCAATGGTACTTAAGCTGTCTCCACCTTTTATTTGATAGCGTTGCCAGGCAAGACGATCCTTTTTACTGAGCTTAGCTAGTTTTTCTTGAAATAATTCTTTTTTATTATTTGGAATAACCAAGTAATGAGGACCATCTGGATCTGTTGCCCAGCGGTTGAATCCAGGATTTAATCTTTGCAACTCAGCCAGTGAAAGGTCTGCTAATTGTGCTGCTTTGGCAAGGTCGAGTTGAGATCCAATATCCACTTTACTGATGACACTTTTATTCTCAAGTTCATAAAGTTTAAGATCAAAATCTTCCGGGTGTTTTATTATGTCAGCAAGTGCCAGTAACTTTGGTACGTAAGCCCGTGTTTCTCTCGGTAAATCAAGAGACCAAAAATCGGTGGGTTTCTGTTTACGAGCATTATTTTTAACTGCTCTACGCACGCGGCCTTCGCCAGAGTTATAGGCGGCAAGCGCCAGCAACCAGTCACCGTCAAAATATTTATGTAAATATTTAAGGTATTTTATAGCCCCCTGAGTTGAAGCTATAACGTCACGACGTCCGTCATACCACCAATTCTGCTTCATTCCAAAACGTGTTCCGGTGCCGGGCACAAATTGCCACATACCAGAAGCTCTTCCGTGTGAATACGCAAAAGGATCAAAAGCACTTTCCACGATAGGTAAAAGAGTCATTTCAACTGGCATATCATTGGCTTCCAGTTCTTGCACAATATAGTACATGAAAGGTTCAGCACGTTTTGCCACTCGGTCTAAATACGATGGGTGTCTGGCATACCAATTTCTTTGTGCAATTACACGCTTATTTTGAGGTATTTCAAAAGACAATTTTTCCCGGATGTGTTGCCATAAATCATCGGAAACATTAATATTGTCCGATACGGTAAATTCGATATCGGCAACCGGGTGGATCACTTCTACTGTGCCATCAGCAAGCAATGCTTGGTTGATTTCGTTCGGCGAAGCAATTTCATCAGCATTGATTGATGTGCTTAAGGTATTGCTTTGATTTGAATTTTGTACTGAGTTTCGATCAGTTTGAAAAATAGTATTCTGGCAACCACAAATTAATAGGGCCACGGAAAGTGTTAACGGGATATATTTCATAAAAATCTACATTATTTTAATTATGGGCAGTGTTACTTATTTGTTGAACATTTTCAAGTTAGGGGGATAGCAAATTCGTTTTCATTTTTTACTGAAAGCTAACTAATTGCTAACCATAATAAAACCAAAATAAAACTGAAACTAAACTAAAACCTAGTTCAAACCTAACTCAAATTATGCGTTAAAAATTATCTTTTAACCGTCGAACAGCGGTAAAAGTTTCTAGCTCTGTACTTAAATTACTATTACTTTGCGATTTAGCATTCTCATTGATTTCAACTTGATCACAGCGTAAAAAAGGATTGATCGATTTTTCTAATGCGATTGAACTCGGCACTGTGGCTTTACCTAATATTCGTAATTCAGCCACTTTTTTATTGTAATCGACCAGCTCTTTATTATTGGGTTCTATACTAAGTGCAAAAGCTAAATTAGCCTGAGTATATTCATGTGTACAATAAACTAGAGTGCTATCGGGTAAAGAGGCTAATTTCTTCAATGACATGTGCATTTGTTTTGCTGTTCCTTCAAAAAGACGACCACAACCACCTGAAAATAAAGTATCACCGCAAAATAATATTTCTTCATTTACATAGGCAATGTGTCCTGAGGTATGGCCTGGTATGTCCAGCACTTGAAAGCTAAGATCCAATTCTTTTAAGTAAACATTGTTATGAAGGTTATCTTGTTCTGATAACTTCACATCGCAAAAGGGAATTCTTTCACTTTTAGGTCCGTATACCGCAACGGGCCATTGATTTTGTTCACAAAATTCTTTTAAACGTTTAATGCCACCCGTGTGATCCGGATGATGATGGGTGATTAAAATATTATTTAATATCAGATCATGCTTTTTAAGGTAATTAATACAAACCTCAGCATCACCGGGGTCAACTAATGTTATAGACTTCTTTGCAGATAAATTTTTATCAGATGAACTAATAGCCCAAATATAATTATCAGAGAACGCACGAATAGGCGTGATAACAATTTTGTTTTTATTTGTAGTTTGGGTTTGACTTTGGGGCATAACTCGTCCTCAATATAAGTAATAAATTAAATTATAACGATTATTTAATAAGTTTGATATTAATGAAACCAGCTTTAGCATTTCGTCAGCCTCATTATCCCAATTCATGGCAAGATTTGCCTGATGGAGAGTTGATTTTAGAAGAAATTAATCGGCAGCTGTCACCTTGGTGGTATAAATTTTTTGGCTATCATTTGCTGAAAATTGGTACTTTAAGTGGGGCTATTAACAGCGAAGAGTGCAGTATCAGAAATCAAGTAACGCTTTCAACATCAAAAATGATTGGTGATGTTATGGCTGATATTGATGATTTGCCGTTTTTAGAGCACAGTGTTGATGTTTGTATTTTAAGTCATGCTTTAGAATTTGCTTTAGATCCACATCACGTTGTACGTGAAGCAAATCGTGTCCTTATCCCAAATGGTTATCTGGTTCTTACTGGTTTTAATCCTATTAGTCTGGCCGGGTTGAATAAATTAATCCCTCACCGCAGAAAACAAAGCCCGTGGAATGAACGTTTTTTCTCACCTATGCGAGTTAAAGATTGGTTACATTTAATGGGCTACGAAATATTATCTGATCAACGTTGTATCCACAGTACTTTAGGAAGCAATACCCTGGAAAATAAGTCTGGAGAAAATGGTTTTTCTCAACATTGGCAGCGATTTGCTGATAAATATTTTTCAAATCTGGGCTCTGTCTATGTCATTATTGCTAAAAAGCGGGTATTGCCGTTAACGCCAATAAAACCAAAATGGAAATTACAGCCAGCGTTTAGACCTGGAAAAGTTGAAACGGCAAAAATTTCATCGATGAATCGTGTCAATAAACATAATACCAAACTCGTTAAATAAGGTCACTTTTCAATGAAGAAAATTGCCAATAGCTAACGACATTCATGTCGGCACCGTTTTTTAGTTGTAGGATGGGTTAGCCAACGGCGTAACCCATCAAATTTGTGACCACCAATCCGTTAACTGAAAGATAAATTTATGTTTTTATGGGTTACACCTGCGGCTAACCCATCCTGCAAAAATATTGACTTTACTAAAGCTGACTTAATTTTAAAGAATATGCGTTATAAAACAGTTTGTTATAGTATCTTCCACTCTTAACTTGGGCATAGCCATTGGATTGGTATGAGCCTGGTGATTAATTTAAGCCAATAAGTAGCAGATTAACTTTGTAAGAAATAAAAAAAGCCGCAGAAGCGACTTTTTAATAGTATAAAACTTTATATTTAAAATATAGGTTTAAAACTTATAAGTAGCTTTTAAATAAGTAAATCGACCTTGAGCATTATGAGTTGTATTAACAAATCCCATAAAATCATGGTAAGCAAAAGGCGGTTCTTCGTTAAATAAATTAGTTGCGCCTAAAGTAAGGGTTATGTCATCAAAGCCAATGTAATTAACGGTTGTATCAACTGTTATCATTGAATCTATATCAGACATTCCCGCTTTAAATACAGAATCTTTTTGTTTGAACTCGCCAATATAATTTACAGATACGTTGGCATTCCAATCGTTCTTGATCCATGATGTGTTGAATGTCCAGCGGACTTCGGGTTGTTCAAAATCGCCTTCTTTGCTGTCTATACGCATGCTTCCATCAGGGTTAGGTCGTGAATCTTCAAATGCCAACACATAGTTTATAACGTAAGAAAACCTGAACGAACCCAATTCTGATTCTAAAGCATAGCTAATATTAAAATCTAAACCTGACGTTTTAATATTACCTATATTTTCATATTGGTCATAAATGCGGACAACTTCACCTGGATCTCCAGAAACGTTTGAAGGTAACCTTACTACAACACTTGAATCGTCTCCAAAGTTACTGAATTTAAATTGAGTATCTTTGGTAATTACATTTTCAATGTCATAATTGTAATAATCGATAGAAAAATCTAAATCGTCTGTAACTTCATAGATTAAACCTAAATTGAAGCTTTCTGATTCTTCAGGGCCTAAATTTTTATTACCTGAAAGTATTGCGGTATATTCTTGTGGTTCACAGGCTTTGTTTATATTGCCAACGGCTGCACAACGCACATCATCAACTAAGTTTGGAGATTCATCGGTATTACCTAGACCTATTTGATGTAAAGAAGGGGCACGAAATGCGGTACCGAAAGAGCCTCGTAATGATAATTCGTCAGTTGGCGTCCAAATAAACGCTATTTTTGGATCTGTTGTTGAACCAAAGTCACTGTAATCTTCATAACGTACTGCTAGTTGTACTTCTAAATCGTCTGAAACGGGTATGGCTAATTCAGCAAAAACTGAGCTGCTATCCCGGCTACCATTCGCTTGAGTAGCTTCTGTTCCGAAAACTTCCCCACGTAAAAATTGATCATCAGGATTATCGGTAATGCTTTCTTCACGGTATTCAAAACCAACTGCCAAGCCTAATTCACCACTTCCCATTTCCATTAATGAACCAGATACTTTACCATCAAATGACTTACTGGTTGATTTGCCGATACGTGTGGTTTGGGTTTCAATATAATCTAAAGCTTCGGGTGTATTACTTGAAGGTTCAAATGGGTTCCATAAACCACTGTCAATAGCTTCTTGAGTGCGACGTGAATTAGGAAAACCGTTTACGCCACGTTCAGTTGATTCACTTTTAATATAGTTATAAGCAAGTTCCCAGTTCCAATCATTTAATTCACCCGTTAAACCAAAAACAGAACGATAGTAGTCTGAATTGATACGTTTTTCACGATTACCAATATCGACCATACGACGTCGCATTGTTAAATTTTGTTGGTAAAATTCATGGGAATTATCATTGGCAAACGGGTGATTTACATTGTCGCCAGACATGAATAATTCATTGAAACTTGGGCTACCGGCACCGCGAATTGTGGTTTTTGAATTTTGACCGTTTAGTTCAATAAATCCCCTTAAATTGTCAGTGATTTCATATTTTCCCATGTAAATAAAGCTAACACGTTCACTAGCAGGGGTTGATGTCATTACAGGTGCATAATCATAACGGCATAAATCACCGACAATATCTTCTGCAGGACATTTATCAAAGCCAAAAGTGTCCGGCATACGGTTAGTAGAATCTGATGCTAATGCAACAGTTCCCGGAAATCCTGATGAACTTCTAAAGTCAGTGGCAAACGGGTCATTTGGATGTATTGACTTTTGATTCGCTGATTTTGAGTAATTACGATCACTGTACAAAGTTTCTTTTCGATCGAAATAATCAAGTGTGAAAGTGTGGCTGGTTTTATCGGTTGAATTACCCCAAACCATACTTATATTTTTTTCTCCACCACCACCATCTGCGGTATCACCCATTTTAGCTGATATTTCCATACCCTCAATATCATCACGTAAAATGATATTGATAACACCAGCAACAGCATCAGAACCATAGGTTGCAGAGGCGCCATCTTTTAAAATATCAACACGTTTAATTGCCGCAAGCGGTATGTTATTTATATCAACAAATGCGGTATCAATATTATTCGCAAATGGTGATACAGAAACACGGCGACCATTGACTAATATTAATGTTGAATCGGCACCTAATCCACGTAATGAAACACTAGAACCACCATTGCTGGTATTATCACTACTGTTACCTTGAGTAGAGAATGTTCCCTGGCCAGCCATAGGTAATTTAGTGAACAAACCGATTAAGTCAGTAACACCAGACTTGGCAATATCTTCTGCACTTAATGAAGTTATTGGTGAAGGACCTTCCATATCGGTTCGTTTAATATGAGATCCGGTAACTTCAATGCGTTCAATTTCTTCTGCTGCTGTTGCACTGATACTCACAGAGGTAAGCAGTGCCGCAGATATGCATAGGGCTAGTTTTTGTTTTAAAAACATATTAATTTCCTTTTATTGTTTTTTCTGTATGGTTTAGTTTTTGTTTTCAATCGTCATTACAATATTTTATGCTAACGTTTAGTTGTTCGTTTTTTGATAAAATTGACATGCATGTTTTAGCAAAAACATCTGCAGATAGAAACTAATTTAAGGATTTATTGTAAAATAAATGTAAATAGTGCCTGAACGGAAATACTGAAAGCTTTATTCTACGGGGCGTTCAAGCTTATTTTAAAAACGAAGATTTTCTTTTTTTTGGCTAAAACCCAAAAAACGGTTATATTTCCATCAATATCGACTGGTTAGCTTAAATCTTCGTTTTGAATTAATGACTACAGCCCATATATAACAAGGGTTGTGGATTTTCCGTTCTGGCACTAAATAAGTTATTTTAATTTTTCTTTTTTATTTTTTATTAAGGTATAAATTTTTACGTTGTATTCTTATTGTTTTAGACTTCACTTGATTTATGAGGTTTGATTTTAAGTGGTAATTGATTGTTATTTATATTAGTTACGTGAAGTTAAGCTATATAAATAATTTGATTTTCAGAACGTTTGGAGAAAATCGCATACTTAAAGTATGATACCGTTAAATTTATCTGATTAATTAGATTGGTATTATTCTTTATGCAAGCGATTGAATTTGAAATTTTCTTAAACAAGCTGTTGAAACCCCAAAAAATAAAAGACTACTGTCCAAATGGTTTGCAAGTGCAGGGCACTGATGTTATTAAAACGGTTGTTACCGGGGTAACAGCAACAAAAGCTTTAATTGAAAAAGCTATTGAATTAAAAGCTGATGCGCTGTTGGTTCATCACGGATTCTTCTGGAAGAATGAATCGTATGTTATCCGTGGCATGAAACATCAACGTATTAAAGCCTTGCTTGAGCATGATATAAATTTATTTGCTTATCATTTACCGCTGGATATTCATCCTCAGCTGGGGAACAACGCACAGTTAGCTAAAATTTTTGATATTGTGAATACCGCTCCATTAGAAATTGGTAATCCGATCAGTGTTGCGGTTCAAGGTAATTTTGAAAAAGTGCATACAGGTCAGTCTTTAGCAGAATTAATTAGCACTAAATTATCCCGACAATGCCTGCATATTGCTCCAGATTCTGATAAACCTATAAAAACCGTAGCTTGGTGCAGTGGAGGCGGTCAAAATTTTATTGAACTTGCAGCAGAGCAGGGGATCGATGCTTTTATCTCAGGAGAGGTTTCCGAGCAAACCACTCATGTAGCGAAAGAAATGGATATTCATTTCTTTGCAGCCGGACACCATGCAACGGAACGTTACGGAGCAAAAGCCCTGGGTGAACATATTGCCCAAGAGCTGGGTTTGTCGGTTACTTTTGTTGATATTGATAATCCGGTATAACATTTTTATGTGAAAAATGGTCATGATTAACTTAAAATAAAGTTTTTAACCATTGTACTATTCTTCCTAAAGTTTCATACCAGGCTAAAGTTGTTTGCCTTAGCTTTTCGCTGTTAGGGACGTAATACTTCCAGCCTTTTCCAGTGCCTGAGTCTTTAACCCAGTAACCTGCGGGCGCTGCAATTGGGTTTACCCCATATTGTTGAAAATATTTTATTGAACGTGGCATATGGTTGGCATTTGTGACTAAGGCGACATTAGTCCCCATAACCCGAGGTGCAATTAATTGTGCTTCTTCTTCAGTATCTTTAGGGAAGTTTTCGGTTAAAATTTTCTCTTCAGGTATACCTAAACTAATGGCTGCCTGCTTAACCGCTTCAGCATTAGAAACAGTTTGACCAAATGCACTGCCTGAAGTAATTATTGTTGCCTCAGGATGCATACGAAAAATGCGGATAGCTTCAACTAGCCTTTGTAAAGAACAAGAGTGTAACTGGCTGGTTTCAGGTAATTGTGTATCTCCGACATAATTACAACCAAGTACAACGATATAGTCTACTGGTGAGCTTGAACGGGAAAATGCTGCAAAATCATCTTCAATCGGTGCCATCACCCAATCTGAAAAAGGAGGCATGGTAGATGAAAACAAAGTTAACGTACCAATTAGCATACATTTGAAACTTAATTTAGGTTTACTTCGGTAAAATATCAGTGCGGCGAAAAGTAAAATAAGAATAATATTAATGGGCATCAGTACTTCACTGATGATTTTTTTCAATAAAAATAAATCCATTCTTCTCTCTAATTAAAATTTGACCGAGTGTATTATAGCTTACGCCAAAGGAAATGATTATTTTAAGGCGGTAAGTTCTACTATAACAATAAATTTTTTATTTCCAAGTACTTTATTAACAACTTTTTTAATAAGTAGTTTACTTACAAATTTTCTAACAAATAGTTTAGATAAAATATGGACCATGGGAAAATGGTAATGATTAACCCCATGGCCCAGCTTAGTTACTTATACCAATACGTTCAGTATTATTGATAAGCTATTTCTGTTTGCATTGTTCCGGTTGTAATTGATACTGCCTCGTTACCAGGTTGCTGCTGTAAAACAGAAAGTCTGCTTTGATCTTTTAGCCTCATATTACGTAATTCATAAGGAGCTTTCAGCGACGAGTTTTTAAATAGTTCAGGATCAAACTTTAAAGCGACCTGATGTAGTCCGGCTTCTAAATAATAGGCTGATGCACTGTGCATTAAAGGTTTGAATTTGTTGTTTTTATCCTGACCATAAATGATCCCGCTGACTTCATAACGTCCGTCACTGGCAATTTCAAGACCAACTAATGCCTGTTGTTTATTGGCACTGATGTCGTTTATCATACGGGCTGTTGGAATGGCCACAGCAAAAGCAATTTTACCATTTCTTTTTATAGTGGCACTGCCATCTTTACCCTGTGATTCAATATGAAGTTCATATAATTCCCCACGACTAATTTCAGGCAGTTGGGAAGGTAATTTAACCTGAAGTTGACCTTGTTTATTGGTGAAACTTACTGCTTGTTTAAAACCTGAGGTTGTTTTAATAAAAGCCTTATGTTGAGTTTTAACAACTGATTGTTCATGCTTATTTAGCGTTACACTAAAAGAGATGTCTTGATTTGGTAGAAAGGTTTGCTGAGGCATTGTCAGCGTCTGTTGATAAGGAGAGCCTTTTTCTTTGACATTAATTAAATATTTTTGATTATCGTTTAAAGTTTTTGAGACTCTGAGTTTAAATTTACCAATACCGGCGTCTTTTGATATTTTTACCGCGCTGCTATTGGGAAAAATATTTGCTTCGGCTAATTGTGCTCTGGTCACTTTAGAACTAAATGCTTTTTTGATCGATTGCTGATCTTTTATTAACTCTAAAGATTGTGGGTCAATCGCATGGTCGTCAGGCAACCATTCGCCAGCAGCTCTTTTTGCTGATAATCGAATTAAGGATTCAGGTTGGCTGACATGGAGGTCAATTCCCTGATTTAATTGCTTGCCACTAACTTCCATCCAGAATTCATCACTGACACTGGTGTATTGATGATTATCTGGGGTAAGCCTGGCAGTGTTGGCTATGGCTTGACTGAAATGGATTGCCTGTTTTTCTATATGGTATTGTGGCACAGGCACTTTGACTAACATTTCACTTGTTGGCTTTAAAGGAGTAGCAGCTAAAGAGGTAGCTTGTAGCTGGCCGGCGCTTAATAGTGATACAGTACTTAACATGAGAATAGAAATTTTTGATAACGTCATAAATTGCTCCTTAAATATCATTTTTAATTATGGTGTCTAAATTAAAGCAATCGCGTCTACTTTGCTGATGGCTTAGCGGTTCACTACCATTGGTTCGGCTTTTGTCAGTGAACCATTCAGTGCCTGCTCCACGTTGAGATGAACATTCTAGGAAGCCGTCAGAGCATGAGTCTAGCCAGTTCTGAGTTATCTCTAAAGCCAATTGATTTTGATAACCAGCGCAATAACTATCACTATCAAAGGGGGATGAATCGACATCTGAACCGATAACCGATTTGAAAGTTACGGGCAGAGCAGGGCGGCCAGATGTACCATATAGCCAATTTTGATTATAAGAACTCATCCAACTGACTTGTTGCATCTTGACGGCGTCTGAGTCATAACCTACCAACCAGCCCAGTGTGGTTTCGAATACGTTACCTTGAACTACGGCATCAGCCAGCGGAGTACCTAAACTTGAAGGGGCTAAGGCAATGACCTTACTCACTTTGTTAATGATATTTGGGTAACGACTATCCCAAGTGGGGTTAGATAAAATCCAACGTACGACATTGCCCCCGTTAGAGTGAGTTAGCAAAACCAATTCGGTAATATTTTGGTTATTAATAAAAGTGGTTAATTGGTCGGCCAGGCATCCGGCAGCTCTAGAAGTCCACATATATTCTTCAAATTCGCAATTTATCACCGTATATTTACTGGGATTATTCACTCCCTGACGAACTTCATTAACAAATGAACCTGTCCAATAATCATTATAGGCATCGGTTTGATTACCCGTTCCGTGAATAAAAGCCAGGCCTTGGTTAGCCGTTGCAGGTATAGAAATTAGCATGAAGCTAAATAGTGTACTTAATATTAATTTTATCATTGTATGTCCTTGTTTTGTTGTTGTTGTTGTTAATTCTTTATCCAATAGTGATAAATCTGGGTTTTCACCCTGGCTGGTTATTAATTTTGGCCTGGTACAACCTCTGACCTCGTACCTATCACTGTACAAAGTATTAGCACTTTGATTAATTTTTAGCAAGTTGCAGAAATCATCTAATCGTTTGGAAATATTCACTATTTATTCATTGTTGTTTATGTTGTCTTTCACAGTTTTTGTGCTGTATCTGGACGGAATTATTCTTTTGCTTTGATGTTTTTAGGAATGATGTCCTGCTGAAATTATTTTACCCTTTTGTACTGTTTTAGCTATATGTACTATGGTTGGTAGTGGTTTCAGATCAGTTGCTATAAACACCATAACAGGGAAAGATTTCGGTTGATTTTAGAGCGTTTTTTTAATAGTGCAATGTTGCAGTGGAAATTGGCTTGCGGTTAATTTTTTATTCATATTTCAACCATATTCCCGTATAAAAATATTTAATTTTTGTTTAATTTTTGTTTGATTTATGTTTAATTTATGTTTGTTTTTTGTTAATTTGTTATAGGGATCATCAAAACAATGATAAGAGAAAGTAATTAGACGTCTAAAAGTCTATTGCATTTGGTCTATATATCAGGTCTAATAAGGACGCTGTTTATTTTGAATTTATATTATATCTGAATGAACAACACCAGAAGAGGAGTGATAGCTAGGTAGATAATGTTAGGAACCACAATTCCAATGATCATTATTGAGGGAGACTATTGCCGAGAATACTAAAATGTGTGGCATTTAGTCTTCGGTTATCAGAGCTGAATCCCTGGGATTGTCACCAAAAGGGTGTAACAGCATTGTTTAATTATTGAAATCCTTTTTCATAATTTTATCTTTTATTTTCATTTTTATATCGATGATGTGGTGGAGAGCTTCTGGCTGAAAATGTTTAGTCACTTTGTTTTGTGCTCGCTTAACCGTTCAGTCATGCTCTTCCTTGTTTTCAGCTAAGGCTTAGTATTTAATCACTGGCTAGTTAGGGAAATTCTCAATGTTTACAACTTGCGATAGAATCGCTTCTTTTTATTCCTCTATTGAAAATGGAGGGCACTTTAATGTCTAAGATAAATTCTATGACGAATGCTAAAAACGCTATTAATAATTCCACTGGTAAAACTAAATTAACTGTTGCTAAATTTGGAGGCACCAGTGTTGCTAATTTTCAGGCAATGGTATGTTGCGCTAATATTATTAAGAATGATCCCGCTACCAGAGTCGTTATAGTTTCTGCCAGTGCAGGGGTTACAAACCATTTAGTACGCATTAGTCAAGCTAATATCGGACAGGAAGAACAGCATAGTATTATAGAAAAAATTAGAGCTATTCAATTTAATATTACCGAAAATTTTGATAACGAGCTTGAGTTAAATGAGCAGGTAAATATTTTACTGAGTGAATTAGCTGAGTATGGAATTAGTCAATCTGAACAACATAGTGCAAAAACTACCGATGCTATTTTGTCTTATGGAGAACGAATTAGTTCGTTACTTTTCACCGAAGTTTTACGTAGCCTGGAAATACCAAGTTCATGTTTCGATGTTCGTCAGGTAATGAAAACGAATAGTTTGTATGGCAAAGCGGTCGTTGATATTGAACAATTAAAAGCCAAAACAATTGAATTGCTGGCACCTGAATTGTCTACTGATGTTATTGTGACTCAAGGGTTTATCGGACAAGATAGTTTAGAACATACCACAACGTTGGGACGAGGCGGTTCAGATTATAGTGCTGCATTACTTGCTGAAGCGCTTAATGCTGATAATTTGGCTATTTGGACTGATGTAGTTGGTATTTTCACTACAGATCCCAGAATTACAGATCAAGCCCGGGCAATTAAAGAGATCAGCTTTGGCGAGGCTGCTGAAATGGCAACCTTTGGTGCGAAAATTTTACATCCTGCAACACTTATTCCAGCTATGCGACAAAATATACCTGTGTTTGTCGGTTCTAGCAAAGAGCCTGAAAAAGGCGGTACCCGCATTCAGGAAAATGTTGAGTCAAAGCCGACGTACCGTTCTATTGCGTTAAGAAGAGAGCAAACCCTGATAACGATTAAAAGCCCTGCAATGTTACATGCCAATGGTTTTTTGGCGAAGGTTTTTGATATTTTAGCAAAGCATGAGCTTAGTGTTGATTTGATCACCACAAGTGAAATAAGTGTGGCATTAACTTTTGATAATCCTCCCAATTCAACTCAATCGTTACTTACCGCAGCGGTAGTAGAAGAACTTGAACAGCTTTGTGAAGTGTCGGTTGAGCATGGACTATCACTCGTTGCAGTAATTGGTAATGGTTTATATGCAACTAAAGGCATTGGCGATACTATTTTTGACAAAATCAACGATTTTAATATTAGGATGATTTGTCACGGTGCCAGTGCGAACAACCTTTGTTTCCTTGTTTCTGAAGCCGATGCAAATGCTGTGGTTGAGCAATTACATACCTCACTGTTTCCCTGATAAATATTGTTTTTTAATGGGGTAGCCAAAGGGATAACCCATTCTTCACTTATCAATTACTACACTTTTTATATTTTAAAAATATGGTTAAATAAACTCTTAAATATAATAGTTAAATAAATTTTATTAACCAATATTTTCTGAAAGCTTATCAAGCATTTTATTTAAGTTTTGTAATTCATTTATTGATAATTTCGTCACTTTAAACATTTGGGTAGGAATATGCTCAGCCTTAAGTTTTAACGACTGACCGTGCGGTGTTAATTTAATTTCAACGCTACGTTCATCTTTCTTATTACGATTTCTACTAATTAAATTTAGCTTTTCCATTCGTTTTAAAAGTGGTGACAAAGTACCTGTGTCTAGATCTAACTTTTCTCCTAATGATTTAACTTTTAATGGTTCGGTTGCATCCCAAAGCACTAACATCACTAAATATTGAGGATAAGTCAGTTCCAGTTGTTTTAATACTGGCGCATATAAGCGATTCATTGATTTAGACAAATTGTAAAGCCTAAAACATAACTGGTTCTCTAGCTTCAATGTTTCTTTGCCAGTAGAATTCATAATAATTTTTTAATATCAGCTTCAATAGCTTCTGGTTTAGTGGTTGGCGCATAACGTTTTATCACTTCACCTTTTCGGTTAACCAAAAATTTTGTGAAATTCCATTTTATTGATTCTGAGCCAAGAATACCGGGTGCTTGTGCTTTTAAATATTTGAACAATTCATGAGTATTGTCACCATTGACTTCAATTTTATTAAACAAAGGAAATTTTATATTGAATTGAAGATCACAGAATTTTTGAATTTCTTCGTTGCTGCCTTGTTCTTGTTTTTTAAATTGATTACAAGGAAAAGCCAATACTTCCAATCCCTGGTTGTGAAGTTTTTCATATAGGGCTTGTAAGCCTTTATATTGTGGAGTAAATCCACAAGCACTGGCAGTATTTACTATCAATAGTACTTTGTCTTGATAAGTGCTGAAATTAATATCTTCATTTTTATTATTGGTGGCGTTTAATTCATATATATTTTGAGTCATTGTTATTCCTAACAAACATTATTTAAAAAGGGAGTTTGGTGTTTTCAATAGTATTGTGTGCACTGTATTTTCCACAACTTTATTGTTTGTAATATAGTTTTGCGTAATACATTTTTATAAAATATACATTGTGCACAACTTAAATGCAAACATGGTAGAAAGAATAATGAAAATTAAGTAGAATAATTGCTCTTATTTTTTACTGTTATACCAATTGTATTAAGTCAGTTGGTAAGTTATTTAATTTAATTGGTATTAAAACTATTTATGGATAATTATTAATGAAACTAGCATTTATCGGTCTTGGTGTTATGGGTTATCCCATGGCAGGTCATTTACAAAAAGCAGGTCATCAAGTTTGTGTTTACAATCGCAATGTTGAAAAAGCTAATAAATGGCAACATGAATTTGGTGGTGAGGTCGCATTAACGCCGGCACAAGCAGCTAAAGATTGCGAAATAGTATTTTGTTGTGTTGGTAACGACGATGATCTTAGACAAGTGGCTTTAGGAGAAGAGGGAATTTTAGCAGGATTAGGTGAAGAATGTATTTTTGTCGATCATACAACGGTTTCTGCTGAAATTTCTAAAGAATTGAGTCAAATTGCTGCTGAGCAGGGGAAATACTTTTTAGACGCACCTGTTTCCGGTGGTCAGGCAGGTGCTGAAAATGGTGCCCTTACTATTATGTTGGGTGGCTTGGTAGAACATTATGCTAAAGCAAAACCCGTGATGGATGCCTACGCCAAATTCAGTAAATTAATGGGACCTGTCGGTAGTGGTCAATTAGCTAAAATGGTAAATCAAATTTGTATTGCAGGCGTAGTTCAAGGTTTGGCTGAAGGCTTGAATTTTGCTGAAAAAGCAGGATTAGATCCCGATGCTTTAGTTGAAACCATTGCAAAAGGAGCCGCAGGTTCATGGCAAATGGAAAATCGTTATAAAACCATGTTTTCTGGCGAGTATGATTTTGGTTTTGCTGTTGACTGGATGCGTAAAGACTTAGCTATTGCCTTTGCTGAAGCAAAAAAGAATGGCGTAGAACTACCAATGACGAAAATGGTTGATGGTTTTTATCAGGAAATACAAGAAAATGGCGGTAACAGGTGGGATACTTCAAGTTTGATCTCACGCTTTAAAAAATAACGGAAATGGGATCAAAGATGGGTTAGCCGAAGGCGTAACCCATCAAAACACTTAATTATTCTTAGCGTTCAACCTTGCACATATTCATATAAGGCTTTCAAAACTGACATTTTGTGATTATTACTTTCGTTTTCATGAGCTAAAGATTCTAATTTCATCATAAATTCTTCTGCACTTAAAATGCCTTTTTCACCATATTGCAATTTATTTTGACAGTATTGCTGCCATTTTTGTTGCTCTTGAGAGGTTAAGGTAAGTGGATAGTTTCTGGCGCGATAACGAAACAACAATACTGCTAAACGTTCATCTTGAAACTGAAACTCATAAGTGCCTAATTGCTCAGGAGGTAAGTTTCGTAAAATATCCATTTGTGCTTTATCGCCGGTAGAAAAGAAACTACCCGTATACAAAGCATGCTCAGCATCAATTTGCTTATTATCATCATGATCCGGTAAAAATACATCGCTCAGTTTATCGCGTAGATCGTCTTGATTTTTTAATTGCGCTAAGTGTATTAAACATTTTTCCCGGGGGATCTTTAACCGTTCAGCATTTTCAGGTAGCAAAGTTTTAGCTGGGGAAATTACCGGACATTTATTTATATGAATAAGTTTGACCGGGATCGGATGTTCATCTTTAGCTAATTCATCGTGTCGGGTATATAAACGTGTTTTTATTTCTTCACTGGTTAAGTTAAATAAGGGGGAAGGATCTCGCGCTAAATCTATCGCAATAACGGCATTTTTATTAGTAGGATGATAGCAAACAGGCGCAAACCAACTCGTACAACCAAATTCAACAGATACTTTACTTGTGGTATGAACTATCGGGGTCATATTGTAAACGTCAATTAATTCTGCAACCTGGCGTTTATTTTTTAAATTAAAAATATAGCTATAAAGCTTAGGCTGTTTTTCTTTGATCAATTTTGCCATTGCAATAGTGGCATAAACATCACTCATCGCATCGTGGGCAGCTTCGTGGTTAATACCATTGGCTTTAGTTAAAAGTTCCAGACGAAAACTAACAACATCAACGCCATCTTTTTCAACGGTAGGCCAGTTTATTCCATCAGGACGTAATGCGTAACAGGCTCGCACCATATCAATAATATCCCAACGGCTATTACCATTTTGCCATTCACGTGCGTAAGGATCATAAAAATTGCGGTATAACAAATAACGGGTAACTTCATCGTCAAATCTTATATTATTATAACCTGCAACACAGGTATTCGGCTGAGTGAACAAGTCATGAATACGTGCAGCAAACTCCACTTCAGGCAAACCATCACGTAATGCCTTTTGCGGAGTTATCCCTGTTACCAGACAAGCTTCGGGTTGCGGTAAATAATCTTGCGGTGGCGCGCAATAAAACATCTCAGGCTCACCAATAATATTCAAGTCTAAATCGGTACGAATACCGGCAAATTGCGATGGTTTATCAAACTTGGGGTTTATGCCCCAAGTCTCATAGTCGTGCCAAAATATACTGGGTTGTTGCGAGTTATCACTATTCTGTTTCATCTTGTCTCTATCACCTGTTACATATAGGTTATAAGGTTTTTATTGTTTCTTTGGTTTAACTCAATGTTCCTTGCTATTTATACGTAGTGTGTATAAATTTCATTCTCACTGTGTATAAAAAATAAATATGCCATTAAGCGATACTAAGTTACGTAATCTCGTAGGTAAAGTTCAAGAGCCAATAACATTATCACATCGTGAAAGTTTGAGTGTTAGGGTATCCAAAAAAGGTACTATAACATGGCAATACCGATGCCGTTATCAACGCAAACAAGTTATTGTATCTCTTGGTCGTTATCCCGGATTATCCATTAAAGATGCTCAAAATTATATACCTAAGCTGAAACAATGGCTAAAAGAAAATAAAGATCCGCGGATAGAATTAAAAAACCAAAATATAATTGAATCTGATTGCCCAACTATAGCTGAAATCGCTAAATCTTGGCTTGAAAAACGTGTTCCTGATCTAAGAGAAAGAACGCAGCATGTTTATGCTAATCAAGTTAATAAATGGATATATCCCCATCTTAATACACCGTCTGATGATATGAGACTTTCTGATTGGATCCGTTATTTTGACATGGTAAAAGAAAGCGGAAGTGCCAAGACCGCCGGATTTATACTAGTTCGACTAAAGTCCATTGTCGGTTGGGCGTATAAGCGTGGGGAAATAAGCCCAAATAATCCTGTGCTGCAGTTAAACGTTTCTGATGTTGGTAAGGCTTCAACTCCTGGACATAGAGTTTTGCAGTTAAATGAAATAGCAAAATTGTGGATACAGATCGAAAGGTCGAAGGCAACACCAGCTACAAAATTGTGTTTACAGTTAATTTTATTAACGGGTGCCAGACAGTCAGAGGCTAGAACAGCAGAATGGAAAGATTTTAATTTTACTTCGATGATCTGGACAGTTCCACCTGAAAAATCAAAAACAGGTAAACCGATAAACCGGCCAATTTCTAAAAAGGTAAAAGAATTATTAGATACTTTAGGCATGGTATACGGAAAATTTGGTTTTTTGATCCCCGGAGCTTCACAAACTAAAGCTATGACAACTCATAGTATCAATCGTTTTTGCGCTAGGATGCACGCTCATTTATACGAGCAGTGGCAAATTCCTAAGTTTACCCCACATGACGCAAGGCGTTCTCTTTCTACTTTGTTAAGTGAGGCTGGTGTGGCTCCGCATGTTACTGAAAAAATGTTAGGGCATGTATTGCGGGGCGTTATGGGGATATATAACAAACATGATTGGATAAAAGAGCAGTTAGAAGCTTATGATTTGTATTGGGGATTGATAACTGAAGCTATTGAAGCTGAGTTGAAGTAATGGTCTTTTTGTTCGCATTGCTGACGTTAGCTATCGGTTGCTCTTTAGGTCAACTGATCGCTATTAGCGGACGTTTTGGCTGGA
>JABSOI010000062.1 GCA_013216015.1 Alteromonadaceae bacterium | reverse complement strand
GCTGATGAGGCTAATGATAGCCAAAATAAAGCGGCATAATTAAAGTAAATCATTGCAACTATATTGACAGCTTCCGGCTCGAACACCCAATGAATATCTCGTGCCAGTATCTTTAATATGCATAATATTACTTTTACGAAGAGCATACACTAATGTGTCTTCATCAGTTAGGTTGACAACTTGAGCAAAAACAACAAGTTTGTCACTTATATCATAACTTACTGATCCATCAAGTTGACCATAATCATCAACAAACTTAGAAGCATTTATACCATTTGTATCAATACAGTAGCTACACATTGTATAAGCTTCACGCCAGTTGTAAGCGAGACGAACTTGTAAAGGTCCTTGTTCATAAAAACCAATAACATTGTATGAACTTTCAGATAAACCATGCAGATTTACTCTTGACTCACTAACAGAGTCTGCTGCACCTGTGGTATCTAAGATAGTGTAGTTAGCTTGTAGACCAAAACCACTGTCAAAGTTATGTAGCAACGAAAGTTCTAAACCAGAAACTTTTGCTGATTCAGCATTAAATGGTGATGTTTTTTGAAACACTCTATCAACATTTTGAATGGGATCAAATAGAGTTACATTTTGTGTTTCTGTTGTGATCCAATCAGTTAAATCTTTGGTGAAGTAAGTACCACCCACATAACTGTCAGGCGAATAATACCACTCTAAAGCCAAATCTATATTTGATGATGTAAATGGTTTCAACTCTGGGTTCTTACCCTTAATTTTACCTTCAAAACCTTCTTCTTCGTAGAAACCTTTGACAAGAATTTCACTAGCAGCCGTTAAGTCTTGTAATGGTGGTCTAGTTAATGACTGAGAGTAAGCAAAACGAGCGACTAAATCATCATTGATATTATATTTAACATTTACACTTGGTAATAACTTAGTATAACTACCTTCTGCGAGTATAGGTTCTTCGTTTCCATCTGTATTTTTTTGGCTTAATACATCACTACCTGGGGTAATGCGATGCGTTCCAAGAAACCTTTGACCGAGAGAAAGAGAAGAAGTATCGGTTTTAATATAACGTAAACCAATGTTAGCTGACCATGCATCGCCGGCTAAGTTCGCTTCTACGTAGGCAGCAACGGTTTCTTCATTAACTTGCCATTTTCTATCGGCTCGAGTATCAGATACTTTGTTATAAAGACCTAAATCACCTTCTGTTGGCGCTGTTGCAATATGGTCATTAATACTTGCTATTTTAGCAGTAACCGCAGCATCTGCCGCCGCTTGTGCTTCTGCTAGAGAAGTATAATCAGTACCACCATTTTCATAGTCATTGATAATTTGGTCACCAATAAAGCTTGCAGTTGCTATTGCGGCAGGGCTGTTAAAATAATCAAATAGAGCGGTTGTATCCCAATCTAACCAAGTATTCGCAAAACCACCTTCATCGTGATCTTGTAAAAAGGGGAGGTCCACTGTACTAAATTGTGATGCAGGTATAGGGAAACCACTAAAAACTTTAGCCGCTCCACTCCAACGTGATTGAGTAAGTGATTTGTTTTTTTGTCTCTCAGAGTAGTATAGTCCTGATCTAATAGAGGTTAAATAATCAATATCTTCAAGTTCCCATTCAGTGTCAAGGCGAGCTTCAGTAATGTCATCGTTATTAGCTGGAGAATAGTAATAAAGGTTACTCGCTGTAAAACGTGAGGGGTCGCCATTAAAAGTACTATCATTTGCCCAACGGAATGAATCACCCGTGTTTTCAAAATGACGACCATTTAAACTATAGGTATCTAGTTTTTGAAGTGGGTTGTTTTCTGAAACACCCTTTGCCCTTGAACTTTGTAAATCAATTATGGCAGTAAAATTATCCGTTACTTGCCAATCAATAGTAAGACCGACCATGGTTGTAGTACTAACACGGTTTCTAGCATTAGCTTTTAGAGAGTCAGTTGCACCGCGCTCTAGTTCTATACCATTTTCATATTTTTTAAAAACGCCTGGAGAAACGACCTCAAGTCCTGCTGGAATGGTAAAAGAATTTACTGTACCGAATTCATCAAACTTCGCATTATAAATATTTTTCCACACGTAGCCGGTATATAATTCCTTATTATTTTTTATAGACGTTAACTCAGAATATAAACCATCTACTGTAACTAAAACATTATCGGCTGCTTGCCATTGACCAACTAAAGTTGCACCAATACGCTCACGATCTGATCTTTCTAGAATTTGCAGTACACCTGTTGGACGAAGGTGACTTGTTGGTGATAAAGTATCTGACCCTTGTGGTCCTGTGTATGTTGAACCTGAAAAAGTTCTATAGCCATTAATTTTAGCGTCATCTAGACGGGATTCACGTTGCTGATATGCAAATGAGGCTAAAACACCAAAATTATCATCAAAATTCTTGCTTACTAAGGCAGAAAAAAAAGGGTTAGTGCTTTCTGCTAGCGTGTCATAAACACCTTTTGCTGATGCAGCCGCTTTAAAACCGTCATAATCAAGCGGCTTAGCCGTTTTAACGTTAACAGTACCACCTAAACCACCTTCAAGGGTGTCAGCACGTAATGTTTTATGAACATCAGCCCCGCTGATCATTTCAGATGCAATTAAATCAAATGAAAAACCACGTCCGGTACCATCTGATGGCATCGTACGGCCATTAAACAAGACATTGTTGAAATTTGATCCAAAACCACGAATAGAGATTTTTTGACCTTCACCTCCTTCACCACGGTCAATTGTTACACCAGTAATACGTTGTAATGACTCTGCAACGTTTTGATCTGGAAATTTACCGATGTCTTCAGCTGATATACCATCAATCACATTGTCTGCATTTCGTTTATCAAATAACGAACGGACTAAGCTCCCTTTAATACCAGTAACCGTTATGACTTCAATTTCGTCTACTTTCGTTTCTTCTGCAACCACTGAAGCGCTAGAAATGGCAGTAAATATTGCTAATGCTAAGCTACTCGGTTTAAAATTCATGCTTCCCACCTTTTTGTGTTTTATACAGCGATAAGGACTTCAATCTCAAAAATCAAAAACCTTCTTATACATTATTATTTTTATTTTGTGACTTATTATCACTTGTCATACAATCAGACTGAGTTAAAGTACCGCCGGCATAGCCGGAGGCTTATTAGATGACGCCCTAAAAGGGCTAAAGTAAGCGCCCGAGGCGCAGTAAATATCAAACTTTAGGCGATCCAAATCGTCATACTTCTTTTCTGGACTTTGTCCGTTTAGCCTTATGATCTAACCCAGCGGATTGATACAAAAAATCTCTGCTCCAAGTAACTGGTTCACATAGTCATAAGCTATTTCATTGATTCGTCAAATTTAATACAAAAACATCTATACCACGGTATAGGTAAAACCTTCGCGAGTCGCCCCAGCATAGCTGGGGGTTTACCTTTACTGATAAATTATATTCAATAGTTTTCTTTCAAAATATTTCAAAAAAACATAAAGACTAAAAACGAAAGAGTATGAAATCACACAACCATACAATCAGACTGAATTATATTCAATAGTTTTCTTTCAAAATATTTCAAAAAACATACAGACTAAAAACGAAAGCCTTTGAAATGTGTCGTTATCTGTTAAAGAAAAGCATTGTGAAAACTTAGATATTAAGAAAAACTTGCAAAAGCAGCAGTCGAACTCATCAATGATAACGAATCTATCATCATTGGTTCAGGTACTACTACTGAAGAAATTGCAAAATTATTGCTGGAACATACCAACTTAGTAGTTATGACTAATGGGCTGAATATAGTTTCAGAATTAGCGCAAGCTAATAATATTGAAGTAATGAATACTGGTGGCACATTGCGGAAAAAATCATTATCATTTTATGGCAGTAAGGCTGAAGCTAGTCTCAATAACCTAAGGTTTGACAAACTTATTCTTGGTGTTGATGGTATTGATATTCAGGCAGGTTTCACTACTCACTTTGAGCCTGAAGCAAACTTAAACCGCTTGATGTGTAATATTTCAAAAAAAATAATTGCCGTTACAGATTCTTCAAAATTTGATCGCAGTAACTTCCATATAATTACCTCTTTTGACTCCATTGACACATTAATCACTGATAGCAATATTCCAGAGAAATATAAAGAGTATTTAATATCAAAAAACATAGAACTTATTATTGTTGACGTGTAGTCACAAGTGTCGTGTTTGAATTTTTAGTTCTAACTCGCTGTGGGGCCAAAGCGCCTTAGAATATTTCATCAAAGGTCAGCAGTCACTGGAAGTGTTGACTGTAATTTCGCCATATATGGGCAACAAAATTTTGACCGAAAAGAGGTAAGAACCGACAATTAAATGAACATCTTCGGTGGCAAAATTACCAGAGTTTTACTCTGTTTGGTTGACCGGAACCTGAATGGCCGAATCATCGGAATCAGTGGCCGGAGCTAGTGGAATACGCAGGTCGAGTAAAACTGTTAATATTGTTGCGTCTTTAAAAATGTTTTCATAATTAATTCTTCAAAAAATCGACATGAGAATAGGGCCTTATGGCCATCAGATAATATGCATTACCTTGATGGACAATGCCAACAGAAATTGGATAGCTATTTTGTTCATTTAAGCTCGACACTTCAAAATCAATGAATGTATGATGTATATCTGAAAGGTCAGGATAAGACATGAATTGTCCTTTGTGTACCTTTGATAATTAAGTGCTACCCCGATCTAGCACGATAATTACTTTTTAGTTATTTCCCCCAGAAATTGATTTTAATCATTTATTACTTTTCCCCAAAAGAATAAATAACACCGTTTTTATACTTAATTAAGCGATCTTTTGCTTTTAACTTTATGCTTGCTTGGAATTGACTGCTCCGGTGAAATACTCTCAAGCCAATTGTCGATATCTTTTCTTTTCCAGCGAAGATTACGTGATCCCAGTTGTAGCGGTTTCGGGAAAACATTATCTCTTCTTAATCTATATATCGTAGAGTCTGAAAGATTTAAATATTCGCATGTCTCAGCTTTAGTCATAAGATTTTTATTTTCATTTGATTGCATATTATCTCCTGTTAGTTGATACGCATTTATATTTAACAATATTTGAAACAACATATGAATACTAAGAAACTAATAATGGAAAATTAGCTCGTAGCTCACTGTATTCCCTTGTAATTTACCAGTGAAAAAATTAACTCCGCTAACTTGTTTAATGCTTCTTTTCTTTCTTGAAAGTAGCGATATCAATTGTATGTTTTCGTCGTCCCTTTCTTTGCATGATTCATACAGACTTCTCCTATTTCGTCAGAAATTTGGAGATAAGCCAGAAGACTTCTGAAGGTTCTTCGGAGATCATGCACTGTAAAATATTGTATATTTTCTTCTCCGAGGAAATTCGGTCCTGCTGGCTTTTTACTGACTTTTTTCCCAAATAAATTAGCAAGTGTATGATTAATGGTATCGTCGCTGATATATCCCCGACTACTCTTTTTCCTCGCTGGGAAAAGGTACTTAGAGCCATTCGCTATTAATTTCAGATCTCTCAACAATGGCATAACGAGATCTGGGATCGGAATGACAAGAGAGCTTTTTGTCTTAGTGTCATCTTCATAAAGCGTGAATGTCTGACTATCCATCTTTATGTCTTCCCATTTAGCCGAAAATAATTCCATTTTTCTCGTTCCGAAAATTAATAAAAGAATAAAACCTATTTTAGTGCTCAAAGGAACTTTCGTTGGGTGCTGATCAAAGACACAAAATGCTTTTTTGATATCTCCTTTACTTAATATCGTCTCTCTTGACACTTCTGCACCGCCAGCATCTTCAGTAGCCGAAAATGGTGCTGCGGGGTTTTTATCAATTAGTCCTAATTTTTCTGCCGATTTAAAAATATTTTTAGATAAAAAGAGAACTTTATTGGCAACTGTTGGGTAACCCTCATGAACTACATTCATGAAAATATCCTCTATATCTATTGGCGTCACTCTTTCTACAGGCAGATGGCCGATAAACGGTTTTATGCGTTTATCATAATCTCTCTGCAAAATGTAAGCTGTTTCTATTTGCCCTGCTTTTCTATTGATAAAACGTTGAGCAATATCATTAACCGTTTTAAAATTTTGGCGGGTTTTGCGATCAGCCTCTAGCTTAGGATCAATACCATCCTTAATTTGCTGACTTAATTGAAGTGATTTGATTAATGCATCTTCATACGACATCAATCCTTCTTTGCGATCGCCATAGACTCCGATATCTTCATTTGTTTACG
This sequence comes from Alteromonadaceae bacterium, assembly GCA_013216015.1. Taxonomy (GTDB): domain Bacteria; phylum Pseudomonadota; class Gammaproteobacteria; order Enterobacterales; family Alteromonadaceae; genus JABSOI01. The sequence goes on along the minus strand of JABSOI010000062.1, from coordinate 29,190 downwards.
CTTATCATTTATTTGATAGCGCTTAACGAAAATAGCGGTACCATTTTTCTTTACTTCTAGGTAAAGTCCTTCCGATATTGCGATGAAAATTGGATCACCTTTATCAACATGATCTTCTACTGTTTCTTTATTTAGATATTGCATTTTTACCTCACATGGTTATAAAATTAACGTGTGTAAGTGTAAAAATTTGCTGGTGATAAGTCACCAGTTCGGTCACCAATCGAGTGACAGAACCTGACTTTTTGAGAAGTGTTATGACTTAAATGGCTGTTGTAACACATTGAAAATGAAGCGTTATGACCCTTTATGAGTTATCTAGAATAATTACTCGATATTTTGGATCTGCTCACGCATCTGCTCAATCAAAACCTTAAGCTCAACCGCGATATTAGTAATATCAGCATTAATAGATTTAGAACCCAATGTATTAGCTTCACGATTAAATTCCTGCATCATAAAATCAAGCCGACGACCTTGAGCGCCGCCTTTTTTTAAGATATTTCGTGTTTCTTTAACATGGCTGAATAGGCGGTCAATTTCTTCATCAACGTCCATTTTTTGTGCCAGTAGTACCAGCTCTTGTTCTACTCTGGTTGAGTCAAGATCTATGTTTGCGTCTGCAAATTTGTCGGTAATTCGGGTACGTTGCCATTGGATAATTTCCGGCATGTGCGCTTTTACTTTATCTGACTCTGTAACAATGCTGTCAAGACGTTGTTCAATTAATACTTTTAAATTTGAGCCTTCGCTGGCTCTGGCGGTTATAAACTCTTTCAGGGCAATATCAAAGCCTTTAAGTATATCGGCTTGAATAGTATCCATATCGGATTCTTCAGCTTCCATCACTCCCGGCCAGCGCATAATATCAAGTGGGTTCACTTGGCTATTAAGGGTTTGCTCGTTGATCCAATTCGCATGCTCTAATAATTGTTCAGCTAGTTCTTTGTTAAGTGCTAACTTGCCTTTAGTTTCAGGATTAGCATTAAAACGTAAATTACATTCTACTTTGCCACGATTAAGCTGTTTGCGGAAACGCTCTCGTAAAATAGGCTCTACACTACGAAATTGCTCCGGTAATCTAAAATAGGTTTCTAAAAATCTTTGGTTTACCGAACGAATTTCCCAAACGGCGTTGCCCCAATCACCTTTAACTTCGTGGCGAGAAAAAGCTGTCATGCTGTGGATCATAAAAACCCCATTAATGTGAACAATTATTTAAAAAAGTAGCTGATTATGCCTCAGAGAAGGTTATCTATCCAGAAATACAAGATGTTAAACGAATATATAGCAAAATTTGCATCACCATTGCTTTCCTATTCAAGAAGGAAACAACATATCAAAGCTAACTTAGCTCTTTTCCAACTCAAACCTGTTTAAAATTTAACGGTTGTTGCCAACGTTGTTTAATATGATCAGCAACACGAAACGCATTAGCGAAAATTGTATAGGTGTAAGGCACGCTGCCACCAGTGGGCATAAATGAGCCGTCAGTAACGAATAAATTATCAACTTCATGTGCCTGGCAGTATTTATTCAGCACTGATGTTTTAATGTCGTTACCAAAACGACAACCGCCAGCTTGTAAATTTGATGGTGGAGAGCTACTTACAGAAGAACTGACATTGGTTGCTCCCATAGCGTCCAATAATTTTTCAGCTTTTTCAGCGATGTATTCACCTACACTTAAGTCTTGCCTATGACCACCAATTCTGACTTTAGCGACAGGATCTCCCCACTTATCAGTTATTTCGGGATCTAAAGTGACGAAACAATCATCATTGGGTAACCAGTCATTAAATACTTCAAAGCGTAAAGTTTTATAAGTAGTAAATTCTGTTTTCAAGTTTTGTTTTAATTGCTCGCCCCAAACAAGGTTTTCATTTTCATCCCATTGTGTGCCCATCGCACGCGATACAGGGTTTTGATAAAAGAGAAAGTCAATGGTACCTCCTTTGGCTTTACCATTTTTATTATCTCCATCAAAATTCTGATCATCTATTTCATACCAGTCTTGAATGGCGCGATTAATAAAAGGCCCTACTTGCTTCAACTCATTTTCTTGTTGTTTACTTAAATCTTTATAGAAAAAATCACCACTGCCTGTACCGCCGCCACTAAAAACGATATTTTTTCCTACTTGTCCGTGATTATTTGCTAAGCCGTTTGGGAATTTTATGCCTTTAGACGCCAACAATAAACGGGATGTTTCAATTGCCTGACAGGCGATAATATAATATTTAGCCACTGCTTTGTGCTTGCGGCCTTGTTTGTCATAATAAAGTACACCCGTAATTTTACCGTCATCACCCGTAGCAATTTTATAGACCTTAGATTCAGGTTTAACCGTGCAATTACCGCTGGCAACCGCATGATTTAACAATGCTGCTCTACCACTGCCTTTTGCCCCGGAAGAACAACCATAATTGCTGCAATAACCCGAATATTCACAACTTTGCCGGCCCATTGCGGGTTGCGATAATACCGCTCTTGGCACGGGCATAGTGTGATAGCCAATTTTTTCTGCTGCTTTATCAATCCACCCTGAAATGGCATGTTCAGCCAGGGGAGGATATTGAAAAGGAGTTGATCTGGGCTCTTGGTGGGGATGGTCAACTAATCGACCTGAAACACCGACGTGTTTATCAACCATCGCATAATAAGGTTCTAGGTCGTCATAACTGATTGGCCAGTCTTCTACATTTGCTCCCGGAATTGAACCGAAAGTAGATTTTAAACGAAAATCTACGGGTTTAAGTCGATGAAAGTATCCACTCATGAAGTTAGATGAACCGCCAACAACTGTGCCATTCCAGAATGTCCAACCCGATTCGCTGGTGGGCTCTCCCTGCCAATAACTTTCACCGTCATTATCTTCATATTCTTCTTCAATAACGTGCTGTTCATCTGTTAACTTCGGGTTATAAGCATCACGTAAACTAATGGCAAGTTCGTCTTTGTAAAATTCTTTTTCAGTTAACCATGGCCCTTTTTCCAGCACTAAAACTTTTGCGCCGGCGTTTGCCAAGGTATAAGCGACAGGGGAAGCACCGGCACCACTACCGACAATACAAATATCAAAACTCATGCTTTCTTACCTTTGGCTAACGCTTGTTCTTTGGACTTATGTTGTAAAAATGACGCGATGACATTTTTTTGATTGGAGTTTTGATTGGCGCTTTGCTGGCCCGGCAATTCATAATATCGGTTACCTGCTTCAGGCAAAGGAAAACCCGCTTTATGATCAAGCCACTTCCAGCCGATACCATCAGGGTTACCACCATAAACTGGTGGGGTTAACATCGCCTCAAATATGTAGCTGACTAAAGTACTTAGCCAATTTTCACCCGCTTGAGAGCCACTTATGCCTCGCAAAATCGTTTCTTTTTCGTCAAAAGATAAATACACAAAAGCCTTTTCCAGTTGTTTATTTGAATAACCATTTAGCCAACCAACACCTTTAACAATAAAGTCTTTTTCATCTTTTTCGGTTGGTTGTTCATACATCACATTATACAAATATGCAGTTGCTTGAATGTCTTTAGCACAGGGGCCTGTCGGTGATTTGGGTAATAAATGGTTTAATACTGCCTCTAATGTCAGCCAAGGTTCTGTTTTGATGATATTTTGAAAACGTAATGACTGTTCTTTACTGAAAGCTGAACGTGGTAAAGCGGCTAAAGCTACCATGCCACCAGCAGATTTTAATGCGTTACGACGATTTGTATTAATTGATGTGTGCTTTTCTCTGAACTGCGTTTCTTTATACCCTTTTTCTTTAAACAGCTTTTCCTTAAGCAGCTTTTCCTTAAACCGCTTTTCCTTAAGCCGCTTTTCCTTAAACCATAGCGGGGTTTTATAATTTCTATCGAAAAAAGATTTTACAACATTCATGACTGGCTATCCTTTCTTACTTTCGGCATTGTTTTGTGCTTGCCAAGTATCAATAAATTCTAACCAATGTTCTATCGAGTATTGACCATCTTCTTGTAGTTCTGCTGTATCTTTCGATAAAATCATTTTTCCGGTACCCGTTGACACATACATATGCGGATATCCTAAAACAGGGGGTAAGTCCTTCATGAAGGCTTCATTTTCATTACTGTCACTTACGCTAATTTTCAAGACAACAAATTTACTGTGTAACGCATAATAAACTTCAGGATTTTTTTCTAAAAACACATCCATTCGATGACACCAGGTACACCAGTCGCCTCCGATTTCTATTAAAACATTGCGGTTGCTCTGCCCTGCTAGTTTTATAGCAGCCATAGCATCTTTAAACGGGTCACTCTGATCATTATATTCGGTACTATATGTGGGTAATTGCAGATTATTCTCAGCCAATACTGATTTATTAACAATAACAACACTAAAAATTAAAAGTGCCTTTAATAAATAAATTTTCATAAAATATCCTGCGAATTAACGATAGTGTAGAAGACCTTAAATTACTCAACTATATTTCACAAGAATAATACTGATTTGGTATGTTTTACGCATTTAGCCATTAATCCAACCGTTAATTGTTCATAAATCATTAACTCTGAAACTTTTAGTGGGAACAAAAATGCTGAAAAGTAAAAGTAATCGATTATTATTATTTTGTCACAGAGCGAAGTCAGTCTTACGGTATCGACTTATAAACTCAAATATAGGTTCAAGCTATACAAACAGTGCTGCATTCCTATTATATATCAATTAATCAGGCTCTTATGCGAATATACCCGCCAAGTTTTTACTTTATTTTGTTTACAAATTAATTTTCATTAACTACGTTTTATAGACGTTAAGTAATATAGCAAATACAAACAATTACAAACCAATACCAATACCAATACCAATACCAATGATATGTAACTAATTCAGGCGACATTTACGACAGAGGCAATATTCAAAAAGGATATATCCTTGGTGACATGAATATAAGACTTAAAGACGACGCAGCTTTATTGTTATTACTGAATTAATCAGTGCTTATATAAACTTAAGCATATGATAAAACTTATTTTTGATGGGTTTCCCCTCGGCTAACCCATCTTGTCAATAAAATTTCGACTTTATGACTTCACCGCAGACGCTGTTAACCCACACATACCCAATCTGATTAAGACCTATTGCCATGACATTATCCTTTTAAAAGATATAATCAAAATATCTGAGCCAATAAAATCTCACATTTATTCATTTCCAAATCAATTAGGTATATAATTCGCCGCAATTAATTCAGGACAGGAAATTATTTATGCGCCCAAGCGGAAGAACCACAGGACAAATTCGTCCAGTTACCATCACTCGTCAATTCACAACTCATGCCGAAGGCTCTGTATTAATAGAGTTTGGAGATACCAAGGTTATTTGTACTGCTTCTGTAGAAGAAGGTGTACCACGTTTTTTAAAAGGACAAGGCAAAGGCTGGATAACGGCTGAATATGGCATGTTACCTCGTTCAACACATACCCGTATGCGCCGCGAAGCTGCTAATGGTAAGCAAAGTGGCCGTACTTTGGAAATTTCTCGTCTTATTGCCCGCTCTTTACGGGCAGCAGTTGATTTAACTGCATTAGGCGAAAATACAATTTCTGTTGATTGCGATGTTATTCAAGCCGATGGCGGCACCAGAACTGCTTCAATAACCGGTGCCTGTGTTGCACTTGTTGATGCCCTAAACTATATGCGTGCAAAAGACATTATCAAAACCAATCCTTTAAAACATATGATCGCTGCAGTTTCTGTTGGCATTTACCAAGGCGTGCCAATTGCCGATTTGGAATATGTTGAAGATTCTGCTGCCGATACCGACATGAATGTGGTTATGACAGATACAGGCAAACTTATTGAAGTACAAGGTACTGCTGAAGAAGAGCCTTTCTCTTTTGATGAAATGCAGGAAATGCTGAAACTGGCTAAAGACGGCATTAATGAATTGTTTGATCTGCAAAAATCAGCATTAAACTAACGAATTATACCGATTGGTATTAGTGGGAATAAATGATGAAAGATTACCAACGCGAATTTATTGAGTTTGCTTTAAAAAAACAAGTACTGAAATTTGGCCAGTTCACTTTAAAATCAGGCCGGATAAGTCCATATTTTTTTAATGCAGGTTTATTTAATACTGGTGGGGATTTAGCCCGGTTAGGCCGTTTTTATGCGGCAGCGCTAGCAGATTCCGATATTAAATTCGATTTGTTATTTGGCCCTGCCTATAAAGGCATACCAATTGCCACCACAACAGCTGTTGCTTTATCTGATGGCTACAATATGGATATTCCTTATTGTTTTAACCGTAAAGAAGCTAAAACACATGGTGAAGGCGGTAGTTTAGTTGGTTCAGAGCTCAAAGGTAAAGTCATGTTGGTAGATGACGTGATCACCGCTGGCACTGCTATCAGAGAGTCAATGGAGATCATTAAAGCTCATGGTGCTGAATTATCGGGGGTTTTAATCGCACTTGATCGCCAGGAAAAAGGTCAGGGGGAATTGTCAGCTATCCAGGAAGTTGAACGTGATTTTGGCACTAAGGTAATTGCAATTGTTACGCTGGCGGATGTGGTTAGTTATTTAGAAGAACAAGCCGACATGACGGAAAGTTTAGCGCTTATAACCAAATACCGTGAAGACTTTGGTATTTGATTTATATGTAAAAAGCAGTTTTTGGTGGGTTACGCTTTTAGCTAACCCATCCTAATTTTCTATACCATTAGGCTGTGAGTTGAAATTGAAAACTTGGGGCTTGTTCGTAAGCTTGATTTATTTTCTGATAAAAATTTTCTATCCGCACCGCGCGTTGCACCACTTCGTCAGTACGTTCAGGTGATATTGCTTCTTGCGACTCCAGTGTTCGATTAATCAGCACATCAAAATCACTATCGATTACACTGGGATTTTCTACACTCAGGTTTTCTACGTTCAGGTTTTCTACGTTCAGGTTTTCACTTTCGGGGTTAACTTGTTGACTAAATTTAGCATTGGTAATAACACGCGCATGTTCAACAGGGTCCAAAGAAACTGTAGCCATAATGTCAGTTTGAGCCTGTAAAATAGCACGGCTGGCACTGGCTGCTACGCGGTAATCTTGACTTGAAGGATTAGCAGGAGCTAAAGCCGCAGAATAAACCTTTTGCATTTTAGTGATAGTCGCCTGAGGATCACCGCTTACTGATGATGTATCAACAGAAACTTCCCCGCCAACGGCATATTTTTTACCGTCTGGGCCAACTTCAAAAGTATATAATGGAGCACCTGTCGAAGATCCTCCAACAGATGCATGAGCTTGTTCATGAGCACGAACTTCACGATCTCTTCGTTTTAAACTCTGTATTTGTTGAGCTTCAAGTAGTTGTCCAGATTTGTCTTTATTACCAGACTCGTCATCTGGGCCAGAGGCACCCTCACCACGTTTAGCATTGGCTTCAACAGATTGATTCTGCTCTTCTTTGTTTTCTATCGCATGTGAGCCCTGCGCCTGTGAACCGGAAGATGAATCACTATGTTTTTCGGTAGAACTTCCTATTGAAGTACTGTTTTCTTCTGCTTGTTTAAGAAGGTTGGTAAAGTCGATATGTTCATTGTTTTTAGCGGGGGTTTTACTCTTATCTTTGTCTGATGCTACCCCTTTCTCTGCCGCTGACTGGCTCGCTGCGGCAGGTTGGGCTATAACATCACGTAAATTATTATCACGACGCAGGTCTTCCGTCGATTGATTAACAACCGTCGCAATTGGTAGAGGCGAAATGTGCGGAGTAATATTCATAATAACTAATTTTTTAAGTTGATTTTTAGGCTAACAAGCTTCTAATATCAACTAAACTCGAACATCTATTAATGTACCTAAGGTTTTATCCGCCGTTTGAAGAACTTCGCCAGAAGCCTTAGCTTGTACTTCAGCAACTTTGAGCTTCACAACTGACTCAGTTAAATCAGGTGCTTGAAAATCAGCCGCCGTTGCTGATCCTTTCGAATCACTCTCTTTACTTTCTTGAACCTGAAAACCTTCTTCAGCCTGACGTTTATTCACTGTTTGACTGGCAATGTCAGCCGCTGCTTTATTTGCCTCTTCAGTTGCTTTTTGAAACCCATGTAATCCTGAACTTAAAGCTGATTGTATTTCCATCTCACTCCCCCCTTAGTTGCCAAAATCGATTATCTGTTCAAACAAAAACAATATAATACGATGATGTATTCATTTATTATTACTTGTGTTTTATCTGCGCCCATAGACTAATTATTAACCAATAACGTTGAAAAGTAAATATTCACTTGCTTCAAGATGACAATGTTTACTTGTCTGTAGTAACTATATGATATTTTTTGAACAACCATTGGGATAATACTTGAAAAAAATCATCAGGATGAGAAATAAAAGGAGCGTGCGAAGCCTTATGAAAAACATGCTGTTCACTAGTTTTAGACAATTCACTTACCAATGACGGTATTATTTTAGGTACTAAGCTGTCTAGACGACCATATAATCGTAAAAATGGTAAGGTGATTTCAGCTAATTGATCCCGAAGATCAACAGTTTCCAACAATGATAATGAATCATCTAGTGTTGCTCTGCTCGGTACAGGAAATTCCATCACTAACTTTTGAATTTGTTTAATGTCCTGCCTGATGTGAGGACTACCCATTGCCTGGATTTTCAAAAAAACATCGAGTGTTTTTTGAATATCCTGAGATAATTGCTGATGAAAACCCGCTAACAGTGATGCATTAATACCGGGCCAATGTTGTGGGATCGCCGATGAGCCTCCATCGGTAAAATTATTATTTGCTTTGTTTTCTTCAAAGCTCTTATCCTTACAGCCCTTTTCAAGAAAACATGGCGAACTCGCGATAGTAATCAAGCCCTGTACTTTTTGGGGAACCAGTAAGGCTATTTTCGTTGCTACTAACCCTCCCAGCGACCAACCAATATATATTGCAGGTTTATCAATAGCTTTAATGATTTGTTGGGCAACATTTATTAAAGAATAAGGGGTGAGTGTTTTATTTATGTTGTTGCCAAATCCAGGTAAATCAACCGTGATCACTTCAAAGTGGTTAATTAATCTGGTGATAACAGGTTGCCATACACCTGAGTTTAAGCCCCATCCGTGGATAAACACTAATGGGAGTCCTTGCCCTTGGCTCGTTATTTTTAAATTTTCTACCATGATTATTCTTTACGTTTAAATTATGTGCTGGTATTGATGTTTAAATATTGATGCTTAAAAATTATACATCAAGTAATATACCAGATAAGTCGTTATCACTAGTTTACAGAAAGGTCGCTAAAAATGGAATTTAGCAGAGACAAACAAGGAAGCTTAACAAGGTTTATCATTGATAAATTCAACTTCATTGTACACAAAAGCCAATTAACTCTAAGCAGTTGTGATTTATGTGGAGGAAATTGTTCTCATTATGTTTTATTGTGTTCCCATTGTGCTCGAGATTTACCCTTATTTAATCATCAATATACTCAAGGGGATCTCCTGAACTGGCCAGCGATCAATCAGGCTTTACCCAAGAATCAATTCGATCATCTCGTTTGTTTAGCTCCCCATATTTGGCCTTTTAACCAGTGGATAAGCCAGTTTAAATATCAGGGCCGATTTGAGTTAGCAAGTTTATTTGCTCACCAGTTACATGATCATTGGCAAACTTTAACTAAAATCCACGAGTTAGCCGAACCACAAGCAATAATGTCTGTTCCTTTACATGGCCAAAAATGGCAAAGCCGAGGTTATAATCAAGCACATTTTATTGCCAAGCACTTCGCTAAAAGAGTAGCAATTCCTTATTTAGATACTGCACTCGTCCGAATTAAAAAAACCACCAGTCAGGTTGGTAAAACAGGGAACGAAAGACGAAAAAATCTAAAAAATGCGTTTGCAATAAATGCTGACAACAGAGAAATCGCCGAACATATTTTATTAATTGATGATGTTATTACCACAGGAAGTACCGCTAATGAAATTTGTCGGTTACTTAAAAAACATGGCACAAAAACGGTCACCTTAATGACCGTCAGTTTATCCTTGCCTAAATGAAACCTAACCTATATACCCATCACCATTCAAAATGCAGGTTTTGATTCGTTTAAAAAACATATTTACTGCGTTGCTGAATCTTAAATAAGAATAACTTATCCGGCGAATCAGCGTCTTGTAACTATGCTTTTTAATTCACCTCAAATTCCCGCATTTTGAAAGGTAACGGGTATATTACTCGCAAAACTGGTATTAATCCTTAACGGGTGCACTAAATGCTTTAGCAAAAAATATACTATTTGCCAATATTTTTGCACTACCGTACCAATAACCCCTAAAGGTCAAATTATCACTGCTTGCGATCACACGCCCCTTCTTCAAATTATGAGCAATAATTGTCGGATTGTTAGCAATAAGATTAACCAGATTCCTGTCCGCATATCCGCTCATTAACGGACTTGAGCTGTATTTTGCTACCGTAATAAATGGTTCTGACGGCTTATTCATAATGAGTGTACTGTTTCTAAATACTGGCAAACTTGCTTTATTATAGCCATAGGTAAGTGGATGCCCGTTATCAAGTTCAGTCTCAAATATTGCGCCTGCAATACGTTTTCTGGCTGATAACCTTCCTTTATCTCTATATTGCAACTTTTCGGTATCAAATAGTCCGTCAATTTGCGATTCACTAACAAAATTAGCTTTTAACATTCCTCTTTCTGATAACCATTTAGCCGCACGTTTTTGCGAAAAAACAACTCCTCCCTGTTCAATCCACTGTTCAAGTTTACTTACTACAGCAGTGCTAACCGAACTGTAATTACCATCAACCATAATAATATGACTATAACGGTTTAAATCTGTATGACCCAGCCGTGCCATATCAATCACAGAAACAGGAATATTCAAAGTATCATCCAGATAAAATACAATTTCACCCGCTTCATTTTGAGATACGTATTTACCGCCTAGTAATAAAACATTAACAGGTTCAATTATTCGTAAGGAGCCACTGCCCAAATCAATACCCTTTGATGTTAATCCGCTAGAAACTGCTGTTAGTTCCACTTGAGCATTTATACTCAACTCAGATAATATTTGTTGCCAATTATTTTCGTTTTGTATACCTGCAAGAATAACTATTGCCCCCGCAGAAAAATGTCGATTTTTACCTGAAATTATTGTAGAAAAAGATTTAGTCGCCACCTTCACCTTTATATTTTGGCTAAGCAATTGATTTAATAGCTTAGGGGCCATGAAATGATGCCAATCAAAAATATAGGCGTAGGCTCCTTCATTAATTTTTGCTGTCGATTCAACTGATAGTTGCCATGGTGAACTATCTAGTTTTAAACCCCAGGTGCGTGAAACTTCATGGAATTCTATATCCATTGCCAACGGCATTGTCCAACCTGAAACATCATAAAATGTATTGTCTTTAAACTCCGTTTCCTGATTGAACAGAGCTTTTATCACACGATATTGTGGTTGTAGTAGCGGCACGAAATAACTGTCGCTTTTATTGAATAATTTACTGTTATGACGAAAATCTTCCGTTAAATGATAAACCCTAATTTGGTGCTGTCTTAATTTATTCAAAAAAGCATTCAATCTATATTTATCATACCTTTCAGTTAGTAAGTAACCACTTACTTTTTCTTTTTTAGCCTGTTTTTCTGCTTGTTTATAAAAATCTCTACGATATTCTTTTAGTTGTTCCCTATTGTCCCATGCACCATTAACTGTCGACAAAGAAGTGAGCACATGATTTTTAATACCAAATTCAAAAGTTAAAAGACCGTTAACCGTCTCTTGCTGCAAACCCCGGCTGCTGGCCTGTTCAAATAAAATACCTACGCCGCCATTAATATCAGGGTAAGTTGAACCTTTGCCGTAAAAAAAATCGTCATAACTTTCTTCAGTATAATAAAGGCGTTGTTCTTTATCTAATGCAGCAGCATGATAACCCGCCAGAAGTCGCGTTAATTCTATATTTTTAGCCGGCGTTAAAGGATGGGTTCTACTTGGAATACCCGGTTGAAAAAAGTAACTGCCATTTCCTTTCATTTCATGAAAATCACCCAAAACATTAGGTTGATAATGATGAAAATATTTTAATCTATGCTGAGTTTCTTTTTGCGCCAGCAGCAACCAGTCTCGATTCAAGTCAAAACCAAAATGATTAGTGCGTCCCTTTTGCCATCCTTGATGATGCTCGATATGATTTGGGTCACTATTCACCGTAGTACCACGATAAGTATTTACCCAGTTAACAAATCTATCCATACCATCAGGATTCAAACTTGGTTCTATAACAATAATGGTATTTTTTAATAACTCTTCCAGCGCTTTATTTTGGCTGGCAGCAAAATGGTAAGCAACTGCCATTGCGGCATTGGTACCACTTATTTCATCGCCATGAATGCTGTAACCCAACCACACCACCAAAGGCTCTTCTGCCTTTTGTTCTTCTGTTGTTTTTGTACCAAACGAGGTGATTTTTCTTTGCTGAAGAATATGCTCAAGATTAGCTAAATTATCGGGATGGGAAATAGTTAACAACACCTGCTTTCGCAATTCAGTTGTTAAACCAATTTCTGTTAATTTTACCCTTTCTGAGCTTAGGGCAAGCGTTTGCAGATAGGCCAATACCTGATCATGTCTCGGATGGCGTTGGCCAAGTTCGAAACCCAAGCTCTTGCCCGGTGTTGGCACATCAACATTATAGATATGATCACCAGGTAAATATTCTGCAACAGACTTGGCCTGTACAATGGATGTATTAACAAAAATCAAAATAATAATAGTTAAAATTCGGCACAATGACATTTAGCTTTCCTTTTTATCAGCTCGCATAAAATAGCAAAAATAAAACATAAAATCATCTTGATTGTCTGGATAATAAGAGTAGTTTGTGTAGATAGGCAAACTACTACTGGCACTGAATGCCTTAGAAGAGTAAAATGGGTATACTTGAGTAATTTAGTCGGGTATTAGTTATTAAAAACAACCCGAAAAAGAGAGTTCTAAAACTATGATCAATATTTCCGACACGGCTCAGGCCCATTTCGTTAAGTTATTATCCCAACAGGCCGAAGGTACAAGTATTCGTGTCTTCGTTATTAATCCTGGTACTGCCAGTGCCGAATGTGGTGTATCCTACTGTCCTGAAGAATCAGCAGAAGCTGAGGATATAATATTATCTTTCAATGGTTTTAATGCACTTGTTGATGGCGCAAGCAAAGCTTTTTTAGAAGAGGCTGAAATTGATTTCACTACAGATCAAATGGGCTCTCAACTAACGCTTAAAGCACCGAATGCCAAACTTCGTAAAGTTGCAGATGACGCTCCGTTGTTTGAACGTGTTAATTACTTTTTACAAGCAGAAGTTAACCCTCAATTAGCCGGACATGGCGGTGAATGTACTTTAGTGGAAATTTCTGAAGACGGTTATGCTATTTTACAATTTGGTGGTGGCTGTAACGGTTGTAGCCAAATAGATTTAACAGTGAAAGAAGGCATTGAAAAACAGCTGGTCGAAGAAATGGGTGATGAAATTAAAGGAGTAAGAGATATGACTGAGCATCAACGCGGTGAGCATTCATACTATTAAGCATTAACCTGTTAATTACTGACTTATAGACCTTTACTTATTAGACACTAATTTATTAGACATAAAGCCCTTAAAATATAATGAAATCGTTATTAGACAAACTAGGTCAAAATCCTCAACGTAGTTTAACCATATTTTTGTATGGGCTTTGCCTTTTTGTTGTTGGATTAGCTTTTGTATATTTAGGTTATTATCAACACCATTTATGGCAACTTCCAGGTATAGCCTTTATCGGTTGTGGTTGTCTGGTTTCTATTTGGGGTTATCTCGGTATTTTTGCCAATCGATTAGCAGGGCTTTTTAATCGTAATAAAAAAAGAGCCCGCATAGGAAAGAACACGAAATTTTGACATAGTCATTATTTAATATAGGCATTTATTGAAGATAGTAAGGCTAAATTAAAGCTGTGCCTCTACAGACACAGGAATAAACATTATCCACATGATATCTGTTAAAAGAAAATACCTTGAATAATCCCCCACTGCAGAATTCTCAAAAAAAGCTATTAATGCTGGCTTTACCTATGATTTTTTCAAACATCACCACACCATTATTAGGTTTAGTTGATACCGCAGTGATCGGCCATTTGGAACATGCTTATTACCTAGGAGGAATAGCTGTCGGTACAATGGTAATAACGCTTATATTTTGGCTTGCCGGCTCGTTGCGAATGTCCACTACAGGAATAATTTCACAGGCATTGGGCGAGTTAAATACGGATAAAGCATGGGATTATTTTTGGCATTCATTAGCAATTGCTATAGGGGCATCACTGTTAATTCTTTTACTGCAATGGCCTATTCAACAAATTGCTTTTTCTGTGATAGGAGGAAGTGAGCAAGTTCAAATTTATGGCCGAGAATATTTTGAAATACGCATCTACTCAACGCCTGCTACATTGATCAATCTTGTCTTTCTAGGTTATTTTATTGCCAGCCAACGTATTAAATGGGTGGTGGCACAGCTGGTTATCATTAACTCTATTAACATAATTTTAGATCTATGGTTTGTCATTGGCCTGAACTGGGGGGTAAGTGGCGTAGCCATTGCATCAGTAATAGCTGATTATTGTGGTTTAATCTTGCTTATAATCGTGTTGAAAGATGAACTAAAACAATACATTAACAATAATCTGATTTGGCGATGGAAATTATTTAAACAGCTATTCAGTCTTAATAAAGATATATTTATCCGGTCATCAATATTACAAATCTGTTTAGCCTATATGACTGTACGAGGTGCACAGCTTGGCGATATTTATTTAGCTGCAAACGCCATATTGCTGAATTTATTTATTTTTGTTGCATACGCTTTAGATGGTTTTGCCTATGCAGCCGAATCTCTGGTGGGACAGGCTTACGGACAGCTAACGAAAAAACAGAGACAGGCACAGATTCCACTACAAGCAAAACAGCAAGGAACAACAAACAAATCCCACTGGTCGGCTATAAACCAAATTGTAATACTTGCTGGTTGCTGGAGTGCACTTATCGGCCTTTGCTTTGGCATAGGATTGCTTTTCTGGGGTAATGCATGGGTTGAGTTATTAACTGACCTTCCTGATGTTTTAATAGTAGTAAATCAATATTTGCCCTGGATGATAGGGATCTGCACAATTGCCTGGTTATCTTTCCTGTTAGATGGCGTTTATATAGGGTTAACCCGCTCGAAACAGATGCGAAATACAATGGCATTGTCAGGTTTATTATTTTTTGTCTTTGTTGGATTATCCTACCAATGGGGCAATCATGGGCTATGGTTTGCTTTTACTGGATTTATGCTTACGCGGGGGCTAACGCTTGCCTGGGATTATCGTAAAATTAGTGCTCAGATGGATATTATGTGAACACACATAAAAAAATAACAAATTTTTACATACTTATTAGGTATTTCCTGAAAAAAGCTCTACCCTAACAGTAGGTTAATCAACAGAAAGTTCATATGAAAAAAAATCTCCTAGCATTTATATTTTGTTGTTTTCAACTTTCAGGAAATTGTGCGGTAATTTTACAATATCACCATGTCAATGATAGTACGCCAACAAGCACCAGTATTTCACCAGAACAGTTTGCAGCACATCTACAATACCTGAATGACAACAACTTTAACGTTGTGCCACTGTCTATGATTGTTGATGCCATAAAAAACCAACAAGAACTGAAGGATAAGCTAGTCGCAATTACCTTCGATGATGCTTATATTGATATATTGACCTATGCCAAACCATTGCTCGACCAATATAATTATCCTTATACCATTTTCATCAATCCCAGCACCGTACAGCTTAATTACGGCAGCTACCTGACATGGTCTCAATTAAAAACGTTTTCTGATGAAGGTGTGATCATTGCAAATCACGGTTTTGACCATAATTCGCTGGCAAGAATCCCAACAAGCACCAATGAGTCTGAATGGTTTAAAAAAGAAACCTATAAGTTATTGCAAAGTGAAGCACTGATAAAGGAAAGAACAGGAAAAAGTTGGCGATATTTTGCCTATCCCTTCGGTGAATACTCGCCTGCTATTCAACATTGGATCAAACAAAATAATTTTGTTGCCTTTACTCAGCAATCTGGTGCCGTTGGTTTAGCAACAGACTTATCCATTATACCGCGTTTTCCTGTGTCTCAACCTTATGACAAAATTGCCAGTCTTAGTGATAAGGTAAATACGCTCGCTTTTAACATTGAATTACACGGTAAAAATGCTGAAACCATCTTTGAGTATCAACAAAGCCATTCTGTAACTTTTAATATTACCATTGATGATTTTGAAAAATCCAAATTAAACTGCTATATCTCAGGTTTGGGTCGTCAAAAAATAAGCTGGCAGGATGACTATAGTTTTACTGTTAACTTCAGTGATGACTTACCTGTAGGGCGCGTAAGGTGTAACTGTACCGCCCCCAGCATTAACAATCCCGGACGTTTTTACTGGTATTCAAAACCTTGGTTTATTTTAAAAAAAGGGGGTCAGTGGTATCCGCTTTAACTTATCTCCAGCAAATCAACTATCATTGATTTGCTGCTGTGAACTTACCTTCAAAGGCATAAATTAAGGGTATAAGCGCACAATTTTAGCAAAGTCGCTAACCAGTTTTTCGCCATCAATTGTAGGTAATTGCCCTATTTCCTGTTCAGGTTTAAAAATCGCTGCAATTAAACCTTCAGGATTTATCAAAACTAATGAAGCACTATGATCAACTAAGTACCGGTTAGCTGAATAAGATGCGGATGACTGGTTATCATTTTCAGCCGTATTTTTAACATCTGTGATGGCATACATCAAACCCATATTGCGGGCAAAAGGAAATAATACCGAGTGACCAGCTCTCAATGCTTTAAATTCAGGATTAAAATAACCGATATAACTGGCTAATTTTTCTTGAGTATCACGGTTAGGATCTACAGATACCAATAATACCTGGGTCGGAGCTATTGCTTTCAAATCATCATAAACAAAATTAAGCTCTTGCAAAGTAGTCGGACAAACGTCAGGGCAAGAGGTATAACCAAAAAATACCCATGACCACTTATCATTTAATTGTTTGTTGTTAAACGCAATACCCTGATGATCAGTCAACTCAAACGATTTTAGCACGCGTGGCTGTTGGTAATACAAGGAATGCTCAGGTTGAGCTAGGTAATACGATTTATAAAAGACTAATGAGCCAGCAGTAAGTGACGCTAACGCAACAATAATGTAGAGTAATTTATTCATATTTTTATCTATTAGTTTAATCCTTCAAAAACACCTGACATCATTTAAAACAAGTTGAAATTTGAAGTTTGGTGCCAAATGAATATGGGTTACGCCTGTGGCCAACCCATCCGTAGAACTACCTTTAAGCCATTCCTTTAAGCCATTCCTTTAAGATATGCCCTAACCTATAGGTAAAAGATAATGATCCAGTAACAGCACTACAAACAATACCATTAAATGAACAATGGAAAATTTAAAGGTATCCATTGCAGTATTTTCGTCAGAATTGAATTTTAATTTCCATGCATAAATAAAGAAAATTAAATTAAGTACCACCGCACCGATAAGATATAACCAATTGCTCATACCAACAAGGTAAGGCAGTAAACCAACCACAAATAATAAAACCGTATAAAGTAATATTTGGGTTTTAGTAAAATTAATACCGTGTGTCACAGGCATCATTGGAATATTCACTTTGGCATATTCTTTTTGTCGATGAATAGCCAATGCCCAAAAATGTGGTGGTGTCCAGGTAAAAATCAACAATACTAATAACAGCGCATGTGGATGCACTTCATTGGTCATCGCTGTCCAACCAAGTAATGGCGGAATAGCACCAGCTAAACCACCAATAGTAATATTTTGAGGTGTTGCCCGCTTCAAATACAAAGTATAAATAAAGCTATAACCCACTAAACCTGCAAAGGTCAACCAGGCCGTTAAAGCATTAACCATAAAATATAGGAGTACAAAACCTGATATCGCCAAGAAGACGGCAAACATAATAGCATTCTGAGCAGTTATTATTTGATTAGGTATCGGACGATTATGGGTACGCCCCATCTGAGCATCAATCTTTTCATCAACAATATGATTAATTGCTGCTGCAGCTGATGACAATAAACCGATACCTAACATTGAAGGCAGGAGTAGTTGCCATGGAATTGCACCTGGCACCGACAAGCTCATACCCACTAACGCAGTTAATACGAGTAAAGCAACTACTTTAGGTTTGGTGATATCGTAATAAGCTCGTAACTTCTTTATTAATCTTGTGGTAAACGGTTTAGTAGGACTCGCTTCCAGTGTTGATGATTTATTCATAAGCAATCCTCTAAATCCTTCGTTTTAAACAATAAGTTAATCTGATTAACGTTAACATCAGCAACGCGGCAACTATATTATGACTAACAGCTACCGATATAGGTAAAGAAAACCAAATATTACTAATACCTAAACTGACTTGTACCACTAATGCTACCGCTATTATTCTGGCTGAATTTCTGAAAAACTCGGTTCGTGATTTAATTAAGATCATTAAAATTAACCAAGCTAAATAAAGTGAGGTAATAATTGCCCCTAAACGATGTACTACATGAATAGTTACCCGTTCGTTATGGCCTAAATGCCCAAATTCGTATGTTTCACGTTCAGGTGGAATTAAATCAAATGAATTTTCAAAGGTAAGCTGCTCAGCCCAACCCGACTGACAAATTGGTAATTCAGTACAAGTGAGTGCGGCATAATTAGATGATGTCCAGCCACCTAAAGCTATTTGCCCGCTAAGAATAATAATGCCCAACATTGCATATTTACTGTATTTTTTAATTGACGAATCATCTCTTGTCATTCTATTTGGGTCTAAACGTATATACAGTAGAAACAATAAACATAATGTAGTAAAACCACCTAATAAATGTCCCATCACAACGACAGGCATTAGCTTCATGGTCACGGTCCACATCCCTAAAGCCGCTTGAAATATTACCACAGATAAAATAAACAAAGGTAGAATTACTGGTTTCCCTTCTCTTCTACGCTTTAGTGATAATAATGCTATGCCTAGAATTAACAAGCCTAATGTACCGGCAAAATAACGATGGATCATTTCATTCCACGCTTTAGCAGGCTCTACCGGGCGATCTGGAAATGCACGTTCCGCAATAGATATTTGCTCAGTTGTTTCGGGAACATCGATCATACCATAGCAACCGGGCCAATCAGGACAACCTAAACCTGCATGGGTTAAACGGGTATACGCCCCTAAACTCACTACAACTAACGCCAAAAGAATACTGGCAAAAACCAATCTTCTGATCACAACGTCCTGATTATTAGTAAAATAGTTCATATTAACCAATCCTTGAATATTTTAACAATTTTTTCATATCGGCTAAAATTTGCTTGCCAAATTCCGGTAACTTTTTTACATCTGCAGGAATTTGATGAACTAAAATAATATTACCAAGTGGGTCAACAATAAATACTTTTGAATGTTCTAAATGGTCCTTAGCTACACTGGGCATGTCTTGTACACGCCATTTACTTTGTTTAATCTGAGTAATTTGCTCTGGTGAAAACGGACGCTGCGTTAAAGCAACCGGTATTACTCTTGGCATTTCTTTACCCAAAGCAACGTAGGTATTATGTACACTCTCTAACGCCTTTTCACATTCATTTCCACACTTTACTGGCAAGGTATATAAAATTAACCATTTTTTATCATAATCAGCAATATCGAGGCCTATTTGACTCA
Source organism: Alteromonadaceae bacterium (assembly GCA_013216015.1). GTDB lineage: Bacteria > Pseudomonadota > Gammaproteobacteria > Enterobacterales > Alteromonadaceae > JABSOI01. Next base: position 9,359 of record JABSOI010000062.1, on the reverse strand, counting down.
AAGTTAATTCGTTTTCCAATAGTTCACCCTTATTGGTAACGGCAGAATCAAGCCAATTCTGCTCTAAAGCAAATTTTGCTACGATTATTGGTAAAGCAAACGCTGCCAGTAATAAAAATAAACTTGTTCTTGATTTTTTGTTTTGGGAAACTTTTAAATTACTCATACTTCTTAAGCCCTTTTATTCTTGTTATTCTTTACAACTAACTACTAACTAGAAACTACTAATTGCTATCTGAGCTATTTGTGTTTTCATGATTATTTTTACCCAAGCGTATAGTCGCCCATATCATCAATGTAATCCAGGCAATGGCTAAACTGAACCATTGAAACGCATAAGCACGATGTTTTTCTGGTGGCATAACTATTGGTTGCCAGTTTTTTTCATAACCCAGAGATTCATTTTTATCTAAGTAAACCACAAAGGGCAATAGCTTAAGGTCAATTAATTGTGAAAACTTTTTAAGCTCTATTTGTTGAATCCGTAATGGCCATTGTTTATTATCGAATTTCTGCTCCATTAACATTATACCCGTTTCTACAAAACGAATATTCCCTCGAAACTCAATTTTTCCTGCAAATGGAGTAATATCAGGTAACTCTTGTCGGTTAATAGAACCTTGCACCCAACCCAAATTAACCAGCACTGCATGCTCCCCTACTTGAACCACTTGCAGAACTCTATAACCTAAAGATCCACCATTAACTTGATTATCATGAAGAAAAACAAATTTCGGATCGAAAGAACCATTAATGATTACCGGAAAGTCGTTAATATAATCAGGTTGGTGAGATTTGGCTAACAGCAAAACCTGGGAAAGTGAAATAGCTTTTTGCTGTTTAAGCTCAGAGATCCGTTCCAGGCGGAGCTCTTTTTCCAATGCTCGGTCATTTTGCCAGGATCCCAGTTTAAGTAGAGCAGAAAAAACTAATATTGTTAAAATCAACCACAGCGGATTAATATTTGATAAACTAAATCTAAATTTAGAAGATTCAGGTTTATGGGAATTAGGTTCCTGGGACTGAGTTCTGACCATCTGCACATGTGGCGTTGGTTCATTGGAAATGTTACTACTAGGCACTTGAGGTTTACTTCCTTACTACGGTGTACTTCTACTTCATTCTAACCAATATTTCTGAACATTACTTATAAATAATGCTTTAATCAATTAAGGAGTTTTTTCGTGGTATTTAAAATTGTTATCGTTGGCATGTTAGCTTATATGGTTTTTAACTTATTTCGTGCTCTTATTATTATGAATAAAAATGATCCCGATCAACCTTCAATGTCAAAATTTATTGGCCGTCGATTAATTGCTTCCGTTGCAGTTATCCTGTTATTACTGATTGCTTTATCAACGGGTTTGATCACACTAAACCCCCGTCCTTATTAATATAGTAGGTCGAAGTTTCCTTCGACCTACATTTGCTTCAATTTACAGCAGCAATCTATTTACAATGTATTTATCACAGATACTAAAGAATATAAACAAATACGAATAACATCACCCAAACCACATCAACAAAGTGCCAATACCAGCTGGCAGCCTGAAAAGCGAAATGACTTTTTGGACTAAAATGACCTTTCAATATTCTTAAAAACATCACTATCAACATCACAGTACCTAACGTTACGTGCATACCGTGAAAACCGGTTAACATGTAGAACGTGTTTCCATAGATACCACTCGTTAAGTACAACTTCATTTCTTCAGAATATCCATGAGAATATTCCAGTACCTGAAAGCCTAAGAAAGCTACACCTAATAAGATAGTAACACCTAACCAAGCTTTTAATTGCGGACGTCTATCTTGTTCCAAAGCAATATGCGCGAAATGAGCCGTAATCGAAGAAGTCATTAGTAAAATGGTATTTATTAATGGTAGACCATACCACCCCATACCTTGAGTAACCGTGCCATCAGGCGTTTTAATCAACGGCCAGGTTGCAGTGAAGTCAGGCCATAAAACTTCACCTGTCATCACATTATTTCCTGCACCATCAAGCCACGGCACAGAAAACATTCGCACGTAAAATAATGCACCAAAAAATGCTGCAAAAAACATTACTTCAGAAAATATAAACCAAGTCATTCCTTGACGAAACGAGGCGTCTAATTGAGGACTATATTTGCCTGACATTGATTCATCTATAACATTCTTAAACCAACCAAACATCATATAAATAACTAAGGCAATACCGGCAAGTAGTAAATAACCACCTAAGCCACTTTCACCTTTAGCTAAATCAGAAACATAGTTTCCCGCACCAAAAGCGATCATAAATAATGCAACCGCGCCGACAATAGGCCAATGGCTTTGCGCGGGTACATAATAAGTTTCATATTTTTTTGTTGTCATTTTGTTCCCTTACTTTAGGAGATCACACTTAAGAATCTACTTTTCCAGTTATATCATACAGCGTATAAGACAAAGTCAATGTAGTTATCTCTTCAGGTAACTCTAAATCAACATAGAACTGTAATCCCATTTCAATTTCTTCATTAGCCTGCAATGGCTGTTGAGTGAAACAGAAACATTCTATTTTTTGAAAATAAGCTGCTGCTAAACCAGGTGAAACTGACGGTACTGCTTGACCGACAATGTCACGATCAGATTCATTTTTAGCGTAAAATTTAACAAATTTCATTTCACCAGGATGAACTTTAACTTCATTTATTACCGGATTAAACTGCCAGGGAATACCTTTAGCAGTTCGAGTAATAAATTGCACGGTAATCGTGCGAGAAGTATCGATTCCACCGTCCGCATAAGCGGCTGCGGTATCGTTTGTTTTACCATTTAACCCGGTGATATCACAAAACACATCGTATAAAGGTACTAAAGCAAAGCCAAAACCAAACATTCCAAAAACGATCAACATCAGTTTTTTTATTACTTTACTGTTTTTTTGTTGAGCACTTTGTTCAATTTCTTGTTTCAAGCTTTTGTGCTGTTCTGCTTGCTCAGTACCTTTATCCATATGCATCACTAATTATACTTTTTAAAATTAATCAATTTTTGGTGGAGTTGTAAAAGTATGGTATGGAGCAGGGCTAGCCACTGTCCATTCCAATCCTTCAGCACCTTCCCAAGGTTTCGCAGAGGCTTTTTCACCACCTCGAATACACTTGATCACCACAGCTAAAAATATTAATTGTGATAAACCAAAAGCAAAACCACCAATACTGACCCACTTGTTAAAATCAGCAAATTGCAATGCATAATCAGGAATACGACGAGGCATACCCGCTAAACCAAGAAAATGCATTGGGAAGAACAATAAATTTACTGAAATCAGTGAACACCAAAAATGGACTTTACCTAACGTTTCATCGTACATATGCCCGGTCCACTTAGGTAACCAGTAATAAGCTCCTGCGAATATAGAAAACAAAGAACCTGTTACCAATACATAATGGAAATGAGCAACTACAAAGTAAGTATCATGATATTGAAAATCAACAGGCGTTAATGCCAACATCAATCCTGAAAAACCACCAATAGTAAATAATATGACAAAAGCTATTGAAAATAACATTGGCGTTTCAAAGGTCATTGAACCACGCCACATTGTTGCCATCCAGTTAAATACTTTCACGCCAGTTGGAACAGCAATCAACATAGTACAATACATAAAGAATAACTCACCAAACAGTGGCATTCCGGTAGTGAACATATGATGCGCCCAAACAATGAACGATAAAAAGGCGATAGATGAGGTTGCATAAACCATTGAACTATAACCAAACAATTTCTTACGTGAAAATGCCGGAATAATAGTCGAAACAATACCAAAAGCAGGCAAAATCATAATATAAACTTCAGGATGACCGAAGAACCAGAAAATATGCTGGAACAACACCGGATCACCACCACCAGCAGCATCAAAGAAACTGGTACCAAAGTAGGTATCGGTCAACAACATGGTAACAACGCCAGCCAGAATGGGCATAACGGCAATCAACAAGTATGCTGTTATAAAGAAAGTCCATACGAACAATGGCATCTTCATATAAGTCATACCAGGAGCACGCATATTCATAATAGTAACAACGATGTTAATCGCGCCCATTATTGAAGATATACCCATGATGTGCACAGCAAAAACGAAAAATGCCGTACTACCGTTTGAATAGGTCGTTGATAATGGTGCGTAGAAAGTCCAACCAAAGTTAGGTGCGCCACTTTCCATGAAAAATGAACCAATTAAAATAGCAAAAGCAAAAGGTAAAATCCAAAAGCTCCAGTTATTCAACCGTGGTAACGCCATGTCTGGAGCACCAATCATCATAGGTAACATCCAGTTGGCAAAACCAACAAAGGCCGGCATAATTGCACCAAAAACCATAATCAAACCGTGTACCGTGGTTAACTGGTTAAAAAAGTCTGGTTCAACTATTTGCAATCCTGGCTGAAATAATTCAGCTCGGATCACCATGGCTAAAGCACCACCTACCAAAAACATAATAAATGAGAACCATAGATACATGCTGCCAATATCTTTATGGTTTGTGGTATATAACCAGCGCTTAATGCCGGTCATTTTATGATCATCGTGATGCTCACCTTCGTGCGAATCGTGATCGTTTAGAACGTCTGTAGTCATATTACTTCTCCCTACTTCGCACTTGCAGCATCAACGTCTGCAGGTTGTATTAAATCGCCCGTTTTATTACTCCAAGCATTACGCTCATATGTAACTACTGCGGCAATTTGAGTTTTAGTCAAATTTGAAGAAAAAGCGGCCATAGCTGGATTTTTAGCACTGCCATTTACTACCACATCAATATGAACAGCAATATCGCCAGTAGCAATAGCACTCCCATCTAATGCAGGGAATGCTGGAGGAAGACCAGTACCAGCAGCTTGATGACATGCAGCACAACTTGTTGCATAAACTTTTTCACCCATAGTCATCAATTCGTCCAAAGAATACTCTTTCGTTAAGTCTTCAGCCGGGGCAATCTTTTCTTCAACTTCAGCAACAACATCTTCAACTGCTGCAGTCACTTTTTCTTCCGTCGTAGATTCACTTGCGCTAGAACCACCAACAGCTGAATTAACGTCAGCAGCCTGTACAGCATCCCCCGTGTCATTACCCCAAGCATTACGCTCGTAAGTAACTACAGCGGCAATTTCTTTCAAACTAAGCTGTTTGCCATAACCTTGCATTCCTGTACCAGCTTTACCATTGAAGACAGTTGAAATATGTACATTTACATCACCCAAAGCAACTGGACTGCCTTTCAATGCAGGGAATGCCGGCGGTACACCTACACCTGTCGGTTGGTGACATGCCGCACAATAGGCCATGTAAGTAGATTCACCTAACGCCATCAATTCATCCATTGATACAGAAGCATTAAGAGAATTCTTTTCTGCTTCAGCAGCCATAGCCGCCATTTGGTGTTGCTCTTCCACCCACTTGGCATAGTCAGCTTCAGAACGTACATCTACAACTATTGGCATAAAACCATGATCTTTACCACAAAGTTCAGCACACTGACCTCGGTAAATACCCGGTTTATCAACCTTAGTCCAAGCTTCATTGATAAACCCAGGGTTGGCGTCTTGCTTAACAGCAAAAGCCGGTATCCACCAGGCATGAATAACATCATCAGAAGTGATCAAAAAGCGAACTTTTTTATTGACTGGAATAACTAAAGGCTTATCAACTTCAAGTAGATAATTTTCACCTTTTTTAGCTGAAGTACCATTCTGATTTTCATATTGTTCACGCGGGGTAGATAATACTGAGTAATATTCAATATCTTGATCGAAATATTTATAATGCCATTTCCACTGTGACCCGGTGATTTGGATGGTGACATCAGAGTCATCATTATTTTCCATGTCAATCAGGGTAATAGTCGCCGGAACGGCCATACCAATAAGAATTACAATAGGAATGGCAGTCCAGAGGATCTCAACTGTCGTACTTTCATGAAAATCTGCCGCCTTTGCGCCTTTAGATTTACGATGGAAGAACATGGACCAAAACATGGCGCCAAAAACAACGACACCAATGGCCGTACAAATCCAAAGAGCCAGCATATGTAAATCATATACGTCTCTACTTACCTGAGTTACCCCTTGGGTTAGGTTAAGAGGCATATCAGCCCAAGCTGAACTGGAAAGAATACTTCCCAACAACAGCCAACCTAGGTTACGTCTTTTCACTCAACATCTCCTCTGTCCTTCATTTTAAATCGTAAACAGAATACAGCAACAGTGTAAATCAAAGCTCACCGGACTAAATACCCTGCAAATTTATTGTTATAGGTTACAAATGATAAATACCAAGTTCACCAAATAATTGTTGAAGCTGGAATAACGTGACGTTGCGCTAACAATTTCACGCATTTTTAATTTTAATTATAGTTTTTACTCTATTTCTGTATTTTTTCCGCCCTAGAATTACTCAAAACTTTAACAAGGTCAATTTTTAATTTGAACAATAAATAAATAAACACTATTAAATTCAATAGAGTAATAACTCCAAATTCGACACAGCTCTTTATAAACAAGGCTTTCAGCCGTTTTTAGCAACAGAAAAAAAACTTAATATCGGCGTTCATATAGTCACCATAAAGTGATGGCTTTATCGCCAGAGCTAATGAATCTTCAAACACGTCTATTAAAGATAAAGAATAATGAAATTTTGTAGGAATTGAACAAGTAACCTCTGAAGTTTATCAAAGGTTACGAAATGGTCTTTAAATAGGTGGAATAAATGAAGTTAAAACCAATGTAAGCATGACTCTATAACACTACATCCAGTCTGCAGTACGAATAACACCAACAGCAATGCCTTCAATGTTAAATTGTTGACTGGTTAAATCAACTTTGATTGGTGAATATGCCTCATTTTCGGCATGAAGGTAAACTACATTTCCTTCACGCTTAAAACGCTTAACAGTTACATCGTCTTCAACACGAGCAATAATTACCTGCCCATTTTGTATATCAGTCGTTTGATGAACAGCCAGTAAATCGCCGTCTAAAATACCTATATCTTTCATACTGTCGCCATTTACCCGCAATAAATAATCTGCCGCAGGGTGAAACAAATTAGCATCAACTTTATAATGATCTTCAATATGTTCTGCTGCCAAAATAGGTTCTCCGGCAGCAACACGACCAATAAGTGGCAGGCCTTCTTCCTCAATAACCTCTGGCGTTAAACGAATACCTCTGGAAGTTCCCGCCAGCATTTCAATATAGCCCTTTTTAGCCAGCGCTTTAAGATGTTCTTCTGCAGCATTAGCTGATTTAAAGCCAAAATGGTCCGCAATTTCAGCACGGGTGGGCGGCATTCCAGTGTCTGATATTTTTACTTTTATCAGTTCAAAAATTTGTGTTTGACGTGGTGTTAATGGGCGCATATGAGTCCTGTTATTTCATACAGTAATACTGTTAGTATATACAGACATTTAAAAATTGCAAACTACATAGAACACTCTCCGTAATTCCTGTGATTTAATTTAAACATTTACGATACAGAGAGGGATCATACGTTTAAATCCAAAGACAAAAGTAACAATTGCTCATTAATTTCGAAAAAAGAAGCTTTGAATTTTAGATAAAATATAATTTTTTGATTAAACACATTACTAAAAGTCGGATATATATTATCTAAATTGGGCTGCTCTACGCAAAAACACTGGTCAACATAAAATCATGCCCCCTGAATTTTTGACGGAATACTTGTCAACATCACAGACCTTTACCCAAAATAATCACAATAAGCTGTCACTTATAACAGCTTTTAAATTAATTCAAAAAGGTATCATTTATTCCGGTTTGGAAATCTTCCATATCCTAAACAATTATACATTTACAATTAAGAATTAAAGGAAGTCATTATGTTAATATTTACATTTACTTCTTAAAGCAAACAATCATCTGCAGCTGGTTCTGTACCTCTAGTAAATAACTAGAAATATAATCGAGGGATACTTACAAATCTATACCCTTTGTTTTACATCTCGTAACTTAGATTTGAGCTAAAATCTATTCAGCTAAAATCTATTTACCATTGTTTAAAGATGACTGCCTAACGAGTGCTACATCGACACAGTGGTTACCTTTTTACAGGTCCTTTTATAAACGCTTCTTTATCACTTTGTCGCTTAAGTGGTATGAGAACCATTGCTACCTATTTTATTGAGTGACAAATTAACATCACCGCAATTCAGCAGTTATTCATTTCATAAGAACACACTACTTTTCTAATTTAAAGTGACAGAACGATCTTTAAAGTAAATTTTATTTGCTCCTTATTTGATAGAAATTTCAAATTTCAATAAAAAAGTTAAAAAAGTTAAAAAAATAGATATCTCTACACCCCTTGAAATGAAAGGGGGTACAACATGGTCACAAATAAATCACACACATATCAGATCTTTATTATCGAACATCACACGCCCCTGGAGTTTTATTAGATGGCAGTCAGATACGGACTGAACAAAATTAAAATAATTAACTAATCATTCAGGAAATAAAAAATGAAATCTAACAAACTAAACATCGCATTAAAATCTGTATGTATTCTTTTAGTAACTTTATCTAGTTCACCATCAATCCATGCTAGTGAAAAATTAGAGCAACCTGTATCAGTGGAAATTAAAATCAAAAATTATGGAGAAACTGCCGATTATCCTATCTGTACACCATATCCAAAATGTAAAGGTATTGTTATTAAAAGATAATAACTGTCACATCTCATATTTTATCTATTTCTTTGTGTCTGATCAGATATAAAGAAGATAAATTTTGAAATAATTGGAAGCTATTAACTCAAGTTTCGGAGTTCAAATCGACTATGTTTCAGGCTGAACCACCATCGGGTTCAGCCTCTAGCTGCAAGGTAAAGCTGTCTAATTGCATGACTTGCTCAAAATATAATTTAACCTTATCATCGATACACCGCATAATGTCGTCTTGTGATACGCTAATTAAGTCACCCATTTCATTAAGTGCCCCTGCGATTAGTAACTTAAATAATCCCCATAACCGATGGGCGAAGTCCAGCATACATAAATTATCAACCAAATCATTTCTCACCTCGCATAGCCTATTTGCTCCTTCTTCGTGCTGAGCAAAAAGTAGCAGACAAAACCTGAGTCCCGTTAAGTGAATCGATGCAATATAAGTGCTGTAATGAATACTTTGCTCTTTTAGAAAACCTAACTTTTGTTTTGCTTCTTTAAAATAAACCTCTATCCCCCAGCGTAAGGCATATACTTCCAATATTTTTTCATCACTTAATTGGCTGTCGGTACTCAAAAATAAAGCCCAATCGTTTTTACCTGCTTGTTCTTTCTGGTCATTTACTCCGCGAACAAAAAGCAACC
>JABSOI010000061.1 GCA_013216015.1 Alteromonadaceae bacterium | reverse complement strand
AATAGTTGTAGGATGGGTTAGCCAACGGCGTAACCCATCACATTTGGTGACCACCAAGCCGTTAACCACCTGATAAATTTATGTTTTGATGGTTACGCCTGCGGCTAACCCATCCTACGCGGTAAAATTTTTACTTTATAAAAGTTAAGTTGATTTTAGCTAATAAGCATTATAAAACAGTTTGTTATAGTTTCAGACACACTTAACCGAGTCATAGCCAATGGGATTGGATCACTTGGCGCATTAAACGTTTTAGTGCTAAAGGTTTTATTGGCTTTCTGATAAAACTAAACTCTGCATCACTGGTATGTTGCCTGACAGGTTCGGATGGGTCGGCTGAATTAATAATACAAGGTAGTTGCCATTGTTGTTCTTTCAGTATTTTTTCGACTAAATCAACCCCGGTAACATTATCACTTAAATGGTAATCTGCAATAATTAATACAGGAATTGGTGCTTGATCACTTGATAGGTATAATTTTTCATAGTTATCTTGGTCAGCAATGCAAAGCACACAATAATTCCAACTTTCAAGCAAGGACGCCATTGCCTTTAATACAAGAGGATCATTGTCAATCACCAAAATGGTCAGCGGATCATTCACGGTGGAATTGGGTGTTACCTGATTAATTGACAGTTCTTCAGGTTGTCTTTTCTTATACTCGGTCACCTCTTGTTCTGGAACAAGGGGCAATTCAACCTGAAAACAACTGCCTTTATTGATGGTTGATTTCAGGGTAATAGGGGCTGATATTAATGTAGATATTTGCTGACAAATTGCCAGACCTAAACCTAAACCGGGTTGATCCTGATTTTGGGTTAAACGTTCAAATTCCATAAAAATTAGTTGCTGTTTATTTTCTGGTATACCGGGGCCATTGTCCCAAACCTCAATACGAACGGTGTTTTTTTGTCGGCGAACACCAAGTACAACACGCCCGTGCCGGCAATAGTTAAAAGCATTGGCAAGGAAGTTCTGCACAATACGGCGTAGTAAATTTTTATCCGACTTTATCCAACAAAAGCAAGTCTGATAAGAAAAAGTAATGTGGCGGCTATCAGCTATAACAGCAAACTCTTTTGCTAACGGTGCTAATAAATCATTAAGCATAAAGCGTGATTCATTAACCGTTTGCGCTCCACCCTCAAGTTTAGATATTTCAACTAAATCAGACAATAAAGCTTCTGTGGCAATTAGCGAGTCGCTGATATTATTGGTGATGGTTTCTAACTCAGTCCCCCGAGCCTTTTGCTTTAACAAAGAGGTAAATAAACTAAGCGCATTAAATGGTTGCATTAAGTCATGACTGGCAGCCGCTAAAAATCGTGTTTTACTTCTGTTTGCAGCTTCAGCTTCGGCTTTTGCCAGCAATAATTCATTTGTTCGTTCTGCAACGCGCTTTTCTAAATTTTCGTTAGCTTTTTGTAATTGGCGTTCAACTTCAATATGTGCTGTTATATCAGAAAATGTACTGACAAAACCTCCACCCGGCATGGCCTGGCCTCTAATTTCCAGCACAATACCATTGGGCATTACCCGCTGAAAATGGTGATTATGCCCCTGACGCATATGTTCAAGACGACGATTGATAAGTGTTGCTTGTCTGCCTCCGGTGATCACACCTCGTTCCGCATTAAAACGTAATAATTCTTCAACAGGTTTACCCGCCGTAACAAAGTCTTCAGGATAGTCTAATAATTCAATATAACGTCGATTCCACGCAACTAAACGCATATCGCTGTCAATAACACTCATCCCTTGTTCTATATTTTCAACTCCGGCCTGTAAAAGTTCACGATTAAACTGAAAAATTTGACTTGCTTCATCAACAATACTGACAACATCTTCAAAGGGCATTTCTTTTGTCATATGTTTGGAAGTTGCTGCAGCTTTCATTACCATACGGGTAGAAGCCGAGCCTAATACCCCCGACAACTGAATTCGGGTAAATTCTATCTGTTCATTAATAGAGGGTTGAGGTGATGAATTGGTATAACTTAATAAATTATCAGCAGTTTTGTTATCAACAAAGCGTTTTAACAAACTGGTTAAATCTTTAATCGTTAGTTGCTGTTCCAGCGGGTTGTGTTGCTTATGCAAGAATACTTCAGCCTGTAATTTTTCACCCAGGCTAGGTTGGCTAAACAGAGAGGTAGTGATAAAAAATACACAATTAATCAATAAGCTGTAAAAAACCCCATGACTCATAAAATCTAATGTATTCAAGCCAAATAAAGCGGTGGGTTTTAACCATGTTATCTGGAAAGGGCCAGTGCTAAGCCAGGAAAATTCCGTAAAAATAGTCGGTAAAAATAAGCAGTAAAACCAAATTAATGTACCTGAAAGTAAACCGGCTAAAGCGCCTTTAGCTGTCGCTTTCCTGAAATATAGTGCTCCGATAGTGGTTGGAGCAAATTGGGCTAATAAAGAAAAAGAGAGTAAACCAATACTGGCTAAATGGCTTTGCTGGTTTAATATGCGCTCAAAAATAAACGCCAAAAGTAAAATAATGGCAATTGCTATTCGCCGTATATTCAACAGTACTAAAGGCGCTTGATTCTGGCGTTTTTTATAGCGAAAACGTAACAGGAACGGGTTGATAATTTCAGTGGCAACCATGGTACTCAACACAATAGTCGCTACTATCACCATGCTGCTTGCCGCAGCTAAACCACCAATATAAACAACTACCGCTAACCAGGCTTGCTGGTAATAAAGCGGTAAGCTTAATACGAAAGTGTCGGCGTCTATACTGCCACCGGGAAATGTTATTTGACCCGCTAGAGCAATAGGTAAAATAAACAAATTAATGGCAATAAGAAATAATGGGTAAAGCCAACGTGCTGCTTTAAGTTCTTGTTTATGATGGTTTTCAATAATCATCATATGAAAAAGTTGCGGCAATGAAAAAATAGTAATGGCGCCAAGTATGATGTGTGTTAACGATAAATAGATTGATTGCTCATTGGCAGTCACCTCAAAGGAGGCTTGTTTGTTAAGTAAGTCAGCGAAACCGTCGAAGATAAAATACGTTGTAAAAATTCCCACCGCTGTAAGAGCGAATAATTTCACTATTGAGCTAAAAGCAATGGCAAACATTAAGCCTTGATTTTGTTTACTCGCGGTTATTTGTCTGGTTCCAAAGAGAATACTAAAAACAATTAAGACAATGGTAACGGTAAAAACCGTGCCAAAACCAGATTGATAAGAGCCTGTGAGCAAATCAAAACTTTTGCTTATGGCTCTTAATTGTAATGCTATATAAGGAATTGTGCCTAGTAGGGCAATAAGCGCAACAAGCGCTGCAACCGATTGGGAACGATCATATCTGCAAGCAATAAAATCTGCAATTGAGGTTAAATTTTGTTGTTTACAAATGGTCAGCATTTTAACTAGCATTGGCCAGGCTAAAGTAAAACAGAGAATTGACCCGATATAAACGGGTGCAAGCCAATATCCTGTTGTAGCTGCTTGGCCAACCATGCCATAAAAAGCCCAGGATGAACAACTTAACCCAAGCGCTAAACTATATATCCAGGGCCTGCTTTGCCAAAGCTCTTTAGATTGATTGTGACCCCAATGAGCCACCACAAAAAGTAATAATAGGTAAACAATTGAGAGTAGAGAGATAAACCAAGTATCTAAAGATAGCCAAGCGAGCAAATTGATCCCCTTGTTAGGTATTTTTCAAAATTATTCAGCCTTATTCTGCATTGTTCAGCATTATTTAGCATCATTCAAGTAAACAGCAGAGTTCACCATATCACGCCTGGCAAATCAATATAGTGAACTAAGGTAGTAGTTATTTATTATGCTTGATGCGCTAATCTGCCAGTAATAATTCATTAAATGTTTGATGTTGTTTTTATGAAAATATCTCAAAAATACTTGGTTGAAGTTCTTGTTTTTGTTAGTTATACCCTTTTTGCAATGGCATGGGTAGGCGGCACAGCAAGTATGAGCCAAATTATGTCGTCTATGCATATAGATAGTTTAGCTTCTGCCAGCTTTATTAGTGGTGCAGTAACAATAGCAAAAATTGTCGGAACGTTTGGTGCGGCCTGGCTAGCATTAAAATTAGGGATTAAATATGCCTTTTTTGTTTCCGGACTTTTGATCTCAATAGGATTGTTGACTCCTTTCGCCCCTAATTATGAATTATTACTGGTCAGTCGTTTTTTAATGGGCTTAGGTGGTGCTTTTATGATTGTTTATTTTAATCCTATTGTGATGGCCTGGTTTGAGCCTCAAGAGCGCCCGACCATTAACGGGATTAACGCCGTGGCTTTTAATGTGGGAACGGGCATTATTTTATGGCAAATGGCTAATTTTAATGCGCTGACAGGAAGCTGGCAAAACACTTTGCTTATATTTTCTTTAGCTAGCTTAATGCTAAGTTTTGTTTGGTTGCTGGTAAAAAATAAAGAAAAAAGCACTAGCCAGCCGTTAGAACAACAAACCGGAACAACTGAACATTACTCGTATTCAGATGGTTTAAAGGATAAATTTAACTGGGTTTATGCACTATCTTATTCGGGTATTTTGGCATTTTATATCTGCCTGTTTACTTTTTACCCCAAGGCTGGCATCAGTCAAAGCCCCTTGGTAATAGGGTGGGGTATTGTTGGTACGATTGCAGGTATTATTTACAGTAAAAAAGTGGCCTTGCGTTTACCCGTGATCCGTTGGTCTGGTTTTATTGTTATTTTAACGGTTGCTGGTTTATCTTTTAGTTCATCTGAGTCATTGCAGACCATTTGTGCAATGGTGTTAGGTTTCTTTATATTTTTTCCTATTACTGCGTTAGTGACTATTCCTCATGAATTACCTAAGATGACAGGACAAAAAATAACGGTGGTTTTCAGTCTTTTTTATTCAATTAGTTATCTTGTTGCAACTGTAGTGTTATGGCTGTTTGGTAAATTAGTCGATATGAATCAAGGTGATTATAGCCTGGCCTTTACTTTGATTTGCATTGTCAGTAGTACTTTTTTTATCGGTAGTTTCTTTTTACCTGAAACTGCAAAACAGCACAAGGAATAGAGTTATGCGAGGTATAATTTCAGATAAATTGAAAGGTTTTATTGAGCAAGCTAATAAAGCCGCTCAAGAAGCTAAACAAAATTCGGTGAAACTGAGCCCAAGTTTAGTACGCGCTAATCTTGACAAATTATCGGTGTTTATAGGTGATGGCCCTGATCTTGATTATGCACAAGAAATCGTATTAAAGTGTGATCAAACCATTAACGTCAATATTCCCGTTCGTGTATACAGTCCCGCGCCAGAACAAGCTCTGCCTGTTGTTTTACACTTTCATGGCGGTGGGCATATGTGTGGCAGCATTGCTTTGTATGATGGGGTCAGTCGTAAAATAGCTAAAGCGGGCCACTGTATAGTGATTGCTGTTGAATATCGCCTGGCGCCAGAGTTTCCTTACCCGATAGGAAATGATGATTGTCAATATGTTCTGGAGCACTATAAAGAATTGCTGTCGCAAGTTAAATTTAATGAGCAGTTGATTATTGCAGGAGACAGTGGCGGCGGCGCTATTTGCACAACGTTAGCCAGCAATAATATAGGCACTAATGCAGTTAAAATTGACAAACAAATTCTAATGTATCCAAGTGTTGACTACACCTTGAGCTGTGCTTCAGTAGAAGAAAACGGATCGGGTTATTTATTGGAAAAAGAAAAAGTTGAGTGGTATTTTGACCATTATTTTCAGCATAATGAATCAAGAAAAGCTGTTTCTCCCTTATTTATGGCCATGGATGAAAATATGCCGGAAACACTTATTTTCACTGCCGGCTGTGATCCGCTCCGGGACGAAGGTATTGCTTACAAAGAGGTTTTAATTCAAGCAGGCGTTAAAGTAGAACATCATGCCTTCGAGGGAATGGTACACGCTTATATGCTGTTAGATAGTTTAGTTGAGGCGCAATGCCAGAAAACGTATCAACTTATTGGTGATTTTATTAAGCAAAAATGAAGCCAGTACTAATGCCAGTACTAAAGCCAGTAGCGTATATTTCCGGCTAAATACGCTCAGGTTATTTCCTTATTTATACCACGCTCGCGGTTTGTTTCAACGTTGGCATTATGACCTTGTTAATAAAATATATTCAATATATTCTCTAATGTATTGCTAGAATCATATTTAAAATACAAGAAGTAATCATATGCAACTACGACACCCTATTTTTGATAGCTTTCCATTTATCATTGATGGCGGTTTGGCAACACAACTTGAAGCCCAGGGGCATGATTTAAATCATCCTCTCTGGTCAGCTAAATTGCTGTTAGACAATCCCCAAGCCATCATTGATGCACATTTAGCGTATTTAAAGGTCGGGGCGAAATGTATTATCAGTGCAACTTATCAAGCCTCAATTCAAGGTTTTACTTCACTTGGGCTGTCGGTTGAAGCCGCTGAAGATGCGATTAAACTTTCTGTTGAATTAGCAAGGAAAGCGGTTGATTTATATCATCAACAACATCCTGATAAATTTAAGCCTTTAGTGGCCGCAAGCGTGGGTCCATATGGGGCTTATTTAGCCAATGGTTCTGAATATACGGGTGATTATCAAGTCTCGGACGAAGAACTTTATCAATTTCATGCGAAACGGCTTAAAATATTGTCAGCAACCAGCGCAGATTTATTGGCCTGTGAAACAATTCCGAATCAACAGGAAGCCAAAGTTTTAAACCAGTTAATTGCATTGCAGAACAAACCTGCCTGGGTTTGTTTTTCTTGTCGTAATGAACAACAAATCAGTGATGGGAATTTGTTGGCCGATACCGCAAAATTATTGGCACAAAACGATAATATTGTTGCTATTGGCGTGAATTGTACGTCACCACAATATATTCCGGCGTTAATTTCAATACTCCGCCAAAATACCAGTAAACAAAGTACCAGTAAACAAAGTACCAGTAAACAGATCATTGTTTATCCTAATTCAGGGGAAAGATTTCACGCAGAAACTAAAACCTGGCATGGAACGGCAGAGCCGCTGGAATGTGCGAATGCTGCTAAAGAGTGGATAGAAGCAGGGGCGACAATTATTGGCGGATGTTGTCGTATGGGGCCTTTGCATATTGAAGCAATTGTGGCGAAGTGTATGATTGCAAAATAATACCAATCTGAATAATTTAGACACTACTAGAATTTAGAATGACTAAAGGCCCGTATTTATCCTCATTGAAGATTGATCATTTATTTAATGCAATGTTATCACGCATGGTAAAAGCGCTGGTGCCAAATGCCAGGTAACAAGATGAATAATCTACGCCCCAGGCAATGTGCCCTTGATTTATATGTAAATTGTAATCACCTGTTACGCCGGCATCTATACCCGTGGTCATTCAAAATGCGGGAATTTGAGGCGAATTTAAAAGTTTATCTAAAAGGCGCTTGATTGAGCAATAGTGGGCTATTGGGATTGAAAGCAACGCAGTAGATAATCTTTTAAAACGCTTCAAAACCTGCATTTTGAATGATTACGGGTATATAGTAAACTGTACATTATCGGTGCTTGATAAAGATGTGTCATCTGTAGCTGTTACTGTTGCGCTGTTATTACCTCCTGGAAGATTACATTGTTCAGCAGAATATTGGTTGTCGTTTATTGTGGCTGTGACATTGCCGTTAGCAAAACTTACCACAACCCTTGATAAATTTTGATTGGTATCTATAACAACCCCCGTTATTGTTGCACACAGCCATGTAAAACAATGAGTAATGATTTTCCTGAACCTATATCAGAATTGCTATCAGGGGTATAGATATGAACTTTACTAAAGCCTTTGATAGAAACATTTTGCTGCCAGCTTCCCGCAAAACTGTTAACTGAAAACATCAGTAACAGTATGGTCAGAAAAGCGAAGGGGGCTTGAGTTTTGCGTTTTTTGAATTCATCTAAGAATTGTATTTTAAAGTAATTTTTCATAAAAAGACTATTTCCATTTCTATTTATATTTATTATTAGTTTTGGAATTTTTCTTATGATCTTTGTTCCGTTTACGACTCAAGTAGATTAAAATTTGAACACATTAATAGTGGCTAATAACTGAGAGAAAAGATTTGGCTCTTTAGTAGTAGTGAAGGAAGTAGCGTGGAAGGAAAGAATAAAAACCAGTTCAGTGACTATGAATAATCACTGAACTGAATGGGTTTGTTGTGATTTAACAGTACTAAAAGGTTATTGTTAAACTCTTATTGTTAAACTCTTATTGTTAAACTCTTATTGTTAAACTCTTATTGTTAAACTCTTACTGCTCAACTCTTATTGTTAAACTCATATTGCTCAACCATAAGGGCACCATATCCCTTACAATAATATCCCCTCAAAGGAATATCAGTATTATTGAGCAGTCCAGGCACCATCCATAGGTAAAGATGAACCGGTAATACTGCGGGCACTGTCGGTACATAAGAATAAGATGAACTCGCCAATTTGACGCGGATCCATCATTTCTGGAAGTGGTTGTTTCGCTGTGACTAAATTATATTTTGCCTGCTCAAAATCAAGCCCGTCATTGTTGGCAATAGCTGAAATTTGATCATTAATTAAAGGTGTATCAACCCAACCCGGACAAATAGCGTTGGCAGTAATACCTAACTCAGCACACTCAAGAGCAACTACTTTGGTAAGGCCGATAATGCCGTGTTTGGCAGCACAATAGGCTGCTTTGTTTTTTGAGGCAACCAGTCCGTGCACTGAAGCAATATTAATAATACGGCCCCATTTATTCTTCCTCATACCCGGTAATGATTTTTGAATAGTATGAAAAGCTGCCGTTAAATTAATCGTTAGTATAGCGTTCCACTTACTTTCGGGGAAAGTATCAACCCCTTCAGTGTGTTGAATACCAGCATTATTTACTAATATATCAATGGTCCCCATCACTTTTAAGGCACGGTTGATAAATTTACCGATGGCATCACTTTCCATTAAATTTGCGTTATCAAAAAGGGTTTTGATTTTATACTTAGTGGCAAATTCATTTGCTAAATTTATACCGTTCTCTTCGGTCATTAAACCATGCAAAACTAAATTAATACCTTGCTCAGCCAATACATGAGCGGTTGCCAAACCAATACCGCTGGTTGAGCCTGTAATTAGTGCGGTTTTACCTTTTAACATAATGATATTCCTAAGTCTGTGTAAATGTTTTTTTAATTTAACTATTTAACTATTTAACTATTTAACTATTTAACTGTCTCAAGTCTGTTTTGAGAATTTCACCTGGATTTATTTTGGGTAATTATTCAATAAAAATAGTGTCTTCTGTGGTTTAAAAGGGTTATATGTTGTAAGCAAACTTTTATTATTTACATAACATAATTTTTTATGACTACTGCAACGATACCTATAGTTGGAACTGAAAAAAATTATATTTTTGACTCAAATAAAATTTTATTCAACACCTTCGGATGAGTTTATTGCTTAATCTTATCTCAATTAATGGTTAATTTATTTACTACCTTAGTGCTATCACTAATTGGTATATACCCGTAATCATTCAAAATGCAGGTTTTGAAGCGTTTTAAAAGATTATCTACTACGTTGCTTTCAATCCCAATAGCCCGCTATTGCTCAATCAAGCGCCTTTTAGATAAACTTTCAAATTCACCTCAAATTCCCGCATCTTGAATGACCACGGGTATAGGTGAGGTGGTATAACTAACTTGTATAAATGGGAGGGATAAAGAGTAGTGAATTTATTTACAATAAGAAACTTAAGCTAGACTGTAAATTAATACCCGTTATTTATGCTTATTAGCTATGTAGTAGTTAAGTGTTGCTACGCACGTAATCCATTGTTTTATAGGTGTTTATTTTCCAGTTCAAGATTTCAGCGCGTAGGATGGGTTAGCCGAAGGCGTAACCCATCAAAACACAGGTTTTTAACAGTATTATCATGCAGTTGCACTCTATAAAGTGATGGGTTACGCCGTTGGCTGACCCATCCTGTCACTATTAGAGACACAGTTAACTGAGACATAGCCATGCTGATTGGTATAAGTGAGGCGCCAATTAACAATTGGCACTAATTAGTGCAATACTCTAACTCTAAGCGTGCCATCAATAAGTTTTAGCTCTCTTAAAGCAATATCACTATCTTTAGCGTCAATATCGATAACAACGTAACCTATTTGATTATCTGTCTGTAAATATTGCGCGGCGATATTAATATTATGATTAGTAAATGATTGGTTGATTTGTGTTAATATACCTGGTTGGTTGCGGTGAATGTGCAGCAAACGACTAGTGCCGATATGTGCGGGTAAAGAAACTTCAGGAAAGTTTACTGCTGATAAGCTTGAACCATTATCAGAGTATTTTGCCATTTTATTCGCTACTTCCAAACCTATATTTTCTTGCGCTTCTTTGGTGCTGCCACCAATGTGAGGGGTAAGAATAACATTGTCAAAGCCACGTAAAGGTGAGACAAATTCTTCATCATTTCCTTTAGGTTCAACCGGGAATACATCAATAGCTGCACCTGCAATTTTTTTAGATGATAATGCCTCTGCCAAGGCGTCTATATCAACTACTGTACCACGGGAAGCATTGATAAATATTGCGCCATTTTTCATAATGTTAAATTCAGCTGCGCCAATCATATTATGGGTTTGTACAGTTTCAGGTACATGCAAAGAGATAATATCAGATTCTTTCAATAAGGCATTTAAAGTTAATGCCTGACTCGCATTACCTAGCGGTAACTTAGTTTCCATATCGTAGAAACGTACTCTCATGCCAAGCGTTTCAGCTAGAATTCCCAATTGCATTCCAATATGGCCGTAGCCAATGATACCAAGGGTTTTACCTCGGGCTTCAACTGAACCCGCTACCGATTTATTCCATTGACCACGATGAGCTTGTGCGCTTTTTTGAGGGATACCACGTAAAAGTAATAAGGTTTCACCTAATACTAATTCTGCAACAGAGCGTGTATTTGAGAAAGGCGCATTAAATACCGGAATACCAAGTGCTTGGGCTGCTTTGACATCTACTTGGTTGGTACCAATACAAAAACAGCCAATAGACATTAATTTTTTTGCATGGCTAAGTACTTTTTCATTTAATTGAGTGCGAGACCGTATACCAATAAAGTGAACATCTTTTATTTTTTCAATAAGGTCATCTTCACTAAGTGAAGTTTTAATATATTCAATGTTGCTGTAACCTTTGATTTTTAGCTCATCAAGTGTACTTTTATGCACACCTTCAAGTAATAAAATCTTAATTTTGTCTTTGGAGAAGGAAGTTTTGCTCATGATGTTGCATTGTCTCTTTTGTTAATTAATAAGCGTCAATTGGTTTTAGCATTTTAGTCGTAGTTATAGCATTGTTTTAATATCAATTTTACTGTCAGTTTTTATAATCAATTCTTATTATAAATAAAGAGTATGGTTCTTATTTTCAGTCTTGAGATCACTAGCCAATAAAAAGAAATATTTTGGACGGCTAGATATCTAAAATAACATATAGTGTTAAAACTCTAAAGTGATATTTGTCATTTATTTAACAAGTTAAGATAATAAGGTTAAGGTAAAGTGATTACTTTAGTCCCATCTGGTGAACCAATAATTAAAGTGTTAGCTCCACGGTGGGCAAACAAACCATTGGTAACAACTCCTACAATAGCATTGATGCTTTGTTCAAGAGCTATTGGATCAGTAATTTCCAGGTTATGCACATCAAGAATAACGTTGCCGTTGTCAGTTACTACACCTTGACGATATTCGGGATCGCCACCTAATTTTACTAACTCACGAGCAACATAGCTGCGTGCCATTGGAATGACTTCAACAGGTAATGGGAAATTGCCTAAAACTTCAACTTGCTTACTTTCGTCGGCAATACAAATGAATTCTTTTGCAACAGCGGCAACTATTTTTTCGCGGGTAAGGGCAGCTCCGCCACCTTTGATCATATGTAAGTGCTTTGTTACTTCGTCGGCACCGTCAACATAAACATCTAAGGTATCAATATTGTTTAAATCAAATACTTCAATGCCATGGGCTTTTAAGCGTTTAGTTGATTCTTGTGAGCTTGAAACTGCCCCGGCAATTTTATATTTTATGTCAACTAATGCATCGATAAAATGATTGACAGTTGAACCTGTACCAACTCCGACAATAGAGTTATTTTTAACAAAAGCCAGAGCTTCAATTGCCGCTGCTTTTTTCATTTCATCTTGAGAGATTTTTTGTGACATGACTAACCTGTTATTTCTATCAATTCGATTAGATGAGGATTATATCAGTATAGTAATTAATGTCGCGGATAATTTTGTATGATTAAAAATTAGTGCAATTGGTTTTATTAATATATGTTTTTGAAGGGGTAATGATTTCGGGAAGAGGGATATCCCATAACTCAGTTGGGATCTCATCAACTTGCTGGCAATCGTGGGCAATACCTATGGGATAAAAGTTAACTGCAGTTTGAGGTATGGAAGTTTGAACTCTAGTGGCTTGAACATTTAAATGCATGTTTTGGGCAAACCAGTTTGCTAAAGTTCTATCATAAAAACCACCTCCCATACCTAAGCGATTGCCAGACTGGGTAAATGCGACTAAAGGGGTAAATATAATATCAAGTAGTTCTATTGGACAGATAGATTTAACATTCAGCTTAGGCTCTAAAATACCGTACTTGTTTTTAAGCATGGGTGTATTTTTATCAAAATGTAAAAAGAGTATATGTCCTTTACTAAAAGGGTGTAAGACAGGTAAATAAACTTGTTTGTTATTCTTCCAGCACCATTGAATAAAGGGCATAGGATCAAGTTCGTCATCGTTTGTTAAATATAGGGCAATGTGTTTTGCACAAATAACTTTTTCGTGTTGGGATAGTTTATGCTGCATCAAGGCTGCCGCTTGCTTTTGTTGTTCAGCTGTTAAAGAATTTCTTTTGAGCCTTGTTGCTTTTCTTAGTTTCGATTTTTCGTCGGGTGTTGTTAATGGCATAAAAATTTACCTACAAAAAAACCAAGAATTAGTTGCAGCTTAAGCGTTTTTAGTGTCATTTGCTTTATCAGCCAGTTTTTCCCATATTCTAGTTTTGAAACTTAACAGGAAAATGACAATACCGATACCAATACTGAATAAACTTATTTGAATATAAAGAGAAGGTATTTGGTCAACATTGTCAGGATCAAAATTACCAGCCAATAATCCGGAAATAATATTACCTATAGAGTAAGTTAGCACGAAAATCCCCATCATTTGTCCTGCAAAACGTTTCGGTGATAATTTACTTACCGCACTTAATGCTACAGGACTTAAGCAAAGTTCACCAACGGTATGAAGGAAGTAGGTGGTAATCAACCAATATGGAGCAACTTTTAAGCCACTTGCAGCATATTGTGCTGCGAAAAACATTACAATAAATCCGCTTGCCATGATGATTAAACCAAGGGCGCATTTAATACCATAAGATGGGTTATATACACTTTTACCTAAGTTAATCCATAAGGCCGCAAAGAATGGAGAGAGTAAAATAATGAAGATTGAGTTAGTTGATTGAAACCAACCTGTGGGTATTTCAAAAGTGCCGATCATACGGTCAGTATAATCTCTGGCGAACAAGTTTAATGATGAACCTGCCTGTTCAAATCCAGACCAGAAACAAGCTGATGCGAAACATACTAATAAAAGCGCACCTAGTCTTTTCTTTTCATCAGAAGTTAAATTCCCAAGAAAATAAATAGAGGCATAATAAATACAGAAGATAAGAGTGAATGCAATGGCCACGTATTGAGCAACAGCAACAGGTTCAATGATTATTGCGCCAGTTAATGCTGAAGATGTTACCAGAACAATAACCACTAAAGCAGCACTAATTGCCGTCCAGCTTTTCTTTTGAGCCGAAGATGTCAGTGGTGCAACTGGAGTTTTACCTACATCTTTAAGTTTATGGGCTGTTAAACGATATTGTATTAATCCTATGGCCATACCAACGGCGGCTGCGCCAAATGCCCAGTGCCAACCAAAATTCTCTGATAAATATGCACAGATAAAATATCCGAACATAGAGCCTAAATTGATACCCATATAATAAATAGCATAACCAGCATCTCTGCGATTATCATTGTCTGAATATAATTGACCGACCATGGCACCAATATTAGGTTTTAATAAACCTGTGCCTAAAATTACAATGATTAAACCGATAAAAAATGTCTTGTCGTTAGGAATAGCCAGAACAATATGACCAATCATGATGATGATACCGCCGTACCATACTGCACGTTGTCCGCCTAGTAAACGGTCTGAGATCCAGCCGCCGGGTAAGCCCATAAAATATACGCTTCCGGTATAAAGTCCATAAACAGCCGCAGCAGAAGCGACGGTTAATGCCATGCCTCCTTCCTGAAGAGTGGCTGTCATAAATAAGACTAACAGCATACGCATACCGTAATAACTCATCCGTTCCCACATCTCAGTGAAAAATAATGTAGTTAAGCCGGCAGGATGGCCTAAGAAATCACCCGCATTAGGTTTGTTCATATAATAACCTGTTAATTGTTATATTATGCTCTAAATAATTATAATTTATGTCCAGCTAGTGTCCGTCCAGAAACGGGGTCGTAGCGAGGGCGAAGCAATGGTGCAATATGAACATTACTAGATATCGGCGTTTAGTCATCCTAAATAACCCTATCTAGTGGTGTTCAGATTGTGCCAGTGGACGTCCGCAGTAGACATTCGTTTCTGGATGGGCACTAGCTAACCAGTGTTATAGCTGTGGAAACAGATAAAGGCAAGTTTATGATGTGAAGACTTAGCTTGGCTGATGAAAAATCACATCTAATATAATTTTCTTGGTACTATAATTACTTTAGCACTTTTAGTTTTATTTGAAGTTTCTATGTAAACAAATCAGCCACATTTATTTTTAAATAAATAATCAAATATTTTTGGTAATATTGTTTTTGTCACGAGCCCAGAAGGTTATTTATTGTTGTGGTTATGATAAGATTTGTTGGCCTTATATATATTGGTATGTTTAACTTCTAATTAAAATTGAAAACTTTCGAGTGTTAGAAGCAGTCGTTAATGTTATAAATATCTTGTAAATATATTACAAGTAAATTGTAAGTTGTAAATGTATTATTAAATAAAAAATGAAGGGAATTAGATGTCTACTAAAATAAAAAAAGCGGTTATACCTGTTGCTGGTTTAGGTACCCGAATGTTACCGGCGACAAAAGCAATTCCGAAAGAAATGTTGCCTATTGTTGATAGACCTATGATTCAATACATTATTAATGAATGTGTTGATGCTGGTATTAAAGAAATAGTTTTAGTGACACACTCTTCTAAAAATGCCATTGAAAACCATTTTGATAAATCCTTTGAACTTGAAACAACGTTGGAAAATCGTGTCAAACGTCAATTATTAGAAGAGATTCAAGCGATTTGCCCTAAAGACGTTACTATTATGCATGTTCGTCAAGGGGAAGCAAAAGGCTTGGGTCATGCGGTATTGAAAGCTCGGCCAATAATAGGTAATGAACCATTTGTTGTTGTGTTACCTGACGTTATTCTTGATGATGCCAGTGCTGATTTGAAAAAAGAAAATTTAACGGCAATGCTGACTCGTTTTAACGAAGTGGGTCATAGTCAAATAATGGTTGAGCCTGTCCCTATGGAAAAGGTCAGTAGTTATGGCGTTGCAGACTGTGATGGTCATCAGTTTAAAGCGGGTGAGTCTAAAGTTATGACGGCTGTTGTTGAAAAACCATCTGTTGAAGACGCTCCTTCAAATTTAGCTGTCGTTGGGCGGTATGTGCTTTCTGCGCGAATTTGGGACTTATTGGAATATACTCCACCAGGTGCCGGGAATGAGATCCAGTTAACTGATGCAATTGCCAGTTTAATGAAAATCGAAACGGTTGAAGCTTTTCATATGACGGGTAAATCACATGATTGCGGTTCGAAACTTGGTTATATGATGGCTAATGTAGAATATGGTTTACGTCATCCAACATTAGGCGATGATTTTAAAGCTTACTTGTCTGATTTGAAACTTTAACTCATTGTGCTTTTTAGTTAATAAAAGCTTGTATAAAAGGCGTATCATCGCCTTTTATTTTACTTGTTACTGTAATTTACTGAAAATAAAAAATACCGATATTACTGCTCAGGTTTAAAGAATAAAGGTTTAACACAAGGGTTTAACACAAGGGTTTAACACAAAAGGATCTAATGAATATGGATTTAACTCAGTTAAGTACTTTAGCTTCACAGGCTAAAAATCGTTCGATTAAAAGTTTGTTTTCAATACCCGTTCAAACTGAATTAAGCTTTACAGAATCTAGTCGAGCTCAGCAGTTTTCTCTTTCATCAGCCGGCTTGTATTTAGATTACAGCAAGCAGAATATTAATGAAGATGAGTTAACGGCATTACTCACTTTAGCTGAACAAAAGCAATTAAGTGCAAAAATTGCTGCTATGTTTTCAGGACAACATATAAACAATACCGAAGATAGAGCTGTTTTACATACGGTATTAAGAGCATCAGACGAGACCAGGAAAAAAATATTAGGTAAACAGGCTGATGAAGTTATTCAAACTGAAGAACATATGGAAAAAATTGTTGATGATGTTCGTTCGGGCCATTTACTAAGTGCTTCAGGTAAGCGTTATACCGATGTTTTAGCTATTGGTATTGGCGGTTCTTATTATGGTATAAAAGTCGCGTTATCCGCGTTACATCCATTTCATTGCACAGGAATTCGTGTACATGTTATCGCGAACGTTGATGGCGGGGCTATTCAAGAAAAATTATCAAAACTAGATGTTGATACTACATTAGTGGTCGTTATCTCCAAAACATTTTCTACTCAGGAAACTTTGTTGAATGCACAGGCGATTAAATCGTGGATGCTAACCTCACCCTCAGATGGGGCTGCCAATAATACAATTATGGCAAAACAATGGTTTGCCGTAAGTACCAATATTATTAAAGCCACTGCTTTTGGCATTGATGAAAAAAATATTTTGCCTATGTGGGATTGGGTTGGTGGTCGATTCTCCCTTTGGTCTGCGGTAGGCCTACCATTAGCCCTGGCTATTGGTAATGAAAATTTTTCCCGGCTTAAAGCGGGTGCAAGGGAAATGGATGAACATTTTCAAGTGGCTGATTTTCGACAAAATATGCCGGTACTTCTGGCGTTAATTGGGATCTGGAATAGAAACGCCCTGGAATATTCAAGTTTGGCAATACTGCCTTACGACCATGCTTTAAGAGCATTACCCGGGTATTTGCAGCAAACTGATATGGAAAGTAATGGTAAGTCTGTCTCAAACAACGGGGAAAAATTACCCTGGTCCACTGCTCCGGTAGTTTTCGGGCAGGAAGGTACAAATGGGCAACATGCATTTATGCAATTGATGCATCAGAGTGTTGATATTATTCCCACTGATTTTATCCTAGCTTTAAATGGTTCCAGTAAATATCTCGAACATCACAAAGTGCTTGTTGCCAATTGTTTTGCTCAAAGTGAAGCATTAATGCAGGGTAAAACGCTGGCGCAGGCTAAAGAAGAACTTCAATTAGCAGGATACTCAGCCAACGAAATAGATAAACTTGCACTTCATAAAGAAATGAAGGGCAATACCCCAAGTAACACTATATTAATGGAAACATTAACACCTAAAACATTAGGCTCACTGTTAGCCCTTTACGAGCATAAAATATTTGTTCAAGGGGTTATCTGGCAGCTTAATTCATTTGATCAGTGGGGAGTTGAACTAGGTAAAGTGATGGGAAATGAGGTGCTTGCCGTTATGGATGGACAATCTTCAGAAGATCTTTCATGTTCGACCTTAAATTTAATCAAACGATTTCAAGAGCAATCCACTATTGTTAAATAAGCTATTAATACCAAGAGGTATATATTAAACATCTTTTATAGAAGTAACTCTTATAACTTTTTGTTATATATGATGGGTTTCTTATATTGAAGTGGTTTTTTTATTGTGGCATTATCAATCCCTTGTTATTTTGTGATCGTTAGTGGCGTACTTAATGAACTTAACTCATTTAAAAAAATTGGAAGCTGAATCCATTCACATTATGCGTGAAGTGGCAGCTGAATTCGATAATCCGGTAATGCTGTATTCTGTTGGCAAAGATTCAGCTGTTTTATTACATCTTGCCCGTAAAGCGTTCGCACCAGGTAAAATACCTTTTCCTTTACTTCATGTTGATACCGACTGGAAGTTCAAAGAAATGATTGAATTTCGTGATCAGATGGCGAAAGAATTTGGTTTTGAACTTTTAGTCCATAAAAACCCTGAAGGAATGGCGATGAAGATTAGCCCGTTTGTTCATGGTAGTGGCAAACACACTGATATAATGAAAACCCAGGGGTTAAAACAGGCATTAGATAAATACGGTTTTGATGCCGCATTTGGTGGAGCTCGTCGTGATGAAGAAAAATCACGTGCCAAGGAACGTGTTTATTCTTTTCGTGATAAAAATCATCGTTGGGATCCTAAAAGCCAACGTCCTGAATTGTGGGATATTTATAACGGTAAAGTTAATAAAGGTGAAAGCATTCGAGTTTTTCCTTTATCAAACTGGACAGAATTAGATATTTGGCAATATATCTATCTGGAAAATATTAAAATTGTACCGCTTTACCTTGCTAAAGAACGTCCTGTAGTTGAGCGTGATGGTACTTTGATCATGGTAGATGATGACCGTATGCCAATTGAAGCTGGCGAAGAAGTACAAATGAAAATGGTACGATTTAGAACCTTGGGTTGTTATCCGTTAACTGGTGCTGTTGAGTCACAAGCGACTACAATTCCTGAAATTATTAAAGAAATGTTATTAACAAAAACGTCTGAACGTCAAGGTAGAGTTATTGACCATGATGAAGCTGGTTCGATGGAAAAGAAAAAAATGGAAGGTTACTTTTAATAGATCTGCCAGGCCTTTTTACTATTGTCACCCTGTGGTGTCAGGTCGGTTTCCCTGTGTTAATACATAAATCAGTGCATCGTATGTAATTAGTGCCTATCCAGAAACGGATGTCTACTGCGGACGTCCCACTGACATGAACTGTGCACCACAAGATAGTGTTATTTAGAATGACTAAACTCCTATATCTTGTAGAGCCCATTTCGTGTCATTGGTAAGCCCTCGCTACGACCCCGTTTCTGGACGGACACTAATTAGTTAATAAAACATATAATCGTTTTAGAGGAAAGAAAATGAGTCATCAAGAAGACTTAATAGAAAATGACATTCAAGCGTATTTAAAGCAGCATGAAAATAAAGAAATGGTACGTTTTTTTACCTGTGGTAGTGTTGATGATGGTAAAAGCACATTAATTGGCCGTTTATTGCACGACTCTAAAATGATCTTTGAAGATCAGCTTGCAGCGATAGAAAAAGACAGTAAAAAAGTTGGTACCACTGGTGATACGATTGATTTAGCTTTGTTAGTGGACGGATTACAATCGGAACGTGAACAAGGCATTACTATTGATGTTGCGTACCGTTATTTTGCTACCGACAAACGTAAGTTTATTATTGCAGATACTCCCGGCCATGAGCAA
Organism: Alteromonadaceae bacterium; assembly: GCA_013216015.1. Taxonomy (GTDB): domain Bacteria; phylum Pseudomonadota; class Gammaproteobacteria; order Enterobacterales; family Alteromonadaceae; genus JABSOI01. The sequence continues at coordinate 16,746 of JABSOI010000061.1, read as the reverse complement.
TATACCCGAAATATGGCAACTGGTGCATCTAACTGCGATATCGCAGTTATTTTGATCGACGCTCGTCATGGAGTGCAAGTGCAAACACGTCGTCATTCATTTATTTGTTCATTGCTAGGTATAAAACATGTCATTGTTGCAGTGAATAAGATGGATCTTGTTGATTATAGTCAAGAACGATATCAGCAAATTAAGAAAGATTATCGAAAGTTTTCTGATTCGCTAAATTTTGATGATATTCGTTTTGTCCCGCTTTCTGCACTGAAAGGCGATAACGTTGTTGAAGAAAGCGAGCACATGTCTTGGTATCCCGGCGCTACTTTAATGAAATTACTCAATACCATTAAAGTTGATACGGTTGATTCGTTTACTGATTTTCGCTATCAAGTTCAATATGTTAATCGCCCTGATCTTAATTTTAGAGGTTTTGCCGGTACAGTTGCTTCAGGTCATATCCGTGTTGGCGATGATATTGTTGCTTTGCCTTCAGGTAAAGAAAGTACCGTTAAGTCTATTGTAACTTTTGAAGGTGAAATAGAACGTGCTGATAAGGGCATGGCGGTAACATTGACGTTAGAAACTGAAATTGATATCAGTCGTGGTGAAATGATTGTTAAAAAAGGCAATTTACCCACTTCTTCTAAAGAATTAAATGCCACAGTTGTTTGGATGCATGAAGATGAACTTGACGCGGGCCGTGAATATTACATTAAACACGGCAGCAAAATGACAACAGGCCGAGTGACCAAAATTCAAAATCGTGTTGATGTTAATACCATGGTTAAAACTGAGGCTTCACAATTGGCATTAAATGAAATTGGTTCGGTTGATTTTTATATGGCTGAAGCTTTGCATTTTGATGCTTATGACGAAAGTAAATCAACGGGGGCTTTTATCATCATCGATCGGTTAAATAATCTTACTGTTGGTGCAGGCATGATTAATCATGCTCTTGAAGAGCAACAAGCGCATCGTTACTCAGAATTTGAGCTTGAGTTCAATCAATTGGTTTGTAAGCACTTCCCTCATTGGGGTGCTAGAGATTTATCTAAATTTTTGTGATTGTGCCTTTGTGATTGTGTCAAAAGTGACTTACTTATTGATATCACAATGAGTACCAAGGAAGCTATGTAATGTCTGTAATGCAATGGTTAATGATATTGGTTTTTTTAGCAACATTTATTGGTTTGCTTAAATATCAACACATTCCTGAGCGTATATTTGCAGGAGCAACACTGGTTTGTTTAGCTGCTTCTTTTGTTACATCAGCTGATATTCTTAATAATGCAGTTAATTCTGGGTTAGTCACTTTATTACTGTTAGTGCTCTGTTCTTTTGCTTTTGAACGAACCAGTGTGTTACGCCGACTTTCCGCTTTAATGATTAATGGTTCCCGATTTAAGTCAACCATTAAAACTTTGTTAGGTGCGGCCATTGCTTCAGCTGTGATGAATAATACTGCCGTGGTTGCCACTTTGATTGGCACTATCAAGAAAAACACATTAATCAATCCTGGAAAATTATTACTGCCTTTATCTTATGCGGCCATATTAGGTGGCACGCTTACTTTAGTTGGTACTTCTACCAACCTCATTGTGAATAGTATGTGGATTGAACAAGGACAACAAAGTTTAGCGTTTTTTGATTTCACTCTTATCGGAGCCTCTGCCTTGGTTGTTTGCTTGTTTATTATTATTATTCAGGTGAAAAATCTACCGGATATGAAAATATCAGCACTGCAAACGGATGAATATCTGCTGGAGGCTGAAGTATCAAACTCTTCAAAATTAATTGGCAAAACCATTGAAGAAAATGGTTTGCGTAATTTAGATTCTTTATTTTTAGTTGAAGTTGTTCGTAATGGCCGGTTAATTTCTCCGGTAGCTCCTGATGAAATGTTACAAGCTAAGGATAAATTAATTTTTACTGGCGATATTTCCAAAGTTTTAATATTGCAGCAGTTTGATGGTTTGTCTCTGTACGCTGAACAAGATGGTTTGTTACGGGAAAATTTGTCTGAAGTCTTGATTAAACCAGATTCAGCTGTAATTGGTAAAAGCTTGAAAACAGCAGGTTTTAGAGCTCGATTTGATGCTGCGGTTGTCGCTATCAGACGTGAGGGTGATACATTATCCGGAAAATTAGGCGATATTATTATTCAACCGGGGGATTTTTTGGTTTTAGCTGTTGGCCCTGATTTTTGTTCACGAACTAACTTAACTAAGAACTTTTTTATTCTTTCAGGTCATCAACCCGATAATATGTTGTCTGGCTGGCGTGATCAAATGACTGTTTTTGGATTTATCCTTACTGTCACCGTTTCAGTATTTACCGGCTTAACGCTGCTGAAATGTTTAATATTCTATATTGCATTACTAATTACCACAGGTTGTTTAACCGTTAATGAAATCAAACGTCGTTTTCCATTAGAAATTTGGATGATAGTGCTTGGGGCCCTGACTTTAGCTAAAGCAATGGACAACAGTGGTATTGCTACTCTTTTTGCGACAAGTTTTGAATCTGTTTTACAAGGTCAAAGTACTTATTTTGCGCTTATCGCTATATTCATCATCACATTATTGATCACCGAGTTAGTCACTAATAATGCCGCTGCTGCATTAGTTTTTCCTATTGCTTATAATGTTGCGCTGGCTTTGGATGTTAGTCCTTTACCCTTTGTTATGGCGGTGGCTTTTGCGGCAAGTGGCAGTTTTATCAGCCCATATGGTTATCAAACCAATGTAATGGTTTTTAATGCGGGTAATTATAAAGTTAGCGATTTTATTAAATTTGGTATACCCATTTCTATCGCTTATAGCGTTGTGGTGCTGACTATGATCCCGAGAGTTTTTCCTTTTTAATCACCATTTCAAAAATAATTTTAAACACAATATTAGACACTATTTTAAATACACTTTTTCATACAAATAATAGGTTATACATGAAAACAGAAAATACCGTCTGGCATGAGCAACATATCACCAAAAAAAACAGGGCTAAGCTTAAAAAGCAGCAACCATGTTTATTATGGTACACAGGACTGAGCGGCTCTGGAAAATCTACAGTAGCCAATGCGGTTGATGCTTTATTATTTGAACGAGGTTGTCACACTTATTTGCTTGACGGTGATAATGTTCGTCATGGATTAAATGGGGATTTAGGTTTTAGCGATGAAGACCGGGTTGAAAATATTCGTCGTATTAGTCAAGTTGCCAAGTTGTTTATTGATGCTGGCTTAATTGTTTCAACGGCATTTATTTCGCCTTTTGCTGCTGATAGGGCGATGGCAAGTGAAATATTGGAATCAGGGGAGTTTATTGAAGTTTATATTGATACCCCAATTGAAATCTGTGAACAAAGAGATCCTAAAGGCCTTTATAAAAAAGCACGTGCCGGTGAAATAAAAGATTTTACTGGCATAGATTCCAGTTACGATGTGCCAACAACTCCTGCTATTCACGTTAAAACCCACGAGAAGTCGATACTTGAATGTGCGGAGCAAATTGTTGATTATCTGGTTGAGCAAAAATTCGTGTCATCTATTTAGTCACATTAACACCAGGAGAAATTGTTATGCATTATGATGTTTTCAATGGTGATGCCGATGGTCTTATTGCTCTAGTTCAACTAAGATTGGCGCAACCGAAAGAGTCAATACTGATCACTGGTGTTAAACGTGATATAAGTTTACTCAAGCAAGTAAGTGATTTAGTTATAAAAGAAAAACCAAAGGACGGAGATCACAAAGGTGGAACAGATAGTTGTGGTGAAACAGATAGTTGTGGTAAAAATACCATTGTAAATTCTGTCACCGTACTTGATATATCCATGGAAAAGAACAAAGCGGCATTAGATCATTTATTGCAAAATAATGTTGAGGTTTTCTATGTTGACCACCATCGAAGTGGTGATATTCCCACTAGCGCTCAATTAACGGCCCTGATAAATACGGATGCAAATACCTGTACAAGTTTGCTGGTTAATGAGTATTTAAATAATGCTTACCCACATTGGGCTGTTGTTGCTGCTTTTGGTGACAATATGACTACTTCTGCGGTAGCGCTGGCTGATAAAATTGGCTTAACTCAACAGCAACAGGATAAGTTATCGGCCCTTGGTATTTATATCAATTACAATGGTTATGGTCGAAGTGTGGAAGATTTACACTATGACCCGGCTCAATTATTTAAATTACTATTAAATTATTCTGATCCACTTGAACTCATCGGTGATGAAAATTCTGTATTTTTTTCACTTGAACAAGCATATCAAAGTGACATGGCAAAGGCTAAATCGGCAAAAGTTTTAGCTAATAACGAAATTTGTAAAGTAGTATTGTTAGCGGATGAAGCTTGGGCAAGACGTATAAGTGGCGTATTTGGCAACGAACTTGCCAACCAATCTCCAAACAAAGCACATGCAGTATTGACATTAAATTCTGATAGTACTTATACTGTTAGTGTAAGAGCGCCTTTGAATAATAAGCAGGGAGCTGATGAACTTTGTGTACAGTTTCCAACTGGTGGAGGTCGTGCGAGTGCAGCAGGTATAAATAATTTACCGAAAGAAATGCTTGGGGATTTTATCGCAGTAGTATCGCTTTATTATGAAACTAAATAAATGGCATGCAACTAAATAAATGAGACAAGATCAAAGTACTTTTTAGAAATACATCTTAGACATATAAGTTAAGGAAATATTATGAGTTTGTTGATCACAGGTGGTACGGGTTACATTGGTAGTCATACGGTTGTAGAACTGCTAAAGCTTGATCAGGATATTATTATTGCTGATAATTTGTCTAATTCATCGACGGTCGTTTTAGATCGTATTAAAGAAATTACCGATAAAAGTGTGACTTTTATTAAAGCGGATATATGCGATTTTGCATCGCTTGATGCTATTTTTGAACAGAATGATATTGAGGCGGTTATCCATTTTGCCGGTTTAAAAGCGGTTGGTGAATCTAATCAAATACCATTAAATTATTACCAAAATAATGTAGCCGGTTCTGTTACTTTATTTCAGGTTATGGCTAAACATAATGTTAAAAAATTAGTATTTAGCTCTTCAGCTACGGTTTACGGTGAAAATAATGTATCTCCGCTTGACGAAAGTATGCCAACCTCTGCGATTAACCCTTATGGTCAAACTAAACTCATGGTGGAAAATATCCTCTTTGATTTAGCAAAAAGTGACAGTGAATGGTCGATTGCCTGTTTACGTTACTTTAATCCTATTGGTGCTCACGACTCTGGTTTAATTGGTGAACATCCTAATGGCATACCAAATAATTTATTGCCTTATGTAGCGCAAGTGGCTGTTGGCCGTTTAGCTCAATTGCAAGTGTTTGGTGATGATTATGATACGGTAGACGGCACAGGCGTTCGCGATTATATTCATGTTGTTGATTTGGCATTGGGTCATGTGAAGGCATTACAGAAACTGGATGATATTGAAGGTTGTCAGCCTATTAATATTGGTACAGGTAATGGTACTTCGGTTTTGGAAATTGTGAATACTTTTAAAGATATAAGTGGTAAAGATATTCCATATACCATAGTGCCGCGTAGAGCAGGTGATATCGCGACTGTTTATGCTGATGCATCGGTAGCAAATAATTTGCTGGATTGGAAAGCAACACGTGATCTAACAGAAATGATCACTGATACCTGGCGTTGGCAGTCTAAAAATCCAAATGGCTTTGAAAGTTAATTTGAAAAATAACTAAAAAGTAACTGAAAAATAATTTGTATTAGTTAGTGTTAACAAAATAATTGAATGGGTAGTTGCACAAGCTTACCCATCTAGCTCTGTCATTAATTCTGTTTCTAACTCTGTTTCTAACTATGCCTCACCCTATGTCAGTTTTGATTGCTCGTCGGCCCAGGCCAAAGCATCGTTATGACATTCGATAACTTTTTCTTTATCTAAGCCCAATTTTTTAATCACGATTGCCGTTTTATCCCAGTCTGCATGTTCCATTAATTCAATTAGTTTTATAATCGCGGCCAAAGGACCTTTGCGGGTCAGCAAAGGATCTTTAATTTCTTTTGCCAATGGCAGTTTTTCTAAAATCGTTTCTAATGATTGATCAACTATCGCATCAATTACTGATAATAAGCCTGTTAAAAAAGCGATTGAGGTGTCAATTGGCGGATTTATTTCAACAGACATTAACTCGCAAAATTTAGCCCGTGCCATAGAAACTTTTATTAATTCAGAAGGTTTGTCGGGGTTTATATTGGCGGCAAACATTAAACGAAGAAAACGTTTTAATTCACTGGCACCTAATGTGACAATGGCTTGTTTTATCGTTGATATTTCACTGTTTCGTTTGAAAATTGCTGAATTTGCATATCTGAACAGTTTATAAGATAAAGTGACATCCCGTTCAAATATGGAGGTTATATTACTCAGGTCTAGATCCGGTTTAGACGTTTCATATAAAAGTTCAGCCATTGACATTTGTGAAGGTGATAAACTTTTGGTTTTCACTATTTCCGGTTTAGCAAAGAAAAAACCCTGGAATAAAACAAAACCAAGCTCAATTGCCTGATTGTACTCTTCATGAGTTTCAACTTTTTCAGCTAAAAGTTTGATGTCGGGGTAGTTGGCTATTGCTTTTTTAATTTCTTTAACTTCATCAATAGAAGTTTGTTGCACATCAATTTTGATGATTTTTATATAGGGGTAAAAATGTGCCCATACTTTTTGATGCACGTAATCATCAAGTGCAAGCGTGTAGCCTTTTTCGTATAAATCTTTACATAGAGCAAGCAAACGCTTACCTGGTTTTATTGTTTCAAGAATTTCGACCACTAATTCATCGGTCGATAGCATTTCAGGGTAGCCACTACTTAATGTCTCTAACGTAAAGTTAATGTAAGCAGGTTTATTGCCGGTAAATTCAGATATACCCAGATTGAATTTACTGGCTTCGACCATTTTGCTTGTAGCTTCATCTTCATCGATATTTGGAAAAACGTTATTTATGCTATCTCTAAATAGTAATTCATATGCGCATAAATTTTTGTTTATGTCTAAAATTGGCTGCCTCGCCGCGTAAAAATACATATATCTTCCTAAATACACTTTTATTACTATGAATATATGGGAAAAAGGATATTTTTTCATTATTTATTTAGTATTCTTTATATATATATCTGGTAGGGTATGGGGATTTACCAGTAATATGGGGTTGCAGTCAGGTAAACCTTTCAGTGCAGATTTTTTGCAAAATAACCAGTACATTCTTTTGAGTTTTATATAGAATGTCTAAAATAATTATAAAAAATTCAGGAGTTGAGGGTGGAAATAGGGTCACTTTTTTCGTTAGCTATTTATTTTGTTGTTATGCTAGGTATTGGGTTATATGCCTATCGTAAATCGACAAGCGATGTTTCAGGGTTTATGTTGGGGGGGCGAAGTTTAAGTCCATCGGTGGCGGCTCTATCTGCAGGAGCGTCAGATATGAGTGGTTGGATGTTAATGGGTTTACCTGGCGCCATGTACATTAATGGAGCAAGTAGTCTGTGGATTGCTGTTGGCTTAACTATCGGAGCATTCTTAAATTATTTGATCGTAGCACCAAGATTAAGAACGTATACGGAAATTGCGAATGATTCCATTACATTGCCTGATTTTTTTGAAAACAGGTTTGATGATCAGTCGCATTTACTGAGGTTAGTTTCTTCCTTGGTGATCATTGTGTTTTTTACCCTTTACACCTCTTCGGGCATCGTTGCCGGCGGTAAATTGTTTGAAAGCTCTTTTGGGATGAATTATGAAGTTGGTTTGTATGTTACTGCTGGTGTAGTAGTGATGTATACCATGTTTGGCGGATTTTTAGCCGTGAGTTTAACTGACTTTGTTCAGGGCTGTATTATGTTTATTGCACTCATTCTGGTTCCTTGGGTAACCCTGAGCGATGTGGGTGGGATAAGTTCATTGAGCGCCAGTATCAATAACATTGACCCGCAACTTTTTAATATGTTCAGTGGCGTAAGTTTGTTGGGGATTATTTCAGCAATGGCATGGGGGTTGGGGTATTTTGGTCAGCCGCATATTATCGTTAGATTTATGGCGATACGCTCAGTTAAAGATATACCAACAGCAAGAAATATAGGGATGTCCTGGATGATTGTCACCATTATTGGGGCGACAGCTACTGGTTTTGTGGGTATCGCTTATATCGCTAAAACAGGTACAACCTTGCAAGATCCAGAAACAATCTTCATTTTATTATCGCAAGTTTTATTTCACCCTCTTATTTCAGGATTTTTACTGGCCGCAATATTGGCTGCAATTATGAGTACCATCTCGTCGCAGTTATTGGTAACGTCAAGTTCATTGACAGGTGACTTTTATCAAGCCTTTTTGAATAAACAGGCTTCTGAAAAAGAATTAGTCAGAGTAGGGCGTTTGTCTGTTTTACTCGTTGCGTTAGTTGCAATATTTTTAGCTTACAACAGAGACAGTTCTATTCTTAGTTTGGTCAGTAATGCCTGGGCTGGTTTTGGCGCAGCATTCGGCCCTGTTGTTATTTTGAGTTTATACTGGAAAAATATGAACCGTAATGGTGCGTTAGCTGGAATGATTGTTGGCGCTGCAACCGTGTTGGTGTGGATTTATGCACCTATTGGCATTGATGGTCAATCACTTAGTTCTGTGATGTATGAAATAGTGCCTGGATTTATTTTATGTACTTTAACTATTTTAATTGTTAGTCAGCTAACCAACGGGGCTGAAAGTTCTACTAAAGAAGTATTTGCACAAATGGAAGAAAAACATTAGTACCAATCTGTTGGTTATGTCCCAGTTATCTGTGTCTATAATAGTTATCAAGATGGGTTAGCCAACGGCTAACCCATCCTTGAGGTAAAATTACAATTTTAAAAAAGTTGATATTTTTTTAGCTAATAAGCATTTTAAAACAGCTTATTATAGTCTCAGCCACAATTAACAGGGATATAGTAAATCTGTATAATTATTAGTATTGTAAAGTATTTATTTAGTTAGTTTTTATTAGCTTATTGTTAGTTAAAATTGATGATGTTTTCTAACTTAATTTCCACTTTAAATATTTACCCCATTGTTCCTACAAACCTTAACCAAAATAGGATGACCTATGAAATCCCCTCTGTTTTTTACTGTGATTTATTTAAGTTGTTTTTGTATGTCAGTTAATGCTCAGACAACTAATGCTCAGACAACTAATGCTCAGACAACAAAGGCTCAATCAGCTAATGTTCAAAGAGTTAATGTTCAAAGAGACGTGGAAAGCGCGATAGTGGAGCAAGTTAACAAAGATATGCCATTATCGTTGCAAGAACTGAAACAGGTGGTAAATATTAATAGCGGGACAATGAACTTTCCCGGCGTGAAAAAAGTAGGACTTATTTTTAAACAACAATTTGAACAGATCGGATTTGATACCAAATGGATAGAAGGTAGTGATTTTGACAGGGCGGGGCATTTGGTCGCCAGCTATGGTGATCGTGGTCCTAAAATTTTAATGATTGGTCATTTAGACACTGTTTTTGAAGCGAATGATAAATTTCAGTCATTTAAGCATTTAGGTAATAATCTAATTTCGGGGCCGGGTATTATTGATATGAAAGGCGGTGATGTCATTATCGTTTCAGCGCTTCGAACATTAAAAAAATTAGGTTTATTAGATAATGTTCGTATTCAGGTTATTATGACGGGCGATGAAGAACGAAGTGGTAAACCGTTGAACGTTTCAAAAAAAGTTATTATTGATGGGGCTAAATGGGCTGATATTGCACTTGGTTTTGAAAATGGTGACAGTGATATCAAAACAGCTGTGGTAGCACGTCGAGGTTATGTTAGTTGGTTGTTGGAGGTTACAGGAAAACCAGCTCATTCGTCACAGATATTCAGAGAAGATATTGGTTATGGTGCAATATTTGAATCTGCCAGAATATTAAATGACTTTAGAGAGCAGCTCAGTAATTTTGAAATGCTTACCTTTAACCCAGGTTTAATTATCGGCGGTACAGAAATCACTTATCAGGAAGAGAAAGCTGGCGGAGATGCTTTTGGTAAAAGTAATATTATTGCAAAAACAACACAGGTAACCGGTGACATTCGTACATTATCTTATAAAGAGTTAGCTGATGCACAAAAAGTGATGCAGGAAATTGTTTCAGACAGTTTGTCTCATACTTCTGCGAAGTTAACTTTTTTTGAAGGATATCCCCCTATGGCACGGACCGATGGAAATGAAAAGTTATTGGCAATGTATGATGAAATTAGTCAAAGTTTAGGCTATGAAAAAATTGTTGCGGTTAACCCTCGCCGTGCAGGTGCAGCAGATATCTCTTTTGCCGCTGAACATGTAAGTATGGCGCTTGATGGACTGGGGTTAATGGGAGCAGGCGCTCATACCAAAGATGAAGTTGCAGATGTAACTAGCCTTGGGAAAAATATTCATAAGGCAGCGATACTGATCCATCGTTTGTCTTTAGCAAAATAAACGTTAAGAGGTATTTGTGAACGGTCAGCAATTAACTATTAGGGCTTAACTATCAGCCATTAACTCTTAACTATCAACGCTTAACCAAAAAAGAGGCGCCACAACCAACTTGAGTTAAGATCTGCTTCACAACTTTTTAATTGTCCGCTGTAGCGTTTAGAGCGATTGTCGACTTTACGCGCTACTTTAGCCAGCCATTTCTTTTTTTTATAAGTTTTACGTTTAAATCCGCCCCATCCTTCATGGTAATTCAGGTACTGGTTATAAGCATCCCATTTAGATACATTATTAATTTTTTGGGTTTTAAAGATAAACCATGCCATAAAATCTATAGCATCATCAAAATCATCACGATCTGCACCCGAATTATCGGTCTCACGAATATAATCATCCCATGTCATCGTTTTAGCTTGAGAATAGCCATAAGCAGTACTTATCCTTCCCCAGGGAATAAAGCCTAAAATATAATCGCGAGGCGGTAATGCATCAGATTTAAATGAACTCTCCTGGTACATCATGCTCATAGGTACGTGAATAGGCACACCCCAGCGTTCACTGGCGTCTTTAGCAGCGAAATACCAGCTTCGATGTTCACGAAAAATATCACATAAATTCTCTGGATTTTTTGGAGGCGAAGTTGCACAACCAGATAAAGCAATAAAAAGTGATAAGGCTATAAATTTAGATTTCGAAATTATCATAAAAAAGAGAAACGAATTTAAAATGATTAAAAGTATTTTTTATAATGACAGAAATTGTATTAAATTACAGTGTTGTGAGTCATTGTTATTACTAAAAAGGCAAGATATTTAATTAAATGGGTATTAATTGAAAATAAATTGAACTTAATGGGTGAATGGCTCTCTTACTATTCGAGAAATTTTATTTCCTTGAGTGTTTCATGTTTATAGCGCGTTTTTTTGAACGCGCTTTTTTTTGCCTATTTTTTACTGTATTTTACTATTTGTTATTAATAAAAAATCAAAACGATAAAAATATAAAAAATAATAATACAAAGTTAATTTTATAAAGAATTGGTGGGTTAATTTGTATTTAGATGAATAAAAACTGAACTATCCTAATATCAATGAATCATACTCAGTGAAAGTAGATTTCTCTGGGTTTACTTTTATGTTTATACAGCGCGTTACTTTAACGCGCTTTTTTTTTCTTTCTTTTACTTTTATCTGTTAACTATATTGAAAAATAGACGATTAACTAAAATAGTCAACTAAGAAACTATCGAAATCCATCGTGTCATTTTGCTCAATTTCTTGTTGTTTCAGGTGCGATTGTTTAACACTATCAACAAAATATTGATGATCGTAAAATTGGTAGTCTCTGGCAAGTAACTCTTGTCGATATTGTTTAGCGTTCGACATAGAGATCTCAGTTAAACTCTTTTCTTGTGTAACAATTAGATCTAATATTCGTGCAGAAGGGGTGAGGTTGGCATTGTTAATCTTTTCTCTTTCTAAAGTAACAGACTGGCTGTATTTAGATGTTTGATAGGCTTTATCTAGCAATGTTGCCACTTTACTTAACTCATCAAAGATTTCATTTCCCCATTGCTTAACCGTTTTTTGATCGCCATTATCCAGTAATAACAATTTAGGGTCCCGACCACGGATAACGACGTCATCCATATTTTTTCCATATTCCTGTTGTTGGGCGCAATCTAAATTTGAATTGTCAACTAACGCACAGTAAGTTAAAAATATATCCAAAAAGTAAACTTGATCAATACTGATACCCGTATCAACAAAAGGATTAATATCAAGAGCTCTTACTTCAATGTATTCAACACCTCGGTGTAATAAAGCTTCAGATGGTTTTTCGCCACTTTTAGCGACACGTTTAGGTCTAATAGGTGCGTAAAGTTCATTTTCTATTTGTAAAACATTGCTATTCAGTTGTTGATATTTCCCATCAACTTTAATACCAATTTTTGCAAAAGACTCGGAGCCTAAATTAATTGCTTTTTGAACACCTTCAACATAACCATTTAAGTTGTTATAGCAAATTGGTAAATTTGATTGCTCGCTACTGGTATAACCCAAATCACTCATTCGTAAAGATGTTGCATGTTCTAAATATAAATAGCCACGAGATGATTTTTTAAAAGGTAAAATGTGGGTTTTATCTTGCAGAAAAGAACTACAAATAGCGGGTGAGCTGCCATATAAATAAGGGATTAACCAACAATAGCGTTTATAATTTCTCAGTAATGAAAAATATTTATCAGAAATAAAATCATCAAGTCGTTCAGTATTATTATTAATTTTTTGTAAGTTCTTCCAAAAGTCCTGGGAAAAAGAAAAATTAAAATGAATACCTGCAATGACTTGCATCATACTGCCATATCGGTTTTTTAATCCCTGACGATAAACTGTTTTCATTTTACCAATGTTGGAATGACCATATTGGGCTAAAGGAACTGTGTCCTCGTCGTTAACGAAACATGGCATGCTCATTGGCCATAACAATTCACCGTCAATTTCACCTAAAGTATATTTTTGAATATCTTGTAATTGTGAAATTGCCTGCTCAGGTGTTTTACTTACAGGTGTAATAAACTCGAGTAAAGTTTCTGAGTAATCAGTAGTGATTTGTGGATGTGTCAATGCAGAGCCTAGCTGGTAATAATGAGGTTGCTCAGATAATTTACCTTCAGGTAATATTCTTAACGCTTCTCTCTCTATCCCACGCCCAATACCTGTTAAAGAAGAAAGGGCAGGTTCCTGATTGAATGCTGCAATGTAGCCATCTAATGATAATGTCAAAATAATTCCTACTTACTTCTTACTAATAACGAAGAATAATCAAATCAAATCAAATTGTTAAGGTATAGTTATTTTGATTTAATTAAAATGTGCCGTTCAGCTCTTTTTACTATTTATGGGTGCGTATCGATATTTTCAATATGTTTTCTAAATTATTTATATTTTGATTTTATTTCTACCCTAATTAGTCGTTAGATTTTGTATTTTTAAGTTGTTTTGATCTATAGCTAATTATCCTAAATCCCTCTAATTTTGAATTGATTTATTTTCTTTGGGTAAATTTATTTAATATTTTCATTTAAACATCTAGGAAGGGACCTTTAAACGATATAAATCATTTCATGAATTTTTAAAAATTCGAAGCCTAATCGTGAACAATATGAAAGAAAATGTTTCTGTTAAGGTTCTTTTATCCGAGCTCGTTATAAATATACTAGACAAATATGTAACTTCGGTTAAAGTTACTCTTCATTTAAACAGGAATAAAAATAATAAATTATGCAGGATAGCCCACTCAGTTTGTTACCCCCCTTAGTTGCCATCGTTATTGCTATTTGGCGGAAAAATGCCTTGCTTGCTTTACTTGCAGGGGTATTTTTATGCTTTTTAATGATAGAACAATGGGATGTTATTCTTGGGGTGAAGTCGAGCGTTATTGGTATTGCGGGAGTTTTTTCATCGACAGGCAATAATTATATTATTACCTTCAGTTTGCTTATCGGCGCATTGATAACATTAATGAATCAATCAGGTGCAGTTAATGGGTTTATTCGAAATCTGGCAAAGTTGAAGTTGGTTAAAAGCTCACGCCAAGCCAGTTTGCTACCAACAATTATCGGTACAAGTATTTTTACTGACACAAACTTAAGCATGTTTACCGCGGGCATGGCTAGTCAAAAGCTTTTTGATGAGCACAAACTCAGTCGAGCAAGACTTGCTTATTTAATAGATTCAACTTGTGCACCCATTAGTATTTTATTTTTAATTAATGGTTGGGGAGCCTATGTTTTGGGCTTGCTTGATGGTTATCAGTTTGATGATCCTGTGGGTATTTTGATTGGCACTGTCGGTTATAACTTTTATGCGATTATTGCCGTCCTTCTGGCATATTATACAGCTTATAGCGGTAAAGTATTTGGACCGATGAGAACGGCTGAATCGATTGTTACAGTTGAACAGCATGAACATGTTGAAAAAGTAGCCCCCGCTAAAGTAATGTGGATCCCATTATTATCGTTGCTTGCGATCACCTTGATTTTACTATGGGTAACTGGAGACGGAGACATTCGAAGAGGCTCGGGTTCTTTTTCTGTATTCTGGGCTATTGTAAGCGCTCTAATTATACTTATTTCGTTTATAGTAAATAAACGCTTGTTAAACTTTAATGAAATTGCGTTGCATTTTTTTAAAGGGATAAAACATATGGCACCTGTGGTTGCTATTTTAGTCTTGTCTTTTGCTTTTGGTGACGCGATTAAGTCTCTGGGTACTGGTCTTTATGTGAGTCAATTATTAAATGTAGAAGTTCCTTTGTATTTATTGGCGCCGATCCTTTTCACTGCAGCCGCTATAATGGCATTTGCGACAGGTACTTCCTGGGGAACTTTTGCTGTTCTTGTTCCTATTGCCATACCTATTGCGTTGGAAAGTACACTACCGATTGAATTTCTTGTTGCTGCGGTCTTAGGTGGTGGGATTTTTGGTGATCATGCTTCTCCTATCAGCGATACCACTGTTGTTGCTTCATTAGCTAGTGGCTGTGATCATTTTGAACATGTCAAGACTCAATTGCCTTATGCACTAATCGGTGCTTTACTGACAATCATTATGTATGTGGTTATTGGTCTTGGTTTCTGATTAATGTTGAAGCTTTATTTTGAAGTTTAACATTGAAGCCGTTAATTGAAGAAAGCGAATGATGAAAAAACAATTTGAAATTGTTGATCAGCAAACAGATTTTGTTGTTATAAATAAACGGCCAAATGTTAATTTTCATGACGAAGGGGAAGCAGGCTCAGGCTTGTTTAATCAAGTTAAAGAATATTTGGCTGTAAATGAGTTATATCCCGTTCATCGTCTGGATAAAATGACATCTGGGCTTATTATTTTTGCAAAAAGTCTTGTTTGTGCACAACAATTTCAACAACTTTTCAGTCAACATAAAATCCAAAAGTATTATTTGGCTATCAGTGATAAAAAGCCCAGGAAAAAACAGGGTTTAATTAAAGGTGATATGGTAAAAAGTAGACGTGGCAGCTGGAAATTACTAAGGACACAAGCTAACCCGGCCATTAGTCAATTTTTTTCATATTCGGTTGAAGAGGGGAAACGATTATATTTAATAAAGCCTCACTCTGGGAAAACCCATCAAATTCGTGTTGCTTTGAGCAGTATTGGTGCACCTATTATTGGTGATGTTAATTACTATCCCAAACAAAGTGTTCCGGTCAAAACGCCTGATCAGCATTCATCTGACAGAGGTTATTTACATGCGTACGCATTGACTTTCCAACTTGACCAAAAACAATACCAGTACGTTTTACCACCAACCGATGGCGTCGAGTTTTTAGCAACTGCTGTTGTTAATACCCTGGATGAATTACAGCAACCCTGGCTGCTTGATTGGCCAAAAATATAAATTCGTTTTTTGATTTCCGATTTTTATTTTTATTTATACAGTGGAGAATTTTAGCCACTTTAATTAACGGTGTGAAATTAAGATAATCTACCAATATTACTCTGGAAATAATCTAAAAAAATCCGTGTTTTAATTGGAATGCTTCTGCTGTGGTACAAAACACTGAGTTGCTGTGCCATAGGGGCTTTTGTTAAATTTAACCGTTTTAAACCACAATTTATATTATTAAATTCCCCATCATTACTTTGACAAACATAGTCAGGTAATTTGGCAATGCCCAAGTTTTGTCTAGTCGCTTCCAGGCGCATTTCAGGACTTGAAAGAACAATTCGACCGCGCATTGGTACTATCTGAATATTTTGTTGATCCCTAAAAAGCCATTGCTGATTTGCTCCACTTAAGATAGCCATTTCATTTTGTAAGTCTTCAGGTTCTTTTAAATGAGCAATATTTGCGCTTTCACCTGCGTATATTGATTGGGGGAAATTAAGTAAAGTTTTAGCGACCCAGTCGGATTCAGGTAATTGCCCCTCGTGCAATACAAAGGTTAAGTCATATTGATAATCAAATTCAGGCATAGTGCCGGAATAATGATGACAATGAAGACAAATACCGGGGTATAACTTGGCAAAATCGGTGATCAATACGCTGATAATACGATTGAAAAATTCAAGGGGCAGAAGAATATTCAATTTACTTTTTGGCTCATTAACCATCGAACCAATTTCTTCTTCTACTTGAGTTAAGGCATCTATACCCGTGGTCATTCAAGATGCGGGAATTTGAGGTGAATTTGAAAGTTTATCTAAAAGGCGCTTGATTGA
>JABSOI010000060.1 GCA_013216015.1 Alteromonadaceae bacterium | reverse complement strand
TTTTTATAAATAAAATTTTGTATACGCAACATTAAATTAATAAAATTTAAATTAATTATTTATGTGCGGAATGACAGATTTAACGGTTTCGAAAAATATGATCATCAAAGGTAATTCCCGCCGTTTTGAAACTTCAGGTAAGTTACTGGATATGTTGCAAAACATGAGTTTATATCAGCTACCCAATAACTATATTGAAGATCAGCAAAACTATGTTAATGAAGTTGAAATTGAACAGGTTAAACAAATTATTAAACAACATTTAGATGAGCAAAACATGATTTATTTAGTGGTTGGTGATGCAAGAACACAATTATCCCGAATGAAAGAGTTAGGTTATGGCGAACCGATAATCTTGGATATTGATGGCCAATTAATTAATTAGACAGACACTAATTAATCTTACCTTTGTAAAATAGAGACATCAAAAAATCGATGTCTCTTTAATTTAGACCAATTAACATAAATATATTTACCTGAAGGCATTTTCCGAACACCTAATTCAACAGCAGATCCATAGCCAAGTTCAGTTTAGTTTAGTTTAGGTTTGAGCAGTTTAAACCCTAAACTAAGTTTTTATCGAATTCTCCACACAACCTGACAAACCGATTTAAATAAATTTTAATTTTTATTATGTCAAAAATTTCGGCAGCCTGTAGTAATTTCTCACCAAATTTTTTCAATTCAACTGACTGAAATTTATCAGCTACTTCTCGTAGACCACGCGCAAAATTGGCGATTTCTTTCAAATTATGATTTTTCCTTAATTGAGTACATAAAGGTAAATATTCTAATTTGAGTATTAAAATAAGATCATCAGATAAATAAATTTTCTCCTGTCCCGCTCTTTCTCCAATAATTTCATTTAAACCTTGAGCTTTAGTGAGTTGATAAGGTAAATGTTTTTTTAATTCATCAACAAGCTCTTTTCTAAGAGCGGGTTTATTCAAATACCCTACGAAATCTTGACACTCCTGAGGTTCATAACTATCCAGCATAACCGATGCCGTAAGTGCAATTATCGGTAATTTTGGTTTTGACTGTTTAATAATACCTGCAGCCTCAATACCGTCCATTTCTGGCATATGAATGTCCATAATGATTAAGTCAACATTATGTTTAAGCGCCAGTTCCACCGCCTCTTTACCATTAACAGCTTCAATGTAATCAAAGCCAAGCTGTTTCAGAGTTTCAACCTGTATATGTCGATTATTGGTAACATCATCTGCAATGAGAATTTTTTTCTTATCAAATAACACAGTTCTAGGTTGAGCTGCATCATTGAAATCGACAACAATTTCATCAATAGAGGCAAGTTCAACTGAGTTCAAATAAATGGAAAAACATGAACCTTTATTGATTTCACTGGTGACGGTAAGTTGTCCATCCATCAAGTCTGTTAAATGTTTGCTGATGGTCAGTCCTAGTCCGGTACCGCCATATTTACGAACAGATTGACCTTCTTGTTGTTGAAAGCTTTCAAAAATGCTCTGTAGTTTTTCCTGTTTAATACCTATACCCGTGTCTATCACATCTATTCTCAGATCAATTGTGCTATCAAGAGCATTTTCATTTTCTGCTAGGGCACGTAAAGTAATGCCCCCATTTTCAGTAAATTTAACGGCATTCCCTACTAAGTTAAGCAAAATTTGACGAAGTCGGACAGAATCAAGTAATAAAGCTTGTGGAATGTTTCCATCAAACTCAAGCTTAAAATCTATCGCTTTATTTTGAACATCCATCACAAATACATTGCTGATATCTTCGAAAATACTTTTTGGATCACACGGCTCTTTAGCAATGGTTAATTTGCCTGCTTCAATTTTTGATAAGTCTAAAATATCATCAATAAGAATTAATAATGAATTGCCCGCTGATTTAATAGTTTTAACAAATGATTTTAATTTGTCATCTTTGATCTGGTCATATAACAGCTCGGTAAAGCCAATAATGGCATTCATCGGCGTTCTAATTTCATGACTCATATTTGCCAGAAATTCTGATTTTGCCCGGTTGGCACTCTCAGCTATATCTTTAGCTTGCTCAAGATCACGTTCACTTTGCTTTAACGATAATTCTGTTTGAGTTCTAAGAGAAATTTCACTTTTTAAACGACGATTCCAACGAATAATTATACTTAAAATAATCATCGCTATAACGACAATTAGTGGAATATATTTATAATTTGTTTTAAAAACAGGTTCCTTATTACCCCATTTTTCCATTATCTGCTGTTTTTCTACTGTACTGACAGAACGCAGTATTTTATTGATAATAGCAATAAAGGGTGCCATTTCTGGCTGTACCGCAAAACTTAACTCTAAATTATATTTAGTTTTACCAACAATACGCAACGCATTATATCCATATTCAGCCTTAAAATAATTAGCCTGAGACAAAGTGCAAATAAATGCATCTGTTTTACCTGAAGATAAATTTTCTAAACCTTTTTTAGCCCTATCTACAAATTGAAACTGATTATTTGGAAAACGTTGAATGATATCATATGTGCTTGCATAATCATTTAATAAAGTGATTCTTTTATCCATAATATCCGCAATATCATCAATATAGTTATTTTCATCACGCATCAAAATAACAAAAGAACTATTGGTAAATGGACGAGAATAGTTAAGAGTATCAAATGTTTTATAATATTGAGTCACTGAAACCATATTCGCTTTTTTGTTCAGTACAAGTTCTTTACTTTCTTTCCAGTTGGAAGTAGGTATAACGTCAAATTTTATGTCTAACTCTTTACTAATTAACGTCAGGTAATCCGATACAATACCAATGTGTTGATTTTGATCATTAAAAGATTCATAGGGCATCCAGTTCGGAAATGTTGCTACAGATATAGTTTGATGATCCTTTACCCATTGCTTTTCTTCCAAATTAAGGTCAATTCTTGGTATCTCAAAATATTTTTTATCAATTAACCACCTGCTATAAAGTTCATCCTTAATGCCTTTATCAATAAAACCTAAGGCTAAATTTATGATACCAATTAAAGGTTTATAATCTTTTCTTACTGCGAAACTGACCTCTTCTGCCGCAGCATTGGGCATAGTTTTAAATGGGATGATATCGGTGACTGCTTTTTTCTTAAGTAAATAATTAACAACTACATGAGAATCAAACAAAATATCCGCTTTATTCGCTAATACAAAATCAAGCGCTTCTTCTGTCGATTTAACAAACACCAGCTCAATTCCGGGCATTTTTTTTCGAATTTCAACTTCTGATGCGCTTGCTTTTACCACGGCTAATCTAAGTCCTGCGAGCGAGTCCAAATTATCAATAACTATATCGTCACGAATAAAAAAGTAGTTTAGCAGTTTTAAATAAGGGGACGAAAATTCTAAATACTTTTCTCTTTCAGAGATTTTAAATGCTGCAACCAATAAATCTTTTTCTTTACTCTTTACCGATTGAAGACCTTTTTCCCAGACATCAGTACTATATTCAAAGGTTATTCCTGTTAATTCCCCGATAACAGTCAATAAATCGTGGCCTAAACCATCATCTACTCCAAGCTCATTTTTGAAATTAACTGGCGCCCAACCATAATCTCCGGCAACTTTAACCACAGGATGAGCATTAATCCATTGCAGTTGTTCAGTCGTCAGTTGTATTGAGCTGATAGCTTGCAAATGATCATTTACTTTAGTGGAAATTGCCCATCTATGATAAATTTCTCTGTGCTCGGCAATGGTGATTGCATCAAGACCTTTTTGAATAATACTGGCTAATTCAGGCTGATCCTTGCGGGATCCTATGTGTATGGTTTTTTTTCCAAGATGACGGGTAGATTTAAATGGAATAATAGTACTTATCCCTTCTGCTTCCAGAGCATAAATTAAAGCGCCATAAGTGTCGTATAAAAGGTCTGCACGATTTTCAATTACCGCATCTATGGCTTCGCCAAAAGTTCCAACTTCAACGATATTAATTTGGGGGAAATTTTGTTTAATCAACTCAACATAAGCATACCCTTTGGGAATTGCAACACGTTTACCGTTCAGGTCTTTTAACGTTTTAACAACTAGATCATTTCGAATAAAAAAGTAATCCAACGCTTCAAAATAAGGGTCGGAATATATTAGAAATTTGTTTCTTTCATCTGTGCGGTAAACCGTAGGAAGAATATCTATTTCATTATTTTTAATACGATTAAGGTTAACATGCCATTTATCAACAACAATTCTATATTTTAGTCCGGTATGTTTAGCAATCAGTTGTAAATAATCATGAGCAATACCCGCATAAATACCTTCTTCATTAACAAAGTTAAACGGTGTCCAATCGCGAGTTTCTCCAACTATTACTTCTTTATTGTTAATAAGCCAATTTTGCTCTGCCTCACTTAAATTTACAGGTACAGACACTTGCCCATAAGCAATAATTGATGTGATTATGGCTAAAATAAAAATACCTGTCCGAAATAAAAAGGGACGTAGCAAAAAATCCATTACCAAAAAGGAATACATTCTATTCTTTTATAATCTTGAGAAATTCAGGCAGGTTACGAATTAATATATCAACCAGAAACGGCTCAAAATGGCTGCCACTTTGAACGGTAATATAATCAACAGCATCAACTATTGTCCAAGCCTTTTTGTATTGCCGTTTATGCGTTAAAGCATCAAAAACATCTGCCAACGCAACTATTCTGCCATAAATATGGATTTCTTCGCCTTTTAAACCTCTTGGATAACCTGAACCATCCCATTTTTCATGATGTTCATAAGCAATAATTGAAGCTGCTTGCGACAGTCTACGTGGTGATTTATTTAATAATGCATAGCCTTTTTCAGCATGTGTTTTCATGATTACCATTTCATCGTCAGTAAGTTTGCCCGGTTTATGCAGAATTTCTTTTGGAATGGCTATTTTACCAATATCATGCATTGGTGCAGCAAGAAAAATAATATCTTCGTCTTTTTTATCAAGATAAGGTACGAATTTGGTTAATAATTTACAAACGTCAGCAACACGCTTGATATGTTCACCGGTTTCATCAGAAGTTGATTCCATGACTTCCATTAAGGTGTAAATCATTTCACGTTGATTTTCTTCTATTTCGTCTGAAAGTCTTTTCTCTTGAGATTTTACCCGAAGTTCAACTTCTTCTGTACGTTTTTCTAATGAAGAACGATACTGTGAAAGCTCAATATGAGTACGCACTCTGCACAGCAGTTCAGCGGGGTGAAAAGGTTTTACTATGTAGTCTACACAGCCTAAATCAAAACCAGCTGAAACAGAGTCCACATCAGTTTTGGCAGTAATAAAAATAATAGGAATATGTTTAGCGTGTTCCATTTGCTTTATTTGCCTGCATACATCAAAACCATCTATATACGGCATCATTATGTCTAGTAGAATTAAATCAAAACGATCATCACTGACCAAATCAATAGCTTCTTGACCATCCGAAGCGAAGAAAAAAGTATAACCTTCCTCTTTTAAAATATTCATTGCCACTTGAATATTTTCCGATACATCATCAACTATCAGTATGTGTATATCACTACCACTTTTCACAATAAATCCCTCTTTTGTGTGTAATTTCGATAAAATAAGCCGCTGATTGAAAGCAATTTAGTAAAACCTAACTTATCGCGATCAATTACTTTAACTTTACTTAATATAGCAAATTATTCCTTTGTAAATAATTTCCATCATTAAACGAGATTAAACACAGTATCAAATAAATCATTTACCGACATACCAAAACATATTGGCATTAGTATAAAGTTAGGATTTAACTGTAAAAAAATCAACTTTATCAAAATGTTTTTTTGTTTTTATAACAAAAAACCCGCACAAAGGTGCGGGGAATTAACAAGCAGCTATCACTTATAAATTACTAAAAGCTTACTTATAAATAACTTATAAATAACTTTACATTTGCCACGCATAACTGAATTTGGTAAATATTGTGCGTTGATCCCGTTCTAAATGTTCCAGCTCATCATTTTGATAACCGCCATCTGAGTAACCTAAATAAAATAGAGTCTGTGGATTAATTTTATAAGAATAAACTAACTGTGTTGAAAAGTTACGGCTGCGTTTATCTTTTCTGTCCTCATCTTCTTCATGATGATAAAGATCTGGATTTCTTTCAATGTCGGTATATTGAATAACAAACTTTAAAATACTTCGCATATCAAATTGATAACCCAGGCGAATATCAAATTGATTGGCGGTAAATAAACGCTTACTATCAACATCAAGTTGACTGTAATTATAACCAACTTCTATACGTGCATGCTCACTGGCATCCCAGCTGATGCTTGGTGCAATATCAAAAACATCACCAAGGCGGGTGTTTGCGAAATCTATCTGGCGGCCGAAACGGGTAAACATTCTTAATTGCAAACCTGGTAAAGGCGTAATTTTTGCAAACATCATGGCTTGAGTTTCATCAAAGTATTCTTCATCATAAAAACGTTTACGATGCACTACACCAAAATTAGTGTACAACTGCATGGGCCCCTGAAGATTACCGTGCAACTCAATTTCTTCTTCCAGTAAGTTGCCATTTTGATCATAACTTTTATCCCAATCACCAAAATATCCCCATTGCGTAAAAGTATCAGCTTCATCACCATACCAAGTCTGACTACCACCCAAAACTACTTTGTTATAATTAACTCTGGATTGAAACCCTAAATCAGCACGAAAATCCTCAGTTACATCGGTATAACGCGCCTTGATATTATAATCACGGGTACGATGTGAATAACCTAATGTGTAAGCACTACCTGCTTGATTTTTTGCAATATCAAAATCGTCTACAACTTTATCTGGATTATCAGTTTCAGCACGGGCAAACTGATAAGTTAAACTGTCTTTCTCACTAAGCCAATAACTGCCATCTACTGATAATAAGGTATTATTATAATCGCTTGCATTTCGATGAGTCATTAATACACCAATGTTATTGCGCTCACCTACATCCATTTTATAACGTACAATTGCAACCTTAGAGTCATCATCTAAAGTAGCCACATCAGAACCTTGATTACCCGGCATTAAAAAACTGGTATTGGTATCATTTGCCACCATAACACCATAACTGTGCTGATTAGATTTCCCTGTTAATTTAACGCCGTAATCAGGCGTTGAAATATTACGTGTATGAACAAAATTAAAATTTGCCGTTTCAAAATATGATGCGCCATCTAAAAAAATGGACGTTTTTCAGGAAAAAATAAAGAAAAAGTATTGTTAACATCCAGTTGTCCTGCATCAGCTTCAACTTGAGAAAAATCCGGATTTATCGTGGTATTCAACACCATATCCTGAGTAATGCCCCAACGAAGATCTAAACCCAGTTCTGTATCATCATTTCCTTCTTGCCAACCTTCAAGCACATCTTTTTTTCATCATGACGGCCAATAGTAACTGTTGGAGTTAATTGAAAATTATTACTTGGTTGAACCGAATTAAACCCTGTTAACTGGTCAAACTGACATAAATTACAACGTTTATTACGATCTAAAGCGACACTCGCCAGTTGTACACGAACATCTCTGGCATAGTTTCTCCATACGGCTATGTTCCATGTTAATGCTCCTTCAACGTCAGGAAATCTGACCGCATTAAATGGTATGCTCATTTCCACCACATAACCAAAATCAGTTAATTTCCCTGCACTGCCCCAAATAGCATCCCATGACTCATCTTCATGCCAGCCATCGGTATCATCCATACGCATATCCGCCTGGGCACCCAGTGGATTCACGAAAAATTCATAACCGCTGCATTTATCATTAAATGTATCAATAATGATCCCTACATTATCATCAGACCACAGCGCATCTCTATCTCGAAATGACGCTCTAATTTCAGATGGGTTAGGATCATAAGCTTTTATCGCGACATAAAGGTTCTCACCATCTTCATAAATATATGCTTGTGTTTTTACTCTCGCTGCAACACCTTCACCAGGTCGGTTTTCATATTTTAATTCAATTTTCGTCGCATTTTCCCATGATAATTCATCCATAACACCATCAAGTACGATAGGCGTTTTCTGATGTGATAATTGATAATTATTTTGTTCGGCCTGAGCAGAAGATGAGTAACAAGACAGGGCAATTAAAGCAGGCGTCAGGCGTTTAATTATTTTTAATAAAGGCATATATTTCCAACTAATGATAAGAGTAATAATACAATTGGTACAATTGATACAAATAATGGATCGATTTATTACACTAATGTCGCTTTAGTTTCAGAAATAGTTTAAATCTAAGAAATGTAACATTTAATTTCAAATGCATTTATAAAAACTTAATAAATCATTAAAGAATGCCCCCTAATTTTAACCAATAATGAGATTGTTGTTCATCATGAATCAGTTATTTCATGATAAACAGTAACTTGATTTTTACCTTGTTGTTTTGAATGATAAAGAGCTTCATCAGCTTGAGTATAAAGAGTAGGACCGTCCAGAGGTGCTCCTGATAAACTAGTAATACCTATACTAACAGTGATACTTAGTGTCATCCCATTTTCAGTTGTAAATTTATACTGGTTTACATTTTTCAAAAAACGCTGGGCTATTAATAAACATTGCTGCGCTTCAATACGGGGTAAAACACAAAGATATTCTTCTCCGCCAATGCGTGCCATAACATCATCATTGCGAAGTATAGCTTGACCAATTTCACCAATTTTCTCAATAACATAATCACCAAAGGGATGACCATACTTATTATTAAGTTCTTTAAAATCGTCAATATCCACCATCATTACCGACAATTCACTTTTTTTATCTACCTGACGTGCCAGTAATTTATCCAAATAATCAAAAATATAACGTCGGTTATAGAGGTTGGAAAGAGGGTCTTTTATCGACAGAGCGTAAATTTTTCGAGTGTAATTATTCTGTACAAAGAGCAAAACCAAAACGACAAGAATAAGAAAAACAACAAAAAAGATGATATATCTTTGAAGAATATTACGTTGATTTTGCTGTTCTACCTGTAATAACTGCACTTCAGCCTTTTGTTGCAATAATGAAATTTCAACATCTTTACGTTCAATTTCCATTGCCGTTCGCACCCTGTCGAAACGTGCGGTTGATTTTGTGTATTTTTGATAATAATCTTTAGCTAATAAATAAGCGGCTCTTTCATTTCCTTTAGCGTGCTCTAACTCAGATTCTATTTTGATAATTTCTAATTTCCAGGTAGGACCATCTAACTCTGGGAAACCACCAAAAATTTCTTTCACTTTTTCCAGTTGTTTTTCAGCTTCAATTAATTGACCTAGTGTTATCAGGCAAACGGTTTTTCGTTTTAACAATTCACCGTTATAATCAACCATGCCATTCAATTTAAGAGCTGAATCTATAACTTCAATCGCTTTTAAGCAATCTCCTTTCTCAGCTAAAGTCATTCCCAAACCATAAGCAGCATAAAAGGAAAGATCTTTATTAGGTGTATAAGAAATTTTTTTATCATAGAGTTCAAATTGTGCAGTGGCTAATTCATACTTTTTCCAATACCTGTAAGTGGAAGCCAAGCCAAAAATAGCTTCTGCAATATGATACTGGTAACCAAGCTGTTCATAGATGTCTAATGCTTTTTTATAGTACTCAACCGACTGCTCATATTCCCCCATATAACCATAAATGGCACCGTAGGTTTCATTTATGGTTGCCAGAAGAAATGTATCTTCTAAGGCAAATGCTTCTACATAAGCCCCCTGTAATTCAATTAGGGAGGTATCATACGACTCAGTTAAACTACGACTATAGGCTAACTCTTGTTTTCCCATTATATAAATAATGTTCAAACCAGCGGATTTTGCTTGAGACAACGCTTTATTAAAGAAGTTGATAGAGATGGCATAGTCTCCATTTATGGTAGCCAGCATGCCAGAAAAAACATTTAACTTGCTTGCTATTTCTTCAGGAGTTTGTTCGGTAACTTTACTTTGAGCCTGCTGAACTGTTTTGGCAAAATCATCTTTAAAATATAATAAATGTTCAGTTTCAGCTTTACGCAATAACCACCAGAGCGCATCACTTTCAGACATAGCCAAGGCAGATTTTTTATATTCAAGCAGTTTCAGATAGCTTAACCAAGGCTCCCGGTGTATCTCATCATCCATTGTGACAAAATTTATAGGGCTTTGTATTATATCCGAATTAGCCGAATTAGCCGAATTAGCCGAATTAGCCGAGAATACGATTACTGACGAAATAAGGAAAGAAAGCAGTACTTTTAACAATTGTCTCATCCATATTAAAATAATATTATCAAAGTACTGTTAATATAAGTACTCAGAAAAACGGCTAAAATTCAACCACCTATTCACCCTAACATATAAATAGTAACGAAACGAATTTTAGCATAATTATTTTTACAAGGTCGCAAGAATCAATCCATCAATCCCGCTATAGACACAATCACCGCCCGTATTGTAAATTTATTTATGCTCAATTAGTTGTCAGAATTGATATTACTTTTTTGCGATGAAGGATTTTATTTTAGATTATTATCTGTTGGTGAATTTTCTGTTGATACTTTCTTTGTTGATACTTTTTCTGTAGAGAAAGAGTTAGACGCCCCTTGACTAACTATTTTGTCTAAATAACGATCAATAGATGACTTTGCCGTTGCAGTTAAACCACCTTTTTTATGTTGCTCTTTAATCAAGGCTTCAACTTGATCAAATATACGATCCACATTCACTTCTTTATTTATTGCTGAATAAGGATTCACAGAATCGAACTTGCTACCAACCCGCTGATGGGCGCCAAAAAGATTGATCCACTTATCAGTTTTATAGCCCAATGCCATTAATTTATAAAAGGTACTTTGTTCAAGAGTCTTACTGCGAAAAAAATCAACTAGTGCACAAATAATTGACACAGGACTTAACAACAGATCTCTCAGAGCATCCATACCTAACTTCAATTGAAACATTACCGTATCTTTAAATAATACCCAAGGATCTAAACGAGGCTCTTTCATCAAACTTCCAGAAACAATTTTGTTAATTTTTTATAGTGTATACCGAAATGAATTGGAAATGCAGGTTTCAGCTGGAGAAAGCAGTTTGTTGTTCCTGAAATATGGATATGTTTTGTCTAATACTAAAACTTGCTAGAACACCTTATACCAATTATATTAATCGGGGAATTACAATTTCGAGCTTATTACATATTTCTATTGTTGTATTGATGAGTCCTATGAATCTTAATCAATATTAAATACTAAGTTTTTCCAATTTATCTTTCAGTATTTTAATTATACAATCAGATAATAACAATAGTGTTAACAAATAGGTGGGAACATGAGTGACAAACAAACATTCAAAAACTATCGGGAGTTTTATCATTTTTATTTAACTGAGCACAGTAATCCAACGTGCCGAAATCTACACTATATTGGTAGTGCTCTAGTATTAACTGTACTTTTTTATGGCGTATTTAGTGCTCAATACTCCATTCTGTGGAGCTTACCTATTATTGGTTATGGCTTCGCGTGGATTGGTCATTTTTTCTTTGAGCATAACAAACCAGCCACGTTTAAACGGCCTTTTTGGAGCTTCGCATCTGACTGGGTGATGTTTTTTCAGTTTATTACTGGCACCTTGTCTAATGAACATTTTAAATCAGACAATTGCCGGGGTTGAAGAACTGAATCAGGCTGAACTAAGCTGAACTAAGCTGAACTAACTTAACCAAACTGAGCTGAACAGCACACTTTTATTCAGTAAAAGAGTTCTGACATAACATCAATAAATGTTTATCTTACATAATGGTTATAGTATAAATACGCCAAATACTGTTTACTGATATTTCACAAAATGAGCAAACCACATATTTGGCTACGTGCAGAAACTAAAAAACAAGAGCAGCGAACGGGATTAACACCAACAAATGCCAGAAAATTAATAGATGCTGGTTTTAAGGTAACGGTTGAACGCTCCAGACAAAATATTTTTAATGATGATTTATATCAACAAATTAATTGTTCAATGGCAGAACTAGGCGGTTGGCAAAATGCACCTGAAAACGCCATTATTCTCGGGTTAAAAGAATTACCAGCAGAAAACTTTCCCTTAACTCATCAACATATTTATTTTGCTCATGCTTATAAAGAGCAAAATGGCTGGCAAGATCTACTGACACGTTTTACAACAGGCGGTGGCCATTTATATGATCTGGAATTTTTACTTGATGAGAATAATCGACGGGTAGCCGCATTTGGTTATTGGGCTGGTTTTGCTGGCGCAGCCTTGGCGGCCTTGGCCTGGGCAAATAAACAACAAGGTTTACAACCACCATTAGCTCCCATTGAATCATATCCAAACAAACAATGTTTGATCGATGATATCAGTAAAGTCATGACACTTAATGACAAAAAACCTCGCATGTTGGTCATTGGGGCAAAAGGTCGCAGTGGTTCCGGCGCCGTTACCCTTGCTAGTGAACTCGGTATTGAAGTAGTTGAATGGGATTTAGCTGAAACCCAAAAGGGTGGCCCATTTATTGAAATCAATCAAATGGATATTTTAGTAAATTGTGTATTTATCTCCGGCGAAGGCAGCAGCAAAAATTTACCACCATTTATTACCACTGAATTACTTGGACAAACAAACCGTAAATTGTCTATGATTGCCGATATTAGTTGCGACCCGTATGGCAGTTATAATCCATTACCTATTTATCAGGAATGCACCACATTTAACAGCCCCTGCTTAAGAATTATTGAGGGCGATAATCCACTGGATTTAATTGCTATAGACCACTTACCTTCTTTATTACCTAAAGAAAGTAGCGAAGATTATGGTCAGCAATTGGTTGAACATCTTTTAAGCCTTGATAATTTATCTAGCGGTGTCTGGCCAAAAGCATTAGCATTGTTTAAACAAAAAGCAGCGTTTAACCAATAGTGCACTGCCACTTTTTACAAAGTTAACGACAAAATTAACTAAACCCAAACTGCTTCGAAATTTCATTTCCAAGCAGTTTGGGTAAAAAACTTACTACAAGGTTAACCATGACAAAAACTATTCATTGGCTTGGGGCTGGACTTTCTTCCACACCCGGCATAAAAAGACTGGCAAACGGACAAACCCCACTTATTGTTTGGAATCGTACGCTGTCAAAAGCACAAGTTGGATTAGCTGAAATTCAAGACAAAATTCAAATTCGTCAATTAGACTGGCAAGAACTGCAAAACACGATTATTGCCGGTGACGTGGTGGTATCAATGTTACCAGCCACCAGTCATATTGATGTTGCAGAACTATGCTTGCAGACCAATGCGCACTTTGTTTCAAGTAGTTACATTTCACCTGAAATGGCAACATTAAATCAACAAGCTAAAGAACTGGGATTATGTTTTGTTAATGAAGTTGGCTTAGATCCCGGTATTGACCACTTATTAGCTCATGCTTTGGTAGATCAATACCAAAATAGTGCACAGTTTTCCGTCAACAACGAAGTATATTTTCGTTCTTACTGTGGTGGTTTTCCTAAAATTGCCAATGACTTTAAATATAAATTCAGTTGGTCACCTCTTGGTGTATTAAAAGCGTTAAAATCTCCGGCAAAATGGCTTGAGCAGGGTAAAACTAAAACTTGCCAGGCGCCTTGGCATGCATTAACAGAACATAGCATTACTTTACCTGACGGCATTGAAACTTTTCAAGCTTACCCTAATCGTGATTCATTACCTTTCTTACAACAATATGGTTTTGATAACAATTGGCAAGTTAAGCAGTTTGTCCGTGGCACCTTACGTTTAGCTGGATGGTCAACAGCCTGGCAATATCTGTTCGACGAAGTGGCTTCAATAACGTCAGAAGATATTTCTGCAAATGACGCCGAACAAAAATTAAAAATGATCAGTCAGCAGTTAGAAGAAAAATATAATTATGACATAAATGAACCTGATCGTGTGGTATTGAGTGTTGAACTAGTCGCTAAACAGGGAAATAAAACCGTTTGGCATAATAGTTATTTGCTCGATGCCTGCGGTAACAAAAATGGTCAGGCGATGGCACGATTAGTTTCATTTCCGGTAAGTTTAGCTGTTGATGCGATACTGGAACAAACTATTGCCACAGGCGTTAGTGCAGCACCGCATCAACCAGAGCAAGTAAGCTCATGGTTAACAAAACTAAAATCGCTGGGTGAAGAAATTAGCTTAAGGGATCATTTAGCTTAATGATATCGAACAGCAAATTGAATTCGTTATCGATCGGTATCTGTTATTCCATTCGATATGGCTAAGTTCCAAGTTAACTGTGGCTATCATAGTTGTAGAATGGGTTGGCCAACGGCTTAACCCATCACCTTTACTTTAACCGCTAACTATCTGATATGTATGCTTTTTGATTGGTTACGCCTGCGGCTAACCATCCTACGGGGGAAATTTAATTTTTAAAAAAAGCTGAATAATACTTTTGTCAGTTAAATTTAATTTATAAAACCTTTTCCATGACAAAATTCTTGAGCTTTTGACCACGGATTTCAACCAGTTGTTCTTTTACTTCTTTAAAACCAAAATACTCAAAAAATGGCTTTGCGGTAATACTTACGTGCGAATAAAAACGAGTGCATCCCTTATTTATTCCGGTATTTTGTAACGTTTGCATCAACGATTTACCAATCCCCTTTCCTTGAAAATCGGTATGGCAAAAAAAATGGTCAATAAAACCATCACTTTGTACATCTGCGTAGCCGACAATTTTATTGTCGATAGTAGCTACGAACGGGTTATTGAGGGCTATTTTTTTAAACGAATCTTCTCTATCATATTCATCCGGCGCCCAGGCATTGACTTGTTCTTGGGAATAGTCACGAATATTTACCGTTCTGATTGTTCTTAAAAAAAGATTTATTATCGACGTTTCATCACCTTTTTGAAAGCTCCTGATTTTGATCACTTAATTATCCTAACCTCTTAACTTTCTAAATATATTAATTCAACTAGCAACTTACAACTTACAACTTACAATTAATAGGTAATGACACTAATTCATATAACGTAAAAACAAGCCCGAAATTATCAATAGTCAGATCTGTTTATTCCGGGCTGTTTATTCGGTACTAGTTATTAGAAAAAAGGTTAATTCATTATTTCCTGCAATTCAGCCACTTGCTTTGTTAAAAGCTCCACCTGCTCTTCTAATGATGCAATGCGTTTCAATGCACCTTCGGCCCGAACTGAGGCCGACACTTCAGAGTTCGATATTTCCAAAGATGAGATTAACTGTTCATCAAGCTGACAAAATAAATGAGCATAACGTGATTCTCTTTTACCTGCTTCACGAGCTAATTTTACGACTAAAACTTCATCATTAAGTGACTGTAATTGCGTTAAAGTTTCATCAACTTCACTGACATCAGCAAATTCAGCCAGCCGATTACTGCGCGTTCTAAGCTCACCTGGCGTTTGCGGTCCCCTTAAAAGCAACAAACAAATAACGGCTAATTGTTGTTTAGTTAATTGCAAATCACCAAATTGAGTATTACAAAAACGATGCTGGTACTTAACAACCCTACTACCCGAAGTTATCTGTTCACTTATCTGATTATTTTTTGTTAATTCATCAAGCGTATTTTGCACGTCATTTTCGGTCAATGACATAACAGGTTCACGGGCGCTTTTTTGATTACAGCCATTAGTTAAACCATTAAGAGAGAGAGGATATTGGTCTGGTGTAGTAATTTCTTTTTCAAGCATAACGCCGATAACTCGACATTGATTAGCAGTTAATGAATTTTTCAAAAGGATGTCCTGATCATGGGAAACTTTAATTCATAATATAGCAATTGAAACCGCTCATCCAGAAGATATAACCTTTATATTTAAGGGACTTTAAATTTAATTTGACTGAATAGAACGATTCGACCATGCTCATTTTACTAAAACTTTTAAGGGGCTAACAATGTTATCTTTAACAGCAAATGAAGCAAAAAACAAATTTGGAAACATGTTGATAAATGTCCAATCAGAACCAGTTTAAATTGTTAAAAACGGTACACCTGTTGCGGTTGTAATTTCATCAAAAGAATACAACAAGTTGGAAACACTGAAAATGGAAATTGTAAAATCGCGCTTTGCTAATATAGACACTGATGATCTTGTTAAAGGAGAATCATTTTTTGCTGAGCTGGATTCTGGAAAATATGATTAATGAATAACGTCACATTTTACCTTAAAGCCATGCAAGATCTGATATTGCCCAAATTAGGAAATATACTATTGAAAATTGGGGAGATGGCCAATGGCAGATCTAAAAAAACTCTCTTTTCAACAAACTTCAACACTTAGCTAACAATCCTGACATCGGGATGAGTATTAGTGAAATAGCACCAAATGCATTCCTATCCCCACTAAAAGAACATGTTATTTATTATCTCAGCAACAATGCACATGTTGTGTTTGTTGATGTTATATCAAACAATATGGCTCCTGCAAAACATTTGCAAAAGAAACAAAATCTCAATAATGAACTAATCAATTAAAGTAAATCGCTTTAATGCTGCAAATTTTAAATGTATATTATTTGACCCTTGAATTTGTGCTCTCTCAAAAAACATTCATTTCAAAAATTGTGTTTTAGCTTGCCTGATATTAATCACATTTTGAATATCCATTTTATCATTTCCCTTAGAATGCTTAACCTCGATCCCTTCATGCTTCAACAACCATAATTTTCGTTCAATACCGCCGGCATAACCTGTTAAGGTGCCATTGCGGCCTATAACTCGATGGCACGGAACAATAAGGCTGATTGGATTTCTACCATTGGCCCCACCTACCGCACGAACAGCTTTCGGGTTATTTAACATATCAGCAATTTCACCGTAAGATAGAGTTTCACCAAAGGGAATTTGCATTAAACAACGCCAGACTGATTTTTGAAAAGCAGTGCCTTGGGGATCTAACGGCACTTCAAATTGTTTGCGTTCGCCATTAAAATATTCGGTTAATTGCAGCTTGCAGAGGTTAGTTATTCTGTTCGTTTTGGTATTCATTTCAGTATGCGTTTTAGCATCTATTTTTCGAATTCCACAAAAAATAACTTGAGTGATCCCCTGCTCAGACGCTTTAAATTCGACTAGACCTAACGGACTATCAATGTAATCAGTGAACATTAAAGTTGGCTCCATAATTGAAATGTTAAATAGCTTCGCCAAGGAGAAGCTTGTTCGGAGTTAAAATCAGATGTTGATTGTGATTGTGTGGCTGTATTCTCCACTGACTGTGCCGTTGCCTTTCCTATCGCTTTTAATACGCCAAGATCAGTGCCAAGAAAAATATCAGGATCACTTAATCCTCTAAGTTGTGCGTAATCAACTGTCCACGGCCCTATTCCTTTAAGTTTCAGCCAAGGTTCTGGTTTATCAGGGGCTTCGTGATCAAGATAATGCTGGGCAAGGTTACGCAATGTTTGTTTACGAGACTTTGGGATTTTCAAAAAGTTTAACTCGCTGCTCGCTATAGATTCTGGCGATGGGAACAATTTTTTGTCACCAACGGATCGGCCTAAATCAGCAACTAATATAGAAACAAGATTACGTGCAGCAACGACAGAGATTTGTTGTCCTAAAATAGCCCTTATTCCCGCTTCAAACATATTCCAGATACCGGGTACCCGCACCCCGGTTTTAATGGGAAAATTACCTGTAAAACATTGTTGAAGATCGTGTTCTACCGCTTGCATATCAACATTCAAATCTAAAATCCTTTTAATGTTATTTATGATCGCCTTTAAATATTTAACATCATCCAACTCAATGGTGACATCAAACATATTTTTATCCTCAATATGTTGTGCAGTGAAGTTTCCAACGCAGCCAAACCAATCGAAAGTACGTCCATAACTATGTTCATCAACCCATTCCAGTGTAGGAATAGCTCTGGCCATAAAAATATTACTCATTAAAGACCAGTCAAAAGGTGGACGATAATACAGTTTCAGCTGTAATGCGTTCGATTGCGTACCTCCTGATTTACGCATTTGAGAGGGTGTTAATTTAAGTTGTGATTGAAAACAGTCATTGAAACGACGAACACTATCAAAACCACTCGCCATAGCCACTTGTGTTATTGGTAAATTTGTTTGATGCAGCAATTGTTTGGCAAATAAACATTGTTGATACAGCGCATAAGACTTAGGAGAAATACCAAAATGCTTTTTAAATAACTGTCGTAAATAACGATCACTGATTCCTAATCGCTCAGCCAATAATGGCAGAGGGCCATCTTGAAGAGCACCTTCATTAATCAGTTTAACTGCGCGATCTAACGTGGTGTTTACTCCTTTCCACGCAGGAGAATCTGGTGCACTGTCAGGCCGGCAACGCAAACATGGGCGAAACCCGGCATTGGCACATTCAATTGCAGTAGAAAAATAAACAACGTTCTCTTCTTTCGGGGGATAAGCAGGGCAAATAGTGCGGCAGTAGATCCCTGTAGTTTTGACAGCGGTAAAAAACTTACCATCAAAACGAGGATCGCGGGATAATCTGGCTTTTTGACAAATTTCACTATTGAGCATCAACAAATCATTTTAATTTAATTTAAGTTGACGCTACTATAACTCACCAAGTTTGACATTATAGCCATAATCGGAACTGAACGTTTAAATAATGATTTCATTATCGGTTTGCATTACTTTCAACCAATTACTAATTGATTTTGCTGTTACCTCAATTGAGCTGACCTTGGTAATTAAAAAATCACAATTTTGACGTACTTGATCAACAGCCTCAAAATATACATCTCTTAAATGATCTTCATATTTATCTAAATAACTTGAAATTGAATCTATTGAGCGATCAGATTGATTCATGTAATTGGCTATATTTCTTTTAATTATGCGGGCAAGACAAATTTCCAAAGGCAGGTCCAATAAAACAACATAATCTACCAAGGATGAAATTGAATCACGCTGCTTACCAAATGGTTCTTCTACGAAAATATATTTACTGTTGCTTTGGGATTTAAGTTTTCGAAGTGACTCCACCAGTTTAGGGGTTTTAATATCAGAGACATTGGCACCATTTTCAAGCCAGGTTTTCATTTCTTTCGGGTAAGTATTGTTTTGGGTGTGATCATCAAAAAATAAAGTTGGACAATTAAATGCAGCAGACAATTGTTTGACCACAGACGTTTTACCGGCACCAGATGCACCACTTATAGCAACTACTTTTGTTGTATTCATTTACATTTTTACACCTTGATTGATTCAATCGCCTCAACAAACGGCAACATTTCGTTAAATACAATAGTTATCGAATAGAGCACTGCCACTATCTTAATTGGTAAATTATGTTTTTAAAAAATACTGTACCTAATTACGTACATGAACAGTTTAGGATAGAATATGAATACAATAAGTTATACCTTCGCACGTGCAAACTTAGCCAGTACAATGGCACAAGTTTGTAATGACCATACGCCTGTAATTATCACACGCAAAAGCGAAGATCCTGTAGTTATGATTTCCTTAGAAGATTACCAAGCCATGGAAGAAACAACATATTTACTTAGATCTGGGGCTAACGCAAGGAATTTACTTGAGTCTATCGCTGAACTTGAGTCGGATAAAGGTACTGAAAGAGAGCTTATGGAATGAAACTAACATTTTCCACCAAAGCTTGGGAAAGCTATTTGTACTTGCAAAGTACAGACAAAAAAATATTGAAACGTATTAATACATTAATTAAAGATATTCAAAGAACACCCTATAGGGGAATTGGCAAAACAGAACCATTAAAACACGGCTTGGCTGGGTATTGGTCAAGACGAATAAATGACGAACACCGAATAGTTTATAAATTTAAAGACGACAGTATTTTAATTGCTCAACTGCGATACAACTACGACACATAACTATAAGCTAAACCCGTCGCGAACTGGCAACATTTCAAAAGTAAAAAATCACCCGCCTAAAAATAAACATTCGGGTATGACCTATATAACCTATTGAGTTACAACAGAAATAGATGAATTACAAGCAAATAAATCTGCTTAAAAGTACCTTTTGAAGTACAAAATAGCATCTTTAATAACAAATATTCACACACAAAACTCAGGAATCAGTCTTAAAGTAACCATTTGTATGGTGAAAACATACGTTTAAACTAAATTAATGACTTGTTTTCCATACAAAACAAAAGCAATTCAGCCTGTTATGTAGGTCCGACCCCATGCAGTGTATGTTAAAAGCAATTCAGCCTGTTATGTAGGTCCGACCCCATGCAGTGTATGTACCCCATGCAGTGTATGTTACCCCATGCAGTGTATGTTTACCCCATGCAGTGTATGTTTATGTAGGTCCGACCCCATGCAGTGTAGGTCCGACCCCATGCAGTGTCCCCATGCAGTTATAGTATTAGTGCCTTACAAGTAACGATAGTTAAAACAGCTCTGAAGTTTTAGAAGCCATAATAAAGTCATTTTTATGCAGGCCTTTTATGTTATGACTCCACCAAATAACTGTGACCGAAGCATATTCTAAAATTATTTGGGGGTGATGATTTATTGCCTCTGCCATTTCAGCAATGGCATTGGTAAAGGCAACAGATTTTGTATAATTTCTTGTAGCAAAGTCACATTTTAATTTTTGTATACCTGAATCTACAATAATTTTCCACCCTTGCACTTGAGGTAGTAATAATTCTATTTCATCTGCCGAAAGCAGTTTTGCACTGGCAGCACAAGCCTCACATTTTAATGTTGACAATTGTTCCATAACACCCTCTTTTTTAAATTGTTAAAAATAGAATAGTCAATATTACTATAAAATCAAAAATCTCCAGGACTTTCGACTAACTTTTCTTTTGAGTCAATGCGTAGGTCAATGCGCTATTATTTACTTCATGACGATTCTACAAATCCGGTTTATTCGTAGAGCTCACTCAAGCTACCAATTATTTTCACATTAACAGGAATAGCTGGAGGCACATCTTTTTTATCTGCTGAAAACCAAATAGCTTGTATTCCCACAGCAATAGCAGGTTCAATATCTTTTTTGAAGTTATCGCCAACCATTGCCACATTTTCAGCTGGTTGTTCTAATTTTGAGAGAATAGCATTAAGAAAATCAGGAGAACCTTTTTCCAGACCTAAATTATATTTACAAAAATAACCTGAAATAAATGAATGCAAACCAACTCGTTCGAAGGCTTTTTCAATTTCAGCTTCAGTCGAATTAGCTGCACCTGTTGCTACATATATTTTTGCATGTTGAGACAAGCTTGCTAAAGCCTCTTTGGCTCCGGTAACAGCCGCTACTTTTCCCCAATCACACATTTTCCCCAAAACGCCGGGAAAATCAACCATCAGCGTATCACCCCAATCAAAAAGATAAACTTCTGTCACACAACCTCCTCACAAATAAACTATGCCACTTCTTTCATTGGTTACAATGATCCAATATAGCGGTTTAACTTTGCAAAGCAAACAATAAAGGACAGTGCAAATCACACGCACTATCCTCAAGATTAAGTTATATACCCGTAATCATTCAAAATGCAGGTTTTGAAGCGTTTTAAAAGATTATCTACTACGTTGCTTTCAATCCCAATAGCCCGCTATTGCTCAATCAAGCGCCTTTTAGATAAACTTTCAAATTCACCTCAAATTCCCGCATCTTGAATGACCACGGGTATAGTCGTTGTAAATAATGGTAGAGAGTCTGTAATTGAAATTTGTATTTCTAGCCGATAGAAAAGAAGAAGTACCGAAATTAGCGCAATGGTATTTTGATGAATGGGGAAGTTACGTTGAAAATTCTTCCATAAATTCATTATCATCTAAATTGAATGAGTATCTGAACAAAACTGAAATCCCGCTAATTATTTTAGCCGTCAATGGCGATGAAGTTATGGGTGCGGCTCAACTAAAGTTTCGGGAGATGACAATTTACCCTGAAAAAGAACACTGGTTAGGCGGTGTTTATATAGTCACTGAACATAGAGGTAAAAATTTAGCATCAGCTCTTGTGAAAAAAACTGAAGAAATCGCGTTAACAATGGGCGTACGTAGATTACATTTACAAACTGAAAATCTTACCGGCGGTTTATATGCACGTTTGGGTTGGCAACTAATCAAATCAGTTAATTATCTAGGTGTTGATGTTGCTGTAATGTATAAAGATCTGAGTTCCTAACCACATACACGAAAATATTGGGTTGCGACCCCACGCCCTTTTATCTGTAAAATTAAAATCCAGAGTCAGCACTAATCATACAATGTAACGGCTCGATTGTTCACTACATAGCGGACGCTGCGAATGTTACAGCTTCGTCCGGTCTCGGCCATTTTTTAGCCATAATCTGGATTTAGGTACTGTGCTAAGAGGCGCAACTCTGAATAACAGACCTCCAGCTTGACGAGGTCTATATTCAATTTAATCATTCATCTTTACTGTGTTTAGATATTAGTTTGCCATGTTTGAGATTTATCATTAATTGCGAGTTAAATAGCCTGAAATACCCCACTTATCTTACACTTAACATTACCAGTTAAATCTTAGCATTTATAACAAGTTAAAATGGATATCTTCGCCACTTGTTATAAAGACTATTTATTTTTCCGGGTTTGAATTGATTCATTAAGTTTTATTAAATCAGCTCTACATTTCTCTTTTTCTTTTTTTGACCCCGTATTGCAGGCAGGTTTTGTCCTCTTGTTATCAATTCCAAAATCACGCTTAACGCTATAATATACACAAGACGACAATAGCAATACACAAACCAGACAACTGATAATTCTCATTATTTTCTCTGGAAC
Source organism: Alteromonadaceae bacterium (assembly GCA_013216015.1). GTDB lineage: Bacteria > Pseudomonadota > Gammaproteobacteria > Enterobacterales > Alteromonadaceae > JABSOI01. Next base: position 14,398 of record JABSOI010000060.1, on the reverse strand, counting down.
ATAGATTCGTATAATCTTTCAAGCAGGAAATTGGTCGAAATAAAATTAATACAAACAATGTGTTTATTACTCTATATAAAACTATGAGGCGCAAAATAAGTCAAAGCTAAAATTATAGCGCCTTATATTTTTAAATAAACAGATACTTATTTAAGCTCGTTATTCAAAATTTTATGAATCATTTCATCAGTTTCAATTTCACAAAGATCAAACTCTCCACAGTTAAAAAATGCGGTAATGCTGGTTTGGCTTGCTGGAATATATATATTGGTGGTTGAGTAACCAGATTCAACGCCACCATGGTGGTAGACCGATGTTCCATTTAATATGTCTTTAAATATTCCCTGTCCGTAATAGCTACCATCCCCAATAAATTGCAGATTATCTTCACCAAATAATGTATCCCTTACATGCTGACTTATAAAGCTATCGTCACTTATAATGGTTTTCAAAAGCAAAGCCATATCCTCCACGCTTGAAACCAACGGCGCGTCAGCAACTCCAATATTTTCATACAAAGCTTTTGTATTGAGAACCTCGCCATTGTCATACCTAAAATAACCAGAGATAATGTCACCTAATTCTTTTTCAACTCCGCCATAATGACTCGAATTCATTGCCAACGGGTTCAATATTCTATTACGCATTTCACTCGAATGGTGCTCTCCCAAGACTTCATCCAGAATAAGACCAGCCAATAAATAGCCTGTGTTTGAATATTCCCAGCCTGCGCCTGGTTCAAAAGTCGCTGCTTTATTCAAGGCAAATTGAAGAGCATAAGCATCGGTTTTCAAAGAAAAAGGGTCTAGTAATACCGCTTCTTTGAAATCTGTATCATCGAGATAATCGTAAACACCCGAGGTATGATTCAATAATTGTCGCAAGGTCATTTTATCACTATGGGCTATTTGAGACAGTAACTCTTCAGACAGCCAGGTATTAATAGTATTGTCTAGGTTTAACATGCCATCTTCTTCTAGCATAGCGACCAACAAGGCGGTCAGTTTTTTTCCGGCACTGCCATTTGGCATCATATGGTATGTTTGCATTGCTTCCTGGCTTTCTATATCGGCAAGTCCGGCACTGCCGATAAATTGTTTTTCCGGGGTTTCTACTAACAATATGATGCCAGGAATGGTATCTGAAACCGTTTCATCAATCATTTTCTGATAGTCAATCGTTATAGCGACTGGCGTTTCAATTATTACTGGTTTTTCAGGTGATGAATCACCACAAGCAGTTAACAATAAAGCGATTGAGGTGCAAAGTAATTTTGATTTTAGACGGTAGTACGGATACATATTTATTCCTTAAGTTGTTTTTAGAAGTTAACTATAAGTAATAATGCCCTTGAAAGACGTAACAAGATCCATCGTCTGTAACAAAGTGTACAATTGGTGTTACTGAAATTATCCCGATGAAAAAGCACTTTTGGCTGGGATGGCAAAAGCATCGATTTGTTGTTGTCTGTTTCTAATTCCTGTGGCATTAATCAATATTCAAGTGCATAAATGCACGTGTGCCGGATAACGCAGGAGCACAGATAAGTTTTTAGTTGTAGGATGCGTTTGCCAACGGCGTAACCCATCACTTTGTAGAACGCAACTTTCTAATAATATGAATAAAAGCTGATGTTTTGATGGGTTACGCCGTAAGCGATCATTTAGGGTTTAGATCACCCCATTCAAGCCAGATCTGACGTTAAAAAATTTTCAGAGAATTTCTCTTTCCAAATTCTTGGCGTCAAATCTTCAACTTTTGACGCAGGATGTAGACTCACCCGTTGCAATACATCAACAAGGTAAGTATAGGGGTTAATTTCTTGCAATCGGCAAGTGACCAACAAGCTTTGTAAAATACCCAGCAGCTCAGCACCAAGTTCACTCCAGCAAAACAGATAATTTTTTCTTCCCATTGGAATAACGCGTAGTGCTCGCTCTAAGTGATTTGTATCCATCTGTACTGATGGATTACTGAGAAAAACTTTTAACTCAGTTTGACGTTCACTGACATAATTCAATGCTCTGGTGAGTGGATTTTTTGGGGTTAGTTCAACTCTTTGTCGTTGTTCATATACCCACGCAAAGAACTGAGTCACTAACGGTTCGCTATGTTTTTGACGATAGGCTAAGACTTCACTTAACTCAGTAATGTGTTCTTTAATATGCCTTTCAATTTTGTAAAGTTGAGCAATTTGGTCAATCGCCTCTTGTGCCGCAATGGGTTCAATATCTAATGCCTTGTCGAAATAACGGCGAGCATGCACCTTATCCGGAGCTCCGGATAAGGTGCATTATCACGAGTGATTTTTTATCTTGAGTTCATTCTAGAATTTGTTGTTACTCGAAGGTATGTGTACACTTCCTATGGGTTTACAGGGATATTTGCATAGCTAAACGTGCTGTGTACTTTGGATAAAAAACCTCTTCACAATGATGTTAGAAATTTAAGTAAATCAGGTGTTGGTTTCCAGGGCTTTGAATCTGATGGAGATAAACCCGATTGATCCCAAAATTTTTCAAGGGCATCACGTTTCATTTGAAGATTTGTCATAATATATCTATTAGTAGTGGCTATGCTAGCATGACCCAAATAGTCTCGGATTACAGTAATGTCAACACCGGCTTGCAGTAACGCTACTGCGCAGCTATGTCTCATCACATGTGGAGTTATTTTAAGTTTTTTAAGTTCAGGGGCTTCTTTCGCTGCAAGTGTTACGTATTTACGTAATATATAAGCAGCACCATCACGACTCAGCGCAACACCATTTCGATTACAAAATAATGGATCAAGATGTTTACCCTTTTGAGCATTAGGTAAAAGTAGCAAGGCTTTTACAGTATCACGCCATAAGGGACATAATCTGTCTTTATTTCCTTTGCCGTGCAAGCGTACTTGTTGTGGTTTGATCATGCTCAAATCGTTAGCACATATTGAAAGAGCTTCGCTAATACGTGCTCCGGTATTATAGAGGAAAAGTAATAATGCATAATCGCGAGCACCGGAAGAAGTACTACGATCAGGTTGTTTTATCAATAATCGAACGTCTTCGGGTTCTAAATAAGTTGCAAGAGGTACGTGTGTCCTTTTCAAAGGCATAGCAAGTACACGATAATATTGATCTGCACGTTGTAAATCATGACGGATCAAGTGTTTAAAAAAACACCGAATGGCAGCAAGTCTATAGTTACGACTTGCAACGGTATTGCTGCGCTTAACTTCTAAATGGGTAAGAAATGCTGTAACCGCTTCAACATGTAGATCTTCAAGTCGCAAACTTGCTACGTCCCCATTTTTGTAATCCGCCAAAAAACAAAAAAATAATCGTAGTGAATCTCTATAAGCACGAACGGTGTGATGGCTTGCTCCGCAAGCATTTTTAAGATAATCACGGAAGAACGACTCCACCAACACCAATAGGGTATTTGATTTTGTATGGGTCATGATATTTCTTCTGTATTTTTAAAACGATGTTCAAAGCGATTACTAGCAAATTGAAGTAGCTCTGGTGTGGCACGTAAATAAGCTTCAGTACCCAATAGATTAACATGTCCCATGTAAGCAGATAGCCAGGGAAGCTGAGCATGAATATCAATATTTTGGTGATACCACTCTGTTAGGCGGTGTACTGCAAATGTGTGTCTGAAATCAAATGGTCGTGGCCCTAATCGACCTTTTTCTGGTTTTAATCCCTGTTTTCGGAGAAGTTTTCTAACGGCATTTGACGCTGCGTACATTGTTAGAGGTTTACCATTGAGACCAATGAACAACATATATTCGTAATTTAAGTTTTTTGTTGTTAAAATTTCGGATCTTCTGTCTAGGTACGTCTTTAGCTTCTGTGCTAGATCTTTACCAAATGGAACCCAGCGTGTTCGCCCTTTACTTGCACGGATCAGGAATACTTGCTGTTCCAAATCGACTTCAGACAGATGCAACCTTATAGCCTCACCAAAACGCAATCCGGTACAATAAAGAACAAGGAGTAGTGTATATAGCATTACTGCCCATATATTTTTACCTGTGTGTTGAATTGCAGCCTGTAAAAGAAGCATTATTTCTTTATGAGAAAAAATATAAGGTGTATACACGGATTCAGTTTGTGGTGCTAAAGCGATTTTTGGCACAAACATTTTTGGATCATAGCGACGACAGTATAAACAAAGTTGGCGGATCACTCCTAAATCGTTAGCTAATGTAACAGGTTTTCGTCCTTCTATCCGGTACAACCATTTATCTAGAGTGACCTCAAAAATAATGATAGTGCAATCCTTTGTCTTAGCTTTCGTTCCATGTTGTTGAGCAAAATGGAGAAAGCTTTTTAATGTTGCTTCCCCTCGCTGATAGGGGTACCCCAATGCGCGTTTAAAATTCAAAAAGTTATCAATATTGCTAGCCAGAGTTATAAGCTTAATCATTGACATGACGGCACCTGCAGTGATATTTCCCGTAAATGGTTAATGGATACACGAATATAAGCAGAGGTGGATGCTGGGTCCGAATGACCAAGAATGTCACCAATGATTGGTACTGGTGTACCTAAATCAATTTGTCGACAGGCATGAGTGTGGCGTAAAACGTGAGTACCAAGAAAATCAGCAGTTACGCCAGCTCGTTTAGCATGAGTGTGAAGAATATGTCGTATGGTGACTGCACATGCCAATTTCGTATGTGGGCTTCGCATTATAACGAACAAGTGGCGACTTAATGTATGGCATGGGCGCCCAAAACGAAGGTAATTTGCAACTGCCTCTCCTACTGCGGGCAGTAATGGTAGTTGAAATTCAACCTTGGTTTTTGGACGTGTGACATGGATTGTGGATGCTTTCCAATCAATATCATCAAGCGTTAACCCAATCACTTCTCCCGCACCAAAACCATAAACGCTCATCATCAGTAACAATGCATAATCCCGCATTCCGCATGGGGTTTCCCTGTTAATTGCCTGCAAGATATTGCATACATCATCCCATGGGAGCACTTTATGTGGGCGTTCAAATTTTGTAAATTTCGGCGATAATATTGATGGTGCTAGATCAACACTGATACGTTCACTTATTAGTAAATATCGGGTGAAGCTACGGAGGCTAGAGCAGATGTCAGAAGTCGTAGACTGTGAATAGCGCTTACTACAGATTGAAATGAACTCATCAATATCCTGTAATTTTATGTTTAACAGCTTATCCTCTTGCTGGTTTAGGAAAACCTTAAAGCTGTTGATGTGATGAATCTTTTTATGAATAGTGCTAGAGGCATTACCACAATTATCGTGCAAGTAATTTGAGAATGCTTTTATAATCGGGGTATGCGAAGTATTTGAAATTACTTGAGACCACAATGGGACTGGTCTCCCCAATATTTGTAAGGCATTTGACCAAGTTTTTAATGCACTTCTTGCAATACAAATGGCATTATTTCTATTTATATCGTGGTTACGTGCATACCAGAAGGCAAACTTAGATACACCAATCAAGGTCAATTGTGCATATTCATCTAACTGCTTATTTTGACAATAGGTTATGAACCGACAAACCCATAGGCGGTAAAGACTGATCGATGTTTCCTTTAAACAATGATTCTCGCGCCAAACGTTTTCAGTTGCAGTATACAACGGATACTGTGGTAAATGAGCTTTTGACATCATCAACTACTTTATTACATCATGTAGTATTTAGGACAATTAAGATGCGTTATAATTTCAAAATAACTCCAAAAATATAAAATTTTATCCAGCTAAATAAATAAGAAATTACTATATAAAACAGATTCATTGAAACTGTACTCAAGATAAAAAATCACTCGTGATAATGCACCCAGCACGCTGCGTGAATAACGTTGTTTTCTTTTTTATTTAGCTCTTTCACTGTTCTAGTGTAAGCGGCATAACCATCGGTTAGCAAAACGCCACTAAAACCGTTAAGCTGATTTTTAGCATGCATAAAACCTTTGCTATTCGACCAAGTGAATGCAATTTCATCGTTATCGCCAAACATTGGCCAATAATAGGTTTGTTTCATTTTACCTTTGCTCTTTCGTCCCGCTTTTATTGGGACTTCATCCATTGCTAAGGTTTTACTCGCTAGAATTGATTTTAATTGCGCTCGGTAAATAGGTTTGAGTAACTCTATCCCTTTTTGTATCCAATTGGTTAAGGTGGCTCGACTAATATGAATGCCTGAGTCAATCATGCGCTGATGTTGACGATAAAGCGGTAAATGATAAACCCCTTTATCGACCATTAAACCAGCAAGTAGTGAAACATCGGCGTAACAACCATCAAGTACATTCGTTGGTGCTTCAGATGATTTTACTGTTTGCTCCATTTTGTGACGAACCACAGGGCGACGATAAATCAACACCGTATAACTGCCAGGTTGTTGCGCTAGGCGAGTTGTTTCTTTGTAGCCAATAATTTCATACTGGTCAGCATCTTCACCTTGTAATTCAGGGGCTGGGATGTCGATAACTTTGGTAGGTACCGTATCATCAAACCGTAAACCACTGTCATTGACTTCATCACCGCTACGTTGAGTATTTGATTTACGTTTATGCGATTTAACTTCGGTGGTGTCATCTTGTGGAGTGTCAACTTTAGTCGCAGCAAATAACTGACCTTGATGAGTATCCTCAATTATTTGTTTTTCTGATTTACGACCAAAAAGCTGACGTTTAAACCAATTCAACTGTTGTTCAAGCACGACAATATGCTCTTCTAATTGAGAGACTTTATCTTGATGCAATGGATTGGTTTTATTGGCTTTCATGCGTGCTATTATAGCAAATCATGTTCTTTAAATCGCTTACTAATTGCGCTTTTTTGCCAATTAATTCCCTCAATTAAGCATTGTAATTGTGCCCAATTTAGCGGGATTTTATCCCCCTCATTTTTGACTCGATGAAACTGACCTTGCTCAAGTCGTTTGCTCCATAAACAATAACCTCCGTGACTATAGTAAAGGATTTTAATTTGGGTACGGCGACGATTTACAAACACAAACAATTCGCCACTACTCGCTACACTGTTAAGTTTTGATTGGGCTAACGCCGCTAAACCATCGAATTGCTTGCGCATATCGACAGGCTGAGCATACAGCCATACGGATAAATTAGGATCTTGCAGTAACATCAGGCGTGTTTCATTCTTAAAACGATACCATTGGGTAAACTTAATTCTAAATCCCAAACGTTGGCTGTGGGTATCGCATTTTCAATAGGCACCCATTTATCATCCTCAGTAGAAACATCCGAGGTATTTTCAAGATCTATTTTTAAAATACATCGCCACTTGAAAAAACTGGAGGTAGCTATGCTATTTTGGTCACAATATTCATGAACGCTTAAACCACTTTGTGTTTGTTCTTGAAGTATTTGTTGCCATTGTGTTGGCGTACGTCTGGTATTTGCCATAAGTTTCTTTATTTCGTTGAATGATGGCAACTAGCTTAAAGAGTTTTTTGAGGAATAAAATACGGCTTAAATTGATCGCTTACGTTACGCCTTCGGCTAATCCATCCTACGCGCTGAAATCTTGAGCTGAGAAATAAATACGGATAAAACAATAAATTACGGTCGTAGCCACACTTAACCGTTACATAGCGATAGTCATTGCAGTTGGTATTAACCAATCAAGATTTGACCCAATCGTTCACACAATCAGGTCAACATCAGAAACATTAATAATACCATTCAAGCGTCAGCTGAAAATGGTCATCATCTCTAAGGGCATAAAGTTGATCTGCCGGTTCAGTACTTTGAAAAAACCTCAAATCTAAATTCACTTTAAAACTGTCACCAATACGACGGTTAGCTTCTATTAAAAAATTGAAAGCGTTATGATCTAAGTCGGCACTGAAACCCATTAATAGTTCACTGCTCTGCATGTCATTCAAAGCTATTCGGCTACCAAAAAACACGTCATTTTGAAAACTTGAACCTGATGAATTAATATCACCTTCACCCCGCGAATCCCAGCTATATTCCATTAATAAACCAAGATCAACTGCAGTGTCAAAAACACCGATAAAACTATATTCAAAGCCCGATTGTGTTGCCCAGAATTCTTCCTCACTGGTGCTTCGGTATATCGATTCAAATTTCAATAACCAGTCTTCTACAATAACCTGTAAATCGAGTCCTACCTGATCCATTTGATTATAATATTGCCCAAGACTTATTGTTTCTCCATTTTGAACGGGGGCGTTTTTAGTAGGTACAAGCATGGGATCCCGGTTTGTTCCATGAAACCAATAAGTACCAATATCAACATCACCCAACGAATGACTCCAGCGCATGGCAAAATCTAAATGTTGCTCTGCCGCACTAGACTCATAACTTACATTATCGGTATCTATGTTGATTGGTCCGCGTAGTCGCCCTTCTTCACCGGCAAAACTTCGTTCCCGAAAACCTGGCAGCAAATATAAATCAACAATGCCCCAATCTTTTACCAATGATAAATTTACCATTAACTGGCCAAATTTATCTTCACCATCAATATCCTCAACACCATCCGTCTGGTTTATCACATCAACTAAATGCTGAAATTCAGTAACTCCCCAAAATTCTTTCCGGATACCTACTCTTAATTCCCAATCATCACTGGCGTGTATGTAAGAAAGTTCCCGAATATCGCCACGGCTTCTTTCATCATCTTTACTGTCAATCCGATAAAAGGGTTTAAAAATGAAACTGTCATTACCATCATTCCAGCTCCAGTAAAACTCTGATTCAACGAAAAGAGAAGTTTGTGCTGATGTTAATTGATCAGCATATTGACCCGATTCAAAAAAATAACGCCCTTCTACGCCCGCTTTTCCTGAAATTTCCACTTCAGTGGCCGTGGCATTTAAAGTTAACAGCAAACATGTTGCTGCTAACTGTTTAGTTAATGTTTTAGCTCTTGTCTTCGCTAATGCTTGAAGTAACATAATAATTTAACGTCTACGTTTTAATGAGTTACGATTAAAGTCACTGTCTTGTAAACCTGTTTTAAAAGCATAGTTATCCCATTTTAATTCTGTACTTTTTCCATTTTGATGGTTAACCATCTGCATACTCTGAGAGCGCCAGTATTTACCAAGATATTGCTCATAATTCAGATAGGTTAGTGATTTCAACAAAGAGTTTTTACGATCGTAGAAATCTATTTTTTGAAAACGGTATTCTTTTTTATCTATCCAAACAATACGTCGCGTATAACCGGAGTTTTCATCAGCCGGAAACTGCTCTATTTTAAAGCTGTCTAAACCATTAGTTTTTTCATCACCTAAATAGTTATAGCTATACTTTTCTAATTCAAAAGAGCTTAAATCTTCGAAAGCAAATTCAGAGCCCATAAACGGGCCTGATTTATTTCGCGATGAAATTCTTTTAACGCGTTTTAAAGCAGGTAAGTACAACCATTGGTCATCTGCACCAACAGGATGTGAGAAACTTAAAAAAGCAGTTCCTTTCACATCTATTGGCTTATTAAAAATGGTTAAACTTTTATCGCCATCATCAAGTAGCTCCAGTGATTTAATTTTGATTTCCCGGGTGCTTTCCTGCCCTTGTTTATTTCGCAGTATCATTAACATATCAGCGGTGCTGTCAGTCCAGCCAATATCACGTTGTTTTACTTCTTTAAATATTTCCAGACCCTTTTCTTGTGAAGCCTTTTCTGGTGCAGCTTTTTCTGGTGTAGGAAGTGCAAAAGACAGGGTTGAAACCAATGTCAACGCAACACTAACCACAGCAATTGATAATTTTTTTCTATTAAACATCATATTTTCCCATATTCACTATTAATAATTAACTTAACTTGTTTCGATTGCCGTTGAATCACTTTCATTATCCAACTTGCCTTTTTTCAATTCTTTTTTCTCTTTTGCCTTATCCATTGCCATTAGTAACGGTGGTAAGAACAAGAAATCAACCACTAGCGCAACAAAGATAGTAACAGCAGTTAACCACCCCATATCTGCATTCATTTTGAATGACGATTGTGCCAAAACGGTAAACCCAGCAACTAATACGAAAGTAGTGATCCACAGGGCACGGCCAACATTACCAAAAGCATAATGTACAGCGGTAGCAGAATCAGCTTGTTTATCGCGGCGAGCATGCAGATATTTACTTAGAAAATGCACGGTATCATCAACTACAATCCCTAATGTCATACCAATGACCACTGACAAACCTAAACCAATTTGCCCTTCATATAATCCCCATATACCAAAACTTACGGCTGCCGGAATAAGGTTAGGTAATAAACTAATTGCACCATAGCGCCAGCTTTTTAACGCAACACCTAACAATATCGAAATTAGTATTAATGCAAAGGTGGTTCCTATTAACATGCTGACAATATTTCTCTGGCCAATATAAGCAAACATTAAGCTTGGACTGGCAATATCTGTCTGATATTTGGGCGCATTTTCGTCAAACCATGCAATGATTTTTTGCTCAACGTCAATCATTTCTGTACTGGTCATGTTTTTAAACGTTACTACTACTCTAGAAGATGATTTATCAACATCAAGCTGGTTGTTTAAATCTAAACCATAAGGTAGTGACATTTCATATAATAATAAATACTGCGCTGACAATTCCTGACTATCTGGCAATATATACCAGCTAGGATCATCCGCATGCATATTTTTGTTCAAACGTTTCAACGTGTCTGTGATGGTATTTACATGGTCAGTTTGCGGTAACTTTCGTAACCAATCACTAAAATCTGACACTTTATTTAAATAATCAGGGTTGTTGATACCACTGGTAACACCTGTTTTTACTGAAACTTCCAACACCATCATGCCTGACAAATTTTCCTGCATAAAATCAGTTGCTACTCTGTACGGCACTCTGTCATCAAAGTATTTAACGAAGTCATCATTTAGTTCATTATTAGGGATAAAAGCAGCAAAAACGGCGATAACAACAGCGGTAAGTGGTAATAATAGTTTTCTTTTATTAATAACGAAATTAGCTACGTCAGTCATTACGTCTTTATCATTTTCTTTTTGTACTTTTACTTTAACTGGCAACACAGTTAATAACGCTGGAAAAATGGTTACCGAGAAAACAAAAGCAAACATCACGCCCATAGCAACTAAATTACCTAAATCTCTAAATGGCGGTGAATCTGAAAAATTCATACTTAAAAAGCCAATAGCGGTGGTAATGCTGGTTAAGAAAATCGGCTGAAGGTTAACATGTAGACTTTTAGCAATTGCCGTACGCTTATCGGCACCATGACGCATTTCATAAAACATGGAGGTTAAAATATGAATACAGTCTGCAACCGCCAAGGTTAAAATCATGGTTGGTGCTGAAGAAGATGGCCCGGTTAAATAAAACCCTAACCAGCCAGCAAGCCCCATCGTGGTTACAATACTCATAATAATAACTAACACGGTGGCAAAGGTACCGGTGATAGTTCTCAACAATAAACCAATAGTGACTACGACAACGAGAAACATCAGTGGTATCAGCGTAGAACCATCGTTTATCGACGCTTCACCAAATGAAGTGTTCATCATAATCATGCCAGACAAATAGACTTGTGTTCCTGGATTGTCAGCAAGAAATTTATCTTTAATAGCTCTTACACTAGCTGCAACTTCAGGTGTTTCAACCATAGGATCAATGCCAGGTAATTGCACTGTTACATTAACGACAGAAACATGACCCGTTGCAGAAATTATTTTGTTAACGAGCAAAGGTTCACTCAAGGCTACATTTTTGATCTTTGCCAAATCTTCAGGGGTAAGACCCTTGGTATTCATCACCAGATCTTCCACAATCATATCGTCTTCTTCAGCGTAACTGTATTGGAAATTTGTCACTGAATCTACACGGGTAGAATATGGTACTTGCCAACTGGCTTTAGTCAGTTTTTTCAGCGCTGCAAGATGCTCAGCTGTAAAAACATTATTGTCTTTTGGTACTACAACAAAAGAAACGTTATCGCTTTTGTTATATATTTTTTGCATAGACTCGAAGGCAACCAACTGTGGATTTTCTTCACCAAAAAACACACGGTAATCGTTTTTAAACTCCAGTTTTTCCGCACCAGCTGCTGCTATCACTGCCAAGGTCAAAAAAACCAGAATAGTCCAAAATGGATATTTACCTATGAATCCATATAGTTTATCTCTCATTACTTCCCCATTATGACGAATCGTCACTAAGTTTTTTAAAAAATACGGTGTTTCCACCGCATATTCAATTCGAATTTTTTCATGCCTTTTAAGTAAAAATACACTTAAAAGTTCAGATCTCGTCCCTTTTCATGCAGTGACTTAAGTTCTTTGGTAAAAACTTTAGCCAGTGCAGTTTTCAATGCCGTACTGTATTCTTTTTCTTGTGCTAACGGGCTCCACTTCAACCCATCAAATAACAAATTATTCTGATTAAACAGCTCGCGTTCTACCACTAAAGCGGTTCGCCCACTGCATTGCTCGGTTTCTCCAGAAAGTAAGCTAATAGTGCCATATGCCATAGACCAGTTAGCAAAGCAAATTTGCTGAATATCCATATTTTCAGGTAATGTTAAACTTTTATTTGCTAACGCATCTTCAACAATGCCATGAATAGCCCCTAACAATTTAAATTCAAGCTGCTCTTGTTCTTGTAACCTTTTTTCACTGGATTTACCGTATACATTAGGGCTTTTACCACAAATTACGGTTTGAAATAATGCGGGGTACAATACAGCATAAATAAGATATGAAAAGTTCAGTAACAACATGCGTTCGCGCGCACAACCTTCAAATTGTGCAGCACGCCAAAATAAATCAGCCAGAATATTAATAGCGTAGTTACTAATGGCTAATACTAAATCTTCTTTACCAATGAAATGCTTGTAAACAGTCCCTTTGGAAAAGGGAACTTTCGCGATAACTTTGTCCATGGTCAAGTTCTCAACACCGAGACTCTCAATCAATGCAATAGCTACATCAATTATAAGCTGTTCTCGATCTCTTAAACTCTGTTCATCTAATATTCTTGGGCTCATATTTTTAATGACGATTCGTCAGTGACGTTTCGTCAATAATAGACTTATGCAATTATTTGTCAATCATCAATTAATATTTCAAGTTATGAATGGGTTATTTTCTACCGGGTTCAAAAGATTCATATCTTGGTAAATCAGCGTCCATATCTTCCCAATTAGCTTTCGATGTAACAAAGTTGTGAGAAATTGGTTTTTCTTTAATATCACAATCAAAAATGCCCAATCGTATTCTTATTCTACCTAGGTCTTGTTGATTAGCGCTGTAAACAGGTGAGCCACACTTCGAACAAAAATAACGGTTTCTTCCCGGTTTAAAACTGAAAGTCGTTAGCTGTTCGTCACCCTCAACAACTTTAAAGTCTTTGCTATTCACAAACCCATTGGTCGCATATGCAGTACCACTATTTTTGCGACACAAAGAACAATGACAATGAATTATATCGCTAATTTCACCATATACCTGAATCTTTACTTCGCCACAAAGGCATTTACCTGTATACATTATTTACCCTTTATTAAATATTTTTGCTTTTAACGATTAGCCGGACTTGTCTGCCTTTAACAAATTACTTTTCCTTTTAGGTGTTGAAGAATTGGTGAGCTGAGGAATTAGTGAGTTGAGGAATTGAAAAGGTGAGATTGAAACACTCACCTAATGTACTATTTACTGAAAATTAAAACTCTTCATCTTCAAGCCAATCAATATAGTTTGCAAAAAACGTCTGCCAAAATGGCTCGCCCCCTGAAGCTTCAATCAGTTTTTCCTGCAACTGCACAAGGGTAGCTTGATCGGTAATAGATGAGTCGTCAGGAACAAATTGGGCAGCATTTTGTTTTCTGTCACTTGTTAAAACAACAAGACTTTTTAAAAAGCCTTCTAAAGATGGAGCAACCAATTCAGGCAACCATGGGCCATCGTAAGGTACGGCAGTATAAACAGGTAAATTTTCTTGATCTGTATCAATAAAATAAGGGTCGCCCATTTCAAGATCTACCGCGATAACTACCCACGACTTTTGCCAGTCACCTTCATTTGTGCCAGTTAAATCAGTCCCGTTTTCATCATAACTATAACTTACTTGAGCATGTTCAAGCTCTTCGGCATTTGCCACGGTACGAAACCCTTGAGGCCCGAAAAAATAGTCATTCTGTTTAAGGTTAGTTAGAATTGTTAAGTATGCGGGAACTTGCATTGTTTGCCTTATTAATCGATTTGAAATATCCGTTTAATTGTAAACTAAAAAACCAAATAAATAACCAAAAGCTTCATATCGATGTTTTGTAACTGACCAATCCTGGAAGGTTTAAAAGTCGAATTGCTTTGGGTGTAGTTCTTTTAAATCGACGGATTTTATCAATTATCCATCCACCAATTTAAAGTTTGTATAAAGTCGCTTT
>JABSOI010000059.1:26649-37810 GCA_013216015.1 Alteromonadaceae bacterium | reverse complement strand
CAGGTTTGGCAACATGCAACCCATTTTCCGTGATAATTAATTGATTACCCGGGGTTTCACTGTCTACTTTAACTTCAATAGCACTGGCACTTACGGTAATGCCATTGCCTTGACCGATAGCATAGGTATTATTCGAAAGGCCCAAACCATTACCGGCTGCCGGAATAACCTCTTTAGCAACATATAAACCTTGGTCGGTTATTGTTAATTGATTATCCGTAGTTTCTTCATCTTTTTTAACCGCTAATATACCTTGGGGATCAATGGTTAACCCTTTCATATTGGCATCACTGTTAACTGCCGCCAACGTTCGAGCCACTTCTGCCAACTCAATTAAGTCGTAAAAGTCTTGCTGTTTGGGTTTGTCCCCAGCTTCAAAATTGGATTTTATTTCGGCAATATCTGGGATATTACTATATATTGTTGTCATTGTTATTAACCTTAATTGTTATAATACGGTGAAGTCGTAACCGATTTTCATGGTGTTAACTCCGTCATAAACCACTGGGATGTCCGTGCCCAATAATTCAATATCATGTTTAGTTGCTGGCACAACAATAACGTTGGCCGCACTGGGTTTTATTATGATGCCTTCTTCGATATTGGAGGAATTACCCGATGATAATCGCGACGTTGCTTTGATATAAAAAAGCTTTTTAATAAATGGTAATTGATTAATAAGATCGGCCGCATCGGTTAGGTAAATTTGCTCGCCATTCGCTGTCTTTTTATTGAGCTCAGAACTATTAACTGGCTCAGGGCTATTAACTGGCTCAGGGCTATCTATCAGCTCAGGGCTGTTCCAAGGATTAAAGAATTCAACCAATTTGTCGTTTAAGATTTGCATGGAGTGACCGCTATTAACATCCGAATGTAAATTGACTTTTATGGTGAATTTCACTTCTAAATACACCGGATCAAGTACCGATAACGTTACCCACGGTGGACATTTTTGACAGATAAATTCTTTGATTTCTTTTTTCAAAAACAATGGAACTTGTGGTTGTAAAATGCTGCTGTCAGTTACCTTTGGCACTACCACTAGATTTACCGCATAATCACCACATTGCACTGAGTTGGTATCATGTTTTGGCCTTATTGCTCTAACCAAGTGCAATTGGGGGAATTCTTCTAAAATTAGCCGTTCATAATCCCATGCGGCTATTGCCCGGTCTTTATGGCGCAAGCGTTCACTTGTTCGGGTATAAAAATGACTCTGTGATTCAACTGGACGCTGATCAAACGAAATGTAAGGCTGCAATACTTCAGTTATTTCGTCGATATCTTCCAGTGTTGATTCGATAGTATTTGCCGCCAAACTTTGCTCCAAATGTATTGGATACTGCTCTGGATTAGCAAAGGTAGCGGTAATAACTTGCGTATGGATCGCGGTAATTTTCGAGTAGCGAGGCAACTCATCATTTACGCCACTCAACTCATCATTTACGCAACTCAACTCATCTTTTACGCCACTAAAGCGCGCTTGTATGTGATATAAAGCATTACCGTCACTGTCTATTTCTTTATAAAGATTTTCCGGTACTTTTAAGCGCAAAATGCCGTCATTGAGCAGTTCATTCGTGCTATCGGAGATGATCACTGGTTCATTTTCTTCAACACCTTGTCTGGCAGTAAAAAACTCACTCCACCCTTGTTCACTCAGCCAATACCACTTAACCGTTGATTTTTCATACACCGTCACCCTATCAATGGAAGCTATTTTAAAGAAAATGCTAATTTCATCCGGTGGAGTAATGTCCATCAAGGTTAAATCCAAATAGCCGTTATCATCACTTTGTTTGACTAAAGTGCGATGAAAGGCTGATCCTGATTCAGAAATATGGCTATGACCTAATGGATGAAGGTGAATAAGCTGATGCTGTTGCTGACGCTCAGATTGTTCGGTTACCGCCGTTGTTTCAAAACTGACACTGGCTTTATAGTTTATCGTCGCCTTAGATGCTCTAGGGGTATAAGGTGTAGGTACTTCTACCCAAATGGGTGTTAACAAGTCTTGGCAATATTGCCCTCTATTATTGTAACGCGAGCTTTTATAGTTATTTAACGTTGATTGCGCAGTGTCATAGTAACTTCTTAAGGTTGCCAATTGATTTAATTTAGATTGACTTGGGTAATTTTGATAGGCATTTTCAGCATTAGTTGCTTCCTGTTCCAATTGGTTTTTTAGGGCGATTTCTGGCAACCACACTAGTTCCTCATGATTTAATTGCTCATCACAACAATCTGGAACCGAAGGAAAATCTAGACAATCCTGATAGCTTTCTTGAGCATTTGACCAACGATTACTGGCATTATTATAACGCACGGTATTATTAGATACCGCAAGATTAGCAGCTATTAATACTTCACTTAATCGCTCTTTTTCTGTCGTTTGGGCATCATCTTCGGTATTCCAAGCAACATACTTTTGTTCTTTTATCGTCGTAAAACTTTCATGATGAACTTCAATTTCATTTATGCACTGAGCCAAATTTTCAGCGGTGTTCTGTTGGCTTTTGCTAGCGTATTCAATGGCAAAATATTCAGAAACTTTCGCTGTAATTCCATGACCAAAATCGTCCCCTGTCAATTTAAACTGATACCAAATCGGCCATTTTCTAGGCTCTAGCTCATCATGAGGCAAATTCAACCATGTTGATGGTGTTGATAAGTGGCGTAACTTATCGCTTTGGGTCCAATTTAACGAAGAATCAAATAACGAAAACCGCGCTGCTGGCGACAAAAAGTCTTGCTCTCGGTTATCGGTTAATACCGTCTTAAACGTGGGATAGAGATCAATATCATCATGCTTACCTTTAGCCTGCAGGTAATCTTTATAAGGTTGATAATATTCTTCAAAGGCGGCAGATACTGTTGGTGAATGCGGTTGTTCAACCCAATTCAGTGACAGTGATAAGGTTGATATTTCTTTTACGGCTATTTCAGGATGTGAAAAAAACAATTCACTACCAACTATGGGTTCAGCACCTAAGATTTCACCGGGTTCTTGTGGGTCTAGCTCACCTTGATCGTTGCTTAACAATAAATTATCTAAACCCACAACATCGACTGTCAGTGTCAGGTTATTTAAAATCGTATCTTTTAACGAATTGTAATGCACTATACTGTGTTCAGCACTTTGCTTTACCAATAAAGTAATGGCTGGTGATATTTCGCCATTTTCAAGTTGCAGCTCTGTTAAGGCAATGGCGGGAAAGTCCTTTTCAAACACGATAGTTAAACCACAAGGTTCTTGATTATTACTTGGCACCGTGGCGTTAATTTGATAAAAATCGCCTTGTTCACTAAGGCGAACAGTACCATTAATGGTGGTGATGTCCACGTCAAAAATATCTGTTAAATTAGGCGTTAACTCTTTAAAAAATAAAGCTGCGCTCAGCAAAACACCGCCATCTAAAGTTACCGTTCTTACCCCTCCACTAAGCCACAAAAGTGGTGATTCAATTTTCAAACCAATGTCGCCATAACGGGCATCTGCTTCGAGTACACTGTCATCACCAAAGGTCATAAAGCCTTTTTCCGATATAAAATTATTATTGAGGCTATTAAATTTTTCGCTGATAATCATTTGACTGCTATCGTCATCAACATTGGCAACCGCTAAGGTTTTGGCTGCGACAATTTTGCTGTGATTTAGCCACTGTGACTCGTCAGCAACATAGCGAAGGGTATTGCCATCAATATCTGTTCCGGCGTCAAAACTTAAGCCTTTAGGTAACAGATAACGCTTAACGGCATCATCCAGATTAATCGCCAAATGAACTTTATTTGGACGCCCTTGTTTTTGCTGCATTCTTAAAATATTTTTGTAAAAATAATCCAAATGCCGCTGAGTCAATGCTGCAAACTGTGCTTTTGGCCATTTCATTAACTGCAAGCACGCGATAAGCAACGCCGTGTCGGGTCGTGACACTAACGCTTTAGATCGCTCTGATAACGTTGCTGAAAACTGGGCAGAAAGCAAGGGTAATAGCGACGAGAGGTTTTCGCTAGCATCCGTAACCGCTGTCTCACCTTGTTCAGGTATTTGCAGTTGCGCCAGTTCCTCAGATAACGCGATAATCGCTTCGTCATCCGGCAAACTCTCGCTCCAATTGCCTGTTATCTGCCCTTGCTCATTATAGAAATTGAGGTGCTTGGCAAAGCGTTTTAAATAGCATAACCAGTCTTTAGTTGTGCGCTCTTCAATGGAGAACCAGCTTGGGTTTAATGGTTCAGAATTTCTTTGCGCTTGCAAACTACCGGCATTCATTAGATTTTTTTTGGGTGAATTGGTCATAGCATTTAAATTCGTTAGGTTATGGGTTTAAAAACCGGAAATAAACATAGCGTTTTAATACCCTTTCCTTTGAATTTGCAGTTATATTTTAAGCATTTTCAATTGATTAGGGTTAAACTCTAAATTAGTGTGGTTAAATTATTTTGACTAAATTACTCTGGCTAAATTGCTTTGCCTAAAAGGGCCTAGCTAGGTCGGAAAGCATTTAACATTAGTGGAAACAAATTGCCCTTTACCATTATATTTTGGACCACCATCTGGTACCGGCCCCGTTGGCGTTGGTTGCATTGCCGGCGCCGAAACGGTAAATTCGGTATCATACATTTTGCCTTTTAAGATCATTTTTTTACCGTTTAAGGATTTTTTAGTGAGTTGATCGCCGGCTAATTTTTTAATGGTAACCGTGCCCATACCCGGTATTACATAGGGTGGTTTGATATAGGTACCAGGCACACTTACCTTTTTTTCATCACCTTCTAGGCACACTTTTTTCCCCATTATGGTCATGGTGCCCGTAGCGGACATGACGCCTGGCGGCACCGTTACTAACGCCGCGCCAAAATTTGGCTGAAACATTGCTAAATCGCCATGAATAATTGCTAAGTCACTCATAAAGCCACCTAAACAATTGCTTCATTTACGTAAAATGGAAATACAAAGTTATTACGGGTATTGGTTGCGCGAATGGTATAGCTGATTTCAATTAGCAATACTCCGGCTTCTTGACTATCAATCGTTACCGCTTCTAACTCAATTCGAGGCTCTTGCTCTTCAACAGTTAGGCTTAAGTGCTCTTGCAATTGCGCCATACTGTCAGCTTCTAGCGCTTCAAATACATACGCTTGTATTTCACTGCCAAAATCAGGGCGCATTGGGCGCTCACCAATAGCGGTAAAAATGAGTAGTTTTAACGCTTGTTGAATATCTTCATTTGCTTCGACCATCAAAGGGCCTGCATCAGGGGAAAAAAAACGTACGGGAAATCCCCAGCCTCTTCCCAAAAAATTGGTATTTACCATTGCCTTTGCTCCTTATTGCAGTTTACTTACTAGACTTATTTACTTACCTGACCTGTTTACTTACTAGACAGGTTTACTTATTTTATCTCTGTTTTAGAGGCCTGAATGTTGCATTTAGCACTGGTCTTAATCACAACATCTTTTTTGGCGCTAAGGTTTATGCCATCACCACTGTCAAGATCAATGGCTTTATCAATAACGATTTTGCTTTTATCAACGGTGGTCGTCATGACGCCTTTTTTATCCCAAACAATGGTGCTCTTTTTAGCGCCAATAACCGTGAGGCTTATTTCTTTACTGTCATGAATTAACGCATGTTCATCTTTGGTGAACACCAAGCCGCTTTTTTCCAGCTTGTCATCAAAAGGAAATGGCGGTTTGTTTTTGGGATTATAGAGTGAGCCAACAATAATAGGGTGTTCAAAATTGCCGTCTAAAAATGAAATTACCACTTCGTCACTGGCTTTTGGCGGCAGAAAAACGCCAATTTCTTTGGAGGCAAAAGGTGAGCAGTGTCGCGCCCATATTTCATTATTTTTAGCGCCTAATGCTGGCACTTTAACTTTATAGCGGAATAAACCTTCTTTATCTTTTTCGTAAGCACTTACCACGCCAAGTAATACGCCACTTTGCTTGCGTTCTGGACGATACACTTGTGTAAGCGTTGGACCAAAATGCGAGCCGATGGTTAATTGCGTTCGCCAGCCCTTAGTGGTGATTTGCTGATGCACTTGGCCGATAAAATATTCGCCGCTAAAATTTTTGTCTAACGCCTTTAAGGTTAAGATATCGCCAACGGCAAAGCCGCTTTTACCGGGAATTACAATTTTTCCATGGTATAAATCCAGCATTCTAAAATTTAAGGCACCGCTGCCAAGGCCAGTTACCATGTCTTTATCTTCAGGAACCGCTAAGGTGCGCAACCAATCTTTACGTTTTAAGGCTTCTGCTGCCTTTTTCTGATTGAGCTTACCGCCCTTTAAGGTCATTGCTTTCGCTTTTACCGCTGGAGATTTATCCTGCTTTTTAACATCGTAACTGGTGATTGATGCGCTAGCCAATTGACTAGTGGCATCAGATTCAATGGTTAAATTATCAATGGCATCTTTGCCAAATTCTAAGGTGTGTTTTTTACCTTTGTGAGTCGCGGGCGACACAATGGCTAATTTTCCAGGGGTAAATAACAGCATTAAGCCATTTTGCCGCGCCCGATCTTTAACAAAATCCCAATCACTTTGATTTAGCTGTACCAGTTGCAAATGTTTTGTTTTAGTGGCGTCGACTTTCGATACTTTGACACTGGCATCGGTTAACACTTTTTTGATGGCTTTATCATCGGTGGTATCTTTGGCAAACAACTGCGTTTTTTCACCGGTAACGGTTGTTATCGCAGGGCTTGTTACCGTGATTTCAAATTGCGGTGTCGCGTCATTTATGGTCAATTTTGTCGCAACAATCACCCCCTCAAAAACGCTTTGCTCCTTGCCACCTTCCCCTTGATACCCAAGCTTTACCACAACTTCAGCGCCAATGACAAAAGCGGCATCTTCGGAGGCTGTGAATTTTCGCTCGGCGGTGCTACCACTGTTAAAAGTTAAGGTCGCTTCAGGGAATTCATTGAGCTTGTAACGGCAATTTACTGCAATTAATGGATGGTCTTTAATTTCTTTACCATTAACAGTAATTACCGTGCTTACGGGCGTATCCATAGTTTAGATTCCAAGCATTAATTTAAGTGAGTCTAACGCGCGATTGGCGGCAGTTGAATTTGGGTGCCGACGCTAAGTTCACGAATACTATCGAGTTGATTAAATTCGGCGATTTGTAGCGTGTAATCCGGTGTTTGATAAATGTCGTTGGTTAATAAATCCAGTCGATCACCTTGGTGAACTTGTCGCACATGGGTTAAATCAGGTGAACTTTTAGGTACTTTAGATTTAATGCCTGATGCTGATAAGCATTCGATAAATTTACATTTGACCACGGCTATCGTTGGCGTACCGTCGGTTTGGGTCGCTTTATTGCTGATATCCATACTGGCTAAACGGCAGTAAAAGCCGCCAGCTTTACTATCGCCAATGGGCATATTGCCCCATTTAATCATCAAAAATGGCGGCTCGTGACTGCTGCCTTCTTGCGTGTAAATGGCTTTAGTGATTTTTTTTACCATTTTTTCAACGCTTTGAGTGCCTAAACCAAAGGAGATTAAATTGTCATAATTGGTTGAGTCTAAAACAAAATCAACGTCTAGGCAGGCGGTGCTAGAACGTTGAAATTGAATGTCACCACTGATGGAGTTTAAGCCACCTGCTTCGGTGTATTTATTGCCCATTGTTGTTTTAAGTGATGACGGCTCATAAGGTAATTTTAATTCAGTTATCTCACTTTTTCGTTTTGCATCTTTAAATGCCTTGATGCTCATGGTTGCTGGTTTTGCTGATAAAAACCCCATAATTACCACCTCTTCTGTATTCGTTTTGCATCTTTAAATGTCTTGATGCTCATGGTTGCTGGCTTTGCTGATAAAAACCTTATAACCATCACCCTTTATGTATTCGTTTTACTGATAAAAAGTCATGCGGTTACCATCTTTTTTTGGTTAACGCTGCGTCAATTAATTCATTAATTAGCGCGGTAACATCATTATTCGCATTGATTTTTTCTTGTGCGGTCGACAAGCAATTATCTATCGCGTCTTGTCCGTCTGAGCCACTGTTTATTGCTTCACCACCGTCTGGTACCGGCCGAACATTAACGGATACCGACATGTCTTTAATTTCAATAGCCATTTATAATCCTCACTTTTTGCCCAATTGCGATCAGCTATAATCCAATGGGGATTAAATCTGAATATTTGTAAGTCATTGATTCGATGAGGACACTATTGCTAGTCCCATCTAAATCTCCCCAAGACCAATCCGTTAGATAGGCATCACGAATCAACCAAGAAGCTATGGGAATATTTAAATCACTTAATATCGCTACCATGATTTCACAGCGTAATAGCCGTTTATCCCACACTAGTGATTCAATTAAGTGCACAACATTGAGTGGTGACATTGCCGAGCCAGGTAATACCACAAAAGGATCGTTGGCATTATTTAACGCCATCACGCCTCGTGTTAGCACTAAGTCTCGAAAGTGCTTTTCAGGTTTGAGCAGACCTGCGGCCCCCGCCTCAGTATTCAGCTCTCTGGATATTTTTAATCCGGCAATTTTTTGAAAGCGAATATCTAATAACTGCGGGAGACCACCAGTCATTATCACCGCTGCGAAGCGATATCCGGGGATTGGGATCCCCCAGTCGTTTAATAACCCTTGTGCCATGCAGGCCTACTCCTTTGTTGAACTAAAATTACTCATTCATCATAATTTGTTCAGCAATAACCGCCTCAAAGAAACGTGTTATTACTGAACAACTATGATTAATGAAATTACGGCTTATGAAAAGGCGATTTTCACGTCGTCTGCACGTAATTCAAGGGTTTCTACTGCAACTTCATTGGAGTTTGCGTCCATCGTCGGGGCAGTAAGTTTAGTTGGAAACGCATCTTTAATTGTCCAGGTGATTAATATCGTTTGTGCTTCGTTGTCCACCAAACTGATAGTTATGTCACGCTTATCAATTAAATTAAGCGATGTGCTGTTAATCCAATCATACAATTGGCTTTTAGCACGTACGATCCCACGCTTTAACGTGATGTTAGTTTCTGTCGGTTGACCCGGCATATGTTTAACACCAAGACCGTCTTTATAAGTGATCGCTTGATATTCGATATCAAGACCTGATACCTCTGAAAAAGACATGGTTTCGTCACCGATAGAAACGGTAAAACGGTACACCGGTAATGGGTAGTTATCTTGAATAAACTTAGCTTCTGTAGCCATTATTGGCTCCTAATTATTTGTTATGTGATAGTTGTTAGATGATGAAAAGTGTTACCAAAATCATTGGTATTACAACAAAGCAGTAAGGTGTTAAGTCGCTTAACGTTAATTTACGCTTGAGCTTAGAATGCTAAGTGGTAATGACTTTAAACACAGACATTGCCATTGTAGTTTCAATAATTAAAGAGGTTTCCCGATGCCATTGGAATTACAACGATCTTATATTGGCCGTCAAGTTTTAAGACGCTTGAGCTTAGATTACTAAGTGATAGTGGCTTAAAACGCATACAATGCCGTTATAGTTTCTATGACGAAGGGAAAAGTTAACCATCGATTGCTTTATGAGAGAAAGTCAACACAATAAACTCGGCTGGGCGCACTGCCGCTAGACCGATCTCTATTTTTAACAGGCCGTTATTAATATCGTCTGCAGTCATTGTTTGACCTAAACCAACGTTAACAAAATAGGCTTGCTCTGGGCTGGCACCAAATAATGCACCTTGTTTACGCAAGTTTTCCAAGTAGCTGGAAATCATCGTTTTGAGCTTTAACCATGTAAATGGTGTGTTAGGCTCAAAAACAGCAAAATAAGACGCTTTTTTAACGGACTCTTCAACCATGTTAAAGAAGCGACGCACTGAAATATAACGCCATTCGTTGTCATTTCCAGCTAGGGTTCTTGCACCCCAAACTAAGGTACCTTTACCGACAAACGCGCGAATAGCATTAACGGACTTACCGCCAACAACATCAACGTTCATGTCTTCTTGTTGTTTGTTATCAATAACGCGTGTTGGTGACAACGTTGAAGCAACACCAACATTCGCTGGTGCTTTCCAAACGCCACGAGCGCCATCAACAGAGGCATAAATACCGGCCATAGCACTTGCTGGCGGTAAAATAACCTTGTTGGACTCTAATGCTTTTTTCACAGAAGCATAAGCGCTTTTGCCTTTTAACGATGCTAAGGTAACTGGCGTATCAACAAATAATTCAACACCGGCAGCGTCTTCTATTATTTTTCCATTAGCATCACGGTCATAAACCGTAACCATAACTTTTTCTTCGTCATAGCTGCGCGGCATAGTCGTTTGTAAATAAGGGTAATACGACGCGCCGTATTTGCTCTCAGTTAATGTGCTGTCGCGCATTGTTGTAATGTAACCGCTATGCGTACCGTCTGCAGCGCCATCATCTAACACATCGATAAGGGCAAAACGGTCTTGAGTTTCAGCACATTGCGTTAACGCGTCATTGCAAAGTGAATAATAACCATTGTTTGCAGTAGCAATGTTGCCTTCCGCTAAGCGTTTCGCATCACTTAACACTAAAAGAGTCACTTCATCAATTTGTGCAATCGTTTTTAGTGCATCCTTGTAACTAGCAGCGTTAACCGTGGCAGCAGCAGCGTCAGCATAAGTACCCACAGTGACGACATAACAAGCACCACCACCGTTGGCAAAAAAGTGCTCAACTGATTGGTACAAAATATTGGTTGGCGTGTAACCATGAGCAAATTCGCCGCCAACTTCTTTGACAAAGATACCATCTTCACGAATATTAAACGCTTCTTCGTCAGCACCACCAAATACGGCAGCAAATTCAATCATTGACGTAATGCGTTTAGCTACATTAATAATTGATTCTTCTTTCATTTCAGTCCGTGCGGTAACACCGATAAATGCCGGTACGGCAGTGGCGACTTCAGCGACTGACGGCGGAAAAATCGACCGTTCTTTAACATAAACATCAGGGGTTTTTAGTTGCATTGTTGTTTCCTTGGTTTTTGAAAATCCTCTAAACGTTAGAGGGTTAGGGTTGAACTTTTTAGGTTTTTAAGCTGGTATTTGTAAATTGGGTAAGCTCCGCCACATCAGTCCCATTATTGTGTTTGGGATGACTTGAAGTGACTTATGCATTGTTTTATATTGTTTTTTATTAAAAAGCGTTTTAA
>JABSOI010000059.1:0-26549 GCA_013216015.1 Alteromonadaceae bacterium | reverse complement strand
TGTCAGTGCTGTTTAATTGTTGCTATTAATAAAACGTTACACATCGAATGTTGTGAACATTTAATGTGTTTAATTTTCAATCGGCGTTATTGGGGTGTTTTTTTGTGGGTTATTAATGAAAATTAATTTGTAAATTGGGTAAGCTCCGCCATATCAGTCCCATTATTGTGTTTGGGATGACTTGAAGTGACTTATGCATTGTTTTATATTATTTTTTATTAAAAAGCGTTTTAATGTCAGTGCTGTTTAATTGTTGCTATTAATAAAACGTTACACATCGAATGTTGTGAACATTTAATGTGTTTAATTTTTAATCGGCGTTATTGGGGTGTTTTTTTGTGGGTTATTAATGAAAATTATAACGCTAGTTTTGTTGCTACTTTCTTTTATCGTTTCGTCTCTAGCTTCTTTTCTAGAGATGTGGCTTTATCGGTGAACTCTTTTATGCGTTCAACCAACAAACCGACAACATTAAATGAGTCAAAAATAAACTAAGAACATTGCTCATTTACTTTTCAAAAAATTTACCAATAAATATCGGGAAAACTGAACGAATTTGTCTAAGCTTCGCCACATCAGTCCCAATACTATTGATCGGTTAATGTCCGTTGCTTACATTGACAATTTTCCCTCGGAACGAATTTCTTTTGCTCGTTAGGTCAATTTCATAGCTTAGGACGTAGCGCTTGGGATTTTGTGAACTATTATTTAAAATAACGACAAGACTGCCGATAAAGTTCTATGATCTTGCTGATTTATCTGGAATATTTAATAAAAGCACGGTGATTTATTACCGATTCAATGATAGGTGAAAAGTTCATTGAAAATGTCGTGGTTAATAAAAATTAAATTACCCAAATGTGTCAATGAAAAATTCTAGTAGCGTCTTATTAATTTATGAACATGGAAAATAACTATTCGTATTTAACCGTAGACGAATTTCACAACGGTTACAGCACGTTAATTGATAGTGAGTTAACAAAAATCATTCGAGTTTGTCATTACGTGCGGATGAAGTATCAACTTAACTTAGCAGCAGAAGATATCCATCAAGAGGTATTGGGAACAAGAAGCCGCAGGGATATTAGAAGACTTGATGGCATTAGGATTAATAAAGGATGACGATTAACACCGTTCGGCACGATGTTCGGCTGCTTTACCATCAATTGGGCATTAGTAAAGCGCATGAAATTGACTTAGAAGCCATAGCATATTATATACCCGTGGTCATTCAAGATGCGGGAATTTGAGGTGAATTTGAAAGTTTATCTAAAAGGCGCTTGATTGAGCAATAGCGGGCTATTGGGATTGAAAGCAACGTAGTAGATAATCTTTTAAAACGCTTCAAAACCTGCATTTTGAATGATTACGGGTATAAGCAGGCGCTAATAAAACGTCGGCCATTAACGGGTTGCGAAGCACGAATAATTGGCATGGGTGAACAAGCCATTATCACCGTTAATGCACACCCGGAACCCTTTCGGCAAAAGTTTTCAATTGGCCACGAATTAGGCCATTGGTTTAAAGACAAAGGTAAAGTAGGTAATTTATGCGCGACCAGTGACATCGTTCCCGCAAAGCACCAACACAGCTTGAACGAAGGTAGAGCCAATCAATTTGCCTCAGAGTTGTTGATGCCACATTTTTTAATGACAGCTGAGCTAAAAGATCGCGGTTTAAACCAGCAAACGGTTCGCCATATCGCCGAACATTTCGATTGCAGCTTAATGGCTGCATTAAAACGGACAATAACCATGGATCGGCACATGGGATTTATGGCCTGTATAAAAAAAATGGCGTTAGACGCTATTTTGATAAGAATCGACGATTACCCGGCGTACTTTTCCGCCACAAATAATGCCACAAGGCTCAGCTATTCAGCGTATTATTGACGGCGAAATAATAGCAGGGGAAATCCGCACAGGGTTAATCAATGCTAATGAAACTGGCGCTGGAAAAATAATGACGGCGCCGATGTTAGTCGCTGGCAATATTTGGTGTCAAGAGCCAATGGCAAGTGGCTCAGTGGTATACCCAAGCTACTTGGAAATGCAGGATTCAGCAAGTCGAGAAACGGCTATATACAAGGCATTAAATTTTGCTAATAGTTATTCTTATTAGAAGATTTAATAACGCAGGAGATAGCCGTTTATCGCCTTGCCCGTAGGGAGCTAAGCTAGAAAATCAGTGCTGCGTTTCAACTCTTTATAAGGGAATAACCATTATATGCGTGTTGCGCCTTGCTCTGATGTCCTAGCTTAGCTCTGAATCTGCATTTCCAAGTAGCTTGGGTATATACGAGCAAGCTTTTCATTATCATCAGGATGAGTTTCTAACATTGGTTTGGTGGCAAGACGAAACGCCAATAAAAGCGTTAGTGGAACAATAATACCAGTCCTCTTAATAAAATAACCAGCAAACTAATAATTACAGAAGCTAAAAAAAGAGCGGGGCACAATAAGCTTAATGTCGACTTAAGTGATAGGAACTGCCCCGCTGGTTGATCCCAGGACAATTATTGCAGTTATCATATCCTGTAATTAATAGACGCTGCAGCGAATGGTTTGTGAACTAAATTTATTGGCTAAGGCCATCACATCTATTGTCATTACATCTATGAGTAGTCGACTACCTATAAATAAAAATAAAAGTCGGTTAAATCAGCTAAGGTGTAATATAAAAAATCAATAATATCGTTAATAATTAGAGCAATGCAGGCACTATTGCCGATAAAAACTGTATCGGCACGCTTTTTCCTAGCCTAAATTGAATTAAAAGAAGGCTCCTATTCAATTTAGATGAGGATTGGTCTTAGTTAATTTTAATTAAGTATTTCGGATCAATATGGATAAGCATTGATTGTCCCATTTGCTTTATACTTATCGCAACTTTATGCTTACCCGTTAGCTCGGTTAAAACGCCGTCAAACCCTAAAAGTGCACCGGAAGAGACTCTAACTTTGTCTCCTTTAATCAAGTGAGTGGCAACAATATCAATTTGATCATAATGTTGTTCAACCAACTTGATTGTCGTTAAATTTTCTTCTGGAATGCTTTTTGGGTATTTACCAAAACGTATAAATTGTGAAAAACCGAACATCAACTTTATTCTGTTTAGCATCACTAAGTCTGCTTTAACGAATAAATACGACTTGAACAATGGTTCAAAAGACGTTTTCGTTCGATCGCTCCATTGCGTTACTTTTTTCCTGAGGGGTAAGTAGGCCTCCATTTGCTCTAAGAGCATTTGATTTAATAACTTTTTTTCGTAATTTGCATGAGTGTAAATTGGATACCACAATTTGTCGTTACTGTTCATTTTGACCTACTTTATTCGCCTGAAAATCCGCATCAATCATTTGATGTCTGTTGCCGTACAATACGATGACATGAGCCTTAACATGCTAGCGAAAATCCTTTTTCAACTATTGTTTGATGTTTTATTTTTTTGCGGGCTAATTGTACTCTTTTACGAATACTGGCTTCGCTGACTTTTAATCGATTGGCTATTTCCGAATAGTCCATGTCGTGAATGAATCTTGCGGATATTGCATGTTTCATATCAACTGGTAAGTTATCGATGCTATTGACGACAAATTGCAAGTGAGCACTGCGTTCCATCGATGATTCCAAGGGTTCACTGTGATTTGAAGAGAAAAAAAACTCATTAGGTAATGCCTCAACTTGATTAACTAATCTTTGTCTTTTCGTTCTACTGCGATGTATATCCATGCAGACATTTCGTGAAACTCGGTAAATAAATGCAAAGGTATTGAAGACTTCATCGAATCCCGTACGAAAACGGGTCAGTATTTTTTCAGCGGTCAACGACATGGCGTCATCGATCGCATCGAGATCACCCTTTAGCCAGTATGTGCAACAACGTTTAATCTTGTGGTAATGCTCTCGCCAAACAACTTCGAATGAATGATCGCTACTTATTAATGCTTTTTCTATATCTATTATTGGGTTATTAGCAAACAAAAACTTCTCCTTACAACTGTGTGTTTAAAAGAAGAAGACGGTTCAGCTTTCGTTTTGTGAATATTTTTGTAGCATTTCGTTAACAACTTTATGATTTTTATTTTTATTTTTATTTTTTAATAATCGCAAACTTATTGACACGAATGAGTTAGAGAGAGTTTATATTCAAATAAAAATTTGCAACTTTATTGTTTATAAATCATTAATTTAGATGTCGCAGGGGTGTTTTCTATACTATTTTGCAGTCAATAACTTATCTAGCTTGCGATCAATTACATCCAATCTTTTTTCTATCCGACCTTGATCTTCTTTTCTAAGTTCGGTTACATATTTAATTAGTAATGTGTTCGAACTGATCTGTTTGTCCAAATCGACAAAATAAATCATACATGCGATGATTAAAGTAAGAGTTGTCATAACATGCGCAATATTAATTTCTTTTTTAAGGTGCCAATGTTGCTCTTTGAGATGATTATCTTGGTTTTGATAGTTATTAATCATTTCGACACCCCTTTAAGTTTCTCCACAGTTCTAAGACTGGACAACCCAAGCATCGCCAAAGTTAATTCCAACAGAACATCCACGGGCAATTCTAAGAGCCCTGTTGCAGGTGAAACCCATGCAAACAATGGATTGAGTATAAAAATCACAGCAAATCCCATGCCACAAACCCACATCAGGAATGGTCTGGCTCCGGCGACAAATGTTGAACGATGGCTCGCCTGTACTTTATTGATTTCACTTTGAGCAAGTTGTGGCATCATTGCTAATCTTTGTTTAACGAGTTCTTTATCTAATCGTTCTTCGTCGCTGGTAAATATTGCGTCCACTAAATTACCAACCGCAGTGATCGGTTCTACGGCTGAAGTTGAAAATAAGGTACTAAAAATTCCCATAAGGAATCTCCTTGGTTGTTTAAATTTCATGTAAAAGTTCAATGTTGAAAACTTAATTCGAACATCATGTGTTTGTTAGTAATTAGACGCCACAGACATCTATTTGTGAACCTTGCGCTACTAAATAATTGAGTTTATTCATTTTTGATCAGTAATATTTAGCGGCTTTACGCCCCTATCGCTGACAAGGAAAGGCCTAAGCAACTTACATATATGAAATATTGATATAACATATAAATCACTTGATTATCGTTAATGTAACTTGATGATAAAGTGTAAACCTTTCTATGATTTTGAAATCAATTATCACCGTATTATAATCCGTCAGTATGCTTATACTTGAGCCACTTTTGTAATAAGTTTGCTTCCTTATTCCGACGAGTTGCATAATTATCACCAAAGGCTCGCAGATTATTTAACGCTTGTGTCCAATGTCCAGTTGTTACTTGATACCAAAAATTTGGCGTGCGTTTTGCTAAATTTCCATACTGAAAAGCAACAGAAGCAATGATTGTCTGGCACTCATCACTTAACTGTTCAAAGACAATATCGGAATTAGATTTTTTCCAACGTTTTATTAAACGTTTAGTGGCCTGCCGATGACAATATCTAACTATCACTTCAGCTTGTTGCTTACTTATACTTAGTGGTTGCTTTTGTAACATTAAGTAGGCTTTGTATTGAGTTAGTCCAGCAAAAGGCACAAGTTGACGCGCTAGAGCCGGTATAAATGCTCTACTAAGTTGCTCAGGTGAACATTGTCCTAAATCAAAACCGCAGGCGATGGTTACACCGGAACGGCTTCGCTTTAGATCAGGTATGTAACCTTCGGTACTAAAGCCTTCTAACATTTCGATAAAGTGATAATTAATCATGGTAAACCTCTTCTAATAGTTTCATTTGTCCTCTTCTTCTTAATTCGCGTGCAGAGTAAGTTAACAAGCTAAAAATCCGCGAAAAACTATTCGAGCCCGTGACTTTACTTTTTAGGGTACCGCTGGATGAATTGAATGCGGTTTAAATGGTAATTCTTTTACCATGAGCAGCTAGATATACGCCGGGATCATGCCGATAAGGTTAGCGAACCGGCAATTTTATTTGATTATGTTATTGAATATTAATGCAAACATTGATCACCATTTTATTGATCTAAAAACGAAATTGTTTGATTTCTTAAATACAATTTAAAAAGCAAACCATTAACGTTTCGTCAACAATAATTATTAAAATTAGGCGATCTAACACAGTGCAAAACCCTAAACAAGCTCCCTAGCAAAAATGCCCCTGTTGGTCGTACCATTGCTGCTCTGGAACTTTACTATATGGATGTTCACTGCTGCTTAATTCCGCGAAGTCAGCGACTTTTACCAAAGCCAACGATGTCAGTAATGTTTCTTCTTCCGAACGGTTTATTTGGAAAACAGTAGTTTGATTGTAAGGTTCGTTAAGCTCGTTTCCTAAAGCAATTTTTAATAGCAATTTGGTGCGCGCTAGATCGTTAATTAGTGAATACTGCACTAATGACTCCACAATAGCTTGACTGTTGATTTGCTCACACAGTAATTCCTGCCAATGTGCCGCGACCTTTGTTATTTTATGATCCTGAATATTGACGTGATTAGTAAGTGTGGCGTAATAATGATGATTTTTAAATGCCATGACTTTTACGTGATCGATTTCAAATTTGGCGCAAAAGTCAATGGTGAACATATTGGAAAGATCAGCCATGATGAGTCCTCTATTGATTGAGTTCCATAGCAACATTCGTTGTTGCCATCTATAACGTTCACTGTTGTCTTCTATATAGATAAACGTTGGTGAAACGTAATTGTGAAAATTATTTTTGATTATTTTAAAAAGCTAAGTGCCGCTTTTCATTCACTCAGTGAATACTAAAGAAGACTCTATGCAACAACAAATGTGACAACTTTTGTTAAATTTATTTTGAATAGACAGTTGGCGGCTCAATGAATAAACAATCGTTAACTGGTAAAACGCGAGTGGGTAATATCGAACGGTGTAAGTAACCAGCTTATACCCAACATCTGCAACATTCTCGAAGCGTCAGCTGTATTAGCCTATTTACAAGCATCCCGCTGTAATAAATTCTACTGATTTTGGCTCATCTGTCTCAATTTTTCTAAATGGAACGTCACAAGTTCCGTTGTTATGCGTCTCAACTGTATACCCGTAGCAATTCCTCACGACCGCGGCCAATAAGGCTAAATATTTATTGTCATTGTGACACTAAAGCGGTGCACCAATAAAGTTGATGTCTAGCCGGAACTGTTACGAGTACACCTTAAATTTTACGATTGGAGAGAATGACATGCCGAAAATTAAAACAGCTTTATGGTTACTGTTGGTGACAATAGTATGGACAGGCTATCTATTTTTATCTCCGCAAGGTTGGAAAAGCCTTTACCTCGCTCTGCGGGCAATACTGAATATAGATTATCGAAAACCAGCAATTCAACGCTGGATGCAAGACGACAAAAAAGTTAATGCTTGGTTTGGCGGTAGTAAATTGCAAACCATAAGTGGCCGCATTGGCTATCGCGCAATATCAGGCATGCAATATCGCTGGTTGTTTGCTCAAAAAATTATCAACGCTATATTTTGGTTTGATGCAGATCATTGTTTCACATCGATAAACTGGCTACTCTATCCCGGTCTGCAAGACCAACTGACGCAAAGATATAATCGCATTTATCACAACTATTGATAGTTTGTCTTCTCTTTGTAGGAGAACGAGGCACTGACTTGAGAGATACCCAAGCTGTGTTGGAGGATTCTAGTAGTAAAACTACTGAAATTTATACTCATATTACCACTAAAGGTTTGGATGGTATTATACCCATCACCATTCAAAATGCAGGTTTTGATTCGTTTAAAAAACATATTTACTGCGTTGCTGAATCTTAAATAAGAATAACTTATCCGGCGAATCAGCGTCTTGTAACTATGCTTTTTAATTCACCTCAAATTCCCGCATTTTGAAAGGTAACGGGTATAGTTCGCCTTTGGATGAGTTGGATATTTAGCTAACACCAAATGGAGTGGCTCTTTAACACCTAAATAGGGTGTTAAAAGAGCACTGGCGATGGCAAATGGTTTTGTAAACATCAATTACTAATAAAAAGGATTGTGGTGATGAAGAAAGCCTATAACAATGGCTAAAGTCCAATTAAAAAGGTTTGATATATGTATGATCAAGTAGAGAAACCAAAAATAAATAAAAGTGAGGCAGTTGTTAATTCTGTAGTTCAAAAAAATAGTGGAAATAGAAAAATTGATTTTGTAGATAATCGACTAAATACAAAAATAGTTCAAAGAGCGAAGAAACAATCTTCAAAAAAAAAGAATAACGTTGGCAGACCACCTAAAAAGAAACCAACCTCAAGGGTTGTATCTCATAAAATTACCCTTGCAATGTATAAAAGTACAGGCGCTGGGATGCCAACTTTTCAGACACCTTCACATACAGGTATACATGCACTTCTATATCAAAGATGACGCTAAAAAAAACCTACAAACCAGCTTCAAATCTTAATGCTTCCGATTTAAACGGTATGGATTACTATAGAACTATGGGTATATTATACCCATCACCATTCAAAATGCAGGTTTTGATTCGTTTAAAAAACATATTTACTGCGTTGCTGAATCTTAAATAAGAATAACTTATCCGGCGAATCAGCGTCTTGTAACTATGCTTTTTAATTCACCTCAAATTCCCGCATTTTGAAAGGTAACGGGTATAGATCACCCAACTAGGGGTATCGCGCCGATTTCCTCGAAAAGTTCATCGTAACCTATAAAGTGGCTTTTATTCAATAGGTTAAGATGAAAATATTTTACAGGTGTCAGTTCAGTTCAAACAATGAATTATTCTTCCTTGATATGGCTAAATAGATCAACTTCTTCCAACATACTATCTAATTTTAAAGCTGTTTTATTAGCATCAAAAGTGTAATTCCCTGCAAGTTGAATATGAGCCCAAGCTACTGGGGATAAGTTTGATAGAACTTCAATTGCTTCCTGGTTATTTGATTTTTCAAATTTCTCCAATAAAACGGACAATAGCGCTGAATTGTAATAAATAATGCAGTTAGCAATTAAACGCGCACAGTCATTCCATTGTTCTATCTGATAGTCATTACCTCCACGGAATTGATTACCATTAACGGAAGCTATGGCTCTTCTTAATTGGTGGTATGCTTCACCACGCTTCAGTGCTTTTTGAACGAATTGTCTCAACGTCTTGTTATCAACATATTCCAACAAATAAAAGCATTTTATCAATCGATCATATTCGCGAAGTGCCAATAATGTTCTGGTACCTCGTTTGCTGTTAGATAATTTCTTAATCACGGTGCTTTGTTTAGTTGTCTTCCGGCTTAGAGAGCAAATGATCCGTTGAATTTGCTCCCATTCTTGCTCTATAAGTTTAATGTTGATCGGTTTTTTCAATTTGATCTCAAGCTCATCACCAAGGAGCACCTCAAATTGGTTATTAAAAACGTGTTTAAATTTTGCATAACGTGGTGCAAATTTATAGCCGAAAATATCTAATATTGCGAAATTAACATTATTGACTCCTTGAGTACTGTAAATATTTAGGAATGCGGACAATATCAATCACTTTAAAATCAATAAATTATATAATCGTGGTATGTCCGTATCTAAATTGAAATTTACGGACTTAAATTAGTGGGATGTCCACATAATAATATTCCTTTAGTGCATTTTACTGCTATTGTTATAAGTTGTCTGTTTTGTAGTTGAACCCATAATTGGGATTTCCTAGGTATAATAAAATAATCTTTTAATCACAGATTAATATTACACCAATTGTATTAAGTTAGTGGTAAGGGATCGATGAGGATAAATTTTCAATAGCACAGTTTTTTTGTTCCAGACAAAACCTAAGTACCGACATCAACGAGCATGGATGCACTAATGCAGCTATTGGAAATTTAGACCATCGAGGTTGATCACTTACTTAGTACAATTGGTATAATCATTACTTGGCTTTAAAATCTATACCTGACACCAAATAAACCGCTATATGGCTTTAAGTCACTATGAGAAAAATTCATCAGTAAATCTGTATTACTGGTAAGTGAATAACTCAGTCCCAGGTTCACTTCTATATGACTTTTCTCAGAATATTCTATATTTGCAACACCGCCCCAAAGCAATACTGATGAGCTCAGCTTACTACGCAGCTTGACACCAATTAAATATCCATCATCGTCAGCATTAATGCCTCTAAAACGAAGTTTGTCTGACACATAACCCAATTCAACATTAATATCGATACTGTCACTCAGTTTATATATATGACCAACAACAAGTCTAAGTTCATCCAATGAAACATCAGTATCTACAATCTCTTTAGTAACTTGTCCGTATTGACTACTTATATAAAAATCTGTCGTTAATTTTTTCGATACAAAAAGGCCATAGCCCAGATGAATTTCATCATTCTTGTCCAAGAAAACACTATTAAAACCACCACCAATAGAATCATATGACGACTCATCAGCAATAGCTACTTTGAGATTTACCACTAGAAGCATGCTAAAAATAGCACAAGTAATACAATATTTTTTTAAAGTTTTCATTTTATTATCCCTGTTTAGAAAAAGTGTCAACATCAAGCCTTAACTTGATACTTTTGAGCGGAAGTAGTCATCTACCAGTTTATGAACATAACCATGATCTGTGGTTGCTAAACCATCGTTAGCTAGAATAACCAGCTGCCAATCTGCTTCCTGAAAAAACAAAATTAAACTTCTAAAGCTGTCAGTAGAGCCATTATGATTAATGCGATCAGCATAAAGGTTGATTGTTTCCGCACTGACAACCAGTCCCTGATACAATGCTTTAATAAAATGTTCCATATCATTTAGTGAGCTTACCTGTCCGGTAGAGCCATTAACATTAAATGAACTGTGACCAAATACTGTGGTTTGCGTGGCATAATTAAGCGCGTCATTGGCACGGGGTATAGAATTTTCGTCGGTAATATAACTGTCTGTCATACCAAAAGGCAGAAAGAAATGCTGCATCATATAATCTTCAAAAAGCTCACCACTGACGCGTTCTATAATTTCAGCCAATAACAAATAACCACTATTGCTGTATTCAAATTTAGAACCCGGTTCAAATTCAAGTCCGTCGTAAATTGTGAAGTGTTCCACAACCATCTGATTAGTTAAGCCTTCAATCCATTCATCGAGCTTAAGATCGTTAAGGAAATCAGGGATCCCAGACTGATGCCTTAACAAATGGTCAATAGTAATATTCTGCCAGGGCGATGAAAGCTCAGGTAAAATATTGATGATTGGAGTATCAAAAGTTAACAGTTCCTGCTCATAAAGTTGCATTACCGCCATTGCCGTAAAGGGTTTACTCACGGAGGCTAAACGGAAACCAGTATCGCTGCCAATCGCCAGTCCGGTTTGTTTATTTGCCATCCCTTTAGCATTTCTATAAACAACTTTGCCCTCTTTGATAACCATAATCGCCATGCCTGCGCTATTGTTATCCAGATTGGCGTCAAGGTAAGTATCAAGTGTCAGGGTTAAAGTTTCCTGTACGCTGGTTTCATTGAAACTCTCGCCACTTGATCCACAACCAACAAATAAGAGGCTGAATGAGCATATAAGCAACAATTTAACTGTGTGATATTTCATAATAAAAGATGTCCATAAAAGGTTTATCATGATCGACTACCCGATAAATAATTGTCTGGTTGTCGATCTCCATTGTGTTTACAAAATCTACTTTATGAGGTTTTAAATATGATCTCAAAAGGAAATAGTTAACCCGCTATAGTCTAAGGTATAAACGGTATATAAAAACTTCAAACATAACACACTAACCATCTGTTTTAGCGGCATAATAAATATAAATACCGAGGTGGCATATCAACAAAATACATGACAAACGGTAGATGCAAAATACCTTTTTTGTAGAGTAAATCATAAGCTTTTCCGAATTTTAACCCAGTACAGCTATTAATTTTCTAAGGTTAAAGTTTCTCCCATTTTCAACTCAACAATTTTAAATTGATATTGCTTATCTTTCATCGCATGTCTCAACCTTCGTAGCGGTTCCAAAACATGTTCATAACCTGTAGCCCAAGTACCATATCCCCAGGGAATAAATATTGAACAACCAAGTTCATCGGCCGCTTTTAAAGCATCTTCCGGGGCCATATGAATATCTCTGCCATCAAAAGCATAAGCGACGGTAGCCATTAAACAGACATCCATTTTTCCATATTCAGCGACAATGTCTTTAAAGATATCTGTATAACCTGTGTCGCCGGAGAAATAGATTTTAAGATCGTTTGACTCAACTACCCAACCTCCCCACAAGGTTTCATTTTTATCAAAGTAACCGCGTCCTGAATAATGGTGGGCTGGTACAAAATGAACTTTACTTAGATTAAATTGACGGCTTGTGTACCAATCCATTTCATAAACCTTGTTGAAGTCATCGGCAAAGTAACTTTCAAAATTCAGCGGAACATAATAGTTAATATTTGCCCCTAATTGCTCAATAGCCTCCATACTAAAATGATCATAATGGTTGTGAGAAATCAGTACTCCATCTACAAAATCAAGTTCGCTGGTTGTTACTACAGAAGGAGCAATACGCTCAAATTCATCAAACATGAAATGAGACAATGAGCCAATAATGCCATCAAAATCACCAAAAACCGGATCGGTTAACAAACTTGTACCATCACTGAGCTTCATCAAAAATGCCCCATGCCCCAACCAAGTCACACTTGGCATGTTACTTAACTTAATCGATTCAATGTCAGGCTTTACCATGAAGTCCCGGTAGTCATAACCTAATGTTCTATCCAGATCATTTTTACCCCGAGATACAACAGTGTAACTTTTAAAAGCCTTTTCATTGTCAGCTAAGTAATTTACCTGATCATATTTGCTATGGGGACCCATCCCCAAAAAGGTCGATGGATAGATGTTGTTAAATTCAGATAACTCAGTGGGTGCTTTTATAGTATCAGGTAACTCTGGATGACTGATATTGGTTGATTTTACCTGTGTTGCTTCAATAACAATGGGCTGTACAGAAAGTTTATTGCTTCCATTAGCAACGCATGCACACAGTAATGAAGAAATACTAAAGACAAAAAGTAAAGTTTGAAGTTGCTGTTTCATGATAAATCCCTGTAGTGAGTTTTCACACGCATATGCTGACCACTGCTTTGTTTTGAGACATAGCCAATTGCATTACGTTTGAGCTAGTTAATACAAGTCAATATATTAGTGTATTGTTAAAAAACTCATTTTAGGCAGGCAACAAACTGACAACAATGATGAATATTTAAACGGCTGACAATTAAATACAAAAGGTATAGTTTTGACAAACAACCTTAATAACCAATTGTGTTAAAGGGATTTTATTTTAGAGTGTCAACGCAGATAATATGCAAACGGTAGAAGTTCTATATAATTTTGGTATAAATTTTCAAGCTTGGATCATTGTTTTTACCTGGCTCAGGTATTTACGACCCACGGGGATCACTTCACCTAATAACAACAGGTCATAATCTGCCGATGTTCGACGCTTTAAGGAGTAGTTATGTTGCGGATTAATCAGATAGGATTTATGCACCCGTAGAAAGTGCTTATCACCAAAACTTTCGGCCAGATTCTGCAAACTACATTCAAGCTCAATTTTCCGGCTTAAATTATGTTTCTTATAGACCACAAGACAATCATTACCAGAACTTTGCACATAGCGAATGTCGGGTAAAATTTTAGTGATTTTAGCCAGTTCAGTAAATAGTTTAGGATCAACAACATTGGTGAGAATATTATCCTTTAAACTATTAGTAAACTCCAACTGTTTAACCAGCTCAGCTTGAGTTGTTTTTAATTTTATTTCAGTGCTTTCTTTGGCACTTAACTGTCGTTGATAAATAGCAAGTAATCCGAAAGAAAAGATCAAAAACTCTAACACAGAAGCAATTTGTAATACTGCCCATGAAAATTTAACGTTAATAAGGTCGCCCGCTGACAGCGCCATCAATATTGCCGAGGCAAAAAATACAAAGGTGGCACAGAGATAATACCAAGCTTCATTTTTGTGTTGTTTTAAACTCATTACCGCCGCTAAAATACAGCTGACAAAAATAGATAAAATAGACAACAAACCAACCCCGTAAGCAATAAAATAGACCGTTTGAGGTAGATAGTCATTTAACACTATTTTTCCTACCAACAGGACAAACAACACTATTTGCAGCGTTGTTAATACGCCATGCAATTTTCTCGATAAGGTCTTTATTTGCAAATACTGCTTAGCAAATTCGGCACTGGCCAACGCCATCGACATGCCAAAAACTGTGGGTGGCAAAGTGTTGAGAAGAACGGAATTAGGATAAAGAAAAGCCAACCAGCCCTGCCCTGAAGCAAAGAGTAAAAAAATTGATGAAAGCAAAGCACAGTAAGCTAAATAAGCAGTCACTTTTAAACGACTATATAAAACTAAATTAAACAATATAAAAAGTAATAACATGCCGTAATACAAGCCATTGTAAAGCGCCGAGCTTTGTAAGTTGTGTAAAAAACCATCGCCAGTATAAAGGTTGATTGTTGCCCGTAAATACTTGCCCGTTAGTCGCAAATAAATAACTTGTGGAACCGTATTTTCATCAAAACTGGTCAGTAATCGATTAAGGTATTGAGGTTTACTGAGTAAGGGCTTTTGCTGCCAGGTTTCCAGTTTAGTTTGATAATATATTTCTGCCGGTCTAATAATCGCATTACGTTCAATTTCAAAAACATAACCTTGCAGGCTAGTTATAGTCAAATCAGTTAAATCGATTTTTAGCCATAATTCATGATTTTTTGCCAGATTGACATAATTGCCATAATTGCCATAATTGCCATCAATAGGTAAAAAATCGACATCAACTTCGGCTACAGTAACGTCATCAATAGTTCTGATATTAGTGGAAGTTTTTAGCACCCAAATTCGCCCCGTCAGCTCTATATAATTGCCAACAGGTTTAAGTTTTGAAGATGGTTGATTAA
The DNA here is from genome assembly GCA_013216015.1 of Alteromonadaceae bacterium. Classification (GTDB taxonomy): domain Bacteria; phylum Pseudomonadota; class Gammaproteobacteria; order Enterobacterales; family Alteromonadaceae; genus JABSOI01. The sequence goes on along the minus strand of JABSOI010000059.1, from coordinate 11,582 downwards.
ACAAGGCACTAATTGAGGAAAAGACCTAATAGGACCAGCAATGCTCTTTTCATATGAATTATTATGGCTAAAGATAAATGCCATTATCGGCCAATATTAAAATATTACTACTAATATCCTATATTCATTGAATATTCTTATTAAGGATTGAAATGTAGCAATAGTTACATTACCTTCAGTGATGCTGTCTTTTTAATATATTGTAGCGTCTTGTACCTGTATCTTTATTATGTCTCTCTGTCTATAATATAACGATTCGAAAAGAAGCTATGCTGACAGCGCTTACAAGCCTTTAAACTGAGATTATGTTATGGACGAAACTACAGATAAAAGCAAAAAAACTAATAAAAGAATGGTCCCCTTACGTTATGTATTGACACCGATAGTGCTTATTTTTGTAGCAATAGTCATTGTCGTCATTTTGGCTGTCACTGCACCAAAACCAGCTAAAAAACCGCCGGAAATTAACGCCCCTCTAGTACAGGTAATAAAACTCGACTCACAAGACATTACCTTTAATATTTCCAGCCAGGGAACCGTAACGCCACGAACCGAAACACGATTAATTTCCGAAGTTTCCGGAGTGATAACTAATGTAGCGGATAAATTTAATGTCGGTGGTTTTTTTAGCAAAGGTGAAACTTTGCTGGTTATTGATGATATCAGTTATACAGCGGCAGTGCTGCAAGCACAATCTCAAAAAGATGCCGCCACAGCAACTTTAATAGAAGAACAAGCCAAGTCAGACCAAAAGAAAGAAGAGTGGCTTTTGAGCGGAAAACCACTTGAACAAGCCCCGGTACTTGCTTTAAGAATTCCGCAGTTACAGCAAGCCAAAGCTGGTTTAAAAGCAGCGCAGGCCAATTTACAAGATGCAAAAATAAAATTAAAACGTACCGTAATTAAAGCGCCATATGATGCTTTGGTCAAAGCCAAAAGCGTTGATATAGGTCAATATGTTTCTATGGGATCAGCGTTGGCCTCTGTATTTGCCGTCGATTACGCTGAAGTGAGATTACCGATAAAACAAAATGATATCTTGTTTTTAAATCTGCCACGGGTAAATCAATCCCAGAACAATGCATCAAAAGTAGATATTAAGTTTCAGTTAGGGAATGCAACATTTTCCATATCTTCACAACTGACACGTTACGAAGGTGAAGTTGATCCTGCCAGTCGAGTTCATTATGTTATTGCACAAATAAATGACCCATATCAGATAAAGTCTGATAGAAAATCTCCTGAACTACGTATGGGTATGTATGTTAATGCCAACATTTCCGGCAAGAAAATGGCCGCTATTACTTCGATACCCAGAAGCTCAGTGTATGGGGAAAATACAATTTACCTGGTGGATAGTGACAATAAATTACACATTGAAAAAATCAGTGTCTTTAGAACAGATGCCGAACACGTTTATACCAGAGACATCATTGATGCCAATCTTCAATTAGTTATCACTAAACTTTCCACACCAGTAAATGGTATGGCGTTACGCCTGACTTCGGATACCTCTGATAAAAGTGCGAAAAACGCCAAAGCACCAACACCCTCAGTGAATAACCCGGAACAAGGTGAATAATAATGAGTAGCCTTATTGAACAGTCGTCAGAAAAACTCACCGGAATTATCGCCTGGTTTGCCCGAAACAGCGTTGCTGCCAATTTGTTGATGGTGTCTATTTTGGGCTTGGGTATTTTCTCATATCAGGGCATTAATAAAAAAATGTTTCCTGAATTTAATCCCAACAGTATACAAGTGGTTGTGCCACATCTGGGCGCTGCCCCGGTAGAAGTTGAACAATCGGTAATTCTGAAAGTAGAAGAAGCTTTGGAAGATATTGAAGGTATCAAACGCATCACCTCAACCGCGAATGAAGGTGTTGGTATTATTAACATCGAATTGCAGTCTGGTTATTCCATGTCCGAAAAACTCGATGAAGTTCAAATGCAGGTTGACGCCATCACAACTTTTCCTGAGCAGACAGAAAAAGCGATAGTAACAAAACTGGAATTTAAAAATCAAGTGATGTGGTTATCTGTTCATGGCCCGATGGATCGCCGCTCACGCCAGCTGATGGCGCAAAATATTCGCGATGAAATAATGCTGTTACCTAGTGTAAATAATGCCGAAGTAATAGGTAACAGAGATTATGAAATAAGTATTGAAGTATCCGAAGATAAATTGCAGCGATATGAATTAAGTTTTGATGATATTACCCGGGCTATAAGAGCAGCCTCGGTTGATATGCCCGGCGGAACAATAAAAACCACTGGTGGTGATATTCTTCTGAGAACTCAAGGGCAAGCTTATACAGGCATCGAGTTTGGCAGTCTGGTATTAAAAAAGTCTGCTGACGGCACAAGATTACTATTATCTGATGTTGCTAATGTTATTGATGGCTTCGTTGAATCTGATAATTTTGCCAAGTTCGACGGAGAAAATACCACCAGTATTATGGTGCAATCAACCGGCAGTCAAAATGATCTGGAAATTGCCCAGGAAGTACGAGATTACGTTGCTGGGAAAAAGAAAACGTTGCCCGAAAATGTCAAACTTGAAATATGGGCCGATGCTTCTTATTACCTCTCGGCAAGATTAGACATGATGGTTTCAAACATGTTGATAGGTTCATTGCTGGTGTTTTTAGTATTAACACTGTTTTTACGTATCAGGATCGCATTTTGGGTTATGATAGGTATTCCGATCAGCTTTTTCGGAGCCTTTATCATGATGCCACTGCTGGGTGACTGGTCGGTTTCAATCAATCTGTTGAGCCTATTTGCTTTTATAATGGTGCTGGGTATTGTAGTTGATGACGCCATAGTAATAGCCGAAAGTGCCTATTCAGAAATACAGCAATACGGTCATTCCACCGATAATATAATTCGCGGTACTAATCGGGTCGCCATGCCGGCAACTTTTGGCGTACTTACCACCATTGCGGCCTTTACCCCCTTGTTATTTATTGATGCTAGTTTTGCAGCGTTTTTTCGGGCGATAGCGATAGTCGTCAGTTTTTGTTTATTATTCTCGTTAATTGAGTCTAAATGGATTTTGCCTGCTCATTTAGCACATATGAAATATATCCCCTTAACCGAAGACAATGCCAATGTGCTGGAACGTTTTCAGATGCGTTTTAAAAGCTGGTTGGAAAACTTTATCCACCTTAGTTATAAACCGTTACTTGAAAAGGCTTTGGTAGCACGTTACAACACTATGGCAGCTTTTATTGCCGTATTAATATTAACTATAGGATTAATTGTCGGGGCATTCGTAAAAATTGAAGTATTCCCTAATGTTCCAAGCGATTTTATTCAAGGCAATATCACCATGGTTGATGGCTCGCCATCCTCAGAACGAAATAAGGCGATAGACATTATTATAAACGCCGCTTTAAAGGTAGCTGATGATAACAAGTATCAGGATGTTAGTTTTATCAAGCACTCAATGGTATTCACAAATGGTAATACCCGGGCGACTTTTTTACTTGAATTAATAAAATCTGAAGATCGACAACTGGACGCTTATCAAATTGAAAAATTATGGCGGGACGAAATTAGCGAAATCCCCGGCACTAAAGAAATAAGATTTTTTGCCGGTACTAATGCCGGTGGCGGTGCTGCTTTAGAATTTCAACTCACCGGACCCAATGACGATGAACTTGAAACCGCCGCACAATTGGTGCAGGACAAGTTAAAAGCCTATGACGGTGTTTATGATATCCGTAATTCGTTCTCTCGTGGCAGTCAGGAAATTAAACTGAGCATTAAACCGGAAGCAGAGGGTTTAGGACTAAGCTTAGTGAGTTTAGCTAAACAAGTACGTCAGGCATTTTATGGTGATGAAGCACAACGAATACAGCGTGGACGTGATGAACTAAAGGTTATGGTCAGATTTCCTGAAGAAGATCGTTTGTCTCTTGCCGACCTTGAGAATATGTGGATCCGCACTTCAGGCGGAGAAAAAGTTCCCTTTTACCAAGTAGCAGATATCGAGATTGGTCAAGGATTTTCAAGCATAATCCGCATCAACCAAAAACGTTCCATTACTATTTCGGCTGATATCGACAGTGAAAAAATAGAATCGCGAAAAGTTATCACTGAAATGAATGATGATAGCATTCCTGAGATCCTGGCTAACTACCCCAGTGTTAAATATGGCGTTGAGGGCGCAAGCAAAGACCAGCAGGATTTTTTACGTCAGTTGGGAATGGCTGCTATTGGCGCACTATTTCTTATTTACGGCCTAATTGCTATTCCAACTAAGTCTTATACTCAACCGTTAGTGATCATGTCGGTAATACCTTTTGGTATTATTGGCGCAATCGTCGGTCATTGGTTATTAGGAAAAACCATTAATATGATGTCGATGTACGGTTTTATCGCTTTAACTGGCGTGGTGGTTAACGACAGTTTGATCATGGTTGATTTTATTAATAAAGCGAAAGGCTCCGGCATGAAAATGATTGATGTAGTCACACAAGCGGGTACCAAAAGATTCCGCGCCATACTACTAACCTCGCTAACCACCTTTTTCGGCATACTACCGCTATATTTCGAAAGCAGCCTGCAAGCGCAGTTTATCATTCCCATGGCTATTTCATTGGGGTTCGGGATTGTTTTTGCCACTGTGATCACGCTGTTTTTGATCCCTTCGCTTTATTTAATCAAAGAAGATCTGGCTAAATTGTTTAGCCGTAAACAAAAGGTAGTTGATCCAATTATTTAATTCAAAGAAGATTCGCATTTAGTGGATTTAAATAAGGTGTTGTAATGATAACGCCGCTTTGTGCGACACATTCAGCGACGCAAAACAGTTGGTTAAATTCAGTGATAAACGAAGGACAGCCAACTGTTTTACATCAGTTTAAACAACTATATACACGTACTTTTAATTAGTTCTTTCTGCTTTTTAATTTCACTGGTATTTTCGTCTATTTCAGCAATAGCTAAATCAACTTGAGCTGTTATACACTTATCAGCTAATTCCTTGCTGTATCTAAAAACTTAACATTAGAGTTTTTAGTAGAGGTTAAACTCTCATTACTAAAATGGATAGTTAAAATGATTATTATTAATTCGAGGTGAGACAATTATATTAGCTAAAAATCGCTTGATTTAACTACAGACAAACTACTGTATTAGGTGACGGATAGGTGACGCTTTAAAAACCAAAAAGCCCGTATAAAGAATTATACAGGCTTTCTTGGCAACATTTTTCACGAGGAAAAAATATTTTTTTGCCAATTTCTCTCTAATTCTTACAGATCTACCAGATCTTTCACGCAAGTAATAAAGTTTAGCTTGACGAACATCACCGCGGCGTTTGATTTAAATTGAATCAACTATTGGGGGATGGGTCTGGAATACTCGCGTAAATTGACGTTTTACGATTAATAACAGCAAGTTAAATACAAAATAACCTATAACCCCCCCTAGAAAAACAGGAAAAAACGGAAAACCAAGAAAATAAACCGCATAAAAATCAATAACTTTTATTCTCTTCTTTAAGAAAAAGCTCTGTATAAGGGTACGCCATTTTTTATGTTTTAATGCTAATTTATTTCTCATTATATATGCTGTTCATTAACAGGGAAAATGGGAACAATCGCGCAATAATTTAGGTTTACCCTGAACGTCATTTATACTTTTTTCACATCTTAAGACCATTATTTTACTACACAATACAAAAACATTGAAATATAAGGGTTAAAAATTTAATGGTTGGTAAAGTTTCTAACCCTTGAATTGGTTTGTTTTGAGTGTATTTCTAAGTACCTGGTCATTTAAAATCAACAGACGTTAATTTTTGTCTGATTTCCTGTTTTACAGACAGCATTAACCCTCAACAAACAGATTTTTAAGTTGGGTGTCTGTTTTTTTATTTCTTACCAAAAACACAATGAAATTTTTAATTACCACTATGTTCCTATTCAGATGTCATTTATACTTTGTATCTATAATTTAATATGCGGTTTAACAATAGGTTGCCCTGTGCGCGATAAGCTCGTTGATTTAATAAAAAAAGAATACCCCAATGTAAAGTTAATATATTTGTTTGGCTCACAGGCTAGTGGACAACAACATGACAAAAGTGACTGGGATATTGCGATATTAAATGACACTAAACTTAAACCTGTAAATCGGTGGCAACTCAGTGAAAATCTAGCTGAATTATTAAATTCCGATGTTGATCTGGTTGATTTACTTGATGCTTCAACCGTTTTACAAATGCAAATAATTACAAAAGGCTCAATCCTTTTTGGTAAAAATAATTATTCAGTGCTATTTGAAATGCAAGTTTTTAGAATGTATTCTCTGTTACAGGAAGGTCGCAAGGAAATTATTGCTAATTTTATAAATGAGGCTAAAAATGCATGATGTTGTATTAAACAAAATAGCGACAATCAAACGCTGTATCATTCGTATAAATGAAGAATTTACCGACGAAATTTCTTTTAAAAAAAATTATACCAAACAAGATTCTGTTGTACTTAATCTTCAAAGAGCTTGCGAAGCCTCTATTGATATTGCCAATTATTTGATCAAAAAAAACAATTTGGGGATCCCGCAATCTGGTCGTGATAGTTTTGAACTGATATCCCGTTCTAACTTCATATCCGTTGAAACAGCGGGTAATCAAAAAAAATGGTTGGCTTAAGAAATATTGCAGTTCATGATTATCAGTCTCTAAATATTGATATTATCATTGCTGTTATTAACCACCACTTATCCGATTTTGATTCTTACTGTGCACAAATCATAGATTTTGGTTGAATAAAATTGAAAAAACAAACGTATCCACCCAATCCATTACTAATCGTGTATACCGGCACTCCACCACGCTGAAAAGTAAAAGAACTTTTCAGTTTGACGTTGTTAACGGATCAAAGGGGTCAGAGGGATCAGAGTAGAATGGCACTTAGTTAAGAGAAAAAACACCACAAATCAATTTGTTATTATGATTGCGCAAAATAGGATATTGGTTAAAAAATCATAATATTGTGATTTTTTAAAGGCTACCCTTTATGTTGCAACAAACCGTTTAAAGTAATGCAACTTCACATGTACCGCTACTTTGTTGATTTATATGTTAATAATCCTTAACTAAGTGCCATTCTACTCTGACCCTGACGAATCCCCACGAAATTAGAAGCTCGCCTGTGGTTCAGCGATCAATGAATGCAGCTGTTTCATCGCTGCTTCCCAATGCTGTTTTAATAGCCTAAGTTGCTTATCTTTATATGCTCGAAAACCAATAAACTGGTTCGATAATACGTTCCGATTTTTAACTGAATTAGCTGGATATTGTCGATGTTTTCCTGCTGATTGTACCGCCAATCCAAGTAAGAATAATAAGTATTGTGCAACTAATGCGATGACTAATAAAACTTGTAATCTCAGTGAATTTCTAGAGCCACAGGCATTCATATTTAGACCCGTTTTCAGGTCTCGGAAACTCTCTTCGATTTGCATTCTAGTTAAATATATTTTGACTACTTTTTTGGATAAACCTCTTGTTTGAGGTAACGATGTTGCTAATAACCACGGCTCTTTTTCTTGTGCCGCACAAGCTCTGGATTTCTTATTACTTCTGGCACGATCACCTTTCGCTGTTTTGTCTTTTCGGCCTTTAGGTTTACGCCAAATAAGGATCAATCTAGATTCAAAAGACTTTTTCATGCCTTGCAGATATAACCCTAAATATTTCGCTCTTAAAGTGGAAAATTGATATAGCTTTTTGATTGGAAACCACGATGTACCTCGTTTCTTCTTACAAAAAGTTTTGTTTCTAACTCTACCTACGAAGTCCCAACCAAGTTATTCAACAAGCTCAAACCAAGGGATCCGAAAGCCAGCGTCAGTGACAATAATTGGTTTACAATCTTCCGGTAACATCGCCTTTAATCGCTCCATAAATAATCGATGTGCTCAGGGGTCATCAAGAAAATATTAGATCACTTCAAAAGTAATAGTGAACAAGCTACCAGTAAGCTGCCTCAAGTAAGGGCAACCGCCAGTTTCGGTATTTACGTTAGTAAATTAGGGAAAGAAAATACAACAAACAAGGATAATGTTGCCATTGGGCTAACAGAGTTGCGTATGTTGTTTTTATTGGTAAATGTTCAGAATAAGGAAATAGCAGGGCTGACAATTGAGAGGCAGTATCAAATTAACTGTGTTTTGCACAGGAACATCGCTAAAAAGCGAGGTTTTCTGGAAACATCATGGGTTGATTATATAGGATAGGCTGTTTATATTACTTATACTCTATTTAAAAACGGATCCACTCAAGATGAAAAATATAACCTTTAACAAGACCATGATCAATAAAGCCATTCTCGGTGCTTTATATCCACTGGCAAGCGCGACGTTGCTGATGGCCGGGAGCCTGGCCGGTAATGCCATGGCAGCAGATAATGTGATTGAGGAAATTGTCATCACCGCTCAAAAACGCGACCAGAATGCCTCCGATGTGGGGATCGCCGTTACCGCTTTTAGTGGCGTGCAAATGAAAGCGCTGGGTCTTGAAGACAGCACCGAATTGATTGCATTTACCCCAGGGGTTTCTTTGGCCGGTGATATTGGTGGCCAGCGCGCCATTTTTAATATTCGTGGTGTGGTACAAAACGATTATGCTGACTTGGCTGAAGCACCGGTTGCGGTATACGTCGATGGCGGTTATCTGGCCAGTACTCAGGCGCAAACCTTTGGTTTGTTTGATATCGCTCGGGTAGAAATATTAAAAGGCCCACAAGGCACTTTGTTTGGCCGTAATGCGACCGGTGGTTTGGTTAATACCATTACTGCCCGGCCTACCGAACAGACCAGCGGTTATGTTGAAATGACTGGTGCCAGTTTTGCTCAGCGACGCATTGAAGCAGTGGTTTCGGGCACGGTTGGTGAAGGTGTGCGTGGCCGTTTATCGGGGTTTGTTAATCAGCAGGGTGAAATTTTGCAAAACATCTATCAGGACGGTGCTACACCTGATACCCGCGCGGGTGCCGCCGGTGGTGGGCAGGACGGTTATAACGACGATACCAAAGCGTTACGGGCGCAATTGGAGTTTGATTTAAGTACCGACGGTACTTTACTGCTTAGTGCCAACTGGGCCGATACCACCAAAAGTGAAGGACCGTATCAATCGGTCAATACCACCGAAATTAAAGATGCCGCCGGTAATGTTATTGATGTGATTTTTGCCGCCGACGACCCGATGGGTTGTGACACCATTCAATTGGGTGGTTGTATCGATGGTAACTTTGACGGCATTGCAACCCGCCCAGTGCAGGGAGGGGATTTCAACGGTAACTTCGACCCGGATGGCCCAGGCCGTCAGGTGAATAAAGATTTTGCTTATGATGACCAAAATAAGATCTCTTCGCGTGGATTTGCCGCCACCATAGAATATGCGTTCGATAACTTCGACGTCTTCTCGATGACCGACTACAAGGTATTTGAGCGTACAATTGGCCTTGACTCAGATCAGAGCGCTTCACCTGAATTGATTTTCCAGTCCAACAGTACCATTAAGCAGTTGAGTGAAGAATTGCGTTTTTCTGGCGATGGTGATGATTTCAAGTGGGTCGCCGGATTATTTTATTTGAGCATTGACAGTGACTACAGTCAGGGTTTGGCCGCTTCACCGGCTGCCTATTTCCTTGGTGGTGAAGAAAACAACACCGTGGTGGATATGCAGACCGACTCACTGTCGATTTTTGGTCAGATCGATTATGATATTACCGATTCATGGGTATTGGTGACCGGTTTACGTTTTATCAATGAAGATAAGTCATTTAACGGTAATGTCTATCAAAATGCCAACACCAATGATCGTGTCATTGAAATTGATACCAGCGGCGGTTCTTTTGAAGTGGCCGCGATAGATAACGATCAAAAACTATGGTCGGCTAAGGTACAGTTGGAATACACCGCCGGTGATGACAGCCTGTATTATTTTGGTATTAACCGTGGGGTTAAAGCCGGTAGTTTTAATGCGCCGTTATTTGGTGGTTTCTCAAGTTATAAACCCGAAGAATTATTGGCCTATGAAATGGGCATGAAACTGACCTTACAGGATGGAGCAGCACAGTTAAATGCTGGAGTATTCTACTATGACTACACCGACTATCAGTCATTCTCATGGGTGAACAACTCCGGTGTGGTGTCTAACGAAGAAGCCAGTTTTTCTGGCGCAGAGCTTGAGTTGTTTATGACCCCATCAAAAAACCTTGATGTGGTGTTTGGTGTGTCTTACACCGACGCGGTGGTCAATGATTTGGAAGTGGCCGCAGGGGTGTTTAAAGACACACGCCCGGCGTTTACACCAAAGTATCAGGCTTCCTCTTTGGTTCGTTATAACTGGGATGTGAAAAGTGGCAATTTCGCGGCACAGTTGAGCGGTTCTTATCAGTCAGAAACGTTTCATAATGCGCGTAATTTCACTGCCCATGAAATTGAAAGTCATTTTAAAGCCGATGCCCGCTTGAGTTGGACCGACAAGGACAATGTCTGGAGCGCAGTGGCCTTTGTTGACAATCTGTTGGATTCAGATCACAGTATTATTGGTTTTGATGTAACCGGATTTTACGGTAACAGCCAGATATCTTATGCCAAGCCAAGAACCTATGGTGTGGTGGTTAGTCGTAATTTTTAATCTGCCTGTTTAGACTGTTGAAAACTGCAACTTCTTATTAAGGGTTGGATCAAAGGGGCTAGAGTAGAATGGCACTTAGTTAAGGAAAAACATTCGGTAAATCAGTATATTATTTGAATTGTATTAATTAGGGGTTTTGGAGTAAAAATCACTTAGTTGTTATTTTTAATGGACAAAATGTAAATTACAACAATTCATTTAAAACCGTATTGCTTCATACGTATAGCTATTATATTGATTTATATGTAAATAAGCCTTAACTAAGTGCCATTCGACTCTGACCCCTTTGATCAACAGTTTTGTTTTGATCAACACTTTAAAAATGCGACTTGACCCCTTGTTTTTTGACTTGACCCCTTGTTTTTTGACTTGATTTGAGTTCCAGCCATTTACATCATTAGTGTATTTAAAATTTCTTATCATACTTTTTCGTATCGTAGATGCCCCCTTAGATTGCCATTTTACTGCTGATACAATAAAATTGGGCTCTGAACAACATAAGACGCTGATTAGGTTGTATTTAATAAAAAACAACATGTCTTGTTAACGCTCAAAGGTCTGTTCGAAGCCTATAAATCCATAATATAAGACTGACTAGGCTCTCAGACAACATGATACTTTCCATCCGTCTAGAATTTTATTAATCGAATGATTATTCAATAGGTTAGTTTATTCCTACCTTTTTTATACCCGAAGTTAGGCACAAAGTGCTTTATCATATTTTTCTTTGATATCTAAGAATTCGACAAAATTCACTTGATTGGAGTAGTATGTTTATCGGCCGAAACGTGTGTATTTTTTAACAAACCATTGACTTTAACTTTAGATTCTATATAGTCCCCCCCCAGCAAGAAAGAAAGCCTTTTTATTACATTCTTCATTTCGTTGTTGTATTAATAATACCTCGCTCTGTAGTTTATAAG